>CAZFBD010000084.1:0-16802 GCA_964517125.1 uncultured Acidimicrobiales bacterium
ACATCTTCGTCGACGGCGACACGGTGATCTTCCACTCGCACGCGACCCTGCGGAGGTCTCACCGGGGCAACACCCGGAAGGGCTTCAACATCACCCGACCGCTGGCGCGTCGTCGACGGCGAGCTTGTGGAACACTGGGATTCGATTCAACCCATGGATCTCTTCGGACGAGTCTATGCGGTTCTGACGGGCGGCCGGGTCCGCAACGACAATGGCACCTACGGCAATGAATGGCCGAGTGAGCTCCGAAGAATCGGCTTCGAGCCGAGGGCGTTCCGATCTGGGTTTCCGTGTTTGTTGCAGCGATGGGAATCATGGGACTCGTCGTGGGTCTTGCGGCGTTGTTCGATCCGACACTGTTCTTCTTCACCGAGGCTGACGAGGCTCTCGGGCAACGGTGGGCCGGCCGCATGATTGGCCTCGGCATCGTGACGACAGGCGCCGTCGCCTTGCGATCGCGGCCCATCTACATACTCGCGCTGCTCGCCGGCATCGCGCGGGAGGTCGGGGACCTCGTCGGTGCAATCACCGACGGCGAAACCACGGTTCTCGCCATCGCAACGATCCTCATCGGTTGTGCCGCATTGGTAGCCATTCACCGGAGTCCGCTGCCCGAACCGCACGTGGGAGGCGGGACACCAACACCAGCACGCTGAACGTCAACTGGAGCTCAGGCAACCTCTAGAAATCGCTGAACTTGGAGGACTGTTCACACGATGTCTGATCTCTTTCGGCCACCCCGCTACCACCAGGATGTGCACTTCCACAAGCACACCGACCGAGCCGTCGGGTGGCTCGAGCTCTTCTACGACCTGGTCTACGTGGCAACGCTCATCCAGATCGGCAACTTCCTCAGCAGCAACCTCACCCTCACCGGGTTCGGCCAGTTCTGTGTGCTCCTCTTTGTCGTCTGGTGGGCGTGGACCGGCGAGACCCTCTACCAGAACCGCTATTTCGTCGACGACGCCTGGCATCGGCTGCTCGTGCTGATCCAGATGATCGGTGTGGCAGCCATGGGCCTCTCTGTGAGTGGGGCGTTCGGCGAGCTCGGGGCGCAGTTCGCTGTTGCCTATGCCCTCGTGCGAGCCATGTTGGTGGTGATGTTCGTTCGGGTGAAACGATCACACCCCGAGAGGGCCACCGTATCCTCGCCGCATCGCTGGTGATGTTCGGCGTTGGAGCGAAGAAGGTCTTTGCGCACAGCATCGACGACGCATCCAAGGCGTTGAAGGACGAGACCCGGCTCCTGCTCGCGATGGCGCTTGCGCTCTTCTTCGTCTCCCAGGCGATCATCAATGCGGGCCTCGACCACAACGCCACGGCCCACAACCACGGCCTCCGCATCGCCGGTTACGTGGTCGCAGCGGTGCTCGTCGTCGTCGTGGGTCTCGTTGCGACAGGCGTGAGTTCGCTCATCTTCACCGCCTTCATGGCTGCAGTCGCTCTCGTCCTCGTCGCCAGGAGCATCAAGGAAGAGCGAAGCGCCGCGGCGTAGCGACTCGGCCAAACGACGACTGTCGTCATTTGCCAGCAACCGGCCGACTCCGGCACCGCCTCACCCACCCATCTCCCGTAGAGTCGAAAGGTGAGTCCAGCCGACGAGTCGATCCCCACCCGAGCATGGTGGGCGCTGCTGGTGACCACGCTTGTGGTGTTCCTCGCCGTCATCAACCTGAGCAGCGTCAATGTTGCGTTTCCATCGATGCGGCAGGATTTCGGAGCGACAGACACGCAACTCAGCTGGGTGATCAGCGGCTACAACCTTGTGGTTGGCGCCTTCCTGTTGGCCGCCGGTCGCCTCTCCGACAGCATCGGGCGAAAGCGCGTGTACCTGCCCGGCGTGGCGGTGTTCGCCGTCGGCTCCGCGATCTGCGCGCTGGCGCCTTCGAGCCTTGCACTCATCGCCGGCCGGTTGGTTCAGGGACTCGGTGGCGCAATCACGATCGCTGCCGGCTTCGCAGTCATGCTGCCCGAGTTCCCAGCGAGTCGCCGCTCCACGCCAATCGGCATCGCTGGCGCCGCCGGAGCGCTCGGAGCGGTCGTCGGACCTGTGGTGGGGTCGATCCTCATCGACCTGTTCTCCTGGCGAGCGATCTTTTGGCTCAACGTTCCACTCAGCCTGATCGTGTTGGCCATCGGTCCTCGATTGCTTCGTGAGTCGAAGAACCCCGACGCAACCGGGCAGATCGACTGGCTCGGCGTGGCCATCGGTACGGCCGGTGTTGGCTCCGTGATGCTCGCGATCACTCAGACCGATGCATGGGGCTTGGGCGATGTCCGGGTGATCGCAGCTGCGGTCATCGGGGTGGTGCTCACGATGCTGCTGGTTCGTCGGAGTCGGGTCCGGACCGAGCCCCTCCTTGACCTCGACCTCTTCAAGTATCAATCGTTCACGAGCACCAACGTCGCCGGTTCGCTGTACGGATTGGGGTTCGCGTCTGGAGCATTGGTGAGCTCGCTGCTGCTCCAGGACATTTGGGACTTGCCGGTACGCGAGGTTGGTCTGGCATTCGCTCCCGCACCCGTGCTCGCGGCAATCGTCTCGCCGTTCGCAGGACGCTGGGCCGACCGAATCGGTCACCGGTGGATCCTGGCTATTGGCTGTGTGTTCTGCGCGACCGGATACGCCTTGTATGCGCTTGTTCTGGACGAGGCTCCGGCGGTCTGGAACCAATTCGTTCCGATTGGCATGATCACGGGCGTTGGCATCGGTCTGACCGTCGCAACGTGGGCGTCGGCCGGAATATCCGACATCCCGGCAGCCCAATTCGGTACTGCGGGTGCGACGTTCAACACGGTTCGCCAGGTGATGTACGGCCTCGGCGTATCCATCGTGATCGCCCTCGTCGCTGCAGGTGGCGAAGGGTCGTTCGTCGGCATCCAACGGGCTTACATCTTCATCGCCGTCTCGTACCTGGCCGCAGCGCTGATGGTGGGGCTCACCTTCCCCAGCGGCTCCGCACGCGATCGCACGCAGCCAGCACCAGTCGCACGTCCGGCGGCCCGCTGAGGCCCACCTACAGCTGAGACCAGGCTTGCAGGACGGGCTACGCTGGCGGATTGACCGAGAGGATGGCGGCGAGCGTCGACTTCCAGGCACGACGGATCTGCGCTGGGCTCCGGTCGTGGTGATTGCGAAGTTGATCCCACGCCTCGAATGAGGTCAGCGTGGCGACGACGGCGACCACGTCTTCCCGAATGGCCGGAGTCGTACTGGCCAGCTCCGCGTTGAAGTGTTCGCCGACCTGCCGGGCCAGTTCGCCTCGGAGCCGGTCCAGTCGCTGGTGTGTACCGGCGACTTCGGGAGCCTTCTGGCGGATCAGCCTGGACATTGGATGATTCAGCTCGTGAAGCTCGAGCCTGGATGTAACGAAGTTGTCGATTCTGTCGTCGAACGATCCACGGCCGAGATCAGGAACCTCATAGCGGTCGGCGTAGCGCTCGAAGAATCGGCTTGCAGCCTGGTTTCGCAGATCGTCGAAGGTCTCGAAGTAGCGAAACAGGGTGGACATCGAAACGTTCGCGCGCGCAGCAACCTGCTCGGCTGTCGGCGGTGCGTTCCCCTCGAAGACAAGGTCGATGACGCTATCGATGACCAGGAGCCGTCCCCGCTCCCGCCGAGCAGTGCGGCCATCGGCAACCTGCGACTCAGCCTCGTCGGTGTGCGCCTCGATCAACATCGTCCTCACGATCGGCTCAGGAACTGGTTCAGAACAATTGGGATACTCTATCGCATAACCTTTTGACATGCCTTATCCCAATACCTTAGGGTCCATCCAGACATCGAGCGTCGGGAGGGGAACCCGACCACGGATCGCTTGGGGGCCCACATGACGAGAGCAAGCCGATTCGAGGGGACGATCGGTCGAACGATCGCCGATTCCGAGCCGTGGTTCGACGACCCGCCGCACCCCGGTGGCGAGGCACCCAACGTGGTGCTCGTGTTGCTCGACGACACGGGCTTCGCCCAGTTCGGTTGCTACGGCTCGGACATCGATACCCCCAACGTGGACGCGCTCGCTGCGAACGGCCTGCAGTTCACCAACTTCCACGTGACGCCACTGTGCTCCCCCACTCGAGCCTCGCTGCTGACCGGCCGCTCGCAGCATGCGGTCGGCATGCGGGCCGTGTCCAACTTCCGCACCGGATTCCCCAACCAACTCGGGCACATCAGCAACCATGCAGCAACCGTGGCCGAGGTGCTGCGAGACGCCGGGTACACGACCTTCTGCGCGGGCAAGTGGCATCTCGCGCCGATGGAACAGTGTTCGGCCGCCGGACCGTTCGACCAGTGGCCGTTGGGACGCGGGTTCGATCGTTTCTACGGCTTCCTTGAGGGAGAGACCGACCAGTTCCATCCCGAGTTGGTGTGCGACAACCACCCGATCGAACCGCCAGCCAGACCCGAGGACGGCTACCACGTCTCCGAAGACCTCATCGATCAGCTGCTCAAGATGGTGTCCGACGCCAAGGGAGTGCGGCCGGACCGCCCGTTCTTCGCCTACCTGCCCTTCGGTGCCACCCATGCGCCGCATCAGGCGCCCGCCAGCTATCTGGAGAAGTACAAGGGTGCCTACGACGAGGGCTGGGACGTCGTGCGGGAGCGATGGTTCCAGCGTCAACTGGAGATGGGCGTCATTCCCGAGGGCACGCAGCTGGCGCCGAGGAATCCTGGCGTCGATGCGTGGGATGACCTTCCCGACAACCAGAAGCGACTTGCCTGTCGCCTCCAGGAAGCGTTCGCAGCCTTCCTCGACCACACCGACGATCAGATCGGACGCTTGATCGAGGGGCTGCGGGAGGTCGACCAGTTCGACAACACCGTGTTCGTCGTGTTGTCCGACAATGGCGCGTCCCAAGAGGGCGGTCCCTTCGGTGTGATGCACGAGATGAAGTTCTTCAACGGCATCTTCGAGACGCCCGACGAGGCGATCCACAAGATCGACGACATCGGCGGCCCCCACAGCCACACCAACTACCCGTGGGGATGGGCGCAGTGCGGCAACTCACCCTTCAAGTGGTACAAGCAGAACACCCACGAAGGCGGCGTCCATGTGCCGATGATCGTGCACGCGCCGGGCCACATCGACGCCTCTCAGAACGGGTCGAAGAGGGACCAGTTCGTGAACGTGTCCGACATCGTGCCGACCATCTACGACCTCGTCGGCGTCACGCCACCCGCCACCCATCGGGGCGTCGAACAGCTACCCGTGACCGGCCATTCGTTCGCGAGCGTGCTGGGTGATGCTGCGGCTCCAGCGACGAACACCCTCCAGTACTTCGAGATGAGCGGTAGCCGGGCGTTGGTCGCCGGCGACCAGACATCGTTGTGGAAGGCCGTGTGCAAGCACACCCAGGGCGGCGACTACGACACCGAACCGTGGGAGCTGTACCGGCTCTCCGACGATTGGTCGGAGAGCAACGATCTGGCCGAATCCGAGCCGGAGAAGCTTGGCGAGATGATCGATCTGTGGTGGCAGGAGGCGGACCGTCACGGTGTACTTCCGCTCGACGACCGCATGTTCGAGTTGTTCGGCGCTCGGTTCCGCCCCAACTCCCCTCACCCACCGGAACGCCGATACGTGTATCGGCCGCCGATGTCGCCGATGCCGGGTCAGGCGTCGGCCCCGATTGCCGGACGCAGCTTCGACCTCACTGCCCGAGTGACCCGCTCCGCCGGTGAAGGCGGCGTCCTCTTCGCCACAGGCACCGAGAACTCCGGAATGTCGGTCTTTGTGCAGAACGACCGGCTCGTCGTCGACTACAACGCGTTCGACGAACACACCGTTCTGGAGTCCGATGTGGAACTCCCCGACGACGATAGCGAACTCGTCGTCAAATTTCGACGACGAGCAGGAATGGCCGGCGAAATGTTCATCACGGTGGATGGAGCGGCCGCCGGGCAGGCCGAGCTGCCCCTTTTCATGCGAATGATGTCGTCGGTCGGCCCCAGCATCGCCTTCGATCACGGCTCGCCCGTGTCGCCGCGTTACGAAGCCCCCTTCCCGTTCGAAGGAACCCTCCACGAGGTGGAGATCCAGATCCTCTCCCGGCAGGACGCCGAGGCAAGGGACGCTGAAGCCGCCGCCGAGATGAGCCGTCAATGACGGCTCGAAACTGACCAGCTGAAACTGAGAATCCGAAACCCACAAAGGGGAACCAGCCATGGAATCACTACGCACACCCGACGAACGTTTTGCGGATCTGCCCGACTACCCGTTCGCGGCGAACTACGTCGAGATCTCGGATCAGGATGGTGGCACCCTCCGTGTGCACTACATCGACGAGGGTCCCACCGATGGCCCTGTCGTCCTCGCGATGCACGGTGAGCCGTCGTGGAGCTACCTGTACCGCAAGATGATCCCGCTGCTCGTCGCCGCTGGGCATCGGGTCATCGCCCCTGATCTGGTTGGATTCGGCAAGAGCGACAAGCCGACCGAGAAGAGCGACTACACCTACGCGCGGCATGTGGCCTGGATGCAGGAGGCGATCATCGACCACCTCGATCTGCGCAACACCACCTTCTTCGGGCAGGACTGGGGTGGCCTTGTCGGCCTGCGGCTCGTCGCCGAGAACCCTGACCGCTTCGACCGGGTGATCGTCGGCAACACCGGCCTCCCCACGGGCGAGCAACAGCCCAGTGAGGCGTTCATGAATTGGCAGAAGTTCAGCCAGACCACACCGGTCTTCGACATCGGGTTCCTGCTGAACGCCGCCACGAACACCGAGCTCTCCGAGGGAGAGATCGCGGCGTACGATGCGCCGTTCCCGGACGACAGCTTCAAGGAAGGTGCACGCATCTTCCCCTCGCTCGTCCCGACGCAGCCCGACGACCCTGCGGCCGATGCCAACAAGGCTGCTTGGGAGGTGTTCACGAAGTGGGAGAAGCCGTTCATCACGTGCTTCAGCGACGGCGACCCGGTAACCGCTGGCGGCGACAAGCCGTTCCTGAAGTTCGTGCCGGGGGCCAATGGACAACCGCACGTGACGATCGCCGGTGCAAACCACTTCTTTCAGGAAGACGCCCCGGAAGAGCTCTGCCAGGTCATCATCGATGCCATCGCCAACGGCTGATTGCGCACGATGACCACAGTGACCCGCACTGCGGTGCTTCCGGCAACTCCCGACGAAGTCTGGGCCGTCCTGGCCGACTTCGAGTCGATCAGCTCCTGGGCAGACTTCGTCGACCACTCGAGCCTGCTGACCGAGCAGACCGAGGACGTCGGCATGACTCGACGCATCCAGATGGGTCGGACCACCGTGGTCGAAACGGTGACCTCGTGGGATCCGGGCGTCACGCTGTCCTATGAGATCACGGGCCTGCCGCCGGTTATTCGTTCTGTCACAAACACGTGGAGGCTGGGAGCCTCAGGCGAGGACACGATGGCATGGGTCGAGACCCACATCAGGACCGGACCGCGACCCCCGCAGAAGGCCATCGCCAAGGCGGTCGGGAAGCGGCTGGCGAATTCGTCCGTCGAGATGCTCGAAGGCTTGAACGCCCACTTCCTGGAGAAGCGACCGTCATGAGCAACGGCCCCAACTCGCACGCGGGCACCGAGCGCCCCGACGTCGTGATCATCATGACCGACCAGGAACGTGCCGCTCCCCCATACGAATCCGAAGAGACGAAGGCGTGGCGGCGAAGCACGCTGACCGGAGCTGCCTGGTTCGATGACCATGCGGTCAACTTCAGGCGCCACTACACGGGCTCACTCGCCTGCGTGCCGAGCCGGCCCACAATCTTCACTGGCCAGTACCCCGATGTGCACGGCGTCACCCAGACCGACGGGCTCGGCAAGATGGCCGACGATGCCCGCATGCGTTGGCTCCCAGAGGGAGAGGTTCCGACGCTTGGCCATTGGTTCCGCACCGCCGGGTACGACACGCACTACGACGGCAAGTGGCACATCTCCCACGCCGATCTGACCGACAATGACGGCAATCCTCTTGCCACGAACGACGACGACGGTGCGGTCGATGAGGCGGCGGTCGCCGCGTATCGGGCGGCAGATCCCCTGGACCCGTACGGGTTCTCCGGTTGGATCGGCCCCGAGCCTCACGGTGCCGGGCTGGCAAATTGCGGAGTGCGCCGCGACCCGTTGATCGCGGCCCGCGTCGTGGCCTGGTTGCAGGATCGCTACGCCCGCCGGGCGGACGGTGACGCAGACGCTCAACGCCCCTTTCTTCTGGTGGCGAGCTTCGTGAACCCGCATGACATCGTGCTGTTCCCCGCATGGGTTCGGCGGGGAACTCCGCTCGAGCATCCATCGCCCCACGATCCGCCCAACGTCGCCGCTTCGCCAACCGCCGACGAGGACCTGGCGAGCAAGCCTGCGGCGCAGGCGGCGTTCCGTGCCTCCTATCCATCCACCTACGGCCCGGCACCTGCAGTGGAGCGCGCCTACAAGAACAACGACCAGCGCTATCGGGACCTGTACCACCGACTGCACGCCGAGGTCGATGGTGCGGTCGATCAGGTTCGTCGGGCTGTAACCGGCCCGGGCGGTTCACGCGATGCCGTGATCGTGCGTACCTCGGATCATGGTGAGCTCCTGGGCGCTCATGGTGGGCTGCACCAGAAGTGGTTCAACCTGTACGACGAGGCCACCCGAGTCCCGTTCTCCATCGCTCGGATCGGGCCGAACGCCACAACCGGGACGGTGGTCGCCGACGCGCCCACATCACATGTGGACATCGTCCCCACACTGTTGGCAGCGGCGGGTATCGACGAGTCGACGGCGGCCGCATCGTTGCGGCCGTCATTTTCCGAGGTTCACCCACTCCCCGGCAGCGACCTCATGTCGGTCGTCGAGGAGCCGGCGAGCGCCGATCGTGACCGAGCCGTCTACCTGCTGACGCGAGACAACATGCCGGAAGGCGACACGGGTGCGTCGGGAGTTGGCCGCCGCCTCGGCCGGGTCGACGGCCCGCCAGCGCCGCTGCGCATCCAGGTGCCAGCGCACGTGGCCTCCAACTTCGAGGGGCTCGTCCATCGCGTCGATGGGACGCTGTGGAAGCTGGTCCGCACGTTCGACGACCCCGCAACATGGACCGAGCCGCACGAACGCCACCTGACCGCCACCGGCCCCGGTGGCGACGAGTACCGCGACCACGCCATTCCCGATCAGTGGGAGCTGTACGACCTGGACAACGACCCGATCGAGGCGGTGAACCGTTGGCGTGACCCATCGGCCACCCACATCTTCGATCAGCTCCGCACCGCACTTGCGCGGGAGCGCAGCCGTTCGGTCGCCGAACGAAACAACCCGTGGCCCTATGCCTCAATCAACCGAAGGAATCCCATGAAGAGCCCTCCCCCGCCCGCTCGCGCCCTTCGCAAACTGCTGCAGAAGGCCGGCATGCACCCCGAAGATGCCGAGCGTGTCGAGTTCGATCTGGCGGGCAAACGAGCCGTCGTGATCGCCACGAACACCGCAGTGATGGGAATCGGCAAGCCGACGGGCGTTTTCGCCAGCGAGATGACAGTGCCGTACTACGCCTTCCTCGATGCGGGGATGGATGTGGACGTGGCCAGCCCCGCAGGCGGCGTCATTCCCGTCGACCCGCAGTCGATCAAGCCGGTGTTGCGCACCGCCCAAGACGACCGGTTCCTTGCGGATGACGAGTTCATGGATCAGGTCACCAACTCGCTCGCCGTTGGCGACCTCAACATGACCGACTACGACATTGTGTTCCTTGCCGGCGGTTGGGGAGCAGCCTTCGACTTCGGCTTCTCCGAACCGCTGGCGCAGAAGATCACCGAGGCCAACGCGAAGGGAGCGGTCATCGGGGGCGTGTGCCACGGCCCACTCGGGCTGCTCAACGCCAAGGACTCCAACGGGGAACCCTTGGTGAAGGGCCGCAGGATCAGCGCGGTCACCAACAAGCAGGTGGAAGAGCTCGACATCGCCTCGACCCCACACCACCCCGAACGGGAGCTGAGCGGTGTTGGGGCCGAGTTCGAAAGCGAAACGAAGTTCCGTGATCCGTTCGCCAACCATTGGGTGGTCGACGGAAACCTGGTCACGGGTCAGAACCAGAACGCCGGTCCGATGGTGGCCCGGGAGATGATGCAACTCGTCAAGGAGCGCGCAGTCGCATGAGCGATCAGGCTGCCCACCCACTCGTCCTCGCCGGCCAGTACTGGTCGCCGTACACCCGCAAGATGCGCGCCGTCCTGCGGTATCGGCAGATTCCGTTCCGTTGGGTGCTCCGCGATTCGAAATGGGACGACCTGCCTCCGCCACCCGTCCCAATCATCCCGGTGATTGCCTACCCCAACGAATCCGGCGACGGGTACGACGACGTGACCGTGGATTCCTCGCCGCAGATCATGCGCCTGGAAGCCGAGCATTCCGGTCGCAGCGTTGTTCCGACCGACCCGGCGCTGGCCTTCATCGACATGCTGCTCGAAGACTTCGGCGACGAGTGGGTCACCAAGATGATGTACCACTACCGCTGGGCCTACGAACCCGACATCGACAAGGCAGGCAAGCTGCTCCCGCTCGGCGGCAACCTGCAGCTCGACTCTGACCAGGCCCAGCAGGGCTACGACTTCATCACCAACCGCCAGATCGGCCGCCGTGCGATGGTCGGCTCGACCGAGTGGAACACCCCGCTCATCGAGGCGTCGTATCGGCGGGTGCTCGCCATCATGCAGGCCCGTTTCTCGCGTGGAGACTTCCTTCTCGGCGAACGACCGGGCCGCGGGGACTTCGGCATCTTCGGCCAGCTCACGCAGCTCGTGCAGTTCGACCCCACGTCCATGCAGATCGCCGTCGATGAGGCGCCCAAGGTGATTCGTTGGGTCGAACGAGCCGACGACCTTTCGTGGCTACCGGTCGATGACGACGGTGGATGGTCGGTCCTCGAGAAACTCGACCCAGCGATCAACGACCTTCTTGTCGAGTGCGGTCGAACGTATGCACCGTTCCTCGTCGCCAACGCACAGGCGCTGGCGTCAGGGGCCGACGAGGTGGCCTGCCAGATTGCCAGCGGAGACGGACAGCGACGGGAGTACCGCCAGGCGCCGTTCGGCTACCAGGGCAAGTGCCTTGCCTGGCTTCGCGAGGCCCATGCGGCGCTGACCGAGTCCGATCGGAGCCGGGTCGACGCCGTACTCGATGGAACCGGCTGCGAGCAGCTGTTCACGGAGCGTGCCGCCTGATTTGGACGCCAGGAATGGCGGCGTGGCTAGGGGTCGGTCGCGCAGTCCTTGCATCGGCCCGAAACACGCACGTCGATCTCTTCGGGAACAAAGTCGACATCTCGATCGAGCGCCGCGCGCAGGCGATTGACCAGCTCGGTGTCGTGGTGGATCACCTTTCCGCACCCTGAACAGATGAGGTGAATCGCCGCATCCTCGTGGAATGGTTCCCACATCGTGGTGTCGTCGAGCCGCGATTCGCGGACGAGGCCGAGGTCGGTGAACAGACCGAGCGTCCGGTACACCGACGATTCGTTGATGGCCGGATCGACGTCGTGCACCTGGCTGGTTATGGCAGACGCGCTGAGGTGCTCACCGGTCTCCATCAGAACATCCCAGACGACGCTGCGAGCGTGGGTGACTCGGCAGCCCCGGGAGTGCAACGCAGCTTCAAGATTCACGCCCACAGGGTAGAACACACGCTGCGGCCGAGTGTTGTGGCCTCGTCACGGATTGCCTATTGCAAACGACTTGCAGTAGCGAGGGGTCGGCAATACGGTGCAGCGGGTCGGGCAGTGGAGGTGAAGGAGGCTGTGATGATCGTGGCGTTGCATGCCCCTGATGGATTCCTGGAACCCTCGGTTGCAGCGGTGGCCGCAGTTGCTGCTGGTGCCGTTCTGGCGATGGCACTTCGGGCAAGCTCACGAGAGTTGGGAGATCGACAGATCCCGCTCGCTGGAGTCAGTGCTGCCTTCATTTTCGCAGCTCAGATGTTCAACTTTCCGGTTGCGTCGGGAACGACCGGCCACCTCCTGGGCGGGGCACTTGCGGCCATTCTGCTGGGCCCGTGGGTCGGCTCGTTGGTTGTTGCCGTCGTCGTCGTGGTGCAAGCGCTCATGTTCGCCGACGGCGGCCTGACTGCCCTTGGGTACAACACGTTGAACATGGCAATCGTGCCCGCATTCGGCGGATGGGCCCTGTTTCGGCTGTTCCGACGGCTCCTCCCCAATGACAGCAGCGGAGTGGTTGGAGCGAGCGGACTCGCCGCCGGGGCCTCCGTCGTCCTCGCCGCCGTCTCGTTCTCCTTGCAGTGGCTCTTTGGTGCCTCGGCACCGGTGCCGTTCGACACGGTCTTTGGCGCAATGGTTGGCGTGCACACGCTCATCGGCATCGGCGAGGGTGTCATCACCGGGCTTGTCGTCGCCGCTGTGCTGGCCAGCCGTCCCGATCTGGTCGTGGGCGCCGCAGATCTGGCGCCAACGCAGCCGGCAGGGCGGCAACGGGTGGGCGCACGCACGTTCCTGATCGGTGGTGTGCTTGCTGCCATTTTCATGGCTGCCGTCGTGAGCCAATTTGCGGCGAGCTCTCCCGATGGGCTGGAGCGGGTGGCCGAGGAACAGGGCTTCGCCGACAGCGCTGAAGACCATGCGTTCAGCAACGGACTGTTTGCCGACTACGCAACGCGAGGCATCGACAACGATCAGCTGAGCCTGGCGGTTGCCGGGAGCGCCGGGGTGGCGCTCACCCTTGTCGTTGGTTGGGGTCTGGCGTTCGCGCCGCGGCGTCTACGGGCGTCCCCGCCTGCACCTTCATGACCGCACCCCACAGCCTCCAGCATCGCCATCTCCATCAGCACGGATCGAGCCGGATTCACCAGTTCACTCCGCAGGCGAAGTTGGCAGGTCTGTTTGCATTCGTGATCGTTGTGGCTCTCACGCCTCGTGAAGCGGTCGTCGCGTTGCTTCTGGACGCGTGC
Source organism: uncultured Acidimicrobiales bacterium (assembly GCA_964517125.1). Lineage (GTDB taxonomy): Bacteria > Actinomycetota > Acidimicrobiia > Acidimicrobiales > SHLQ01 > SHLQ01. Next base: position 12,906 of record CAZFBD010000084.1, read on the forward strand.
GTGCTCGCCATCGTGGTCGCCACCGCCCGGCTGCGGCCAGGGTTGGTCCTGGGGCGACTTGCTGCGATTCTCCCGTTCATTACGTTCGCCTTCTTCCTGCCCTTCGTGGGCGATGGCGAACAGGTCGACGTGGGTCCGGTCGCACTTTCGGTCGACGGCCTCTGGGCCTCGTGGAACATCATCGCGAAAGCGACCATGGGCGCCACTGCGAGCATCATCGTGACGGCGACCACTCCGATCCCCGATCTCCTCGCCGGACTCACCAGGCTTCGCGTTCCGAACGCCATCGTCGGCATCATTGGGTTCATGTTTCGCTATCTCGACCTGATCGTCGACGAGTTGGCCCGAATGCGCCGGGCCATGGTCGCCCGGGGTCACGATCCACGCTGGCTCTGGCAGGCACGCCCAATCGCCTCGTCCGCCGGCGCGCTTTTCGTCCGCACATATGAACGCGGCGAGCGGGTACACGATGCCATGGCGGCGCGTGGATTCACCGGGGCGATGCCCGAGATCGAACCGCAGACGAGTGCACGCAGCGAGTTTCTTCTTGCACTGATGCCTGCTCTGCTCGCCGCTCTGATTCTGGGCGGAGTCACCCTCGTATGACCGCCGGGGCGTCCATTGAAATCACCGGCCTCTCGTTCGCGTACCCGGGGTCGAGCCGGCCGGTTCTCGACCAGCTCGACATGGTCGTTCCCGCCGGTGAACGCGTGGCCATTCTGGGACCGAACGGTTCGGGCAAGACCACGCTGGCGCTCCACCTCAACGGCGTACTCCCCTTGCAGGCTGGGACAGTCTCGGTCGGGGGTCTGCCCCTTGGTCACGAAACGCTCGGTGAGATTCGCCGCAAGGTCGGCCTCGTCTTCCAGGATGCGAACGATCAGCTGTTCATGCACACCGTGGGCGAAGATGTCGCCTTCGGGCCGGCCAACCTCGGTCTTCCACGCGACGAGATCGAACAGCGGGTCACGTCCGCGCTTTCCGCTGTCTCCGCCACACACCTCGCCGACACGACGCCCCACCACCTGAGCGGAGGAGAGAAACGGCGAGCGGCGATCGCCACGGTCTTGTCCATGGATCCCGATGTCCTGGTCCTTGATGAGCCCACGTCCGGCCTCGACCCTGTCGGCCGACACGAGCTGGCCGACCTGCTGGCCACGCTCCCCCAGACCCAGGTGATCATCACTCACGATCTCCCGTTCGCACTCGCCACCTGCACCCGCGCCGTCGTGCTCGATGACGGTCACATGTGCGTCGATACCGACGTGGAGACCCTCCTCGATGACAGCGAGCTCCTCGCAGCCCACCGCCTTGCGCTTCCATACGGCTATCGCCGAACGGACACTCCCTGAGACAAACTTCGGGCCCATCGGCGCGTGTTGGACAGCAGGCGAACGACGAACCGGTGGTGTCGGTCCGGCCTAGCCGTCGGTTGCCAGACCGGCGGCCTGGATCACGAAGTTCGCGAACGCCTCCGGATGTGTTCGGTGGCATCCGTGTTGCGCACCTGCCGCTTCGAACAACGCGGCGTTGGGAATCTGGTCGGCGAGCCATTCTGCTCGGGAGATGTGGCGAGGTACCGAGTCGCCGCCGTAGGCAACGATCGTTGGGGCCGTCACCACTGTTGGGTCGAAGGGTTCGGCCATGTCGCGAACACTCTCAAGGTCGGCCCGCAGCGCCGGAGCTTCGTCGACCAGCGCCCGTTGTGCACGACCGTCCATGCGCTCGAAGGCCGACTCTCCTACCACTCGCCGATACATCCATCGCACGAGGTGTTCGGGATCTTCCGGGAAGCTGGCCGACGTTGGTGCCTCATCGGTTGGCAACTGGATCCCAGGAAGCGGTGGTTCGAAGATGCCGAGCGACTGAACGAGATCGGGCCTTGAGACAGCAGCCAACATTGCGATGGCGCCACCCAACGAGTGCCCGATCACCACACTTGGCGTTTCATCGAGCACTGCGAGGAGGTCGTCGACGTGATCGTCGATCGACGATGCGGGTTCCAACCCGACAGAGGCGCCGTAGCCGCGTCGGTCGTACGCAAGGACGTCGTACTGATACAGCCGCTGTAGGACGCCGCGAAATGCCATGGATCGGTCGAGCGCCCCGTGGACGAGGACAACTCTGGCCAACGGAACGCTGGATGCGTCGTACAGGATCGGCTCAACAGAATCGTTCATGACCGAACCGTAGATCGTCGACGGCGCTCCAGGAGCATGCGGCCGGCCGGTTCTTCAGCTTGGGCGCTCGTACTTGTTGCCGACTTCCGAACGCGTCGGGTGCGTGTCGTAGAAGATCTTCATCGATGCCAGCTGGTCGTCATCGTTGAACTCGAAGAGGTCAACTCCGTCGAAGGTCACGTCGCCTCCGCCGCTGAGCGTCCAGTCATAGGTGAAGTGGGCAGCGAAGAACCGGTCGTCGTCGGAACTCATGATGCGGTGAACGGTGAGCACGTTTTGCTCAGACGCATCCCCCAGCGTCTCGAAGAATGGCGCGGCGTCCATCGTTCCCAGGACCGGCGACTCGACCGTTCCGTCTTCGGCAAACAGCGCGATGATCCCGGCGTTGTCGCTGGCTGTGAGCCGTTCGAAGTAGGTCGTGACGATGTCCGCCCGTGAACGTGCCGTCGACATGGTGTGCTCCCCGTTCCCTCAGTCGTTGCTGCAGCCCATGTCTACTCGGTTCGGGCAAAGACAGCATGCAGCGCCATCGCCTCGACCGTCGTGCTGCACGACCGATACGCCCGCTACCCGAGTGCCAAGTGTTTCTCGATCCCCTGGATCCTGTCCTCGAGCCGGTGATTCACGTAGAGCACCGTTGTCTCGCTCGATTGGCAGATGCGTTCGATAAGCGCCAGCACCAGTTGCCTGTTCATGTCATCGAGCCCCAAGCATGGTTCGTCGAGGATCAACAACGGCGGGTGCTTCACCATCGCACGTGCGATCAACGCCAGGCGCTGCTCGCCGAACGACATGCCGTTGAACGGCTCGTCGGCGCGGTCGGCCATGCCAAGCAGTGTCAGCCAATCGTCGGCGATTGCCTTCTGTGTGTCGGTGCTCTTCATGTAGAGGCCGATGCTGTCGAAGAAGCCGGAAATGATGACATTCCTCAGGCTCGTGCCAACCCGGTACTCCCATTGCAGCGCGGTGGAGACATATCCGATGTACTGCTTGATCTGCCAGATGCTCTCACCGGTTCCGCGCTGGAAACCGAAGACCTTGATGTCATTCACGTAGCACTGCGGATGGTCGCCGGTGATGAGCGAAAGCAGGCACGTCTTGCCGCTGCCGTTCGGTCCGGTCACCTGCCAGTGCTGGTTCGCTTCGACCGTCCAGTCGAGGTTCTCGAACACCGTGTTGTCGGTGTAGCGAACGGTCGCTCCGGTGAGCTGGACCAATGGTTCGTTTGGGTCCAACGGCGGGAGCTCGATTGCCGTGTCCGCCATGGGCACCTCGAGATCGCTCGTCTTCAGGTGAAGCAGCTGATGGAGTTCGGCAAAAGCGCGCTCGTCAGCACGATCGACCTGATGCAGAAGGCGTCCGTCATCGACGTAGGCGACATGCGTGATGAAGTCCGGGCATTCGTCGAACCGATTGAGCACGAGCACCATCGGGACCGTCTCAGCCAACGTGCTCAGGTGGTCCTGCAACCAGTGGAGCGAGTCGTGATCAAGGCCATCGAACGGTTCGTCCAGAACCAGAAGCTCAGGGCGGCTGGTGAGCGCCCGGATGAGCATGACCTTTCTGGTCTCTCCCGTCGACAGCTTGCGGAACGCCCGATCCATCAGGGACCGGAGGCCCAGAGTGTCCACGAGGGTCTGTGCCAGATCGTCGTCGAGGCAGCCGTCGGCGATGATCTCGGCGACCGGTGTGCCCTCCGAGATCACGTCGAGAATGT
>CAZFBD010000085.1:0-7111 GCA_964517125.1 uncultured Acidimicrobiales bacterium
GCTGGCCGGAGGCCGCGTCCGTCCCGACCGGCAAAGCCGGATCGGGACTCGCTGGTGTCGCCTGCGGCTCCTCGACCCGCGCTGTGGATTCCGGCCTTGCCGGCTCAGTACCTCCCTGCGCCGGGGCCTTGCGCCGGGGCCTGGCCCCTCTTGTAGTTGTTCACGCGCTGAAAGTGAGATCTTTGCATTTGTGGTCCCTGTTCGGTTGAGTTGACTGCGTTCTGTGGTTGCTTCACTACACCTGGGGCCTGGCCCCTGTTGTGGTGGAATGCGCGCGGAGGGTGAGTGTCATGGGGGCGACGTACGGTCGCGGCATGGTGTTGTTTGGGCGTTGTGGGTCGTGTGGGGGAGCGGGGTCGGGGATTTGTGATGGGTGTCGGGCTGGCCTGGACCCAGCTCCCGTGTTGGAACTGGCCCCTGACCTCGACCATGTGCACTCTGTCTTTGCCTACACGGGGATTGGGCAGCGTCTTGTGCGTGACCTGAAGTTTCACAACCGGCGAACGGGGCTTCGTCCGCTTGCTGGTGCACTCGCCGAAGCGTTGCCCGCTGGCTTTGATGTCGTTGTGGCTGTGCCGGCCTCGGGTGAGCATCGCCGCAGGCGTGGGTATGACCTGCCCGAGCTTTTGGCAGCCGCCCTCGGCCGTCGGTTGAGTCTGCCGGTCGAGCAGCCGCTGCGTCGTACCGATGACGGTATGCAGCACGCCCGGAGCCGCGCGGAACGCTTGCGAAGTGATGGTTTTCTGGCCGTGGGCGCCAGTAGGCCAACGGTGCTCCTGGTCGACGATGTCGTCACCACGGGAGCGACGGCCCGGTCGTGTGCGCGGGCACTCCGGGCAGCCGGGGCGGCGACCGTCGAGTTGTGTGTCCTGGCGGTTACGCCGGAATGAACAGAAAGCATTCCGGTTTTGACATGCAGGTGCCGATACAGTCCAATGTGACAACAGACACAACACGGAGGTTGCCCATGCAGGTGAACATCAGCTCCCGACGGACAGTCGTGAGTGACCGGTTGCAAGATCTGACCCGGTCAAAAATCGGGAGGTTGGAGAGATACGTTCCAGACCTCGAACGAGCTGATGTGCATTTCTGTGAGGAGCAGAATCCGCGAATAGCCGACAAGGAAATCTGTGAGGTCACGGTGGAAGGCGCCGGACATCGCGTGCGCACCAAGGTGACTGCCCCCGATGCGTATACGGCCATCGACCTGGCCGCAGAGAAGCTCGAACACCAGCTCCACAAGCTGAAGACGAAGATGCACCGTCATGAGGTGTCCGGAGAGAGCTCCATTCGTCTCGAGGAACCCGCTCCGGTGGTGGAAGATGACCCGATCGAGGAGAACGTGTCCTCGATCGTGAAGAAGAAGCAGTTCGTGATCGATCCGATGACGCCGGAGGATGCGGTCCTCCAGATGGAACTTCTTGGGCACGACTTCTTCCTGTTCACCAACGCCGAAACCGGCAATTCCGCCGTGGTCTATCTACGCGACGACGGCGACGTCGGACAGATCGACGCCGCCTGATCAAACCGCACCTTCCGCCGGCGCATGCCGGCGGAAGGTGCGGCTTGCGCGAGAAAGCAAGCCGTGACACGGCCCACGGGTTGGACCCCGGTAGCCTGATTGGGCTATGAGCATCTTCAACAGGGTCCTTCGTTCCGGCGAAGGCAAAAAGCTTCGTGCGCTCGAGGCCCTCGTGCCCGACATCAACGCCATGGAGCCAGAAATCCAGGCGCTCTCCGACGACGCGCTGCAGGCCAAGACGGCCGAATTCCGTACGCGTCTGGACAACGGCGCGAGCCTCGATGACCTCCTTGTCGAAGCATTCGCCGTGGTCCGCGAATCCTCGATCCGCGTGTTCGGCATGCGCCATTACGACGTGCAGCTCATGGGCGGCGTTGCCCTGCACCTCGGCTGGGTCGCGGAGATGCGTACCGGCGAAGGCAAGACGCTCGTCTCGACCCTTCCGACCTACCTGAACGGCCTCACCGGCGAGGGGCTGCACGTGGTCACGGTCAACGACTACCTGGCGGCCCGCGATGCCGAGCAGATGGGACGCCTGCACAAATGGTTGGGCCTCTCCGTCGGCCTGGTCATTCCCGGCGGCGGAAACGCCGCGTTCAAGCGTGAGCAGTACGCCTGCGACATGACCTACGGAACGAACAACGAGTTCGGCTTCGACTACCTGCGAGACAACATGGCCATGACGGCCGCCGCACGGGTGCAGCGGGCACACCGCTACTGCATCGTGGACGAGATCGACTCCATCCTCATCGACGAGGCTCGCACGCCGCTCATCATCAGCGGTCGCGTCGCCGACGCCGCGCAGACCTACTACAAGTTCGCAAGCATCGCCCGCTCCCTGCAGCGCGACGTTGACTACGACGTTGACGAGGAAAAGCGCATCGTTGCGCCAACCGAAGAGGGCATCCACTCCGTCGAAGCCGCACTTGGCATCGACAACCTGTACGACCCGGGAGCATCCAATGCGAACCTCGTGCACCAGATGCTCGCAGCGTTGAAGGCCAAGGAGCTCTACAAGCGGGACAAGGAGTACCTGGTCGACAACGGTGAAGTGAAGATCGTCGACGAGTTCACCGGCCGCGTTCTCGAAGGTCGCCGCTGGTCCGATGGCCTGCATCAGGCGGTCGAGGCCAAGGAAGGCGTGAAGATCAAGGAAGAGAACCAGACCCTCGCCACGATCACGCTGCAGAACTACTACCGCCAGTACGACAAGCTCGCTGGCATGACCGGTACGGCCCAGACCGAAGCCGCCGAACTCGCTGGCACCTACGGCCTCCAGGTGGTGCAGGTCCCGACGAACAAGCCGGTCGTTCGTGCGGACCAGCCCGACCTGATCTTCAAGACCGAGGACGGAAAGTTCGACGCCGTCGCCAGCGACATCGAAGAACGGTCCCGCACGGGCCAGCCCGTGCTCGTCGGCACGGTCTCGGTGGAGAAGTCCGAAAAGCTCAGCCGCACGCTCGAAAAGCGTGGCATCAAGCACACGGTGCTCAACGCCAAGCAACACACGTCGGAAGGTCACATCGTCGCCCAGGCTGGTCGTCTGCATGGCGTGACCGTGGCGACGAACATGGCCGGTCGTGGCGTCGATATCAAGCTCGGTGGCGATCCCGAAGGGCTCGCCGAGCGGGACTGCCGCGGCGAACAGCTCGAGGCCGGAAGCGAAGAGTGGGACGCCCGTTTCACCGAGCTTCTCGCCAAATACACCGAGCAGTGCGACCAGGAGGGTCAGCGGGTTCTCGAAGCTGGCGGTCTGTACGTGCTCGGTACCGAGCGTCACGAGAGCCGCCGAATCGACAACCAGCTGCGTGGGCGCGCCGGACGTCAGGGAGACCCCGGCGAGAGTCGCTTCTACCTGTCGCTCGAAGACGACCTCATGCGGTTGTTCGCCACCGGAGCCATGAACTACGTGATGGACAAGGCACTTCCGCCCGATGTCCCCATCGAAGCGAAGATGGTCACGAAGGCCATCGAACGTGCGCAGAACACGGTCGAGGCGAAGAACGCCGAGACTCGCAAGAACGTCCTCAAGTACGACGAGGTCATGAACGAGCAGCGCAAGGTCATCTACGAGCGCCGCAAGGAAATTCTCGAAGGTGGCGACCTTCGCGAAGACGTCATCGAGGCAATCGGCGAGGTCGTGGACTCCATGGTTGAGACCCACGCTGCTGCCGAACACCCCGAGGAGTGGGACGTCGACACGCTCGAAACCGAAGTGACGGGCTACTGGCCCACGACCATCGATGCCGACGCCATGGCCGAGGAACCGAGCCAGAACGCGCTGTACGAACTGCTTGCTCGCGACGCCGTCGACCGGTTCGAAGAGCGCGAAGAAGTCGTCACCCCCGACACCATGCGTCAGGTCGAGCGCCAGATCATGCTTCGTCTAATCGACCAGAAGTGGCGTGAGCATCTGTACGCCATGGACTACCTGCGCGAGGGCATCCACCTGCGGGCGATGGGTCAGAAAGACCCAGCGACCGAGTGGCAGCGCGAGGGCTACGAGATGTTTGGCGAGATGGTCGGCAACATCGATTCTGAGTTCGTGCGCTACATCATGCACGTCGAGGTGAAGAAGGAAGAGGACGAGCCAGCAGAAGGTGGTACCGCTTCTGGCGACGCCACGCAGAAGGCCGCAGCTACTCCTGCATCGCCCGTCATCGAGGCCACGGCAACAAAACAAGCAGCATCCAGCACTTCGGGGAGCACGACGCCAGCCGATGCCACTCCGCAGCCAGCGCCGACGGCTTCCAAGACGCCAAAGATCAACGACGAGTTCGAGAACGTGGGACGCAACGAGCCCTGCCCCTGCGGCACGGGCAAGAAGTTCAAACACTGTCACGGACGCTGAGGACACATGCAGGACTACTCCGACACATTTGCCGCGCTCCGGGTTCGGCTCGACGAGGCGAAGGGCTACCTGCGCATCGATGAGCTCCGCGCTCGGCAGCCGCAGCTCGAGGCCGAGATGTCCCGTCCCGATCTCTGGGACGACGTCGATGTTGCTCGCCAGGTGCAGACCGAGCTGTCGTCGGTCAACGATGACCTCAGCCTGTTCGACGGCCTGAGCGACTCCCTCGACGATGTCGAGGTGCTGTTCGAGATGGCGCAGGAAGAAGACGACGAGTCGCAGCTGGCCGAGATCGAAGACACGGTTACCTCGATGCAGGCCTCCTTCGACGACCTTGAGTTGCGGGCGCTGTTCACCGGCGAGTTCGACGAGCGCGATGCCGTGTGCCAGATCAAGAGTGGCGAGGGAGGCACCGACGCCCAGGACTGGGCCGAGATGTTGCTTCGGATGTACCAGCGGTGGTCCGACAATCGGGGCTTCGACTACGAGCTCCTGTACGCCTCAGATGGCACCGAAGCCGGCATCTCGTCGGCCGAGTTCCTCATCAAGGGACGCCATGCCTACGGCCTCTTGAACGGCGAGCACGGTGTGCACCGCCTGGTCCGCATCTCGCCGTTCAACAATGAAGGCAAGCGCCAGACTGCGTTTGCCGCCATGCAGGTCACCCCGTTCTTCGAAGCCATGGCCGACGAAGTCGACATCGACGAGAAGGATCTTCGCATCGACACGTTCCGCTCGTCCGGTGCCGGCGGCCAGCACGTCAACGTGACTGATTCTGCAGTTCGAATCACGCACGTGCCCACGGGCGTTGTCACGAGCTGTCAGAACGAACGCAGCCAGCATCAGAACAAGGACAAGGCCATGCAGATGCTTGCGGCCAAGCTCCTGGAGCTCGAACGGCAGAAGCGGGACGAGGAAATTGCGTCGATCACCGGCGCACAGAGCAACGTGGGGTTCGGTTCACAGATCCGGTCCTACGTGCTGCAGCCGTATCAGATGGTGAAAGACCTGCGTACCGAACACGAAACTGGCAATGTGGACTCGGTGCTGGGCGGCAACCTCGACCCCTTCATGGAGTCCTACCTGCGCTGGAACCGCGCTGAAGGTGAACCAACCGTATGATCCGCCTCGAAAATGTGTCCAAGGAATACAGCGCCGACTCGCCTGCGCTGATCAACGCGAACGTCGACATTGAGAAAGGCGAATTCGTCTTCCTCGTCGGCCAGTCCGGCTCGGGCAAGTCCACGTTCATCCGTCTTCTGAACCGTGAAGAAAAGCCCACCCAGGGCAAGGTCTACGTGGCTGGCAAGGACATCGTCGGCCTTTCGAGCTGGAAGGTGCCGTTCCTGCGCCGCAACATCGGCTGCATCTTCCAGGACTACCGACTGCTGCCGAAGCGCACCGTGTCGGAGAACGTGGCGTTCGCGCTCGAGGTCATTGGCCGCCCCCGTCACGTGATCGAGCAGCAGGTTCCGGCGATCCTGGACCTGGTGGGCCTCTCCGAGAAGTCGCATCGCATGCCCGACGAGCTGTCTGGTGGCGAGCAGCAGCGAGTGTCCATCGCCCGTGCGTTCGTGAACCGACCGCTGATTCTTCTGGCCGATGAGCCCACCGGAAACCTCGACCCGTCCACCGCAGTTGGCATCATGCGCCTGCTGGACCGAATCAACCGCACCGGCACCACCGTGGTCATGGCGACCCACGACCGGGGCATCGTCGACACCATGCGACGACGCGTCATCGAGCTCGCCGACGGCAAGATCATCCGCGATCAGAACCAGGGTGAGTACCGATGACTGGAAGAATTCGGTTCCTGCTCGCCGAAACCGGGCAGAACATCTGGCGCAACCTGGCGCTCACACTTGCGTCGATCATCGTTGTCGGGGCGTCGTTGGCCCTGTTCGGCTCATCGCAGCTCGTGGCACGCGGCGTCGACAACGCAACGCAACGCTGGGAGGGCGGTATCGAGTTCGTCGTCTTCATGAAGGCCGACGCCGAGATCAGTCAGGACGAAGCCATTCGTGCGCTTCTGACCGCCAGCGAGGGTCAGGAAATCGACTCGTGGCAATACGTCGACAAGGCGCAGACCTTCCAGGAATTCACCGAGTTCTTCGCCGATGACGCCGAGCTGCTCGAGACCATCTCTGTCGACACGATGCCGCCGTCCTACCGGATCCGGCCCACCGACACCGATGCTGGGGCAGTCGCTGCACTCGGTCAGACCTTCGAGAGCCGCCCCGGCGTGCGTACCGTCGTGTTCGCCACCGAGGTCATCCGCGAAATCCAGACCAACGCCGACAAGATCAGTCGGGCCACCTTGTGGTTTGGTGTGGCCCTGCTCGTCGCGTCCACGATCATGATCCTCACCACGCTGAGCATCGCCATCTCCTCGCGGCGGAATGAGATCGAGATCATGAAGCTCGTCGGCGCATCCAACTGGTTCATTCGTATCCCGTTCATGATCGAAGGGCTGGTTCAGGGAGTTGTGGGCGCGCTCATTGCGCTACCTGGGCTCGCCTTCGTCCGGACGTACCTGATCGAGGACTTCTCCAAGTCCGACAACCTCCGGTTGCTCGAAGGGTTCCGCGTCACCGACAACGAGTTCCTGCTGATCTCGCTCTCGGTCATCGCCATCGGCACGATCGTCGCCACCATCGGATCGATCTTCGCCGTCAGCCGCTACCTGGACGTATAAAGCCGTTCGTCGCCTGGCGGCTCCTCACTACTCAAGTTCGGCT
>CAZFBD010000085.1:7211-11419 GCA_964517125.1 uncultured Acidimicrobiales bacterium
TCGATTCGAACATCGTTGTGGGAGATCCATCATGGGACAGAAGGTCAAGGCCGTCATTGCTCGATCGAAGGGAGCGCCCGTCGAGGTCGTCACCATCGATGTTCCCGATCCAGGGCCGGGCGAGGCGCTGGTGGCGGTCAAGGCATGCGGTGTGTGCCACACCGATCTGCACTACCGAGAGGGTGCGATCAACGACGAATTCCCGTTCCTGCTCGGCCACGAGGCCGCAGGAATCGTCGAGGCCGTCGGCCCAGACGTCACCGACGTTGCACCAGGCGACTTCGTCATTCTCAACTGGCGGGCCGTGTGCGGCGAATGCCGTTCGTGCAAGCGTGGCAACCCACAGATCTGCTTCAACACGCACAACGCCACCCAGAAGATGACCCTCGACGGAGAGGAGCTCAGCCCCGCACTGGGCATTGGCGCATTTGCCGAGAAGACACTCGTGGCCGCTGGGCAGGCCACAAAGGTGGATCCAACCGTGCGGCCCGAGGTCGCTGGTCTCATCGGCTGCGGCGTCATGGCCGGACTCGGAGCCGCGCTGAACACCGGCAACGTCGGACGTGGTGACTCTGTGGCCGTCTTCGGCTGCGGCGGCGTGGGTGACGCTGCCATCGAGGGCGCCCGCATCGCTGGCGCAAGCACCATCATCGCCATCGACCTCGACGACAAGAAGCTCGAGTGGGCCAAGGACTTCGGCGCCACGCACACCATCAACGCAGGGTCCGGCGATGTCGTCGAGAGGATTCGCGAGATCACCGACGGGAACGGCGTCGACGTCGCCATCGAGGCCGTCGGCCTCCCCGTCACGTACGAGCAGGCGTTCTATGCACGCGACCTCGCTGGCACGGTCGTACTCGTGGGAGTGCCCAGCCCCGAAATGAAGATCGAACTGCCGCTCATCGAGGTCTTCGGCCGCGGCGGATCCCTCAAGTCCTCGTGGTACGGCGATTGCCTGCCGAGCCGCGACTTCCCCATGCTGATCGACCTGTATCAGCAGGGCCGTCTCAACCTCGACGGATTCGTCAGCGAGACCATTGGTATCGATGGAGTCGAAGAGGCATTTCACAAGATGGAAGCCGGCGATGTGCTGCGTTCTGTGGTGGTCATGTGAGCCTGCGAATCGATCATGTCGTCACCAGCGGGATCTTTTCGCTCGACGGCGAGGACTTCAACGTCGACAACAACATCTGGATGGTCGGCGACGATCGCGAAGTCGTCATCTTCGACGCTGCGCACGATCACCGTCCCATCCTTGAGGCCGTGGGTGGCCGGACGGTGAAGGCCGTCATCTGCACCCACGGACACAACGACCACATCAACGCCGCGGTGGAGCTGGCGACCGAAGCCAACGCCCCCATCTGGATGCATCCCGACGACGCCATGTTGTGGGACGTGATCCATCCCGATCGCCGGATCGATGCGCCCCTGTCCGATGGTCAGACGATCACGGTGGCTGGTTCGGACCTGCAGGTTCTGCACACTCCCGGCCACTCACCGGGCGGCTGCTGTTTCCACGTACCCGATCTGGGCACCGTCTTCAGCGGCGACACACTGTTCAACGGTGGACCGGGAGCAACCGGCCGTTCGTTCAGCAGCCACGAGCTGCTGGTCGAGTCCATCCGACGAAGTCTCATGCCGCTCGACGATGCAACGGTGGTACACACCGGACACGGCGACGACACGACCATTGGTGCCGAGCGCCCGGGAATCGGCTGAACCGACCCAACGTGCTCTAGAGAATCGGGCGAGACGAACGAGGCCGTTCGGCGGGTCGAAAGAGAATTAGTGCTAATTGCATCCGCGGATGGGCGTGCCTGCGTAGTAACTCAAAACACCAAGGAGTTACACATGAAATTTCGTCTTGCACTACTGCTGGCCCTCGTGGTCTCGGTTCTGATCCCGTCCGCCGCTGGCGCACAGGACAGCGCCCGAATCCACCTGATTCACGGCATTCCAGACACTGACGTCGACGTGAACGTCGCCGGTTCGGCCGTCATTGAAGGCTTCGCCTTCGGCGACACCCAGGACCTGTCCGGCTTCGCCGGAACCACGCTGGAAAACCTGCAGGTTGTTCTTGCCGGAACCGACACCGTTGCCATCGACATTGGCGACTTCGACGTTCCCGCAACCGGCAACTACACCGTGATTGCGCACCTCGACGCCGACGGCACCCCAACCGTGGGAGTCTTCGAGAACGACGTGTCCGAGATCGACGCCGGAAACGGCCGACTCGTGGTCCGCCACACCGCAGCAGCCCCTGAGGTCGACATTCTCGCCAACGGCGCAGCAGCCTTCACCAACGTTCCCAACGGAGCCGAAGGCGCTGTTGATCTTGCAGCCGGAACCATCGTCGCCGAGGTCGTGCCCACCGGCGCAACCGAGCCTGTCGTCATTGGCCCAGCCGACCTTCCGGTCGCCGAAGGCGCTTCCCTCACGGTCTACGCCGTTGGATCACTCGACGATGGCAGCCTCACCGTGCTCACCGAGGTCATCGACGGTCTTGGAGCCCTCCCTGACGTCGTGAACACCGGCAACAGCCCAGTCTCGGGCAACGGATTCCCGATGGCCGCACTGCTTGGTGCCGCCGTCGTGATGATGGGCCTCGCTGGTCGCCGCACACTCGCCGGAACCCGCTGATCCACCAGTGAAGAAGGCTGTCCTCTGGACGCTTCCGTTCCTCCTGGGGCTGAGCATCGCCTGGTGCGGTGCTCAGCTCACGGAGGGACGTTCCGCGTCCGAACCATCCAACCCCAGCGGATCCGCCGACGTGTTCGGCACCACATCGCTGGCCGAGCCTCCGTCTTCGGACACAACGCAGGACGGGGCAGCGGGGCAGGACGAGGAACAAGCGGCGGATGAGGACACCGTCGCCGAATCTCCTGCGGATCCGTCCGACGGCGAGAAGGTCCCCGCAGCGGATGGCGGCCGTTTGCTGTCGCCGCTGGCTGACTCGATCCAACAGCTCGGATCGGCGCTCCCTGAAGAAGCGCTCGTAGGGGTTGGAGAGCCGCTCGGGTTCACTCCACTGGCGCTCTCCATTGCGGACCTTGATGTCAGCACGGCGCCCGTTGAGCCAGTGGGCATCGAAGAGAACGGCGAGCTGGAGGTGCCTGGGGCCGAAGCGATCGGCTGGTACCAGTTCGGAAGCGGCATCGGAGGCGGGCGCGGTTCTACCGTGCTCGCCGGGCACATTGCCTACAACGGGGTCGATGGGGTCTTCCGGAACCTCGACCAGATGCAGCAAGGTCAGATCATCTCGGTTGAGCACGACGGTGCCGAACTGTCGTATGAGGTCACCGAGGTCGTCCAGTACACCAAGGAATCACTCCCGATCGAAGACCTGTTCCGGGAAGATGGAGCCGAACGCATCGTGCTCATCACCTGCGGAGGGTCGTTCAATCCCTCCATTCGCAGCTACGACGACAACGTCGTCGTGATTGCCGTTCCCGTGTGATCTTGCGAAGTTCGAAACAAATGGGGCAAAGGTCTATCTGGGCTCGCAGAATTTCCGAGAATGGGTCGATGTCGATGCGTTCTTTGCGGCTCCTCGTTGCTGGTGCCGCCATCCTGATTTCCGCCTGTGGTGGTGGGGACGAGGCGGCCTCAACCGCAGCGACCTCGGCGATCGACGAGGCGGCAGTGGTCGACGACACCGCTTCCGCAGTGGACGACGTCGTCGATGCCGATCCCGAACCTGACGAGACCACGACAACGGCTGCTCCGGCGTCAACAACGACCGCAGAGCCTGCTGACGATTCAGCAACGTCGGACGAAGCCGCCGAGACAACGACATCGGCGGCCGAAACAACAACCGCACCGTCGACCACAGACGAGCCCACCACGACGGTCACCGAGGCACCCCAGGTGCCGGCTGACAATGTGGCGCTCATCGGCGGCGGGCAGCTGGACCTGAACTCCATCGAAGGTACCGACACGGTCCTGTGGTTCTGGGCCCCCTGGTGACCGAACTGCCTCCGTGAAGCCGGTGCGGTCGCACAGGCGCAGCAGGACAACCCGCAGGTGCAGATCATTGGCGTTGCCGCCAAGGACACCGAGCAGGCCATGCAGGAGTTCGTGGACCGGACCGGTGTCGGCGTGTTCCTGAACATCAACGACGAGGACGGAGCGATCTGGGCCCGCTACGGCATCGGCTACCAGCCCGCCTTTGTGTTCATCGACGACTCCGGAGCGACGAGCACGTTTGC
>CAZFBD010000085.1:11519-16703 GCA_964517125.1 uncultured Acidimicrobiales bacterium
GCTGCCTCGAGCGGAACCCAGCCGTCGGTGGGGTAGGGCGTGTCGTCGAGCGTCTCCATGAACGTGCCAGCGTTGTCGGGCGTGCGTCGGAACCGTGACTTCACGGGAATCTTGTGACCGCCCGGAAGCGCCCACAAACAGCCGTTCTCCTGGGTGGCTTCATCGATGGCCAGCCAGAACCCAATGACCGACTGCGGCTCGGTCCACAGAAAGGTGTGGTCGGTGTGCGGGGTGACCTCGCCACCGATCTCCGGGTTCTTGAAAATCACCATGGACTGCAGCAGCCGTGGGTCGGACATGCCGACCGCTGATGCGGCGCCGGCAAACGCATCGCTGCGACAGAACCGGCGGAAGGTGTCGTCCAGGTCATGCATGGCATGACCGATCTTGTTCAGCGACTGGTGCTTGTCCACCAGAAGCCGGCCGTCGTCGTCGAGCACACCGTCTTCGAAGAAGAACCGGGTCTTGTCGCCCGACGTGAGGAAGTACTCGTCGCGGCCGTGCGACTGGTCATTGGTGGAGAAGACCGTCCGGACGCCATCGGGGTCGAAGTCGTTGACCAGTTCCCGAATACGTCGCCGGATGGTCCGAAGCATCTGCTCGCTCACGGCATCGGGGAAGACCGCCACGCCATTTTCGGCAAAGTCAGCGGGTGCGTACATCAGCTCTCCCCCCGGCGGAACGGCGCTCCCAGTGCAGCCGGCATGCGCAGACGTTGCGAGAAGAAGACCAGAACCAACAGCACGAGCACGTAGGGCAGAACGTTGCTCCACCAGTTGGGCACCACGTCGGCAACAGCCCACCAGATGAACGCAAGAATGCCAAGGATGCCAGCGAGGATGGCATCGGTGGTGCGGCGACGCTTCAAGGCCCACGCAGCCACGCCTGCGAGCACGATCGTGTTCACGAGCAGGAGCGCATGCGACGCAGTGCCATCGAGATCCTTGAGGTCGAGGCCGAAGACATAGCCAAACAGCAGCGCACCCATGAGCACACCACCGGGGCGCCAGTTGCCGAAGATCAGGGCGGCGAGTCCGATGAAGCCGCGGCCGGCGCTGTTTCCGCCCTGGAACAGTCCGGAAAGCTCGGTCGAGATGAACGCACCGCCCAGGCCGGCAAGCGCCCCAGAAATGAGCACGCCCACGTACTTGTACCGGATGATGTTGATGCCCTGTGCCTCGCCTGCCTTCGGGTTCTCACCCGAAATACGCAGCCGGAGACCGAACCGGGTCCTCCACAGCAGCCAGGTGGTGGCAGGAACAAGGAGCAGGGCGATGATTGCCACCCAGTGGGTGCCGCGAAGTAGGCCGCGAAGGAGCTCGGCGACGTCGCTGACGAACCACCATTCCCACTTGCCGATGGTCAACAAGAGATCTGGAGATTCCCAGCCGAAAATGGTGCCACCAGCAAGGAAGGGGACATCCCAGTCGCCAACAGACTCCGTGCTGGGCGACGTGGTGGGCGACGCCCACAATTCGTCCGATAGATATCTCGTGATCGCCGGGGCCAGGATGTTGATCGCCACCCCGGAGATGATGTGGTCGACGCCGAACGAGACGGTGGCGACTGCATGCAGAAGACCGCCGAGGGCTCCGCCGATCATGCCGATGGCAAGACCGATCCACGGACCGTACTCGATCGATCCCCAGGCGCCGAACCACATGCCCAGAATGAGCATGCCTTCGAGTCCAATGTTGACCACACCGGCGCGTTCGCTGAACAGACCACCAAGCCCGGCAAGGAAAATGGGCACGGCCCATCGGAGCATCTCGCGGGAGGTGGGTGTGGCGGTGAGCCGTTCGGTGTCGCTCACGCTCTGCACGATGGTCAGCAGAAGAATGCCGAGGAGTGCGTACAGCGGCCAGCGCACCCATGCAGGAAGGTCTCGAAGCTGGTTCATGCCATCGCCTCCGCTTCGTCGCCGACCGTGGCTTCAACGGTTTTCAGTGCCTCGGCGGTCGCTCGGGCCTCTTCACGTGTCTGGATGCGTTTGGTCACGCCGTAGGCAATGACCGCGACCAGCAGGACGATGCCCTGCATGATGTTCACGATCTCCTTCGTGGCAGCCTGGGTGTTCTGGAGGATTCCAGCGGAGACGTCGAGGAAGGCGAACAGCAGCGCCGAGAAGGCCATGCCCACCGGGTGGTTCCGGCCCAGGAGCGCCACGGCGATTCCCGCAAATCCCAGGCCCTTGATCGGGTTGGGAGAGAACTTGCCGGCGTCGGCGAGCTCCACCATGCCAATCAGGCCCGCTGCGGCTCCGGAAAGGCACATGGCCGCCACGATCATCCGCTTCGGCGGTACACCACCGGCACGGGCTGCGAATGGGTTCAGCCCGCTGGCACGAAGGTCGAAACCAAAGCGCATCCGGGTGAGAAGCACGTGGTACGCCACACCAACAAGGACGGCCATGATGAGCATGCCCGTCAGTTCCTTGCCCTGACCGACTTCGCGGGTGAAGATCTCAAGGAGCCCGTTGATGGTGGGCATCAGGCCCGACTCATCGATGGGGTTGGTTCCCAGCGTGGTCGACGTGAAGTTTTCCTGCTCGGCCTGCCACCGCTGTTGCAGGAATGCGATGAGGCCGGCGATCGCGATCGAGTTGAGCATGATCGTTGAGATCACCTCGTTGACGCCTCGGGTGACCTTGAGCACGCCAGCGATGCCGGCATAGGCGGCACCGACGGCCATGGCCACCGTCATGATCAGCAGGATGTGGAACACCTGGGGGAGCGCAACGAGGCTGCCCACCTGCGCTGCGATCAGGAAGGCGAACAGATACTGCCCCTCGACGCCGATGTTGAACAGGTTCATGCGGAAGCCGATTGCCGCCGCTATCGCGGAGAGATACAGCGGTGTGGCCCGGTTGAGGATGTCGACCTGCGTCTCGAGCTTGGACGCATGGTTGAGCATGTCGCCATATGCCTCGAACGGGTTGGAGCCGAACGCCCACAATGCCAGCGTCGAGATGATGAGGGTCAGCGCAAATGCGCCAACCGGTGCTGCAGCTGCGAACAGGAAACGACGCATCAGGCTGCCTCTCCTTCGTTCTGACTCGCGGCACCGGTCATGTAGGCGCCAAGATCACGAGGGGTCACCTCATCGGGAGCCAGACGGGCCACGAGGCGGCCCCGAAGCATCACAACGATCGTGTCCGACAGCCCGATCAGTTCGTCGAGGTCGGCCGAGATGAGCAACGTGGCCAGGCCCTCGGATCGGGCGTGGCGAATCTGCTCCCACACTGCCGCCTGCGCTCCCACATCGATGCCACGGGTCGGGTGGGCGGCAATGAGCAGCGATGGATTGGAGGTGAGCTCACGCCCGATGATGAGCTTCTGCTGGTTCCCGCCCGACAAGGCATGCGCCGAAACGTGGATGTTCGGTGTGCGAACGTCGAACTCGTCCTTGATGGTCTCGGTCTGTGACTGCGCACCTTTGCGGTTCAGGAGCCAGCGAGAACCGTACGGTGCCTGCGTCTGGTGGCCGAGCGCAGCGTTCTCCCACAACGGGGCCTCGAGCATGAGGCCCTCGTGGTGGCGGTCCTCGGGGACATAGGCAATCCCGGCCTCGCGGCGCTTGCGAACGGATAGTGCCGTGATGTCGTCGCCCAGCAGTTCGATCGAACCGGTGCCGGCCGTTGCGGTGCCAATGATGGCATCGACGAGTTCGCCCTGACCGTTGCCCTCCACGCCGGCGATGCCCAAAATCTCGCCCTTGTGAATGGCGAGGTTGATGCTCTCGACGAGTGACCGGCCGTCGTCATCGGTCACTGTGACGTTCTTGAGGGCAAGTGCGACGTGGTCGGTCACGGTCGACTCCGTCGTGGCTGGTGTCGGCAGCTCGCTGCCGACCATCAGCTCGGCAAGGTCGTGAGCAGTCACACCATCGTTCGGCATGCTCGCAACGGTCTTGCCGTGGCGGAGCACGGTGATGCTGTCGGAGATTTCGAGCACCTCGTCGAGTTTGTGATCGATGAAGATGATTGTGGCTCCACCCGCCTTGAGCTCACGCATGTTGTCGAAGAGCGCCTCGACCTCTTGGGGGACGAGTACGGCGGTGGGCTCGTCGAGGATGAGGATCTGCGCGCCGCGGTAGAGCACCTTGATGATCTCCACTCGTTGTCGCTCGCCGACCTCGAGGGTCTCGACCATGTCGTTCGGATCGATCGTGAGGCCATAGTCGTTGGCGACCTCAGCAAGGTGCGCTTCGGCGTCCTTGAACTTGATGACGCCGCCTGTTGCCGTGGGCTCTGCTCCGAGGATGATGTTCTCAAGCACGGTCAGCTGATCGGCCAGCATGAAGTGCTGGTGCACCATGCCGATGCCGCGATCGATGGCGTCGGTGGGGGAGCTGAAGGTGACGAGCTCGCCGTCGACCTTCATCGTGCCCTCATCGGGCGGCTGCATGCCGTAGAGGATCTTCATGAGCGTGGATTTACCCGCGCCGTTTTCGCCGCAGATGGCGTGGATCTCGCCCTTCTCGACGGTGAGGTTGACGTTGTCGTTTGCGATGACCCCAGGGAAGCGTTTGGTGATCCCGGAAAGCTCGATGGCGGCTGTCATGTCGATCAGTGAACCCTTCGCAAAACGAACCAGAACCGGACCCTACCCGATCACCCCGAAGAGGAGTAATGCGGGGCGAGCCCGGTTCTGGTTGTGTGTTCTCAGGTGTTCTGGCTGCGGTCAACGACCATGGCAGAACACGCCGATTTCATCGTTGACCAGGTCAGCCGATCTCGGTTGGATCGGTCGGAACGACCACGTCACCAGCGATGATCGATGCCTTGGCAGCCTCGAGCTCGGCGGTGATGTCGTCCACGAATCCACCGGAGGTGGAGTAGCCGACGCCGTCGACGGAAAGGTCGTAGACGTTGGGACCGGCTGCGAAGCCGCCTTCGGTCTGTGCCTTGAGGATCTCGAACACGGCAACATCGACACGCTTGAGCATCGAGGTCAGGACGTACTCCTGGAGGCTGGCATCGACAGCACCGATGGTGTTGTACTGATCGGAGTCAACGCCGATGCCCCAGACCTTGGTGCCGTTGTCCTCGGAGTAGTCCTTGGCAGCCTGGAACATGCCGTTACCAGCACCACCAGCAGCGTGGTAGATGATGTCGGCGCCGTCTTCGTACATCGTGGTTGCGATGACCTGGGCACGGTCGGGCTGGTTGAAGCCGTCGAAGTC
>CAZFBD010000086.1:0-7243 GCA_964517125.1 uncultured Acidimicrobiales bacterium
ACCAGCGACGCAACCGTGGCCAGATCAACATCGAGGTTCGAGTGGCTCTGCTCGTGGCGGCCAACCTCGTGTACGGCTTCGGCAACCAGTCGGTCGAGCTCGGGCCCGACCCGCTCAGCCAGACTGAGGGGGTCGTCGGCGACGGTGGAACGGACCGCATCCAGGCGCTGGCGTGCGCGGTCCACCGCAGGGACGCGGAGGCCGAGCCGTGTCACGGTGGCCGCCGCCTCGTCAATGGATGTTTCGGCAGCGTCCATGCGGGGCAACATGTCCCGCCACACTTCGTCGACGGCTGCGACTCCGTCGCGGATGGGCTCGTAGGCGTTCCGCATCCGGTCGATCAACTGCTCGATCGTGATCTGGTGTTCGACGACATCGGGGGTCAGAAGATCCCGTTCGCCAAGTGAGCCCGATGTGGTGGTCAGCGTGACCGAGGCCCCGGTGAGCATCTGCTCCAACCGTGCGCGCTCCTCCCCGGCAAAGCGGCCCCTGGCAGCCTGTTGCAGATCCCGGCACCGGCCCAGCACCTCGTGGAGGACGCCCAGCCACGACCACAATGCGGGAGCCGCCTCCATCGGACCATTCATACGACGGCCGGTCAGACCTCCCATGTCGCCCGCGGCGAGCAGGCGGTAGGTGGGATGCTCCTCGAGCTCGACGAGGTTCGCAGCGATGCGGCGCTCGGCGCCGGTGAACCGTTGCAGACGGCGATCGAGTTCTGCCTGGTCCACGGTTGCTCCAAAGTGACGGCCGGTCAGAATCTAGTCCGGCGACACTCCCTGCTCGCGCTCCGCCCCATCACCCGGGCCCATCTCCTACGATGGCGCCGTGGCAGCACCGACGGCGGCACCCGCACGCACAGCAACAGACGATGGCGGAATCGACCTTCGTCGGCTTCGGTCCACTCCGGCCATCATGCGTTCCTGGTCGGTGGCGCTCACCGTACTGATTGGCATCGCGGCCCTCCTGTCGTTCGTCGCCGCGCAGGAGTTGGTTGGCAGCACCGACCGGCTGGAACAGAACGTTGCCCCGGTCCTCATCACATCGCAGGGATTGGTGGCAAGCCTGGCCGAGGCTGATGCTGCGAACACTTCGGTGTTCCTCTCCGGCGCCGACGAAGACCGCCAGCAGCGGCGCCTGTACGAACTCGCCATCGAACGTGCGCCCCGTCAGATCGAAGAGGTCTCCTCGCTCATCGGCAACGATCCCAGCGCCCACGATGCGCTCAAGGATGTCTCGAGTCGGCTGACTTCCTACGTGGCCACGGTGGAGCAGGCCCGAGCCGCGAACCTCCAGGGTGACCCCGAAGCGACGGAAACCCTGGCCGATGCCATTGCGCTCATCAGTGGCGCCGATGGCATGCTCACAGGCGTCAACGATGTGACCGTGCTGGCGCAGGACGACTTCCAAAACCTCGACAACACCGGCAATTTTCTCACCGCTGCGGCAGTCATCTCCATCCTGGTCGCCATCGTCGCGCTGGTCTTCGGACAGCTGTGGTTGCGAACGCGGACCCGGCGCACGCTCAACCCGTCCATGCTGCTCGGCACGATCGTTCTGGTTGTTCTCGCCGCCTGGATCTTCATCGCGTTCTTCGGTCGATCGGCCGATCTCAACGAGGCCGAGAACGACGCCTACGCCGCCATCGCCGAGACGAGTTCGCTGCAGACCGAGGCCTTCGATCTGAAGACTCGAACCGCAAGCAGCCTGATCGGCACCACAACGTTTTCTGCACAGGAACGGTCCGAGGCCGAGGCACAGGTGCAAGGCGGAATCGACCGGATCTTCCGGCTGGTGAACGGCGACCGTGAGACCGCAGCTGCCACCGAGCTCAGCGTGCGGTGGGATCGATATGCCATCACGAGCGCCCAGATCGGCAGCGACCTCGACGGTGGCCGAACCGCCGAGGCGACCGCCCGATCCATCGGTGATGGCAACCGGGACTTCAACGGCTTCAACACCGCTGTCGAGAGTGTGCTTTCGGACAACCGCGATCAGTTCCTCGACGCCGCAGCGAGTGCCAGGTCGCGACTCGACTGGCTTCGGCTGGGCTCCATCCTCCTCCCGATTCTCGCCGCACTGTTGGTGCTGTGGGGTTGGCAGGTCCGAATCAACGAGTACTGGTGAGTGTCGTGAGACGAACCCCATCATCCCGAACGAGTCGCCGCTCCTTCCTCGCCGGTTCTGCAGCGTTTGGTGCCGCGGTGTTGGCCGGCTGCGCCACCGACCGCCGAACCGTCGGCGTCACCGACGATCAGTTTGGAACACTCCGCGTTCGCAACTGGACCGAGTACATCGACCCTGAACTCCTGCCCATCATCGAAGCCGACATCGGCGTCGGGCTCGACTACCAGGGCGCATACGAATCGAACGACGCTGCCTACGACGAGTACATCGAGCCGTTCCTGCTCGAGCGTGTCGGCGGCGGCGTCCCCGACTTCGACGTGATCGTTCCGACCAACTGGCTCGCTGCACGCATGGTCATCGATGGCCTGGCCGAACCGCTGCCCATCGAACTGATTCCGAACCACGTCAACATCGACCCGGCGTACCTGACCAACGACTGGGATCGCGGCTCACGCTTTCAGATGCCGTGGCAGGCCGGCATCACGGGAATCGCCTACGACCCGGCTGCCACCGGCCGTCCCATCGGTTCGGTCGGTGACCTGTTCTCGGCAGAGTTCGCCGGGCGCGTCGCCATGATCGGGGAAATGCGCGAAGCCGTTGGGTTGGCCATGTTGGTCAACGGTGACGACCCCACCCGACCCACCGAAGAGACCGCTGCGGCCGGTTTCGCGCTCGTGACCGACGCGGTCAACCGTGGCCAGTTCCGTGCGGCCACCTACGGCGACTTCGCCGCCGGCCTCGCATCCGGTGAATTCGTTGCGGCCATGGCGTGGTCGGGTGACACCGTGCTCCTGCAGGCCGACCGTCCCGACATCGAGTTTGTCATTCCCGAAGAGGGTGCCATCTCCTGGTTCGACACCATGGTGATTCCCGCCGATGCCGCCAACGTCGGGTCAGCCGGCCGCTTCATGAACTGGGCCTACGACCCGGTCAACGCCGCCCAGCTCACCAGTTGGGTCCAGTACGTGTCGCCGGTCGTGGGTGTGCAGGATGAGCTGTTCCGCCTTGGCGGCGAGTCCGCTGCGCTTGCGCAGAGCCCCATTCTGTTCCCCGACGCCGCCACCCGGAACCGCCTCTTCACCTGGGGTTCGGGCTTGGACCGGGCGGTCGAAGATCAGCTCGAAGCCGACTTCTTCGATCTGATCGATCCCATCCTCACCGAAGGTTGAGCATGCACGAACACACCCCAGCGACCGCCGAGCTGGCCGACCGCATCATCGGTCTGGCCAAGGCTCGTGTGGAGCTCGATCCCATTCCGCTCGAGTACCCGAAGACCGCCGAAGAACTGCGCGAACTGTGCGGTTCCACCATCACCTCCGACGGCATCGGTGGCGACAAGGCCCTCGACCTGTTCAACGATGTCCTCTCCCCTGCCTCGCTCTCGGTCGACTTCACCCGCTACCTGGCCTTCGTGCCTGCGGCTCCCACCGAAGCCGCCGTGCTCTTCGATCTGCTCGTGTCCGCCTGTTCCACCTACGGCGGGTCGTGGCTTGAAGGCGCCGGCTCGGTGTTCGCCGAAAACGAGGCGCTCGACTGGATCCGCCAAATCGCCGGGATGCCCGAAGGCGCAGGTGGGGTCTTCGTGCCTGGTGGCACCATCGGGAACCTTTCGGCGATGGTCGCTGCCCGCCACGACGCAAACCTGCGGGCTGGCGACGACCGACCCGCTCGCTGGGCATTCCTCGCCTCGAAGGAAACGCACTCGTCGGTGAAGGCTGCGTGCGCCGTCATGGACGCCGACGTGATCCTCGTCGACACCGGCGACGACCGACGGATGCACGGCGACGAAGTCCGGGCGGCGCTCGCTGAGCACGGCGACCGCGTCTGCTGCGTGGTCGCCACGTCGGGAACCACGAACCTCGGACTCGTCGATGACCTCGACACGATCGCCGATGTCTGTGAGGAGTTCGGCGTGTGGCTGCACGTCGACGGGGCATACGGCGGCGCTGGTCTTGCCTCGGAGCGGACCCGTCCCCTCTTCGCTGGGTTGGGCCGTGCCGATTCGTTCATCGTCGATCCGCACAAGTGGCTGTTTGCCCCCTTCGACTGTTGTGCCTTGTTGTACAAGGACCCGACCCAGGCGCAGGCCATCCATGCGCAGTACGCCGGCTACCTGTCGTTTCTGGACGCGTACGGCGACTGGAACCCAAGCGACTTCGCCATCCACCTGACCCGACGGGTCCGCGGGCTTCCGTTCTGGTTCAGCCTGGCCACGCATGGCACCGCCGCCTACGGCGATGCCATAGACGTCACGCTCGACCTTGCCGAGGCTGCCGCCCAGATGATCATCGACGCCGACCATCTGGAGCTCGCCCACGAGCCGAGCCTTTCGGTCGTTGCCTTCACCCGACCGGGCTGGAGCCCAGCCGAGTATCAGGCCTGGACCGAACAGGCGATGGAGAAGGGTCTGGCCTTCGTCACGCCGTCACGGCTCGACGGCGCCCCCATCTTCCGCTTCTGCTTCGTCAACCCACGAACAACCACCGACGAGATTGCCGCCATCCTCGCCGACATGGTCTGAGCAGACTCTCGTGCCGAATTCATGAACACCGCGACAGGCTCGTCACACGAATCTCCAACGCAGTGTGGCCATGGATGACAACAGCTCTCGGCGGATGACTCGTGCCGCGGCGGCCGTGGTTGCCTGCGTGCTCGGCACCTCGTGTACAAGCGATCCACCACCGGCTGAACGATCGCTGGAGGTTGCTCCAGCGTCGACAGCGAGCCCACTGACAACGACTCCCGCAACGTCAACCGAAGTCACTTCCTCTTCAACATCGAGCGTTCCTGGTGGCGCAAGTGTCGGCCAACCCAGACTCTATGAGGAAGACTCCCCTCGGCTTGACGCGACAGGACTCCAGCTCTGGACGCACCCGGAGATTGGCGGGATGGAAGCCCTCGACGGTGGTTACCTTGTGAATCTCGGCGGATGTCTTGGGCTCCAGGGCAATCCTGCCGAAGAGGCGATTGGCCTACCGCTACTGCTCGCTGGTTCTGTCCAAGGGGAGGCTGTCCGGATCTCAGATGACGGCCACTCGCTGCACCTCCGCGGCGAGGATTTCGTACTCGGTGAGCGCGTAGTTGTCGGCGGCGGTTGGATAGAAACCGGCAGCGAGGCATCGCAATCAGCGCTCGACTACTGGGGACCGATTCCTGACGACTGCCCCGCCGACTACGGCTTCTTCGTCGCAGACAGCGTCAAAAAGCGCGAGTAAGTACCCCGCTGCAGAGTTGCCAAGTCCCTATCGAGCGATTGCGCCGCCGATGACGGTGTCGCCGTTTGCGTCGGCTTCGTAGAAGACCAGCGACTGCCCGGCTGCGATGCGGTCGCGCGGTTGCTCCCACTCGACGCGATCCTCGAAGACTTCGGCCGGCAGAGCTGCGCCGTGAGCGCTCGCCTGCACCAGGGCCCAGCCGGTGAACGGTTCGTCGGCCCAGACCGGCTGGGTGAAGCCGGTGAGGTCGTCGCGTAGCGACCGTCGTGGCCCGATGGTCACGACCGATTCGGTCAGGTTCACGTCGAGCACGAACTGTGGCTCGCCCATGCCGGACACGTTCAGTCCCTTGCGCTGACCAACCGTGACCAGCTCGGTCGCGGGCACCGAGCCAACTTCGTCGCCTGACTCGGTCACGATGATGCCCGGCGTCAGCCCACCCCGAGCCTCGAGGAATTCCTCGCGGCCACCAGCCTTGGTGATGAAGCAGACGTCCTGACTGTCGGGCTTTGCCGCCGTGACGAGCCCACGTTCGGTTGCCGCAACCCGAAGGTCGGGCTTGAGCCAACCACCGATGGGAAGCAGCAGGCTCGAGAGCACGTCCTGACCGAGCATGTGCAGCACGTAGCTCTGGTCTTTCTGCGGATCGACACCTCGCCGCAGCCGGAACCCGCCGTCGGGCATGGTTGCGATGCGGGCGTAGTGTCCGGTGGCGATGCGATCGAACCCGATCATTCGGGCACGGTCGTAGAACAGGTCGAACTTGATGTGCCGGTTGCACTCGATGCACGGGTTGGGCGTTCCCCCCGACCGGTGCGCGTCCACATACGGATTGACGACGTGCTGTGTGAACTCGTCGCCGAAGTTGAACACGTGGTGCTCGATGCCCAGCTCGGCGGCAACCCATCGGGCGTCGTCGACATCGGAGACCGAGCAGCAGCCGGAGTCGGACTCGCCTCCCCAGAGCTTCATGGTGACGCCGACGACCTCGTAGCCGTCTTCGACGAGGAGAGCGGCCGCAACGGAGCTGTCGACGCCGCCAGACATTCCAACAAGAACCCGTTCAGCCATTGCCGCCTCCGTGTGTTCGGAGCCGGTCGACGGCTTCGGGGATGAGTGTGAGCGCAGTGTCGATGTCGTCTTCGGTCGTGGACCAACCGAGGGAGAGGCGTAGCGGCGCAAGGTTGCTGGTGTCGAGGCCCATGGCGCTGAGCACGTGCGACGCTCCCTGAGCGCCGCTGGCGCAGGAAGACGCTGCCGAGCACGCAAGGAGCTGCTCGTCGAGCAAGAAGAGCAGGGGCTCGCTCTGCACGCCGGGAATGCACACGTGCACGATTCCCGGGACGCGCGTTTCACGCGGAACGGTTGGCCGGAGTCCGTCGATCTTGTTCGCCAGGCCGTCGAGCAGGCGGCTGGCCAGGCGGTCGATGCGTGCCAGGCGTTCGTCCCGATCGTCGAGCGAAGCACGTACCGCAGCTGCGAATCCCACGATGCCGGCAACGTTCTGGGTTCCGGCGCGACGGTCGCGCTCCTGTCCGCCGCCAACAAGCATGGGTTCGGGCATGCGGCCTTCGCGAACGGCGATGGCTCCGACACCCTGCGGTCCGCCGAGCTTGTGTCCGGTGATCGACATGAGGTCGACACCCGCCGTGTCGACGGGCAGGTCGAGCCACGGAAGCGCCTGGACCGCGTCGGTATGCACGATGGTGGCTGGGTTGCGCGAGTGAACGGCGTCGACGATCTCCGCCACTGGCTGGATGACGCCGGTCTCGTTGTTGACGGCCATCACGCTCACCAGTTCGGTGTCGTCAATGACCATGCCCGCAATCGTGTCCGTCGAAATGTGGCCGTGTTCGTCGGTTGGAAGGACGGTGGCGCCTTGTCGAACTGCCGGTTCCAGA
>CAZFBD010000086.1:7343-16535 GCA_964517125.1 uncultured Acidimicrobiales bacterium
GCCGTGTTCGTCGGTTGGAAGGACGGTGGCGCCTTGTCGAACTGCCGGTTCCAGAACGGCTGGGTGTTCGGTCGCTCCAACGAGGACCGTGCCTGGAGCATGGGAGCGGCCGACGGCGAGGTTGTCGGACTCGGTGCCGCCTCCGGTGAACACGATCTCGCCGCGGGTGAAACCGGTGGCTTCGGCCAGGACACCTCGGGCGTCGTCCAACGCCTGGCGCGCCTGCCGTCCGCGCCGGTGCGCTGCGGTCGGATTGGCGTGCTGATCGGTGAACCACGGCAGCATCGCTTCGAGCACTTCGGGGCGAAGCGGCGACGATGCTGCATGATCCAGGTAGGCGGACATGTGGCAATTCTACGGTTCCAGGGATCTGTGCAGGCCCAGGTGCCCATGTGGCACCTGGCGCTGCATAGATCGGGGTTTCGGAGGGTCAGCTGATGAGTGGTTCGAGTGTTTCGAGAACTCGGGCTGGGGCCGCGACGAAGGCCGAGTTTCCCTGGCTGATGAAGCGCTGTCGATTGGCCGCAGTGAGCGCTTCGAGTGGCCGATCGTCGCCGAGCTCGTCCCAACGGTCGCCGGGGATCGCAAAGAGCGAGTAGCCCAGCTCCTCGAGGCCTTCCAGCACCGAGGCACGGGTCTCGCCGTGCCGGCCGACGAAGTCTTCGGAGTGCAGCTCGAACAGAATCGTGGGCTGTGCTTCGGCCAACATGGCTCGAGCGCCGCGCAACACACGGGCCTCGAACCCCTCCACATCCATCTTGATGAGCGACGGGGTGATCCCCATGGTCTGGTGCACGTAGTCGAGCGTGAGCAGATCGATGGTGACGTTGGGGGCTGCGTCGGCGTTGGCGTCGAGTGCAAAGCCTTCGATGTGGGCGTCGCGGCCGAACGCCACCTCGTCGGAGAGCCCGGCGTTCACCGGGAAGACTCGGGACGGGATCAGGTGCCGGTTCTGGTCCACATTGAAACGGATCTGCCGGATGAACAGCGGGTTCATCTCGAACGAATAGACCGATGCCCCGGACGACAGCCATGGCAGTGGGAACAGGGCGAAGTATCCGATGTAGCCGCCGACGTCGAAGTACACCTTCGGGTCGAGGAGCTGCACCAGCCGAGCAAGCGTGAACGCGAAGTTCGGCTCATGCATGGTGCCGTTGTCGTGTTTGCCATCGAGCCATTGACGGGTCCGACGACGGGTGCCGTCGAAATGGACCGGGGCGTGCTCGCCGATCTGGACGGTGCACCGATCTGCCGACGTGTACGACCAGCGGAAGGTCTCGGCCGTGAGTGGTGTGGTCACGAAGATCCTCGTCTCCAACGACGGCGCCGAGGAGCAGTTTCGTCGGTCAGGGCAAGTCGGGCGAGGCCGCCCTCGCGCATCTGTCGGGCCGCCATGACGCCCACAAGGTACGTCTCAGGGTCGGGCCAGCGAGCCAGCTCATGTCCGAGCCGGTCGGCGGTGGTCTGGGCCATGCGGGTTCCGAGATCGATCCGGGCATCGCGGGACAGCTGTCCGACGCGAAGCAGGAAGGACCGGATCAGCCGTTCCTGTTCCGGCCGCAGCCGGGACACATCGAGCTCGGCAACATTCCCTTCGAAACCCATTGGCGGGGTGAACGGAACGGGTGGCACGTGGGCGAGCGACTTCGGTTCACGCACCACGAACGTTCCGGCGGCAACATCGCCGATCCGTTGTGACCGGTCGGTGGTCATACCGCTCAGGAGGGCCGCCACGCCGAACGTGCCGAAATCGACCAGCTGGAACAGCGAACGGATCAGCGCCTCACGAAACCCGATGGGCCCAGCCTCGAGCGTGACCACCCGCAGTCCCAACACCGCCTTGCCAACGGTTCGGCCCCGCCAGAAGGTCTCGGAGATGGCCGGATAGAAGAACAGCAGGAACAGCAACAACAGAAGCAGCACGATGTTGACGCTGCTTCCCGAGGGCAGCAGTGCCTCGCTCAGGAGCAGGCCAGCGATCGTCAAAACGATGAACCCAGCGGTGTCGATGGCTCGTGATGCACCGCGGTAGCCGATGCCAGCCGCCTCGAGGTCGAGCACGACCCCCTGCGGGGTCACGATGCCGCGTCCGGCCACGACGGAAGCGGTCACCGGCGGGCTCGCTCATCGAAGGAACAGTCGGGGCTGACCGAACGGAACGTCACGGTTGACTACCGTAGGCGGTGTGCAGAGCCTCGACAGTTACGTCCTCGAGAATTCCGACGGATGGGTGCGGCTCGAGGAATTGGTTCGCCTCGCAAGCCACAGGCGCACCAAGCTCACCAGCGAACAGCTCGACGAACTCCTGGTCGGCTACCAGCGTTCCTCGGCGCAACTGTCGTTCGTGCGCTCCACCTACGCCGACCCGCAGCTGACCGCTCGTCTCACTCGGGTCGTGTCGGGCGCTCGGGCCGTCATTTACCAACATCAGGCGCGGACGAGCGGTGCGATTCGTTCCTTTTTTGCCAACACCTTCCCCGCTGCGGTGTGGGTTGCCCGAACCCAGATCCTGGTGTCGGCCGTCGCCATGCTGCTGCCGTGGGCCGTCGTCGCCATCTGGATCGCAAACTCTCCGGCAGCCATCGATGCCTTCGCCCCCGATGCACTCCGCGAGGCCTACATCAACGAGGACTTCGAGGCCTACTACTCCTCGGCTCCTGCCGCCGAGTTCTCCACCCAGGTCCTCACCAACAACATCCGTGTCAGCTTCATGGCATTCGTGTCCGGAATCATGTGGGCGGTTCCGACCGTGTTCCTCCTGGCGTACAACGGAGCAAACGTCGGCGTTGCCACCGGGCTCTTCCACGATGCCGGCGAAGCCTCGAAGTTCTGGGGCCTGATCCTGCCCCACGGACTGCTCGAGATCACGGCGATCATCGTGGCCGGCGGTGCCGGTATTCGGCTGGGCTGGTCCCTCATCGTCCCCGGAGATCTTCCCCGCTCCCGCGCACTCGTCGCCGAGGCGCAGCGGTCGGTTTCGATCATCATCGGCCTGGTCCTGGTCTTCACGCTCGCCGGACTGATCGAAGGGTTCGTCACCCCGTCTTCGCTGCCGACCGAGGCACGCGTCGCCATCGGGGTTGCGGCGTTCCTCGCCTTCTGGGCCTACGTGCTGTCCTTCGGTCCGTCCGCAGCAGCCGCCGGTCACTCCGGCCAGATCCGTCAAGTTCGTCCACCGGAGCCAGCGATGCCCGACGGCGACTCCGTCAACCCGTTCGCAAACGCATGACCAGTCATCCACAACCGTTCTTCAACCCACCGGCAGGCGCATGCCAGATCGTGCTGATCCGACACGGGCAGTCTGTCCCATTCGTCGAGGGGCAGCCGTTTCCGCTGGTCGACGGTCACGGGGATCCAGCGCTGTCGCCGCGCGGTGAGATGCAGGCGGAACGTGTCGGCGATCGGCTCGCCGGTGAGCCAATCGATGCCATCTACGTCAGCTCGCTGACCCGGACGCATCAGACGGCCGCTCCCCTCGCCTCTCGTTTGTCGATTGAGCCCGCCGTCGACGCCGACCTACGCGAAGTGTTTCTCGGCGAGTTCGAGGGAGGCCTGCTCCGACAGAAGTTCGCCGAGGGCCATCCCGCAGCCGCCGATTTTCGAGCCACAGGCGAATGGGGCGTCATCCCCGGCGCCGAAACCACGGCGCAGCTCACGCAACGCACCACCGCTGCGGTTCAGCGCATCGCCGCCAACCACGCGAATCAGATGGTTGCCGTCGTGTGCCACGGTGGTGTGATTTCCGCACTGCTCAGCCATGCCGCCGGCGTGGGCCCTCGCGTCTTCCCCAGCGTTCGCAACGGCTCGTTGTCGCACATTGTGGTGCAGGGCTCCAACTGGATCCTGCGCTCGTTCAACGACGCAGCCCACACCGGATCGCTGGGCGCCGACCACGACCCTGCAGACTGAGACGTCTGGCGAACCGGGCAGCAGGTCAGAGTCGGCCGGTGGCCTTCACATCCAAGTAGTGGTCCATGAGCCGCCCTGCCAGCACGTCGGGCGGGGCGTCGACCACTGACGCTCCGGTCCGTCTGAGGGCAGCGATGGTTCGATCCCGTTCAGCGAGGGCGGCCTGGGCGGCTGCGTGGCGATGTGCTGACTCGCTGTCGACCGGTGGATGCTGTGCCCAGGTACGGATCTCGGGATCCTGCACGCTTGCGATGACCACAACATGCGACCTGGTGAGAAGCGGCAATGCTGGAAGCAGGAACTCGCCAATCGCCTGCTCCGAGAGTTCAGTATGAATGATGAGCATCGTCCGCCGCGAGAACCGCAGCAGGGTCTCGGTGAAGGCACCCCGATAGTCGCTCTCGGCCAGCTCCGGCTCCAGATCGAACATGACATCGGTGACCCGGGTGAGTTGCGTCAGGCGGTTCGACGCAGGCACCGCGGCACGGACGTCCTTGTCGAACACGAGCAGGCCGGCACGGTCGCCGAGCCGGGTCGCCAGCGTGGTGACCCCCATGATCGCGTCCATCGCATATTCGACCCGGGGTGACCCCGCGACCTGCCCGGCCATGAGACGACCGTTGTCCAGGATGTTGATCACGGTCTGATTGCGTTCGGCTCGGTACGTCTTCACGATCGTGCGGCCGGTACGCGCAGTCGCCGACCAATCGATCTTGCGGAACTCATCGTCGACGGTGAAGTCCCGCAGCTGGTCGAACTCGGAACCGCCGCCGCGCACTCGGGCCGACCGCAGGCCGATGTCCAGGCGGCTCTGCTGAATCCGCAGCTCGGCCTCGGCTCGGCTGGGGAAGCGTGGCAGCACCCGCACCTCGGCCGGAATCCAACGCGTCCGTTGTCGGCCAGCGAAACCCAGAGGTCCGTCTGAGCGCACCACGAACTCGGCGAGCATGAAGCGGCCGCGACGCGTGGGGTGCAGGTCGGTCTCGATCGTTGCGCTCCGGCCCGGACCCAGTCGAAGTTCGGCTCGTCGGGTGTCGGCCTGCAACGACGGAGCGAAGGATTCGGCAAAGCTGATGGAAGCCGCTCGGGGGTTGTCGTTGCGGACGAGCCACTTCACCGTGCCCTCGCGCCCGAGCGTGATCGACGATGGAATGGTTCTGGCCATGCCGATGCGATCGGGCGACGGCGCCAGCCACGCGTCGATCGCCGCCAGCAGTGCAACGGCGACGGCCACTCCCGCCAAGGCGAGCCACGGCCGGTCGGGCACCAGAAACACCACTGGGCACAGCAGTGCTGCGATCAGGGCGAGACGGGGCTGCAGAACCATGAATGCGGGGTCAGCGAGGAACGGGAACAGAGTCGAGCAAGCCGTCGAGCACCATGTCGGCGCTCACACCCTCGAGCTCGGCTTCGGGCTGCACATGCAACCGGTGCCGCAGCCCGGGCTTGGCAATGGCCTTCACGTCGTCGGGCGTGACGAAGTTCCGGCCGGCCATCCAGGCCCACGCCTTGGACAGACCGAGCAAGGCGACACCGCCACGTGGCGACACGCCAAGGTCCACGACTGGCGAGACCCTCGTGGCACGCACGAGTTCGGTCATGTATCCGAGCATCGACGGCTCCACCTGCACGGCACGCACCTCGGCCCGGGCGGCCTCCAGGTGCGCCGGAGTCGCTACGGCTCGGACGCCGCTGTCCTGCACCGAGTGCAGGTTCAGCCCCCGGTTGTGTCGGGCCAGAACCTCTTGTTCGTGGTCTCGTTCGGGGTAGCCGACCCGCAGCTTTGCGAGGAACCGGTCCAGCTGCGCCTCGGGCAGCGGATACGTACCCTCGTACTCCACCGGATTCTGCGTGGCGATGACCATGAAGGGGTTGGGAAGAGGGTGTGGGGTTCCTGCCATGGTCACCTGACGTTCTTCCATGACCTCGAGGAGCGACGCCTGCGTCTTCGGCGGTGTGCGGTTGATCTCGTCAGCGAGCAGAAGGTTCGTGAAGACCGGGCCTTTCCGGAAATCGAAGGAGCCGGTGTGTTGGTCGTACATCAGCTGGCCGGTCACGTCCGATGGCATGAGGTCGGGGGTGAACTGGATACGGCTCATCTCCACACTGAGCGTTGCGGCGACCGTCTTCACCAACAGTGTCTTCGCCACGCCGGGGACACCTTCGAGCAGCACATGGCCGTCGGCGAGCAGCGCTGCAAGGAAGCCGGCGAGAACGCCGTCCTGCCCCACGACGACCTTGCCCACTTCACCTCGGATCGCCTCGATCATCGGACGGGGTCCACCCGGAGCTGACCCGATCGGAGGTGCTGCGACCTGAGCAGCTGGCGCCGCTGCGGCCTGAGGAGCTGGCGCCGCAGCAGCGGCGGGCGGAGCAACGGCGTGACCCGAGGGCGGGGTCACCGGAGGCTGAGGAACTGGCGGCTGGTTGAAGCCACCGTCTTGTGGCGGAAGGTTGGTCATTCGGAGGTTCCTTTCGTGGCACGGACAAGGGCGGTCCGGCCATGGGCCATGGACTCGCGGGCATTGGCAAGATCGGATGCAAGGTCGACGAAACCGTCGTCATCGGCGGGCGGCGGGCCGGACAGCAACCGCTCGAGCTCCATCACCGGGATCCCCGTGGGAACGGCGAGTGCGTTGGCGAGCTCGGCGGTGGAGGCATCGGCGCCCAGACCGACGCGGCGTGCCATCGCGACCCTGAATTCGCGGCGAAGCAACTCGGCGCTCTCGGCTCGGGCGCCGTCGATTCGGCTGAACTGGCGGCCGACCGCCTCGGTGTAGACCGAACTGGGCAGTTCGATCGGCAGGGTTTCTGGCACCGGCGAGCCGAGGCGCTTGCCGCGGGCCAACGCGTACACGAGGAACGCACCACCAAGACCAACAAGCAACGCAATCACCGTCGTTGGGACCAGATCAAAGACGCCGTCGTCGCCGGTGCCGATGGGCTCTCCGTCCTCGTTCACGGGACCGCCGCCAGCAGCACCGCCAAGGCCAGGTCCGGTGAGGAAGGTGATGGAACGCTCGGGACCCAGGTTGAGCAGCCTGGCCATCATGGCGGCGTTGTCAGCGTCGTCGAGGCTCTGGTTGTACATGAGATCGGATGTCGCGAGCCGGACAATGGCGCCGTCGCCGCGGGAGCGAATCACCACGAGCGCGTCCTCGGCATCGCCGAAACAGAACGTGTCTGCCGGCCCGACTTCGACCGGAGAGTGCGGGAGCGCTCGAACGGCGGTCACATTGGAAAGCCGTTCGATGTTGCACCCACCACGCGGCACCTCGGCATCCTCATCGACGAAACCGAACGCGCTCTCGGGCCCCTCGGGCACGTCCACGCCAGTGATGAGGATTCCGCCGGCGGACACCCATTGGAGAATTGGCGCATGGTTCTCGACGGTCAGGTCCTCTCCCTCGTCGGAGAAGTCGGCGAACACGTCGTGGTACAGCGGTAGGGCCAGAACGGCAATGTCGTGGTCGACGGTTGGCACAGCATCCTCGCTGGTTTCACCGCCTGATTCCTCGATCAGGAGCCGCAGCGCAAGGAGCCCCGTTCGACCGGTTCCGTTCGGATCTCCGGTGGAACCGACGCTGGCATCGTCCTGCCCCGCAAAGGCAACGAGCAGCACGAGCGATGCCAGGACTGCCGCGCCCACCCACACGAGCGGACTTGTGCGGTTGCCCGCGGTGCCGGTGGCCGCGGTCATTTGGCTCCCACGCGGTCCAGCGACGACAGCAGCGCCGACACCAACTTGTAGTCGTCCTCGACAATCTCGGCATCGCTGTAGAAGGCAAGGTTGAACCGACTGGCCGCCTGCGTGTACGGATCGGAGAGCTCCGGCCGGTTGCGGTCGACGGCGCGGCCGAAGTCGCCCGCCGTAGCGCCTGGCCGCTCGACCGCCACGCCTGCGTCGATGAGTGCCACCACCGCAAGGCGGAAGCCGGTGACGACGGCGCCGCGCCAGTCCTCCGAGGCCGTGCGGGCCGCGAGGTCGGTGCGGAGCTCATTCGGATCAACGAGTTCGTCGAACACGATGCGTGCGCCCGGATCGTCGGCCTCGTCGTCCTTGGGTGTGCGTCCCTTGATCGCCCGCCAGATGGCCAGGAGGAGCACCACGATCGCCACGGCCAGGAGGATGTACGCCAGCGTCACCCCAGCACCGGAGCCGGCGCCTCCGAAGATCGTGGAGAAGATTCGGTCGAGGGCATCGCCAATCCATCCAATGACGCGGTCGACGGCACGTGCGAACCGGCCGGGTTCGCGGCTCCCGAGAAACTCGCCCCGCAACAGAATCTCGTCGGCCAGTTCGTTGGCTTCTTCGTTGCTGATCTCGCCCGTGGGGACCTGAATGGGAATCACCGCGTGCGGTCCCGTCCGCTGCGCGGAGCAAACGCCAACGTCATCGCCATGTCGAGGTCGATGCCTTCACGCCGAACTCGAAGGTCCAGATACAAGATGGTGGAGACTGCCGCAACGAATGCCGTGACAACAACCGATGCGATGACGTCGGCCACTCCCGACACCGCCCACAGCGGGAGGTTGAGCAGTTCCAGTCCCACGAGCGAGGGAAGGAAACGAATGGCGGTGCGAATGACCAGTGCAGCAATTCCCGACATCACGAACACGAACGCACAATGCACGAGGCGGGGTGAGGCGAGGCTGCTCGAACGTTTCATGGCCGCAAACGGACCGCTGTTCTCCGCCCCCATGACCGGCGCCACAATCATCAAGAGGGGGCCGATGATGAGCACTCCCAACATGACGGTGAACGTGGCCACAAGCCCTTCGACCACGTGCACCATGAGCCAGCCGATGAACAACAACGGCGAGCGTTTCACCGACGCGACCAACAGATCGGACGCGGTCGCAGCGCGTTCCGAGTACCAATCGGCCAGCACCTGACCGTAGATCGCGGCGACGGCGAACAACGCGATCGACTCGAGGATCAAGGTTGCGAATGCGGCCA
Source organism: uncultured Acidimicrobiales bacterium (assembly GCA_964517125.1). Lineage (GTDB taxonomy): Bacteria > Actinomycetota > Acidimicrobiia > Acidimicrobiales > SHLQ01 > SHLQ01. The sequence continues at coordinate 16,213 of CAZFBD010000086.1, forward strand.
CCACGGCGCCGGGTGCGCTCGTGTTTGCGATGAAGATGTCGAGCAGCTGGTCGGGCCGGGCATCGCGAAGAGGGGACCCTGGGAACGCAAGCGCCATGACCCGCATGGGCACCAGCACGATGAGCGCCGTGCCGAAGAGCAAGCCCGGCTCGATCCGTAGGAAGGTCACCGCTTCATCGATGACGGCAAGCGCAGTGCGAGGCACGAGTGGAGGCAGCTCAGCCTGATCCGGAACGCGGATCGGCCGGCCCGCCAGTTCGCGGGCTCCGGGCTGCGCCGCCGCATTGGATCGCTGTGCCGTCACTGAGTCATTCTTACTCAGT
>CAZFBD010000087.1:0-16031 GCA_964517125.1 uncultured Acidimicrobiales bacterium
TACCCCGCTCCCGATTTTTCACCCCCCTGGGGCCAAACAAAAAACCCCCCCCCCCCCCCCGCCCCGGGGGGGGGGCGTCGGTCGTTTTCGTTTGATTGGGTTGCTGCGGCTCAGCGCCTTGAGGGCCTCAGCCCAGGATTCCGAGCAGTTCTTCCTCGGAGACATCGCACCCGTTGACTGCGGCGTCGACCATCTCCTGCGGCGGATCTTCGGTGTCCATGACCTCAGGGGCAATCTCGAGTGGCACGGAGCCGATGAAGATGGACATCTCGTCGTAGATGCAGCTGAGGGTCTCGTCTTCCACGTCGATCTCGGCGGGCAGAAGTCCGGACTCGGCAATGGTGCGGAACACGTCGGGCTCGCAACCGACAAGCGCCACGATCTCGCGGCTGAAGTCGCCTTCCATGTCGACCGAGTACCCCTCGCTCTCGAGGCGGTCGACCACGCAGGTGCTGGCGGATTCAACATCCTCGACGCCGAGAGCGGTGAACATGAAGCCGAGCATTGCGGCTTCATCGGCGTCGTCTCCGAAGAGGGACTCGAGTCCGTCGTCCTCGGGGTCACCCTCGATCATCGCACCGTCATCGGCGGCTTCGTCGGCCATGGCATCGTCGTCGGATGCGTCAGTGGTTTCGGCGCCTGCTTCCTCGTCAACTTCGGCGGCCTTCTCCTCGGCAGCTTCGGTTGTGGTGGTGGCTGCCTCGGTCGTGGTCGGCGCAGCGGTCTCGACGGGGGCGTCCCGTTCGTCGGCCGTGGTCGTCTCGGCGGCGTCGCTGCCACAGGCAGAAAGCGCAAGCGCCAGCGCGAAGCCGGCTGCGGTCAAGGATTTGGGCATGAACGTCTGCATGATGATCTTTCGGTATCGGGGGGGGTGTGCGCTGAAGGTGTTGTGGCCGAAGGCTCAGACGGCGTTGATGGCCTCGGCGACCTCGTCACGGTCCATGGCGAAGTGGCGCGCTTCGACCAGGACCCCGTTGGCATCGGCGACGAACAGCGACGGTTCGAACGCCAGCTGCCATTCGGTCAGGAGTGGGGCGAGCTCTGGGAAGGCCTCGGGGTTGGGGTTGCGGGGGTCGGCGAAGACCTCGGCGTGGATGAAGTTCATGTCGTTGCGTGCGGCTGCGGCTTCGATGAAGAACTCGACCGACGGCCCGCACACATCGGTCTGGCAGAACTCGGGGGTGGCGATGAGCAGCGCCGTTGGCTTGCCGTTGGAGAGCGCTTCGGTGAGCGTGATCTCGTGGAACTCGCACGGTTCGCTGCGGGTGCAGATGGTGGTGACCCCGTGCCCGTCGCTGGTGGTGGGGGTGTCGAATGGCGGAATGGTGTCGCCCACCTGAAAGAGGGAGACCTCGGACCGGTCCATGACCATGAACTCGACCGGAAACTCGCCAAAGGTTGGGGTGGCCGTGTAGCGGCCCGGCTGTTCAGGGGTGAAGACGAGTGGGTAGTACGGGGTGAACTGACCGACGCCTCGGGCCGCGATTGTTTCGGTGCTCAGCACCTCGCCGTCGTAGGCGAGCTCCACCTCGATGGTCTCGGGTGCGCCGTCGATCATGGGGAAACCGTCTTCGGCGATGAGGACGAACGGGAAGCGCTGCGGGCCACTATCGGCCACAGCGATGCTTGGTGCTCGGAAGCCATCGGGGAACCGGACACCGAGGCGGTCGACCGCCAGGGGTGAGCCCGTACCGGCGCTGCTGCCTGCATCGGAGCTGCCTCCGCATGCGGTCAGCGCGACGAGTGCGAGACCTCCGGTCAGAACTTCACGACGGCCAATTCGGTTCAGCTGCATCGCCCAGCACGGTAGCGTCTGGGGCCGGGAAAGGGAGGTCACGTTGGCCATTGAACTCACCGTCGACGGAGTGTCGATCGTGGTCGAGGATGAGCGAGCCGACCTGCTCACAGTGCTGCGCGAACAGTGCGGAATCACCAGCGTGAAAGATGGGTGTGCGCCCCAGGGCCAATGCGGCTGTTGCACTGTGCTCATCGATGGTCAGGCGCGGGTTTCGTGTGTCACGCCCGTTCGGCGGATCGCCGGAAGAAACGTGGTGACCCTGGATGGCCTCGATCCCGATGCGCGTGAGCGATGGGCGGCCGCGTTCGCTTCCGTAGGAGCCAGCCAGTGCGGATTCTGCACGCCGGGGATCATCTGCCGGTTCTCCGCCTTGGAGGCCGACGGTGTCGGGGCCACCGACGTGTCACGGATCGACAATGCGCTCGCTGCACATCTGTGTCGGTGCACGGGCTGGCAGACCATCACCGAGGCGTACGTCGCTTTCGGCGCCAAGGATGGAACCTCCGAACCCACGCCGGATGTCTCGACCGAAGCCAGCGAGCGCCGTGCCGAGCTCGAAGGTGGGGTCAGTCAACGTGTCGGGCCGGCGGTGGCTCGTGGCCAGGGCGGGTTCTCTGCCGACACCGCTCCCAATGGTGCACTGGTAGCGGTCCCCGACACCGCAGGTGGATGGGTCGTGGCCAACAGTCTTGCCGAGGCGCGGGCGGCGAGCGGCAAGGTGCAGGGTCGACGGACCACCGCGGCGACCGCACACCCCCTTGCGGTTCCGGTGGGCGACTGGGCGGTCACGCTGCAGACCGGTTGGGTCGAGCCAGCCGCACTGGAAACTGAGACCGTCTGGTGCGAGCCCGGCGGTGACCCGTCGTCGCTGGTTGCAAACGGTGGGGCGTTTGGTGCCAAGGAAGATCTGCAGGAAGCGCTGGGGTCGACGGCACGGCGCCTGGCCGACGAGCACGGTTGCGCTGTACGAGTCGTGTTGTCCCGGGAAGATTCGGTGCGAATGGGTTCGAAGCGCCCGCCAATTGCCGCTGGCGTTCGGACCGACGGCAGCGGCGAACTGGTGGTGGCGCGCACCCCGGGCATCGCCGATTCGATCCGGTCGGTGGCCCCCGAGCTGACGGTCACCGAAGTCGATCTGTCAGGACCGCCAACCTCCACCTCAATCCGAGGTGCCGGCTGGGTCGAGGCCGCAGTGCTCGTTGCCGTAGCGACCGGCTCGAACAACATCACGAGCCCGGGCGGCGGGTCGGCCAGTGCGACCATCGACGCTGACGGCATTCACGTTCGTGTCGGTGCCGGTATCGCCCTGGATGCGGTGGTGCTCCGTTCGTACTGCATCGGGGCCGCCCACATGGCATGGAGCTGGGTGACCAGCGAACAGCTCACCGTCGCCGAAGACGGCACTGTCGGGGACCTGACCATCCGATCGTTTGGCATCGTCCGCTCCGCCGACATGCCGCACGTGTCGGTCACGATCGACGCCTCGGACCAGCCATCGGTCAACGGGTCGGATGCGGTACTCGCGGCGGTTGCGCTGGCAGCGTGGCGAGCTGGTGGGTTTCCCTCCGCCTGGCCCATGGGCCTTCCAACCCCGGGCAATTGAGGCGAACGGCTCAGGCACGCTCGGCTGGCTCGCGACACTCTGGGTCTTGTTCAGCTTCTCCTCAACGCGGCGTTCGGAGATGCTCCTTCAGGAGATCTTGCGCGCGCGTTGGAAGACATCACCCGATGTCACTATCGTCTGCGTCGTTCTCGCAGACACCGGGGTTCCGCCGCCCTCACGGTTCTGCGAAGAGCCCGGGCCGTTCCGCCACGGCCCGGGCTCACCTCTTTTTCACGACGGTTGCCGTCAGGCCATGGTGAGTCCACCGGAGACCGACAGTGTCTGCCCGGTGACGTAGCCCGCTTCCTGCGACGCGAAGTACACGACCGCTGATGCGACCTCGTCGGGTTGACCCATGCGTTTCATTGGTACCGCCCGGGCCAGCGCACCCTTCCATGCCTCCCCATCGCCACCGCTGGCCTCGGCCATTCCGGCGATGAGCGGCGTGTCGGTTGGTCCGGGGCAGACGACGTTCGCGGTCACTCCCTTGCGGGCCATTTCACGGGCAAGCGTCTTGGTGAACGAGACGACGGCGCCCTTCGCTCCCGAGTACACGGCCTCGCCGGAGGACCCGACCCGTGCTGCATCGGAGCTGATGTTGATGACCCGGCCCCATCCGTCTTCGATCATGTCGGGCAGACACGCATGGCTCGTTCGCAGCATGCCCTTGTAGTTGATGTCGATGACCTTGTCCCAGAAGTCCTCGTCGGTCTCCATGAATGGCATCAGTACGTCCCAGCCCGCGCAGTTGACGAGCGCGCCGATCCGCCCCAGTTCGTCGAGGACCTGCAGCCGGCCGTCCTGCACCGAATCGGTGCTGGTCACATCCATGAGAACGGCGATCGCCCGCCCGCCGCCAGTCTCGATGAGCTGTGCGGTCTCCCGGGCACCCTCGAAGTTCAGGTCGGCCACGCCAATGTGCATGCCCGCGTTCGCCAGGGCGATGCTGATCTCGCGGCCGATACCGCTGCCGCCGCCGGTCACAAGTGCAACTCGCTGCGTCATGGTCAGGCTCCCTTCACCGCACGGGCGACTTCGCCCCAGCGGCCGGCGACTGCGGGGTCGTCTCGGATCTCCCGTTCGCCCAGGTAGAGCACGACACGCTCGGCGGTGCCGGCGTAGCGGTCGATCAGCTTGTCGGCCAGCTCGTCCCAGCGGGAGACGACGGCGAAGTGTTCGAGCATGTCCTCGGTGATCAGCTCGGCCATCCCCGCCACGTCACCGGCCTTCAGCTTCTCGTTCAGTCGAGCCGAGGTCCCCTCGAAGCCCAGATCATCGAACTGGAATGCATAGTTTCTGGTGCTGCCATAGAAGGCGATCTGCCGGCGGGCGACCGAAACGTACCGCTCGAGTTCCTCGGGGGAGTCGCCCGGGCAGGCGAAGACCGGGATGATCAGGTCGACGTCGTCGACGCTGCGGTTGGCCGTGGCTGCGCCCTCGGCGAGACCCGGCAACAACCGGTTGTTGATGTAGTCCATGGAGTGCAGCGGATGCACGTGCACCCCATCGGCGACCTCACCGGCATACCGGGTCATTAGTGGGCCAACCGCGGAAATGTCCACCAACATCTCGTGTTCGTGAGACGGGGGCGTCCAATCGGCCGGCAGCAGGCTGAGCTTGTAGAAGTCGCCGTCGTGCGACAGGCGCTCTTCGTTCGTGAATGCCCGGAAGCACGCTTTGACCGCAAGGACATAATCCCGCATCCGGGCCGCCGGGCTCGAGAACTCCGACGCGTACCGACGCTCCACGTGCGCCTTCACCTGACTGCCCAACCCCAGCCGGAACCGGCCACCGCTGTTGTACGCCAGTTCCCAGGCGAGTGCCGCGGACACCATGGGACTTCGAGGGAACGCCACGGCGATTCCTGTCGAGAACTGCAGATCGGTTGTGGCCATGGCAGCCGCCGCCATCTGCATCCACGGTGTCTGCGAGGTCTCGGTCCACAGCAGGCCGGAAAAGCCCTGATCTTCTGCTGCGGTGGCCAGTCGTTGGGCATCGGTCCACCTGCAGGGGCCGGTCATGATGTCGATATCCATGGCGGCCACAGTAGGCCAGCGGTCTAGACGAGGTCCTCGGGATTGTCTGCCGGTTCGCTCGCGAGCACCCAGCCGAGTTCATCGTCGGCGGTGAACAGCCACCATCGGCCGTCTTCGTCGAGGCGAAGTTGCGAACGCTGGAGGCTCACGGTGTTGCCTCGGACTCGGGCGTTGGGGCCCAGGGCTGCCTGCCCGGGCACCAAGGCCGCCGTATCGGGTTCCCACTTGCGGCGCGACACCCGAAGACCGGACGCGCCGCCGAACTGCCATGCCTGCGCCGCACTCGTGAGCTCGTCGAGCGGCACCTTCGTGGCTTCGCTGATGGCTGCGATGTCGCCGGAGGCGGCGCGCCGGACGACGTCGGCGCCAGCCCCGAGTGCCAGGGCGGTGTCGCCATCGCCGGTGAGAACAGCATGTGCCCGAGCGGCGGCATCTTCGACCAACAATCGCAGCTCGCGCTCGCTGATGCCCGAGTCGCTTGGAGGAGGTGCGGCGAGTGTGACAAGCGTGCCCGGCTGACGGGGCACACGAGGGGATGAGGTCAACGGTTCGGGTTCGCGGCGCCACGCATCGGCTGCTGACGTTCCCGTGTCCGCCCCACGTGGCAGGTCGGACCCTTCGGGCTGGACGATGCCCAATGACGCAGCCCGGCGTGCCCGGAGCTCGGTGAGGATGTCGTTGCGGCCGCGTCCGCGAATGAGGAGGAGCGCAAACGGCTCGACATCGAACAGTTCGCCGGCCGCATGCAACAACGAAGCGGCGTGGACGCATGGCTCGGCGCCGTCGGCACATGTGCAGTCACACGACACGTCGCCCTTGGTGGGCAGGATGCGATCGGCCAGATCGAAGGGAAGCTCGCCCGAGAGCAGGGCGGCCGAAAGCGAGGCCCGCTCGGTGACAAGGTCCAGCAGGTCGGCCCACTCGGCGTCGGGGAGCGCGGCCACGCCAATGATGGCGACGTACGGGCGGGTGCTGTCGATCTCGGCCCGGAGCAGACCCGGCTCGACCTCGATCGTGCCGACACTGTCGATCTTCGACAGCGTTCGGCCGCGAGACAGCCGGCTCTCGTCGAGGCCGGCGCCACTCGCCAACGCATCGATCCACTTCTCCGACCAGCTCATGAGACCGGCTCCAGACTGACGAGCTCGCTGAGTTCGTCGTTGGAGAGGTCGCCGATCCAGCCGTCGCCGCTACCGACAACCCGATCGGCGAGCTGGCGCTTGTTTCGCAGCAGCTCGGCGACCCGGTCCTCGATCGTTCCTTCGGTGATGATGCGGTGCACGGTGACGGTTTGGTTCTGTCCGATGCGATACGCACGATCGGTGGCCTGGTCCTCGACTGCCGGGTTCCACCACCGGTCGTAGTGCACCACGTTGGTGGCGGCGGTCAGGTTCAGGCCCGTGCCGCCTGCCTTGAGCGAAAGGATGAGCACATCGATCTCGCGGGCCTGGAACCGGTCGACCAGCTTCTGCCGGGCGGGAACCGACAGCCCTCCGTGCAACATCTCGACCGTGTGGCCACTGGCCCGAAGGTGATCGAGGAGCAGCTCACCCATCTTCACGTATTGGGTGAAGATGAGCGTGGCTTCGTTGTTCGCCACGGCGGTGTCCAGGAGCGCCACCAGCGCTTCGAGCTTGCCCGAACGATCTGGCAGCGGACCGCTCTCGCCCAGGAACTGCGCCGGGTGATTTGCGATCTGCTTCAGCCCGGTCAGCAGTTTCAGGACCAGTCCGCGCCGCGCAATACCCTCGGCCTTGCCGACTTCTTCGAGGGAGTCATCGACGGTGGCCTTGTACAAGGTGACCTGTTCGGGAGTGAGCGGCACGACGACGTCGCGCTCCAGCTTGGGTGGCAGCTCGGGGGCGATGCCCGGGTCGGTCTTGCGTCGACGAAGCAGGAACGGCCGGACCAGCTGGTTCAGGCGAAGTGCGGCCTCGCGGTCGTTGTCGCGTTCGATCGGGGTGGCGGTCTCCCGTTTGAAGGTCTCGAGTGGGCCGAGCAGCCCGGGAACGACCCAGTCGATGATGGCCCACAGCTCGCTGAGCCGGTTCTCGACCGGCGTACCAGTGAGGGCGATTCGGGCGATACCTTGAATCTCACGCAGACACTTTGCGGTACGGGAGCGGGGATTCTTGATGTGCTGGGCCTCGTCGGCGACGACGAGATCCCAGTGCTCGCCAGCCAGCGACGCACTGTCGCTGCGGACCACACCGTAGGTGGTGAGCACGATCTCGCCGGGCTGCAGGTCCTGGAGCGACCGGCGCTGACCGTGGTAGGCGCGCACCCGCACGCCCGGCAGGAACTTCTCGGCTTCGCGTTCCCAGTTGTTCAGCAACGAGGTGGGACACACGACGAGGGTGGGGCCGCTGCGCATGGCGTGGAGGGCCAGGAGCTGAATGGTCTTGCCCAGGCCCATGTCGTCGGCGAGCACGCCACCGAGGCCGAGTGCGCTCAGGTCGGCCATCCATGCCAGACCCCGTCGCTGGTATGGACGCAATTCGGCGCGCAGCGCCTGCGGTTCGGGCTCTTCGCGTTCTTCGGTGAGCTCGGCGAGCCGTTGGGACAGCCCGGCCACCGAACCAACGAAGCGAACCTCGGTCTCCTCGTCGTCGGCGCCGGTGTTGAGCGTGCCGTTCATCGCCGCGCTCAACACGTCGCCGGTGGTCAGCGTTGGGGCAGCGATCTTCAGACGCTCGCGGGCTGCACGGTCCAGTTGCACCCACTTGCCCCGCAACGGAACGACCGCCCGTTTGGCGTCGCCCAGGAGCGCAAGTTCCTCCTTGGTCAGCGCGACGTCCTCGATCAGGAACTCCCAGTCGACGGTGAGCAGGCTGTCGAGGTCGAGCACGCTCGCCATCGCGCCCGACGGTGCGGGCTCGGCGGCGATCACGAGCTTGCGTTCGATCTTTGGCGCAATGAGTTCGGAGGGGAAACGAACCTCGACGTCGGCGTCGGCGAGATCGTCGAGTCGGTCCAGGAGCAGATCGAGGTCGTCCTCGTGGAGCGCGGCGGTGTTGGGCGCGTTCTCGTCGAGGACGTGGGCGAGCGGGGCAACCAGCTGGCTGGTGCGGCGGAGCCCGGCCAGCAGCGTGATCTCGGCCTGTTGGCCCAGGCGCTCCATGACTGCCGCCGGCGTCTTCCAGAAGTCGGCGGCATCGATGACGAGCGATGGGTCGACCCGGCTCTGCAATTGAAACCGGATGGTCCAGTGCGGATCGGCCGTGCCGTCGTCGTCCTGTTCGGGCGGGTGCGCTCGAAGGATCAGCCGTGAGCTGGCGCAATGGGCGGTCGCGAGCTCGTTCGCCCACGGACGCAGATGCGGGACCCGGGTGGGTCGACGATCGGCGAACAGCGTGAGCGGACCGACCCGATGGGCAGCCGCGGTGCGCAGGAAGCTGTCGGCGACGGCGTCGCACACCGTACGCACCAGAAACTCGGGGTCGGCAATGGTGCCGCGGGCGCCGAGTGGAATGGCGTGGGCTTCGGCCGGAAGCGCCTGCACGCAGGCATCGACGAGTTCGAGCTGCGACGGCGACAGCGGGTCGACTCGCCACGTGTCGAAGCCGTCGGGACTGATCCACGGAAGCACCCGACCGTCGGCGATGAACGACAACGCGGCGCGCACGACACCGGCCCAGGCATGGCTTGAGCGGCTCGCCGGATCGGAGCGGGGGAGCGTGGCGAAGACATCGATTGCGGTGGCCAGAGGAACTTTGCGAGCGGTGATTGGCTCGACCGAGGTGCCCCGTTTGGCCGGCACCGCGAGGTCGAGCTGGACGGACTCGAAGTGCTCGGTGTCAGCGTCGACGACAGCGGTCTCGGCCAGCAGCCCGCCCTGGTCCATGCCGTCCCAGACCGCGAACCACGATGCCCTCGGCGGATCGGCCGGAACGAAGGTGACATTGCCGTCGAGACGCACGGCGACACCCTAGCCGAAACGAACGTTCGTTCGAGGTGGAATGTCGACGACTTGGAACTGCAACAACACTTTCACTGCATCTTTATGGGCTTCCTCACTACTTTGGGTGGCGAAGACTGCTCGTGGAGGAGCCCGATGACCACTTCTGTCCCACCGCCACCGGTTGGCGCCCCGTTTGCCGGGCCCGCACTGCCAGCGCCGCCCCGCCCGATCGGTCGTGACGAGAAGCCGGCGATTTCCGGCGTCGAGATCGCCGGGCTGCTCGGAGCCGGCTTTCTGTTGAACATCGGTATGCGCGTGGGTCTCGACGCCGTGGCCACGGTCGCCGCTGTCCTGTTGATGGGTGCGGTGCTTCTGACGGGCGAGCGGGTCACTCAACGCAGCGCGCAGTGGCTTGTCGTGGGAGCGATGGGTCTGGCCCCGTGGCTCATGATTCGAGCGTCGCCGCAACTGACATCGATCACGCTTGCAGCGGTGTTCGGGCTCCTGGTCCTTGGCGCCAGCCTGTCCAGGGTCGGCAGCCTGTTCGACATTCGCTTCCGGTCGATCCTCGACCATCTGTTCAGCCCGGTCTACGAGTGGGTGTACGGCCTCGACATGGTGCAGCGGTTCATCCGTGCGAATACCAAGGACCGCCAGGGCGCAGCGGTCATGCGCGGCCTGGCTGTGGCCGTTCCCGTGCTGCTCGTCTTCGGCGTTCTTCTGGCATCGGCGGACGAGGTCTTCGCCAGCTTCCTGCTCTTCGACAACCTTCCGTCGTTGGCCGGTCACGTCCTGGCCACGGCCGCGCTCGCCACTGGAGCGCTCGGGCTGCTCTCGCGGGCCGCGCACCGGACCGAGCCCGATGACATCGCGCCATCGACCAAGGGAATGGCCCCGCTGGAAATCACGATCATCCTCGGGTCGCTGGCGGCGCTGTTCGCGGCCTTTGTCGGCACACAGATCGCGGTGGCCGTCGGTGGGGTCGACCATGTGCTCGCCACCGAAGGACTCACCCAGGCCGAACATGCCCGCGAGGGCTTCTTCCAGCTGTTGTGGGTGGCCGCGCTCACGCTGGGCCTGCTCGGAACGCTCCGCGCCGTGCGGGCCACACCCGACGTCGACGCTGACCGCGCTGACACTGACGGCTCTGACGCTCACACCTTCTTGGGAACCGATCGCTTTCGGCCACTCGCCATCGTGGTGCTCATTCTGACGCTGGTGATCACCGCCGTGTCCATGCAGCGACTGCTGTTCTACGTCGGCTCCTTCGACCTCACGCCCCTGCGTTTCTGGTCGCTCGCCGCCACCGGTTGGATCGGGGTGACCATCGTGGCGTACCTGCTGTCCGTCGGCGGGCTGCGAGCACGAGCCAGCTGGTTCCCCGGCTTCATGGTCATCAGCGCCGCCGCGTTCGTATTCGGCATGAACGTCGCAAACCCCGACGCCATCGTCGCCCGCTACAACCTGGAGTCGCAATCGAACGGCACGGTCGACGTGCAGGCAATCTCCCGACTGTCGGACGACGCCGTCCTCGCATCACTCGAAGGGCTCGACGGACTGGACGACGACACCATCATCACGTTCAGCCGGCTGCTCTGCGGTCGTGAAGACCTGTCTGCCGGCTACGGCCTACTCGGCCAGAACCGGGCGGAACGCCATGCCGACTGGCTGCTCGACAAATTCTGCCCAGAGCCCCGCCCCCGGGCCGACGGACGCGTGAGCGGCGACTGATGAGCATCACGGCCGAACCCGAACTGGCGACGGGGGCAACCCCCCGGCCCGTCGTGAGCATTCTGCCGCGGCTCGCCGGTGTGGTTGGCCTCACGGCAGCCATCGCCGGAACCCTGCGAGCGGGTGTCGGTTCAGCGGTCGTGCTCTCTGCGCTTGCGCTCGGGCTCGTGGTGGTTGTGCGAGGGCGGTCGGGCCTGGTGAAGCTCGTCTTGGCCGCGGTGCTTCTGCTTCCGTTTCTCGTCATACGAGACAATTCGTGGCTGGCATTGTGCATCGTGTTCACGTCGGGTCTGGTCGGTGCGTTCGTGGCGGTGGCGGGCGCAGCCCAGCAGCGAGTGTTCGACTTCCGGTTGGGCAGCATCTTCCGGATGGAACGACCGCAGGTGCTGAGTTCGAATGAATTGCCGGCGGCTCGCAGCTCGTTTCCGCTGCTGAGTCTCATCCGAGGCGGCTGCATCGCCACCTTCACCCTCATGGTGTTCTGGTTCTTGCTGGCTGACGCCGATCTGGTGTTCCGGTCGGTGATCGACATCGGCGTCATTCCCTTCGGTCGGGTCGGCTTCGGAGTTCTGGCAGCCTCGGTGTTCGCTGTCGCCGCCGCACTTGCAGCGCTCGACAACACCACCACCGAAGCTGGCGAGCGGCGGTGGCTCGGCATGCTCGAATGCACCATGGTTCTCGGAGCCCTGAACCTGCTCTTTCTTGCATTCGTTGCACTGCGGTTGGGGAACCTGGGGACGCCGCTCAGCGAAGATGCCTGGCGCTCCGAAGTCCGTTCCGGGTTCTTTCAACTGTTGTTCGTGGCTGCCCTGACCATCGCCCTCGTGCTCACGCTGCGGCGGGCCGTTCGCATGGACGAGCCAGCCGAGCGGAAGCGGTTCAAACTCCTCGCATGGAGCACCGTGGTGCTGGCGGGGCTCATCGACATCATCGCCCTGCAGCGCATCGCCGAGTACGTCGACCGCAACTTCATGACCCCGCTGCGATGGTGGTCGTTCGGATTCGGACTTTTCCTCATGGCCGTCCTGGTCCTCGTTGCTGTGCGGGTGGCTGGGTGGCGTTCTGACCGCGAGTGGATGAGCGGAGCCATGGTCGTCACCTGGCTCGGCTTCCTCGCGGTAATGGCGCTCTCCAACCCTGACAAGCGCATGGCCGAGTACAACTTCGACAATCCCCGGCCCTCCGACGGCGTCATCAGCGTGCAGGCGCTGTTCTGGCTGTCCGAAGACGCAACGCCCGTCATCGTCGAGAACCTGGAGGCGCTTCGTCCGCTTTCGAACACCAGGTACGAACGGATGATTGCGCATCTCTGCCAGACCGAACCGCAGCAGTCGTGGCGACACCTCAATTTCGCTCGCTCTGACGCCGGCGACGCAACGCAGGAGCTCTGTGGGCCTCTAACCTGATGCGCCATGGCACGCGTATTCAGTGGAATCCAGCCTTCGGGCGACCTGCACCTCGGCAACCTGCTGGGAGCCAACCTGAACTGGGTGAAGATGCAGGACGAACACGACGCCATCTACTGCGTCGTCGACCTCCACGCCCTCACCCTTCCGCAGGAAGCCGACGTGCTCCGGAAGGCCACAATTCAGCTGGCCCAGCTGCTCATCGCCATCGGCATCGACCCCGAGCGCTCCATCCTGTTCGTCCAGAGCCAGGTGCCGCAACACCCGCAGCTCGCATGGCTCATGGAGTGCACCGTCAGCTACGGCGAGCTCAGCCGAATGACCGCGTTCAAGGACAAGTCGAATCGGGACGGCACCAAGTTCGTTTCTGCAGGTCTGTTCACGTACCCGGCGCTCCAGGCCGCCGACATCTTGTTGTACGACACCGACTTCGTCCCGGTCGGCGACGACCAGCGTCAGCACGTCGAGATCACCCGCGACATCGCCGAGCGGTTCAACGGCCGTTTCGGCGAAACCTTCGTCGTCCCGGCCCACGTCATTCCGCCTGCCGGCGCACGTGTCATGGACCTGCAGCATCCCGAGCGAAAGATGTCGAAGTCCGAAGAGGGCGCAGGCACCGTCAACGTGCTCGATGACCTGAAGGCGGTCGAGAAGAAGTTCAAACGTGCGGTGACCGACAGCGACAATGAGGTTCGCTTCGACGTCGTCGAGAAGCCAGGCGTGTCGAACCTGCTGTCGATTCTTGGCGGCGTGACCGATCGGGACCCCGAGACCCTCGCCGACGACTACCAGCAGTACGGCCCGCTGAAGGGCGACACGGCCGAAGCCGTGATCGAGTTGCTCAAGCCCATTCAGACCCGCTTTGCCGAACTCGAGGCCGACCCCGCCGAGACCGAACGGCTTCTGCGCATCGGCGCCGACAAGGCCGAGGCCATTGCCGCCGACGTGCTCGCCCGCGCCAAGAACAACATCGGCCTGCTCAGCTGAGCTTGGGGCTCACTGCCCCAAGGTGATCGGTAGGACCACCGGCCGCTGCGCGGGTTGGTCGTTGCCGTCGTCGAAGGACAACAGCACAATCATCGTGAGGATGGCTGCGGGAAACTGCACCCGCTTCTTGCGCCACCAGGGTCGAGTGTCCTGCGGGATGCGTGCGGACATCGGCTGGTTCGTGAACCGGGGCTTTTCCGGGTCGGGGATGATCGTGAGGTCGTCGACGACGGGCGCATCGTCCACGTCGGTGCGTACGGGTGGATCCTCGTCAAAGAGGATTCGATACTGCTCAGGTGTCACGACCGAAGCCCCCAAACGTCGTCGCCGCCTGTTCCCTGATTACACGGTTCGATCTGCGTGTGCGCCGGGAACTGGACCTGTGACTACCCGCAGCGGCCGTCTGTGCAGGAACGGCAACTGCGAGTCAGGAGTCGAGGATGTCGACCGCTTCCGTTCGTCGACCGATGCCCACATGGGGGCGATCGCCCAACCGCCAATGGCGAAGGCGAGGACCTGTGCAGTGGCGCGGAACCAACCGAGCGGACCGAACTCCATGCCATTCAACTGCGGGCCGTTGGGCACCGTGCAGTTGGTGATGACGCTCTTCAGATACGTCCCGAAGTGCAGCGAGGTGCTCATGGGTCGGCCGTCAACCACCATGCTCTGGTAGCAGAACCTGTGGGAGAAGATCAGGGCAGCGGCGCCGATCAACATGCCGGTCAACAGCTGAACACGCCGCGAGGTATCGACTCCGAGCACGTTGGCCGTCACGGTGAACAACGCGAGCGAGACGAATCCAACACCAACCGCACTGACCGGAACCGGTGAGGAACCTGACGCAGTGAGCGGGTTGGAGCCGGTTCGCATTTCGATCTGTGAGATTGTGAAGCCAGTTACGAGGGCAACCAGAATTCCTGCGGCCACGACCGCTGCGATCGTGCTCCATTCAACTGATCGAGATCGGTACTCCGCCATACAGCGGGTGTCGACGCGAACGTGACAATTCCTGAGTGAGTCATCGTCCTCATTCGAGGATGCGTTCAGGCGCGAACCCAGCTCACCTGAACGAAGCCGCACGGGTCGGTGGTGGTGTCGCTGTGGCGCCACGCCTGGTCCGTGGTGAGTTCGGGAAACACCCGGATCCCCTGACCGATCATGACCGGGACGAAGGTCAGGGTCACCTGATCCACCAGCTCGTCCCGGAAGAAGGCTGCACCAAGCTGCCCGCCATCGACGTACGCCGAATCGAACCCTTGCGCAGTCAGCTGTTCGACGAGCTCGGCTGGGGTGCCGGAAATGGCGGCAACCGTGTCTTCAAGGTCGGAGGGAACGGTGAGTTCCCGAGTGGTGGCAACGCGCACGGGTAGATCGCCGTACCCCCAGGGAAACCCACTGTTGATCACGAAGTCGAACGTGTTGCGACCCATCACCAACACGTCCACCCGGTCCAACAGCGCCGAGAAGCCAAGATCGGTTTCCGGTGGTTGTTCGGGGTCGAGAAAATCGACAGCACCATCGGGGCGGGCAATGAACCCGTCCATGGAACATCCGACGTACACGGTGACATGCATGCCGTCGACGGTAGCCGGGTTCTGCAACACAGAGGTGCACCGCAATATGCCGTCAAAGATCGCCATCAGGACGGCGATTTGTTTGTAAATGGGTTGACATTCTCATGATCGGTTCGTATAACTGATGGAGCCCCGTTGCGAACGTCGTGCCGGTGGACGTCAGGACCATGTTTACAATACGCATCAACCCACAACTGAGTGAACGGCTCGCCGGCATCCTTGATGCCCAGCGCGTCGATTCGTGCGTTGTTGCGTCCTTGACGCCCGAGCGCACCCCGGCTTCGGAGGTGGTTGTCCCCTAGACAGCCTTTCGAACAGTGTTCGAACCTCGAGTTCCGAAGCCGCCTCCCCACTGAACGGGAGTGCGGCTTTCTTGGTTTTTCGGGCTCAACAACCACATAGCTGCGACAGGTGCATGCCGGTTCAGGAACAGACCCCGCGAAGGTTCCGGCACAGAGGTCAGCCACGCAGCGTTCAACACAGAGGCACAAGGTGTTTTCTGTCCATTGATGAACGTACTGAATCCTTCGATTCTTTTGCGTAGTTCGACGCGTCCGAAAACACCTTCTTTGCATTGAAACATGCACACGCTTTCGTAGCTCAACTGGGAGAGCACTTCCTTGTCAAGGAAGAAGGTGTGGGTTCGAATCCCATCGAAAGCGCCACGCTTCCCTGGCGAAACTGGAAAACGCTGCAGGCTCAGACCCTGTTGCCGCAAGGCTTGTGGGTTCGACTCCCACGGGAAGTACTGAAGGCCTTGCGCAGAAATTCTGCGCGACGTCAGCACATTGAAAGGAGAGACCATGTCTGTACTACTGCTGAATGCCCCCTACGAACCGCTGGCCGTGGTCTCGTGGCGTCGAGCGATGACGCTGATGGTGACCGGTCGGGCCGAGCTCGTCGCCCAGGACGGCGATCGGGTTGTCCGGTCCGCTGGCGGTGCCGAATACCCGTGGCCGCAGGTGGTCCGTCTCATGCAGATGGTCCAGTTTGCG
>CAZFBD010000088.1:0-11564 GCA_964517125.1 uncultured Acidimicrobiales bacterium
GTGGCCCGATCGGTGCGTACCGAGGCGACCGCTTCCGGGTCGGTGCTGTTGGGTCGGTGATGGACCGCCGAGCGGCCCAGGCCGAGTACATGGTCCTCGTCGAGGTCGGTGAAATGCACGTTCACGGTGACGGGTCCTGCGGTGAACGCTGCCGGGTCGAACCGGACTCCGATGATGTCGAACAGGTGGGATGCTTCCATCGCCTGCGAGGTGTCACGGGTTGGAAGTCGGCCCCAGTTTGGTGAGCCTTCTCTCAGCTCCTTCGCCCCCATGAGGTAGGAGTTGCGCCACGTGGCAGATTCCGCCTGATAGCCCATCTGCTCCAGTGCGCTGGCCTGCAGTTCGCGTGCCGCTTCGTTGGTCGGGTCGGCGAAGACCACATGGTTGACCACCTGGGCGACCCACCGGTATTCGCCCCGGTCGAAGTACTCCTGGGCTTTGGCCAGCACGGTCTCGGCGCCACCCATGAACTCCACGTAGTGCTCGCCCGACTCGACGGGAGGGAGCGGGTTGAGGTTGGCCGGGTTGCCGTCGTACCAGCCGAGGTAGCGGTTGTAGACCGACTTCGCGTTGTGGGAAACGGTGCCGTAGTAGCCACGAACATGCGACTGGTCGAACTCGGCAGGCAGGCGAAGTTCCTCGGCGATCTCTGCAGGCACATGGCCCTGGTTGGCCAGACGCATGGTCTGATCGTGCATCCAGCGGTACACGTCGCGCTGCATGGTCAGGAACGCCCGCACGTCGTCGGCACCGAACCGGGGCCAGTGATGGCTGGCGAACATCGTGTCGGTGTCGTCACCCCACAGGTCCATGGCTTCCTGGATGTACTTGCTCCAGGCCAGGGCGTTACGGGTCTGCGCTCCCCGAAGTGGGTAGAGGTTGTGAAGGGTGTGCGTGCAGTTCTCGGCCATGCAGAGCAGGCGCTTGTCCGGGAAATGGAAGTTCATTTCGGCCGGCGCTTCCGCGTCGGGGGTGTTCTGGAAGGCGATGCGGATGCCGCTGAGTGTCAGCTCCTGGCCGGTGTCGGTGATCGTCTCGGTCGGCGCAATCAGGTCGGAGCCGGCCAAGCCAAGTGCAGACCCGAGTCCGCAGTCCACGTGCCCGAGCGGACCAGGGGGCAGTAGCGGACCGAACTGATAGGCGGCCCGACGGCCCATGATTGGTCCGGCGATCACGTTCTCGCTGACGACCTCTTCGAGGAATCCGTCGGGTGCAACGATTCGCACGTCGCCTCGTTCCACTGCTTCGTGGCTGGTGACGCCCAGGATCCCGCCGAAGTGGTCGATGTGACTGTGCGTGTAGATGACCGATGTGACCGGTCGCTCTCCCAGCGTCGCGTTCGCCAGCCCCAGGGCGGCCGCTGCGGCCGGGGCGTTGGTGAGCGGGTCGATGACGAGCCAGCCACCGTCGGCCCCCGCCATGAACGTGATGTTGGCCAGGTCGTAGCCCCGAACCTGCCACACGCCGTCGGCGACCTCGAACAGACCGTGCTTCCAATTGAGCTGCGCTTGTCGCCACAAGCCGGGGTGCACCGAAGGAGGTACGTCGGGCTCGTTGACGAAGGCGTGGTTGTCGGTGTTGAAGACCACGTGGTGTTCGTTGACGGAAACCTGCGGAGCGTCCAGCTGGGCCACCAGTCCGCGGCCGGCGCGTTCGAAATCACCGGGGTCGTCGAACGAGATGGCCGCAGCGTGGTTCGCTGCCGCCGTGATGGGGGAGGCGGGCTTCGATGTCATGCCCCTTCTCTAGCACCCGGGTGCAATACTGACGGCATGAAGTTCTCCATTTGGCCAGGTCCGATGCGCTCGACCGAGGAGATCCTCGACCGGGCGAAGACTGCTGATTCGTTGGGCTATCACGGCTTCTGGTTTGCCGATCACTACATGCCGAATACCGGAAGCGAGGAGCTGAAGGCTGGCGACGTGCACGAGGTCTTCTCGATCCTTCCTGCGGTGGCCATGGTGACCAACAACATGCGAATCGGCCCGCTGGTGTCGCCCACGTCGGTACATCACCCGGCGGTGCTGGCAAACCGTGCAACCACGCTCGACCATGTGTCTGGTGGACGAATGGTGCTCGGCCTGGGCGCCGGTTGGCAGATCAACGAGCACAAGGCGTATGGCATCGACCTGGAAGAACCCAAGGTTCGGGTCGACCGGTTTGAGGAAGCGATTCAGATCGTCCGCTCGCTGCTCGACGAGGACCGCACCACGTTTGAAGGGACCCACTACACGATCACGGACGCTCCGTCGGACCCCAGTCCGGTGCAGGACACGCTGCCCATTCTGGTGGGCACCAGTGGTCCGCGCATGTGCCGGATCACAGCCAAGTTTGCCCAAGAATGGAATTCCTGGGGTTCTCCCGAGACCGCAGCGAAGAAGTTGCAGGTGTTCACCGAGGCATGCGAGAACGTTGGCGCCGACGTGGGCACGAAGAGCCTTTCGGTGCAGCCGCTCTTTGTGATCACCGACGATCAGGCGCAGATCGACAAGGCCATGGAAGGACCCATGGCCGACAACACCATTGCGGGCTCGGCCGAGCACGTCATCGACGCCATTGGTCAGTACGGCGAGCTCGGCTTCAACGAGATCATCGTTCCCGACTTCACGCTGGGCAAGACCCGCGAAGAGCGGGACGAGTCGTATGCCAGCTTCATGGCCGACATCGTTCCCGCCGGCGGCTTGTGAGGGTCGTTCAGCACGAACCCACGGCCTGAGGTCCAGACGTCGATCATTCCCCGTTCAGCAGGTGATCGGCTCCAACAGCGGCTGCTTCCGATTCGTCCCAATAGCCAATGAACACGCCAGCTTGGGCAACTGCGCCATCCCGTAGAGTGCCAGCCCAACGAGACGGCTCGCCGGTGACCTCGTGGCTGCGGCCGCGAAACCACTCGAAGAGACGATCGTGGAGCTCGGCCTGGATGGCCGACAGAGCCGGGTCCCCACTTCGGTCGACGTGTTCGTTTGGATCTGCCTCGAGATCGTAGAGAAGGTTCGGGCCGGTCTCGTCCAGAATGTATTTGAAGCGCTCGGTTCGGAGCATCGTGGCCCGCTGTCTGCGACGTCCGAACGCCGGCGACGACGGCAAATCCAGCTCGACGTACGCGTAGTCGGTTTCGCAGATCGCGATGTCGGCCGTCGAGTCCCGCTGCTCTCCGCGAAGGACAGGGCAGAGCGATTCGCCCTCGAGCCACAGTGCGAAGTCGGCTGGGTCCCCACCGAGCGCCTCGATGAAGGTCGGAGCAAGATCGATTGCTTCAACGAGCGTTGTGGACGCGGAGCCTCGTGTGGCATCAGCTTCGGCTCGGGGATCCACCACGATCATCGGGACCTTCACGATCTCATCGTGGAGCCAGTACTTGTCGCCCATCCAATGGTCGCCGAGGTAGTCGCCGTGGTCCGACGTGAACACGATGAGCGTGTCATCGGAACGTCCGAGCCGGTCGAGTTCGGCGAAGAGTCGACCGAGATGGTGGTCGAGCTGTTGTACCAATCCGAGATAGGCGGGCACCACGGCCGCACGAACATCTGCCCGGCTGAATGTTCTGCCGATCCGGCTATCCCAAAAGGCGTTGAGTACCGGATGGCTGTTGTCTCGTTCCTCCGTGGAGCGATTCGGCTCGCTGAGATCCTTCGCGTTGACCATGTCGTTGTACGGACTGGAGACCACATAGGGCCAGTGGGGTTTGATGTAGGAGAGATGGAGACACCATCGTTCGTTGCCGGCTCTACGGATGAAATCGATCGCCCGGTCGGTCATGTATGCAGTTTCCGACAACTCGTCAGGAACGATTGCCGGGTATGGCGATGCGTTCAGCAACCACCCTGATCGACGGGTGCCGCTGGAATCGACGACCGAGTTCGCGGCGGTGTGCCAGGGGTTGGCGCCGGCATATCCGTTCTCCCGGAGAAACTCGTTGTACGGGAGGTCGACTCGACCGGCGGCTGGTTGTAGTCCGTCGTCACGCTCTTCAGCATCGAATCCGCATTCGGCGAGGTACATGACCTCGGGTGCGTTGGGGTCGAGCCCGAGCCAGCCCATGGCCTCGCGGTCGGCGACCATGTGCGTCTTCCCCACGAGGGTCGAGTTCACGCCCAGGGTTCGGAGATGATCACCGATCGTTCGTTGGCCGATCTGTAGCGGTATCCGGTTGAACCTGCTGCCGTGCGATTGCACGTAACGGCCCGTATAGAAACTCATGCGCGACGATCCACAAACGGCGCCCTGGACGTGGGCTTGCTCAAAACGAACACCCCGCGCAGCCAAGGCATCAATGTTGGGTGTCTCGACCATCGCACCATGGCACGACAGCGCATCGAGCCGAAGCTGATCGCACATGATGAACAGGACGTTCTGTGCGTGTGGTGTCCCAAGCGGATCTGTCATGGTTGTGTTCTAGCGCCTGAAGGAGCGTCCATCCTTCCTGGCGCAACGGATCTGGGAATTGTTCGCGGCCCCCGCCCTTGATTCGCTTCCTCCACCAACCGCTGACGGAGCTGCCAGTTGACTGTGCGTCGAGGCGTGTGTATCAGACTCCGGGCCACGGACGACTTCTACTCCGACACGAAGACCAAGCCGACTCGGGCAATGCGAGAGGCCGCGCTCGACTGCGGCGCGGGACGCCGCCTGGCTATCAACCGGAGACTTCAGCCGAAGGACCGACGGACAGGCCGACGATCACACCCTTGCCCTCGGGCGGGGTGCTGATCCAGGTTGTTCCGCCGTTGGTCTGCGCGACCGAATCGACGATGGCGAGCCCGAGACCATTCCCGTCGATGGACTGATGGTTGCCACCGCGGTGAAAGCGGTCGAACACCCGCCCGCGCTCGTCCATTGGAATGCCGGGACCGTGATCGCGAACCTCGATGCGGTTTCCTCGTTGGCTGATCTCGATCGGACTGTCTGCCGGGGTGTACTTGTCGGCGTTCACCAGAAGATTCGACAGCGCCCGAACCACCTGGTTCTGTCGGGTCTCGACCATGCCGGGGGTGGTTGAGACTTCGACGGTACGGCCGGTGGACACTCGGAACCGTTCGGCCTCCGACGTGATGACCGATGCCAGGTCGATCAACGATGGTGGTTCGTCAGGCGTCGTGCCATCGGCGGCAAGGCCCACCAGTTCGGTCACGAGTGTGGAGAGTGACTCGAGCTCGGCCACGGTCCCATCGAGGAGTCGTTGTCGCTCTTCGGCCGGGAGGTCGGGTTGCGACTGGAGGAACTCCGTCTTCACCCGCAGACTCGTCAGCGGGGTGCGGAGCTCGTGGCTGGCGTCGGCAACGAGCCGTTGCTGCTGCTGTCTGCTGTGCTGAAGTTCGCCGAGCATCTGGTTGAAACTCGTGATCAGCCGACCAAGGTCGTCCGTTCCTTCACCGTCGATGCGGTCGGGAAGGTGGGCATCGGTTCGTAGACGATCTGCAGCGTCGGCCACCGCTCGGACCGGTGCCACCAGCCTCTTGGAGAGCCCCCACCCGATTCCCGCAGATGCAAGACCAGCGAGCAGCCCGGCGATGAGGGTGCCGGTTCTGGAGCGACGAAGCCCGTTGGCGATGTCGGTGATATCGCGTCCGATCTGGACTGCGCCGATCTCTTCGCCGTCGACCGGCATGGTGAGGATTCGTTGATGCTGGTCACCGTTCTGGACTGTTTCGAAGAGTGGCTCGTCGCTGCGCTGGGTGGCCACCGCCAACGCGTCGGCGCTCAGCGGGTCGTCGGAACCGACGAGGACGGAGCCGTCGCGAGCGAGTAGTCGGACACTCGGTGCGGGGACGTCCTCGTCCTCAAGAAGGAACGCCTCGATGTCTTCGTCGCGACCCTCAGAGATCCGCATGGAGAAGAGCTCGCCGCCCTGGAGGAGCTCGGCGTCGGTTGTGGAGCGCAGACTCTGCACAGTGAACAGGAGCGAGACCGCACCGAACACAAGGACCATGACGGTGGGGATGAGGCCAAGGGTGAGTGCCACCCGACGTTGCAGATTCATGATCGGCCGCCCGATCCCGACTCGGCGATTCGAGCGACGTATCCGACGCCTCGAACCGTATGCACGACGCGATCGGTTCCACCCGCCTCGAGCTTTCGGCGCAGGCTCGAAACAAGTGCTTCCAGAATGTTCGATCCGTACTCCTCGTCGTACCCCCAGATCCGCTGGTGGATGACCGACCGGGTGAGCACGATGTCGTTGTTGGTGACCAGCAGGTGGAGCAGGTCGTACTCCAGCTTCGTCAGGTCCACCGGAGCTCCAGCCGACATGACTCGACGGGCGGGGGCGTCGATCGTGACCGGTCCCAGGACGATCGAATCGCCGACGGGGTCGATGGGTGCAGCAGCCGGCGTGGCGGTGGAGGTGACGGTGGCCCGCCGCAGCAGGAGACGCACCCGGGCCAGCATCTCGTCGAGAGCGAAGGGCTTCGGAAGATAGTCGTCGGCGCCTGCATCGAGTCCGGCGACCCGGTCTGCGACCTCGTGACGGGCCGTGAGCAACAACACCTGGCGTGCGTCGCCGGCTGCCCGCAGCTGGGCGAGAAAGTCAAGCCCACTCTGCCCGGGAAGGTTGATGTCGAGCACCACGAGGTCGGGGTCATCGCTCGCCACGAGCTCAGCGGCGACCTCGGCGGAGTCGGCCTGGAGCACGGTGAGGCCCTGAAACGACAGCACGGTGGCGAGCGATTCGCGCAGGCCGCGGTCATCTTCCACGAGCAGCACGGTCTGGTCTGGTTGCGTGTCCGACCCTGAGGGTCCCGACGAGAGGGGAGTGGTCACACCTTGAGCGTCGCTGAATTTTCGGCCGGCGTCTACGTGAATCTGCACGCTTCAGGTAGATCTCAGGTTGTCGAGAGGTTGGCCTCAGCTTCGATGTTTAGGTTCATCGTCATGAGCACAACATCCACCTCCAGCGCCACGGCGCCAGCCAGCAGTCAGACCGATGTCGCCCGTCTGGTCGACGCCAACAAGGTGTTCGGCGAGGGCGAGTCGGCGGTCAAGGCCGTCGACAACGTCACCATCGGCTTCCGCCGCGGTCAGTTCACCGCCGTCATGGGACCGTCGGGTTCCGGTAAGTCCACCCTCATGTACTGCCAATCCGGCCTCGACCGGCTGACAAGTGGCAAGGCGTACGTCGGCGATGTCGACGTCTCCACGCTCAGCGACCAGGAACTGTCGGTGATGCGACGCTCGAAGCTCGGCTTCATCTTCCAGTCGTTCCACCTGGTGCCCGCACTGAGCGCTCGAGAGAACATCACGCTTCCCGTCGACCTCGACGGCAAGGACGTGGACGAGGACTTCCTCGCCGAGCTCGCCGATGTGCTCGCAATCAGCAACCGGCTCGACAACCGACCGAGCCAGCTGTCTGGTGGACAGCGCCAGCGTGTGGCCGTCGCCCGGGCCATGATCGCCCGGCCCGACGTGATCTTCGCCGACGAACCAACCGGCGCTCTCGATTCCAAAACCTCTGGCGAGTTGCTGAAGTACCTGCGTGAAGCCGTGAACTCGCTCAACCAGACCATCGTCATGGTGACTCACGATGCAGTCGCCGCCAGCTACTGCGACCGGGTCGTCTACCTGCAGGACGGTGTCCTCGTCGGCGAAGCGGCCAACCCGTCGGTCGACGACGTGCTCGACAAGATCAAGGAGCTCAGCTGACATGTTTCGTCGCACCCTGAAAATGGCGTGGTTCAAACGAGACCGCTACGCCCTCACCATCGTGGCGATTGCCCTATCGGTCGCCTTCATCGTTTCCACACTCCTTCTCACCACCTCCATCTCCAACGTGGGCGAGCCCCTCAATGCCGCGTACGGCGACGTTGGCGCGGTCGTCACCGGCCCCGAGGTGACCGAAAGCGATGGTCCTCGTGCAGGCGCCTCCGCAGTCGTGCCGCCCTCCGTCGTTACCGACCTCGAAGCAGCGGGATATGAGGCCGTCGGCTTCGACATTCCCTACGTCCAAGTCATCGACGCCGACGGCAACCCAGCAGGCCAGCAGCAGGCATCGTCGAACGTGGCCGAACCCTGGCTTGGCGATTCGGATCTCAACGGTTTCGAACTCGTCTCGGGAGCGGCGCCCTCTGCTCCCGGTGAACTGGTTCTCGATGTGTCCACGGCCGATGGCGCCGACTACTCGGTCGGCGACACCATCACCTACGTGACGGACGACGGCCTGTCGTCGGGCGAACTCGTTGGCCTCGCGACCTTCGGTGGAGCCGACAATGACCCGTACGTCTCCACCGTCCTCCTCGACCCGGGCGACCCGATTCTTGCGATCGACGAAGCCCAAGCTGGCGCCGGGTACGACTACATCCTCGTCGCAGGCAACGGCTCGGGAGCGGGCCTCGTCGCAGACGTTGCGGCCATCGCCCCTGACCAGGAGGTGACCGACGGCGCAGGCTGGGTCGCCGACCAGGAGGAGGAGCTCAACGGGTTCCTCGGGTTCTTCGAGACGTTCCTGACCGTCTTCGCAGTGATCGCCGTGGTCGTTGGCATGGTCATTGTGACCAACACGTTCGCAGTGTCGCTTGCCCAACGGACCGAAGAGCTCGCCCTGCAGCGCTTGGTCGGCACGACGCGCCGCCAGCTCATGAGCCAGGTGGTCATCGAAGCGATCCTGCTCGGGTTGGCCGGAACCTTCATCGGTACCGCTCTCGGCCTGCTCGGCAACGACGTGCTCGGCTGGTTCCTCGACCTCCTTGGTCTGACCATCGAGCGTTCCAACACGATCTCGATCTCGGCGCTGCTCATCGGAGCCGCAGTCGGCATTGGCGTCACCGTCTTCGCGGCAGTGTGGCCGGCGCAAAAGGCCACACAGGTTCCGCCGATCGAGGCTCTGCGTGCGGCCGAGATCGAACCTCCGTCAGCCGGCCGGCGCCGCGTCACCGCTGCGATCCTGGCCACTGTCATTGGTGTGGTCGCAATGGTCGTCGGCGTGACCCAGGGAGATGTGATCTACTCGGGCGTCGGTGTGTTTGGCCTCTTCCTCGCCCTCTACCTGGGGGCCGAGTTCCTGATCCGGTGGACGGGTGCTCTTGCTCTACCAGTCCTGGGCAAGGTCGGCCCCACGGGCACGGTTGCCAGCCGGAACCTGCAGCGAAACGCCGGCCGAACCTCGGCCGCCTCGAGTGCGTTGATGATCGGCATCAGCCTCATCTCGTTCTTCACGCTGATGGCCGCCACGATCGGCCAGTTCGTTGCCGGCGACGCCGCCGATGAACTGACGACCGACTACGTGGCGCAAGGCATCGGCAACTTCCCTGAGCCCTCCATCTCCGCCGACACCGTGATGCGGTTGCAGAGTGTTGATGGCGTGGACCTCGTGGTACCGGTGTCGCAGATCACGGCAGCTCCCGCAGACCCGGCTGACGGCGGTGGCTTCGGTCCAGGAGAAGGGGCACTCGTCATCGGCTTCGCCGAGATCGACGACCTCACACAGGTGTACGAGTTCGATGTCATCGACGGCTCGCTCGACGCAGTCGGCGACCAATCGGTTTTGATCGACGAAGCCACTGCGACCTCGCAGAACCTGACGGTTGGCGACTCGCTGGCGGTCGTCACGGGGATCGGTCCGGCACAGGTCGACGTGGCGGCGATCGTCACCAACGGTCTGCCCGGAGTTCCCGGTCCGGTCGTGATTGGCTCCCCTGAGCTCGCCCCAGAACTCGGCCAGGACGGCCCGGCAACGGTTGCGTACATCAACGCTCCGAATGCGAGCGAAGGAGAGCTCACCGCTGCCATTGGTCTTCCGAACGTCGATGTCCTGACGTCCGACGATTTCATTTCCAGTCTCGGAAGCAACCTGGACACGATTCTTGCCCTGGTTTACGCACTGCTTGCGGTGGCGGTGATCATTGCACTGGTCGGCATCGCCAACACCGTGTCGCTCGCAATCTCGGAGCGTTCGGGCGAGATCGCCGCCATGCGGGCAGCGGGAGCGAGCATGAAGCAGATCTTCTGGTCGCTGATCGCCGAGTTCGCATTGCTTGCATTCGTGGGCGTCGTCTCCGGCCTGGCGCTGGCCTGGGTGTCAGCAGCGGCACTGTTCCAGTCGCTGTCCGATGGTCAGATCTCCTACCCGGAGACGAGCTTTCTCACCGGTGCGATCATCGTCGTGGTCGGACTTGCGGGCGGCGCACTCGCGGCATGGTTGCCGTCGAGAAACGCCTCCCGCAACGACATCCTCGATGTCCTGAAGGCGGTCTGAGGCCAACCTGTTGCGTCCGCGGCCTTGGAACCTCCCACCAGGGCCGCGGACGAGAGGCCGTTACGCTCCACCCTCGAGCGAGGCAATTGCAGAAGCCACTCGAGCGGCCCGGGTCTCCTCCCGTTTGGCGGAGTACAGCGGGTACAGCACTGCCCGCTTTGCAGAATCCGACAGGGCGTCGTACGCCTCTCGGGCCTGGGTAGAACCCTGAAGCGCTGACTCCAGATCGGCGGGCACGAGGAGTGCGTCAACCGGTTCGAGGAACGACCAGGCGCCGTTGTCCTTCGCAACCTCGATCGCACGCAGCCCCGCGTCGGTCATGAGACCTGCGTCGATGAGCTCGTCGACATGTTGCTTGTTGACCTTCGACCACACGCTCTTGGGTTTGCGAGGCGTGAAGACTTGCTTGTACCGCTCGTCGTCGATGGGCTTGACCTTGCTGTCGATCCATCCGAAGCACAACGCCTCACGTACGGCATCCTCCCAGGTCAGTCGACGTCGACCCGTGGACGCGCGGTAGTAGATCAGCCAGACGCCGTTGCTCGACGCGTGATTCGTGCGCAACCACGACCGCCAGCCAGCCGCCGTCTTGGGGTGGATCTCGATCAGGACGCTCCCCTGACCTTGGGCATCAGCACGAACGGCCATGGGCTGTTCACCACGCCGACGGGTACTTCGATCAGCGTCGGCCCTTCGGCGGCGATGCCGTCCCGCAGTCGCAGACGGAGCTCTTCGGGGGTTGTGGCCCGAAGACCCTGTGCGCCAAAGGCGTCGGCAAGCTTGACGAAGTCGGGGCTTGTCAGGTCGCTGGCGATGAACCGCTCGCCGTAGTTGTCCTGCTGAATGCGCTTCACATTGCCGAAAGCGTTGTCGGTGAACACCACGGTCGTGAGCGGAATCTGATGGTGCACGGCGGTGGCAAGCTCGCTGATTGTGAAGAGCGCTCCGCCGTCGCCGGTGATGTTCACCACTGGCACGTCACGTCGGGCATGCGCCGCTCCGAGCGCAGTTGCGTAGCCATAGCCGAGCGTCCCTTGGTACCCGGTGGAGATGAAGGTGCGGGGCGCATAGCTCGGGAAGGCGAACCGAGAGACGTAGCCGTTCTGGGTGAGCTCGTCGACGAAGATGCCGTCGCGCGGAAGCTCGGCGCGAATTGCCGCCAGCCAGGCCATCTGGTCTGGGAGATCGGCGGCGTACCGCCCGTCGAAGTGTGCCCTCCTGGCCGCAATTCGGTCGGACCAGTCGGTCAGCGGAGCGACATCGCCAAGAGCTTCGAGGAGAAGCGGCAGTGCATCGGCGAGGTCGGCGTGGATTCCGACGGTTGGCTCGGTGATTCGGCCCAGCTCATCGGCATCGATGTCGATATGGACGATCGTGAGGT
>CAZFBD010000088.1:11664-16000 GCA_964517125.1 uncultured Acidimicrobiales bacterium
ACGACCATGGGCCGTTGCGCGTTTCGGAGAATCTCTGCCGCCTCGTCGATCTGGCCTGCATCGACCGCAGGCCCATCGATTCGCGTGGCCGCGCGAGGAGTGACCGCGTGGTCAACCGGCTGTCTCCACAGGTCGGTCGGCACTTCGATTCCGACCGGCCGATGCCGCCCGGAGAGCAGTGAGGTGAATGCCCGTTGGAGCGCTCCCGGAGCGTCATCCGCAGTGGCGATGTGCTCAGCGTGCTTGGTCAGGCTCGCGAGGATCGTCTGCTGATCGTTTATCTCATGGAGTGCTCCGAACCCTCGACCAATGGCGGTCGACGGGATCTGTCCGATGATGCCAAGGGTCTGCGCGCCGACGGCGTAGCCGGTGCACATGGCGCTCGACGCGTTGAGGAAGCCTGGTCCGGGAACCACACAGAACGCCTGCGGTTTTCCCGTGGCTTGCGACGCTCCATTCGCCATGTATGCCGCGCCCTGTTCATGGCGGGTGTGGATCGGTGTCAGCGCATCGCTGCGATCGAACAGTGCGTCGAAGAACGGATCGTTTTGTACTCCGGGTAGGCAGTACAGCTGGTCGATGCCATGTGCGATGAGTGTCTCAACGGTGAGGTCGGCAACGGTTCCCATGGTTCAGCGAGGTCCGAATTCGGTGGAATCCAGGTCGTCGCACACCCGCGTGTCGCCCGAGATGACAACGCTGCCGTCTGGCGTGTCGACGCGGTAGGCGACGGCGGGGTCGACCGGCTGGTGATGAACCGCCACTGCAGTGACCCAGACCTCGCCGTCCGCCGAACGCCAGACCTCGGTGGGGTCGGTGGCTGCATCGAACCCGATGATCGTCGGCGCCGGATGCGAACGGTTCGTGTGTTCGACTCGGACCGCGATGTCTTCGTCATACGCATCGAGCTGTGCTGGAAGAACACCAGCTTCGGCCATGCGCAGAGCGGTCGCCCGGCCAGCGTCGAACTGCAGCACGACATCGCCATGTTCAACCAACACGCCGGAGCCCGCACGTCCTGCCTCCACCGGGGGCCTTCCGGTGCCTGTGATCGTCACCTTGGTCACGCGCGCCTCCTCTGACTTGGGATCGACCGAGAGATCGGGCCGATGCCGCGACAAATCAAACCCTTGCGCACCCAGAACGTCGAGGCCGAACTCAGCCATCAGATCCTCGGTTTCGGGCCACCGTGTCGTTCCACCGGTGAGCTGATCGTCGCAAACGATCTCGACCCGGGGAGTCAGGAGATGCTTGTGCTTCTGGTCGAGCGGCTCACGAGTCGCAAGAACCGCGTCACCTGGACCGACGAGACGATCCTCGGCATGCACGCCCAGGAACGCGAACGCGGCATCATCATCGGCGTCATCGAGCAACCCTGAACCACCCGACAACCGTGGATGCGGTCTAGGTGAACGTAAGCGTGCCGTCGTCGAGATCGGCTGCAGGAAGCTCATCTTTGTCGAGCCAGTAGTCCTGCTTGTGCCGCCACGGTTCCCGATCACCTTGCTTGGGCAGTAGGTGCAAGCTGCGGGTCAGATAGCCGGGGTTGAAATTCTCCGGATCGACCCACGGCAGCAGCTCCATGTCCTCATCGTCTGTCCGCAATGTTGGAATGACGGTGGAGGCGCCGCGGTCGTCCATCTCCTGGAGCAGTCTGCAGACAAAGTCGGCAACCAGGTCGGCGCGAAGCGTCCAGCTGGCTCGGAAGTACCCAAAGACCCACGCAAGGTTGGGGATGCCAGTGAACATGGTGCCCCGGTAGGTGACGGTGTCGTGGAACATGAGCGGCTCGCCGTCGATGACGAATTCGATGTCGCCCAGGACATTGAGGTTGAACCCCGTGGCGGTCACGACGATGTCGGCGTCGAGCTGCCGGCCCGATTCGAGCTCGATACCCGTCTCGTTGAACCGAACGATGTGATCCGTGACCACGGACGCCTTTCCGCTGGCGATGCCATGGAACAGATCGCCGTCGGGCACAAAGGCAACCCGCTGGCGCCACGGGCGGTAGGACGGGTTGAAGTGGGTATCGACGTCGTACTCCTCGCCAACGATCTCACGGATCCCGGCAAGGAGTTCGGCCCGAACCGCCTCTGGCTCGTTCCGCGCCAGGTGCATCGAGAGGTTCTGATCGTGGAGCTTCTTCTTGCGAGCGATTGCGTGGATCGTGTCCTCGTCGATGTCGATCTCGCGCAGCATTTCCACCAGCTCGACAGCGTTGCGGCCGGTGGCAAAGAAGGTGGGCGAACGCTGCAGCATCGTGATGTGCCGGGTCGCGTCGGCCATTGCCGGAATGAGCGTGGCCGCGGTGGCGCCCGAGCCGATGACGACGACGTCCTTCCCCTCGTATTCCAGATCGCTCGGCCAGGTTTGGGGGTGGACGATCTGGCCCTGGAAGTCGGCCATGCCCTCCCACTCGGGTGTGTAGCCCTCGGAGTGGCGGTAGTAGCCCTGGCACATCCACAGGAAGCCAGCGCTGAAATGCAGCTGCTCCCCGGTGTCGGTGCGGGTGACGTCAATCATCCAGACGTTGTCGGCCGAAGACCAGCTCGCGGTGGTGATCTGGTGGTTGTAGCGGATGTGGGGCGCGAGGTCGTTCTCGTCGATCACCTCGCCCAGGTATTTCATGATCTCTTCGCCGGAAGCGATCGGTGCCCCGCGCCATGCCTTGAACCGGTAGCCGAACGTGTGTAGATCGCTGTCGGACCGGATGCCGGGGTAGGTGTGCGTGCGCCATGTTCCGCCGAAACCATCCTGGTTCTCGAGGACGATGAAGCTCGTATCAGGACGCTGCTGCGTCAGGTGGTAGGCGCCGCCGATTCCGGAAATGCCTGCGCCGACAACGAGGACATCAACGTGTTCAACTCGGGCACTCATGACGTTCCTTCGATCTCTGTGTGGCTCGGCGACACCAACATAACAACCGCCTCCGCCCCGGTCGGCCGAACGTGTGCACGGGCCGGTCGAAGGCGCAAGACTGGGCGAATGCCAGATCATCCACTCGACGTGTCCAGCCGCCTCATCGACAGCGGCGTTTCGGGCGAATCACCGGACCGCATCACCCAGGAGCTCAGCGAGATCGGTGACGGTGTGGCGCTGATCGAGTCGTTCAGCCACGTCGTGGTCGTGAATACCGGCGACGGGCTCGTCACCTTTGACTCGAGCAGTGCGGTGACTGGACCGGCCGTCATCGAGGCGCTCCGTGCGTGGAGCGACGAGCCGGTGCACTCCATCGTCTACACCCACGGTCATCTCGACCACGTTGGTGGGTCGCGTGCGTTCGCCGCCGACGCCGAGTCGAAGGGCCGGGCCACTCCTCGTGTCGTGGGCCACGAAGCCGTACAACGTCGGTTCGACCGCTACACGGCGACTGCGGGCTACAACAACGTCATCAATCGCCGGCAGTTCGGTGGTGCCGCCACCGCCGACACGAACACTTCCAGGCCGTTTCTTCCGGTCGGCACCCTGGAGGTCGACACCAGCTACGAAGACACGCTCGTGGAGACAATCGGCGGCGTCACCTTCGAGTACGAGCACTGCAAGGGCGAGACCGATGACCACACGTGGACGTGGCTGCCCGAACACAAGATGATCAGCGCGGGCGACCAGTTCATCTGGAAGTTTCCAAACTGCGGCAATCCCCAGAAGGTGCAGCGGTACCCGTCCGAGTGGGCTGCCTCTCTTCGTGCGATGGCGGCGAAGGATGCCGAACTGTTCGTCCCCGCGCACGGTCTGCCGATCGCTGGCGCCGACCGAATCCGCACCTGCCTGGAAACGGTCGCCGGCACGCTGGAGACGCTGGTTGCTGACGTGCTCGCTGCCATGAACTCGGGAGCGACCCTCGACAGCATCATCAACGAGGTGAGCGTTCCCGAAGACACGTTGGCGCTGCCCTACCTGCGGCCGCTCTATGACGAACCAGAGTTCGTCATTCGAAACATCTGGCGGCTCTACGGCGGTTGGTACGACGGCAACCCCGCGCGCCTCAAGCCACCGTCCGACGCTGCGATCGGCGCCGAAGTCACGGCCCTGGCAGGTGGAATCGATGCGATGGTCGCTCGTGCTTCGGAGCTCTCCGCCAGCGGCGATCATCGGCTCGCTTGTCAGATCATCGATTTCGCGGCAGCCGCCGAGCCCGAAGCTCACGCCGTGCACGAAGCCCGCTCGCAGATCTACGACGCCCGGCGTGCAGCAGAGTCGTCACTGATGGCAAAGGGCATCTATCTCTCGGCAAAAGCGGAGTCAGACTTCGTCGTCACCGGCGAGGTACCCGCAGCACGGATGGTTCTGTCGATTGGCGACGACTGACCCACACCGATGCGGGCGTCCGTCCTAG
>CAZFBD010000089.1:0-3106 GCA_964517125.1 uncultured Acidimicrobiales bacterium
TCGTGGCCCGCATCGCCCAGTTCTTCCGGGACGAGAGCTGCGGCCAGTGCGTGCCCTGCCGTGTCGGCACCGTCCGGCAGAGCGAATCCCTCCTGCGGATCCGAGAGAAGGGTGCGCCCATCGAAGGTGAGCGCGCGATGCTCGACGACTTCGCTCTGGTCATGAAGGACGCGTCCATCTGCGGCCTCGGCCACACGGCGTCGGGAGCCATTCTCTCCGCCATCGATCTCGGCCTCATCGGAGGTGCCTCATGACGATGCTCGAACGCCCGGTTGAAGTGCGGTCCAAGGTGACCGTCTCCATCGACGGTGAAGACGTGAGCGTGCTCGAGGGCGACACGATCCTCGATGCCTGCACCAAAGCCGGCAAGGACACGCCCACGGTCTGCTACGGCCCGACCGTCACCCCGGTCAACGCCTGCCGCGTCTGCGTGGTCGAGGTCGAGGGCAGCCGCACACTCGTGCCGTCCTGCTCCCGGCCCGCTGAAGAAGGCATGGTCGTCACCACCGACAGCGAGCGAGTGGACCACAGCCGCAAGATGGTGCTCGAGTTCCTGGCTACGTCATCCGACGTCAGCCAGTCCACCGAAATCATGGGCTGGCTCGGCGACTACAAGGCCGATCTGGACCGCTACGACGCCGATACCACCGAGCGCATGACCGACGACGTGAAGATCGAAGACGATCTCTACATCCGGGCCTACGACCGATGCGTGCTCTGTTACAAGTGCGTCGAAGCCTGCGGCGAAGACGCCCAGTGGACTTTCGCCATCGCCATGAGCGGACGTGGTTTCAACAACCGCATCAGCACCGAATTCGACGTCACCCTGCCGGATTCGGCCTGCGTGTACTGCGGCAACTGTGTCGCCGTGTGCCCCACCAACGCCCTGCAGTTCAAGACCGAATTCGATCTCCGCAAGATGGGCAACTGGCGACCCGAAGACCAGTCCGTCACCCGCACGGTCTGCTCGTACTGCGGCGTCGGCTGCAACCTGGACCTCCACGTGCAGGACAACAACATCGTCAAGGTATCCTCACCCGACGATCACAGCATCACGAGCGGAAACCTGTGCGTGAAGGGACGCTTCGGCTACCAATACGTGCAGAACCGTCCCGAATAGCGGTCGCCGCCCCCGGGCAACCGAGCACGACGCGGGAGAAATACCCACCCGACCATCCGTGACCGACGTCACCTCTGCTGCCTAGTGCTTTGGCGGGGGTGGTCTCATGATCAAATTCCACGCGCGCGTCCTTGGCGTTTTGGCGGTCTTCACCATGGTGCTGGGGGCGTTGGCTCCGCCGGTCGCCGCTCAGGTCACGCTCGACCCTGACGGCAAGTGGGAAGACATCGGGGACTGGCCACTCATCGCCATTCACGCCGCGCTCACGTCCGAGGGTGACGTGATCACTAAGGCACCCGCGGTGCGTTCGCCTCGCAGACAGGTTCGTTCATCTACGACCTTTGGGACCCTGCAAGCGGTGACGTGGAATCGGGGCACGACACCCTGGACAACGACACACCCACCGATATCTTCTGCAACCTGCAGCTGAACGACCCGTCGTCGGGGAACCTCGTCATGTTCGGCGGCGACGTGTACCAGAACGGCCGGGCGCAGAACTTTGGGAATCCGGACATTGTCGAGTTCGACGCCGTCACCCGCGACCTCTCCAGCCTGCCCGGCATGAACCTGCCACGGTGGTACGGCTCGGGGGTCACGCTGCCCGACGGCCGGATGTACATCCAGGGAGGACTGAACGGCGAAGCCTTCCCCGAGGTCTGGGACCCGGTGAACGGCGCACAGGCGCTGAACCTCGACACCACCGAGCTCTACTGGTACTACCCGCGCCTGTTCGTGATTCCCGACGGACGGATCTTCGGGTTCGACACCAACGGCCGCATGTTCACGATCAATGAGGATCTGACCACGCTGACCCAGCACGGGAAGTTCGCGGTGAGTGGCGTCGTGGGCGACGGCTCCAGCGCGGTCCAGTACGCACCGGGCAAGATCATCCAGTTCGGTGGCCGCTCCAACCACACGTACTACTTCGACCTGAACGGACCCACTCCAGAGGTGACCCGCGGCCCAACATGTCCGCTCGTCGGAGCTGGGTCGACGCCGTGCTGCTACCCGACGGTCGTGTGCTCGCGATCGGTGGGTCAGGCGTGAAGAACGAGCTCAACGGCGCAAAGACCAGCGCCGAAATCTGGGACCCAGAAACCGGCGTGTGGACCGAGTACGCCATGGGCGATGTTGCACGTCTCTATCACTCGACTGCGTTGCTGCTCCCCGATGCCTCGGTGCTGGTCGCCGGCGGCGGAGCGCCCGGGCCACTGGTGAACGCGAACGCAGAGATCTACTACCTGGTGACCCAGGGCGGCGGCGAGCCACCCCGTCCCGGCTACTCGCTCGGCTCGACCGAGTTCGACGTGGGCGATGCGATCTCGCTGACGAGTGGACAGGCCGCCGACGTCACCAACGTGCGTCTGATCAAGAACGGTTCGGTCACCCATTCGTTCAACGCCGAACAGCGTCTCATCGAGCTGCCGTTCACCCGGAACGGAAACTCCATCTCGGCGACGATTCCCGAGTCATCCTCGGTTGTCACACCCGGCTCCTATCTGCTCTTCCTGATCGGGGCCGCTGGAGTTCCTTCCGAGGCGGAGATCATCAACATCGATCCGTCGGACAACGTTGGACCCGTCGGTCCAACACCGCCGGATCCGCCCGGTCCGGGCGAGCCTCCCGGCCCGCCGCCCGTGCTGCGCGAGTGCACACTTCGCCGTGAGAACGGCGGCGTCACGCTCGAGTGGAACGCGGCGGCGGGCACGAACGTGCGTAAGAACGGTTCGTGGGCAGGCAAGTTCGCCGAGCTCACCTGGTTCGATCCGGCAGGTGTCGCTGCCGACTTCTACGTGGTGGTCGTGACCACCGCGGGCGGCAAGATCAGTACGGACTGCATCGATGATGGCGGTCCCGTGGACCCACCCGAGCCGCCTCCGCCTCCCGTCCCGGTCGATGGTGAATGCCTCCTTGCCGAGGTAGGCGGAGGAAATTCGCTCGTGTTCAGCGATCCCGACAACAACGACGACAACTGGAACATTCGAC
>CAZFBD010000089.1:3206-15666 GCA_964517125.1 uncultured Acidimicrobiales bacterium
AATTCGCTCGTGTTCAGCGATCCCGACAACAACGACGACAACTGGAACATTCGACGCAACGGCAAGTGGATCGACAAGGTCATTGGCAACAACAACTACGTCGACACCGAAGGCGTCACCGGTGACACGTATCAGGTCCGGTATTGGATTCCCGGCGAGGGGCGACAGGACATCGACTGTGTCGAAGAGGGCGGACCAACGCCGCCTCCGGCCACTCCCTGCACGCTTGCGGTCGTGGGAGGCGGGGTGCGCGTCACCTGGGAAGCCGTCGCCGGCGAAGACCGATACAGCGTCCGCCGCAACGGCGACTGGGTAAAGACCGTCACCAACGGGCTGACGTGGGTTGATCCCGATGGAACCGCTGCGGACTCCTACGAGGTGCGGGCCACGGTTGCCGGCGTGCGAACCACACAGGACTGCGACTGACCCGCGTTGGGGGATCCGTCGAGCTCCACTAGAACGGGCTCATGAAAATCGCCGGTGTCCGAGCCTACGCGGTCGACCTTCTCCTCAAGGAGGGGGCCTACAGCTGGGGTACCCAGTCGTATCCCTCGTTCGATTCGACCGTTGTGGTTCTCGACACCGATGAGGGGTTGCAGGGCGTCGGCGAAATCTGTCCGCTCGGCCCCGGATACATGCCATCGTTCGCGGCCGGTCTCCGGGCCGCCCTCGACCACCTCGGCCCGGCCCTGCTCGGGCTCGACCCGCAGCGGACGGAGATCTGTTCAGCGGCCATGGACGCTGCGCTGAAGGGGCATCCGTACGCAAAGTCCGGACTCGACATTGCCGTCTACGATCTCGCTGCCAAGGCCTCAGGAATCTCCGTGGCGACCCTGCTCGGTGGCGGCTTCCGCGAGCAGGTCAAGCTGTTTCGGGTGATCAGTCGTGACGAGCCAGCGGTGATGGCCGAGCGCTTGGTGCAGTACCGCGAAGAGGGTTTCAGTCAGTACCAGATGAAGGTGGGCGAGCGCCTCGACACCGACCTCGCTCGAATCGCGGCCGTGACCGATGCGCTCGTCGAGACCGACACGCTGGCTGCCGATGCGAACACGGGTTGGCGGCAGCATGAGGCCATGCGAGTGGCGGATTTCGTGGCCGACCGACCGATCTATATCGAGCAGCCGTGCCTGACCTACGCCGAGTGTTTGGCGCTTCGCCCACACCTGAATCGACCGCTGATCCTCGATGAGGTCATGGACTCGCGTGCCGCCATTCGCCAGGGTGCTGCGGACGGTGCCATGGACATCATCAATCTCAAGATCAGTCGCTTCGGAGGGCTGTCCGGCGCCCGTCGCGCTCGGGACCTGTGCGTGGACCTCGGTATCGTGATGACGATCGAAGACACCTGGGGTGGCGAGATCGCAACCGCAGCCATCGCCCATCTCGCTGCCTCGACGCCCGACGGTTTCCATTTCCAGTCGAGCGCATTTCACGACTACCACAGCCGTCCGATCGCATCGGGTGGACCAGTGGTGGCCGACGGACACATGGCGCTACCACAGGGCCCCGGACTCGGCGTCGAGCCAGACTGGGACCTCCTCGGCGACCCCATCTGGACCCTCACCCCCTGACCCCCCAAGTTCTGTGGTCTCAGGTGGTCGAATGCCGGTCACCAGCGTCCACAGAAACCGAAGAACGGAATCTGTGGACCGTGATGGTCGCTGAGCGAACAGCAGCGTCCACAGAACCCGTGGTTAGAGGCCGGCTGCCTGGAGGAGCCAGAGGGCGACCATGCCGACGCCCATGCAGGCGATGACGTTTCTGGTGCGCCAGGCGACGAGGACTCCGAGCGTCACGGCGAGGATTCGTGCGTCGGGTGGCAACGATCCGCCGACGCCATCATCACCGAGGGCAGCAGGGATGGCGATGCCAGCAAAGGCGGCCGGAGCCACGTACCGCAGCGCCCGCTGGACCGCGTCAGGCAACGTGACCCGGTCGCCGAGAAGCAGGAACGACGCACGGGTCAGGTAGGTGGCGATGCCGGCGAGCACGATGGTGAGCCACACGTTCACGTCGCTGGCTCCTCAACGTCGATTCGAGCGTCGGCGACCGCCCCGGCGGTGACACCGGCGATGATGCCGATGAGGAGCGCCCAGCCAGGCGGCAGGCCCTGCAGAGCGATCGTCACGCTGCCACCGACGACGGCAGCGAGCAGCCCCGGCCGGTTGCGAATGCTGAGAATCATGAGCCCGCCGAACATCAGCGGAATCACGAAGGTGAGGCCCCAACTCTCCGGGATCACATCGCCGAAGCTGAGCCCAAGCAACACGCCGATCTGCCATTGGGTCCAGAAGAGCGTTCCGCAGCCCAGCCAGTGCCACATGCGAAACCGAAGCGGAGGGTCTTCGGTCCAGGCGTCCTGGATGGCGAAGAG
Source organism: uncultured Acidimicrobiales bacterium (assembly GCA_964517125.1). Classification (GTDB taxonomy): domain Bacteria; phylum Actinomycetota; class Acidimicrobiia; order Acidimicrobiales; family SHLQ01; genus SHLQ01. The sequence goes on from CAZFBD010000089.1 coordinate 5,581, forward strand.
CTGGTCCATGAGCACATAGCCGCCAATGATCCGGAACCACATTGGGGCCCCTTCGATACGAGACTTCATGGCAGCCGAGTACATGAAGTGGCGACTGTTGATCATGAACACCGCAGCGACGATCAACCAGCCAGCGCTTCCAGCGGCAAAGAGCTCGAGCGCAACGAGCTGAGCGGACCCAGCGAAGATGATCTGCGAGGTTGACCAACCGGCGAGTGTTGAGATGGGAGCCTGGGTTGCGGCGAATCCGACGACGAGCCCGAACGGAAAGGCCGGAATTGCGAGAGGAATGCCGTCCCGGATTCCCTGGAGGAACGCGGCGAGGTCGAAGCGGTATGGCGAGTCCTCCACGATGCGACGCTACCTGCCAATCTCAGGTCAGCCGAGGGCGATGAGCGCCGTGCCGACGATCGCTCCGACGATCCCAACGCCCTGCCACCACCGGAGCTCATCCTCGTCGAAGATAGCCGACAGCACGGCGACGACTGCGGGGAACATCGAACCGGCGACGGCGACTTCCCCAAGGTCGCCAGTCTGCGTGCCGACGATGAGGCACACCATGCCAATTCCGCCGGCGAGACCTGCGAACAGTCCGTGATGGCGGACGGCTTTGGGCATGACGAGCGGAGCGCCCTGCGAACGAGTCAGCGCAGCCACTGCGAACAGGCCAAAGGTTCGCTGGGCGACGATCGGCCACGAACCCGACGCTTCCATCGTCTCGCCCAGGAAGATCACGCCCGCCCCGAAGAGGACACCGGAGGCGAGCCCGAACGAGATTCCCAGAGCAATCCTGCCACCGAGGTTTGGGTTGAATGTGGTGAAGGCGAGCGCTACGAGAGCCACGCCACAACCGATCCAGGCAGGTGTTGATGGCCTGGTGCCGCCGATCACGTCCCAGAGGAGCGGAAACAACGCAGCCAACACGGCACCGACGGGGGACACGATGGCGGCAGACGTCTCGGCCATCCCTCGGTAGTTGACCCCGAGCCCCGTGGCGATCAGTAGGCCCGAAGCGCCGCCGAACAAGAGGTCTCGCCCGATGAGGTCTCCGCCGACGACCAGACTTGCGACGATGGTGATCGGGATTCCGACAGCCATGAGCATCGTGACGACGCTGAAGGAGTTCGCCCGCTTCGCTCCGGCGCGTCCGAAGGTGTCGGAGATGCCGATGAACAGCGAGGCGAGAGCTCCAAGGAGAATGGGCACGAGGCATTCTCACGCACTTCGCTGAGCGACTCCGCATCGCACCGGCGGGGTCCGGGGCTGGGGCAGCGCTATTCCTCGAGGCCGGCGATGATGCGGCGGGCGCGGGCGTTGATGCGCACTCCGAGGTCCTGGAACGGCAGGTTCCGGTTTGGACGGCCTTTGGCTTGCATCTGCTGCAGCTGATCCGAGTCTTCGCCCAGGATCATCTCGGCAAGGAGCTTTCCGCTGATGGTTCCGCGGGCTATGCCCACACCGTTGTGCACGACCGTGCCGTACACGTTCGGGCGGAGTTCCCCGAAGACTGGCTCGCCGTTGCGGGAGAGGCTCAGCGCTCCACCCCAGCTGTGCTCGAAGGGAACATCTGAAAGCACCGGCCAGCGGTTCTCGAATGACGTGCGGTGGGTCTTTGCCGCCCAGTCTTTGCGGCCAACGAAATCGGACCGCTTGGAGAAGCTGAAGATGTTGCGCACGACGATGCGGTTGTTCGGATCGGTGACCCGGCGTACCGATGTGCCCGCCGGATGTGCAGCGATGATGCCGTAGCTCGGCGCGCCACCGATCCGGTCCGACTCCTCGTTGGACAGCTCCCGGGTGATCGAGCCCCAGGTGATCAGCGGGATGAGCTTCTTCTGCAGGAAGCCGAAGCCCTCGGTGAAGCCGTTGGTGGCCAGCACGATGGTGGGTGCGGTGACCGAGCCCCGCTCTGTCCGGACTGTGTGGGCCGCTCCATGATCGCCGTAGTCGACGTCGGTGACCATCGAGCTCTCGAAGACCGATACGTTCTCGGGCATTGTGTCGGCCAACCCGCGGACCATGGCCGCCGGTTGAACGAGGTAGCTGTGCGGGGCGTGGATGGCCTTGCGCCAGAACGTGGTGCCGAACACCTCGGCACATTCGGCGGCGTCGTGGATCGTGTGGTCCTCGCCGATCGCCTCGAGGCTCTCGGCGAACTGGCCGAGCATGCGCTCGCCGCGGTCTGTCGCTGCGGCGTGGTATTTGCCCTCCTGGACCCACTGGCAGTCGATCTGTTCGCGCGTGATCGTTGCATCGAGCCAGTCGAGCCCGGCCCGGTTGAGCGCAATCGCGTCCTGGGCGGCCCTCTTGGCGTCGGCGAAGCTCTTCGCTCGCAGGTTGTGGGCGTGATCGATGGCGAAGCCAGACGAGCGACCAGCGGCGTTGTTGCCGATGCGGTCGCCGTCGACGAGGACGATGGCCGCAGCGGGATCGAGCTCGGCCAGCCGACGGGCAGCGGCAAGCCCGCTGTAGCCGCCCCCGATGACGAGGTAGTCACAAACGACATCTCCAGTGAGCACCGTCGGCTCCGCCAATGGAGCCATGATCTCCAACCAGCCATTCGACCGATCAGAAGTGGGAAGCAGAGAGACTTTCACACAAGTTCTTTCGGGGGCCGATGTTTCGAGCCCTCAGGCGAGAAACTCGAGTAGTGAGCGAAGCGAACGGCTCTATCCAAGGTCGATCCAGATTGTCTTGAGCTCGGTGTACTGCTCGTGGGCCCAGAGGCTCTTGTCCCGGCCGCCGAAGCCGGAGAGGCCGAAGCCGCCGAACGGGGTGGCCACGTTGCCTTCGCCGTAGGTGTTGACCGTGACGGTGCCGGCGTTGATGGCGCGGGCGGCGATGTGGGCGGTGCGCAGGTCGGACGTGAACACCGATGCGGCAAGGCCGTAGGCGGTGTCGTTGGCGATCTGGATGCCCTCCTCGGGCTGGGCGAAGTCGATGACACTCAGGACCGGTCCGAAGACCTCCTCCGTGGCCAGCTGCATGCCCGGCTTCACGTTGTCGAAGATCGTCGGCTCGACGAACGAACCGCCAGTCTCCTGCAGGATCCGGCGGCCACCAAGCACACAGTCGGCGCCGTCGACATGGCCAGAGTTGATGTTGTCCATCACCTTGTCCAGATGCGCTGGCTCAATCATGGCGCCGATGCGGGTGTTCGGATCAAGCGGATCACCCACGACCCAGTCCCGGCTCTTCTCCATGATGAGCGAGAGCAGCTCTTCCTTCACGGCGCGGTGCACGATGAGGCGGGAGTTCGACGAGCAGTTCTGGCCGCCGTTCCAGTAGATGCTGGTGGCGGCGTGCTCGGCGATGGCGTCAAGGTCATCGGCGTCGGACATCACCACAAACGGGTTCTTTCCACCGCATTCGAGCATGACCCGCTTGAGGTTGGACTCGGCCGAGTAGTTCAGGAACCGACGGCCGGTTTCGGTCGAGCCGGTGAACGCCAACGCGTCCACGCCCATGTGGCGGCCCAGCGGCTCGCCCGCTGTCGGGCCGAAGCCGGGAACGACGTTGATGACGCCGTCGGGAATGCCAGCCTCGGTGGCGAGTTCAGCGATGCGAAGCAGCGTGATCGACGTCTGCTCGGCCGGCTTCAACACGCAGGTGTTGCCGGTGGCCAGGATCGGGCCGAGCTTCCACGCCGCCATGAGCAACGGGAAGTTCCAGGGCAGTACGACGCCGACGACGCCGATGGGCTCACGGACCACCATGGACACCACGCCGGGGCCCGAGGGGGTGATCTGGTCGTTGACCTTGTCCGCCGCTTCGGCGTGCCACCGGATGGTGTCGATCGTTTCAACGAGGTCGATGTTCGCCGTGTCGTCGATGGGCTTGCCGCCCTCGATCGTCTCGATGGTGGCCAGCTCGGTGGCATGTGACTCGATGAGCGTGGCGAAGCGCTGCATCAGTACCTTGCGCTCGGTCGGGCTCATGCGACTCCACGGCCCGTAGAACGCCTTGCGGGCGGCTGTGACGGCTCGGTCGACGTCCTCGGCGCCGCAGTCGGCGATCTGGGCGAGCTCCTCGCCCGTGGCCGGATTGATCGTCGCAAACGTCTTGCCGCTCGCCGACGGAACGGGACGTCCGCCAATGAACGCCTCGGTGGGCAAGTGCAGCGACGCCGCGAGTTTCGCGGCGGGGGAGAGAGGAGCGGCCTTCTTCGCCGGCTTCTTCCTTGCGGCAGTCTTCTTGGGCGCCGCCTTCTTCGCGGCTGCCTTCTTCTTGGCCGGAGCCTTCTTTGCTGCGGTCTTCTTCGTGCTCATTTGATCGCCCCCGTCTTCTCGGTTCGCTTGACCAGCCAGTCCTGCTCTTCCTGCCACTCACGCCATTTGAGGCGACTGCGGTCGATGCCGTTGATGGGCAGCGCGGACAATCCGGCCTCGATCGCCAGCCGTCCTGAGCCGGTGACCGGCATCTGCGGGCGACGCAGTGGGCCCATCTTCCGGCCGATCATCTCGGTTGCCGTCTTCACGCCGGGGAGGAAGCCGACGTCCTGCTCGTTCTCCCACATGAAGGCGTTGATCGGCCACATCTTCTGCCACAGCTCGAGCGCGTCGGCGAGCTTGCCCGCATCGATGAGTTCGACGAGCTGCACACACTCGTGCGGCATGATGTTGGCGCAGCCCCAGATCATTCCGGCGGCGCCGGCCATGAGCGCATAGGGGGCGAGCGGATCGACACCGCACAGCACCTGTGCGTCCGTGCCTTCGCTGATTGCCACGAGCTTCTGGATGCGGCTCAGGTCGCCCTGACTGTCCTTCATGTAGCGGACGTTGTCGATGGCGAGAAGCTGGCGGTACATCGACGGAGGAATCTCGACGCCGCTGGCGGCAGGCGTGTTGTACAGCACGATGTCGGTGGATACGGCCTGGGCAACTCGCTCGTAGTGGTACATGATCCCGCGTTCAGACGGGCTCTCGAGCCACGGTGGCAGCACCATCAGGGCATCGGCGCCGTGGTCGACAGCATGCTGCGATGAGGTCACGGTGTCGGTCACTGACATCTCCGATGTCTGGACCATCACCGGCACACGACCATCGATGTGGGGGAGGCAGAGCTCCACGACTCGGCGCTTCTCCTCGGGGCGAAGGTAGGCGTACTCGCCGGTGCCTGAGAGCACCAGCAGGCCATGCACGCCGGCGTCGAGCAGCCAGTCCAGATGGTCGAGCAGCGCAGGCTCATCGATCCGCTCACCGCCGTCCGTCATCGGCATGGCCACCGCGACGATCACACCGTGAAAGTCCTTCGATTCGCGAGAAGTCTGCATACAAGTGATTGTCATGCGAAGTGGTCTTCGCTGTCAAACTGTGTCATAGTCCTCGCATGAAGTTGGACGTCGAATCTCTTCGTGCGCTCCGGGCCGTTGTCGGCACAGGGACGTTCACGGAAGCTGCCGCGCAGTTGGGGATGACGCAGAGCGCCGTCAGCTGGAAGATCAAGCGGCTCGAGGAGCGTGTCGGCCTGGAGCTCGTGAAGCGGGGCCAGGAGATCGAAGCGACGCCCGACGGCCGAGACCTGCTCCACTACGCCGACCGGGTGATCGATGCGCACGACGAGGCCGTCGAACACCTCAGCCGCAGCGACCTCGAAGGTGTCATCCGTCTGGGAACGAACGAGGACCTGCGTGGCGGTCAGCTCGCCGACGTGCTCGCCCGCTTCGGTCGCATGTACCCGCACATCCGCCTCGACGTGCGCGTGCAACTGAGCGGCGAGGTACGGGACTGGTTCGACGATGGCGAGGTCGATCTTGCCGTGGTGCAGATCCCCGCCGACGAGGTACGCCCCGACGACGTCGAACTCTGGCGCGAACAGCTCAAGTGGGTGCACGGGACCGATCACGAATTCCCGGCTGATCAGGTCGTCCCCGTCGTGTCATTCGGACCCGGGCTCGTCTACCTCGATGCCGCCGAGGAGTCGCTGAAGCGCGGCGGGCTCCGATGGCGAACCGTGCTCGAATGCCCGATGCTCTCCGGCGTGCAAGCTGCCGTCGAGTCCGGGCTAGGAATCGCAGCGCTCAATCCGCGAAACATCACGGAGACGATGACCACGTGGACCGGCAACGCCAATCATCCGCTGCCGGAACTGTGTGAGGTCATCCGAACCTCAGCCGACGGTGACTCCGACGTCCTCGGGGCGCTTCGCGACGCACTCGCCTCCTCGCTGGGAGACCGAACCTGATGGAAACTGAAGAAGGAGACGCCGGTGACAACGACTGAGCCTGAAGCGCCACGACGGCGTGGACGCGGCGCCCGCCGGGCTGCGCGGACTGCAAAGACGATCGACTGGTTGCCCGAGCTCGACCGCTGTATCCCCTATGTCGACATCGTGACTCCGGAGCAGCTCGAACGCATCCACGATGCGTCGATGACCCTGCTCGAAGAGGTTGGTATCGACTTCCGGGACGACGAGTCCATCGAGATGTGGAAGGCCGCCGGCGCGAGGGTCGACGGCTACCGCGTGCGGCTCGATCGCGAGCACCTCATGGAGCTGATCTCCACGGCGCCGTCCGAGTACACGATGCTGTCCCGCACTCCCGAACACTCGGTGAGCCTCGGCGGAACCAAGACCGTGTTCACCCCGGCGTACGGTGCCCCCTTCGTGCTCGACATGGAGAACAAGCGCCGTCACGCCACGATCGACGACTTCAACAACTTCGCCAAGATCGCCTACATGGAACCCTCCATGCACATGGCCGGCGGCGTGCTGTGCGAGCCGATGGATGTGCCGGTCGCCTACCGCCACCTGGAAATGACGCACAGCCTGCTTCGCTACAGCGACAAACCGCTCATGGGCTCCGTGACCTCACGGGAACGGGCCGAACAGTCGCTGCACATGATGGGCATCGTGTTCGGCCAGGACGTCATCAAAGACACGACCGTCAGCACGTCGCTCGCCAACTGCAACTCGCCGTTGGTGTGGGACCAGACAATGCTCGACGCCGTGAAGGTCTACGCCTCACACAACCAGGCGATGCTGTTCAGCCCCTTCGTGCTCGGCGGCGCCAGCACGCCGGCTTCCACCGTCGGCGCCGTAGCGCAGTTGAGCGCTGAAGCGCTGGCCGGCGTGGCGTTCATGCAGCTGGTCCGGCCCGGTTCGCCGTCGGTCTACGGCCAGTGGACGGCCACCGTCGCCATGAACTCGGGAGCGCCGCTTGCGGGTACGCCCGAGATCGACCACATCAACATGCTCGTCGGGCAGCTGGCTCGTTTCTACAAACTTCCGTGGCGCTGCAGTGGCGGCTGCTCATCCTCCAAGCTCGTGGATGCGCAGGCCGGCTACGAGGCCGCGCGCAACATGTACGGCGTGCTCATGGCCGGAGCGAACTTCGTGCTCTCGACCACCGGATACCTCGAGAGCGCACTCTGCCAGAGCTACAGCAAGGCGATGCTCGACGGCGAGCAGATGCGCATGATGTACCGCCTCGGCAAGGGCGTGAACATGGACGAGCTCGACCCCGCCATGGACGCCGTGCGGGAGATCGAACCCGGCGACCACTACCTCGGCACGGACCACACGATGGCGAACTTCGAGACCGCGTTCTTCATGCCCGAGCTGATGGACGGCGAGGCGTACGAGAATTGGAACGCCAACGGTGGCGTCGACGCAAACACCCGAGGCATCGACATGGCTCGCAAGGTGCTCGCCGACTACGAGGAGCCCAAGCTCGACGACGCGATCCTGGCCGAGCTGGACGACTATCGAGACCGCATGAAAGCGGAGATTCCGGAGAACAGTCTCTGATGCAGCCGTTCACTTCGTTCACTACTCGAGTGTTCGCGCCGTTCGCTTCGCTCACTTACCGAGTTTCGGCGGCAGGCCGCCGAAACTCGCCGTTGTCCGGGTATGGGAGCTGAATTCATGAATGTTCTTGAACGCAAGATCGCGATTGTTACTGCCGTTCGCTGTGCTCACTTAGCGAGTGTCGGCTTCGCCGAACTCGGGGAGTGGGGCTGAAGTGGTTCTGCAGGGAAAGATTGCGATTGTTACCGGGGCGACTTCGGGGATTGGTGCTGCTACTGCGATGGCGTTTGCTGAGGCGGGGGCGAAGGTTGTTGTGTCGGGGCGAAGTACCTCTGGGGCAGAATCTACGGCTGCGTTGATTGCGTCGATTGATGGTGAGAGCCGGATCATGCTGGGCGATGTCACCGATTCGGCGTTCGCCGACGAGCTCGTTGCGTTTGCCGTGGCCGAGTTCGGTCGGGTCGACGTGCTCGCCAACGTGGCCGGCACCATCACCCGGGGCGATGCCACCGAGACGACCGACGAGGAGTGGTACCAGAACATGCGGGTGAACGCGGATTCCGTCTTCTTCATGTCCCGCGCCGTCATCCGCCAGATGAGAAAACAGGAGCCTGCAGATGGCGATGGGGAGATCCGCACGGGAGTTGCGGCGAATCGCGGCACCATCGTGAACCTTGCTTCGAATGTTGGCCTTGCCGGTAGCGCTGGCCTACCTGCGTACTGCGCATCCAAGGGTGCGGTGGTGCTTCTGACCAAAGCGATGGCCCTCGACCATGCCGCCGAGGGGATCCGCATCAACGCGCTCTGCCCGGGTGCCGTGGACACGCCGATGCTGGTTTCCGCGCATGAGAAGACGGGCCGGTCGGCCGACGATGTCTTCGCTGCCAACATCGCCGGGATCCCCGAGGGGCGCATCCCGGAACCAACAGAGATCGCAAAGTCGATGGTCTACCTGGCCAGCGAACAGTCAAGTCATGTCACGGGCATCGCGTTGCCCATCGACGGGGGGTATTCGGCCGGATGAATGAACGTTTGGAAGGCCGCGTTGCCGTCGTCACCGGGGGAGCGCGCAGTATCGGTGCTGCAATCGCCGATCGGGTGGCCGCCGCGGGCGCCACGGTCGTCGTGGGCGATCTGGCCGAGAGCGAAACCCACGAGAGCCACACGCTCGATGTGTCGGATGAATCGCAGGTGCAGTCGTTCATCGAGGGCGTTGTCGCCGCCCATGGGCGACTGGACATCGTCGTCAACAATGCCGGCATCATGTTCGAGACGCCGATCGACGAGCAGGACCTCGACTCCTGGAACCGGATGCTCGCCATCAACCTGACGGGTCCGATGTTGATGAGCAAACACGCGGCGCCGCACCTTGCAGCGAATGGCGTTGGCTCCATCGTGAACATCGGCTCACTCGAAGGCGATGCCTGCAACCCCGCTCACGCCGCGTATGCGGCAACGAAGGCCGGCGTGCACGGACTCACCCGGGCGACGGCGATCGACCTCGGCCCGCACGGCACCCGCTGCAACGCTATCGCTCCCGGATGGATCGACACGCCGCTCAACGCCAGCTACGTGGACACCCACCCGGATCGGGACCTCGTCATCGCCGAGCTCGCCAAGCTCCACCCCATCGGCCGTGTCGGCGACACCACTGACGTCGGTGATGTTGCCGTGTGGCTGGCCAGTGATGAGAGCCGGTTCGTCACCGGACAGGTCATCACCGTCGATGGTGGCAGAACCGCCCGCCCCAGCCTCCCGGGAATGCTGCTCTGACCGATTCGGTCAGCCGGAGACGTCGACCACCATCTTGCCGGTGTTGGCGCCCGTGAACAGGCCAATGAACGCTGCGGGAGCCTGATCGATGCCCGTCATGACCGTCTCGCGGTACTGCAGCTGACCGCCGCTGACCCAGGCTTCCATGTCCTCGCGGATCTGCTGCGCCATCTCTGCGAAGTGCGACACGATGAACCCGCGAAGCGTGAGCCCCAGACCGATGGCATTGCTCAGATTTGGTGGGCCCGGCGTTGGCTCGGTGTCGTTGTAGCGGGCGATGGCTCCGCACAGTGCGATGCGGCCGAACGGCTTCATGCAATCGAGTGCCGCCTCCAGATGGTCGCCGCCGACGTTGTCGAAATAGACATCGATGCCGGTTGGTGCAGCGTCGCCCAGGCTCTGGCGAACTGGGGCATCTTTGTAGTTGAACGCCGCATCGAAGCCGACGTCGGTCAGCCACTGGACCTTCTCGGCCGACCCGGCGGATCCGATCACCGTCGCTCCCTTGATCTTTGCGATCTGCCCAACCGCACTGCCGACTGCGCCGGCGGCCCCGGAAACGAAGAG
>CAZFBD010000090.1:0-13883 GCA_964517125.1 uncultured Acidimicrobiales bacterium
CTAAGAAGGGGGTATGACACGAACGCGCCCAGACGCGGACTGCGCACTCAGTGTGTGCAAGACGCGTCCGCGGGCGCGCCGTCGACTCGGCTTCGCTTCCCGCCCATTGCCCTGACGTATCCTGTGGAAGTCGGGCGGCCCACCCAATTCGAGGCTCAGTCAGGACAGGCCCCCGAGATTCGGGCTGCCCTCAACCGGCCAGGCGAGGCGTAAAGGAGACGGACTGCCGTGGCAGGTTTCTCCGTACGGCGAGGTCAGTTGGATCGACGGGCACGGACCACCACGTCGTGGGTGTGGGGTGAGCCGTGGTGGTGGTCGCCTGGGCGTGGTCGGGTTTCGTGGGTCTCGATTGTCCAGCCTTCACCCAGGTCCGCAGCGATGTCCGCAGGTTGGACCCAGTCGGCGGGGTCGAAGGGAATGGAATCGGGATCTTCGGGTGGAGCGTGGCCCACGGCAAGGAGCAGTCCGCCCGGGGCGACGGCACCGGTCAACGCCGCGACCGTTTCGGATCGTTGGGCGATGTCAAAGGCCGGATAGTGCAGTGTCACGAGATCGAAGCCGGCAGTCGAGGGGGGATCGGTCAGGATGTCGGTGGCCAGCCAGGTGATCGAAGCTCCTTGGCGTGCTGCTTCGGTCTGCGCTCGTTCGATGGCGGTCTCGGCAACGTCGGCTGCCGTGACGGTCCAGCCGTTCTCGGCAAGCCAGAGTGCGTCGGCGCCTTCGCCGCAGCCGACATCCAGGGCCCGTCCCACCGGCAGATCCTGCACCTCGGCGACGAGTGAACCGTTGACCTTGCCGCTCCAGAGCTGATCCCGCTCTCGATAGATCTCGTTCCAATCGGGTCGTTCTTGTTGGTCATGTTTCGTCATGCCTTCGACCGTACGGAGCAGTTCGTCTTCCTGCAAGGGGTCTTGCGAAATCTGCAAGACGCCCGCAGACTTGGATCGTGACCGACATCGAACCATCCATGACCGACCTCGTTCGTCAGCGTCTCCGAGGTCTCAGAAACGCGGCCGGCCTATCGCTGGACGAGCTCGGGGAGCGTGCCGCAATGAGCGCTTCAAGCATCAGCCGCATCGAAACCGGCAAGCGGACCATCGACCTCGACTCGCTGGTGGCGCTGGCCCGCGGTTTGCAGGTGAGCCTGGACTCGCTGCTGGCACCCGACCAGAACGACGATGTCGTGATCCGGCCAGTTCCGCGGACCGGACCCGGGGTCACCACTTGGGAGCTGAGCCGTCCAACGGGCTCGACGGTTGCGGTGAAACAGCGAATCGACACGTCCCGACCTGCGAGCGAACCCAAGGTGCACCCCGGGTACGACTGGTTCTTCGTGCTCAGCGGCACCATTCGGCTCACGCTTGGGGATCGGGACATTCTGGTGACCGCCGGCGAAGCCGCCGAGTTTGACACGATGGTGCCGCATCGTTTCCAGGCTGAAGGTGGAGTGGCCGAGATCCTGTCGCTGTTCGACCGTGACGGTCAACGGGCACACCTGCACACCAACGACGGCTGAGGCCGGCCTGACCTACCCGGCCGACTCGTCGTCGAGCAGCACCTTCAGGACCACCTTGCCCGAGGACTCCGTCTGGGCCTCATCCTGAAGAGTGACGGTGAGCAGCGGATAGTCGCTCGTGCTGACCCCAGCCCACAGTTCGATCTCGCAGTCGCCACTGCGAAGGTGGAAGGTTCCGGCACTGACCCCGACTTCAGCATCCTTGCGGAGCCAAGCTTCGTAGTACTGGCCTGGCGGAGCGGGCTCGAGTCCCGCCACATCGAGAACGATCCGGGTGCCGGCGCCCGGGGCGGAGATTGCAGCGGTCGCCGTGGCCTCCGGGGCAAGATCGGTAGCGGCGAGCGCGACCTCGACAACATCGGTGTTGTCCTGCTGGACGACGGCCTGAATGCCAAGCACGAGCACCACGGCAGCGGCAGCACCGGCGAGCGCCGGGCCGATCCAGCTGCGTGCACGGCTGATGGGGATGACGTTCGAAACCGTCGGCTCGTCGGGAACATCGCCGTCGTGGCGCTGAGGCGTTTGTGAGCTCGGGCCATCCGGGATTTCACGGTGCCCACCGGAATGCCGAGGTGCTCAGCGATCTCGACGTGGGTCATGCCGAGCGCGCTTGCGGCCTTCACGACCTCACGTTCCTCGGCCGGAAGTTCGTCGATGGCCTGACGCACCTCGAACACCTCCCACGTGCGGTCGAACGACATCGTGGTGATGGCGACGTCGGTTTCGGGCTCGTGCCCGCCCTGTGTTGGCCGCATCTCGCGCCGGCGAACGTCGATGGCGGTTCGTCGTGCGATCGAATACAGCCATGGCGCCAGGTCCCGGCCTTCTTCGAACGTGGCCGCAGCACGCCACGCCTTGACGAAGGTCTGCTGCACGACCTCGGCGACCAACTCGTCGTCCTGGAGCATGGAGCGCGCCACCGTGCGGATGGGTCCGCCATAGCGCCGATACACGGCGCGCACAGCGTCTTCGTCTCCCTCGCGGAAGCGTCGCACATCGTCAGCTGAGAGGTCATGCACGCAGTTGAGGTACCCGCCTCAGAATTTCTTTGGGGAATCGCGAACCGAATGCTGACGGTCGCCGTACAGGCCATTGAAACGCCATCTCGACCCTACCTCTGGGGGAAGTCCACGATGCAGTCAAAAACCGCCCTTGCCCAACATCCCGCACCGCCGCCGGCAACCCGGCAGCTTCTCATCGCTTCCGCGGTTGGCGGTGCGCTCGCCCTGTCGCTCGGAGCGTACGGGCGCCTCCACACGCCGACCGGCGCTGGCATCGTCAGCTTCGGCTTCCCTGCAGTTCTCCCCATGAAAGCGTGGCTCACCACCGGCGCATTCGCTCTGGGGCTGGGGCAGGCGCTGTCTGCGCTGCGGATGTGGGGGAAGCTTCCCGGAGCCGGAAGTGCGCCGTCCGGCGTAGCCGCCGTACACCGGTGGTCGGGCACCGCAGCATTCCTCCTCACACTGCCGGTCGCCTATCACTGTCTCTGGTCACTTGGCTTTCAGGACCACTCGACCCGGGTCCTGCTCCACTCGATCCTCGGCTGCGCGTTCTACGGCGCCTTCACAACGAAGATGCTCCTGTTGCGGTCCAAGAATCTTCCCGGCTGGACCCTGCTCGCTGCAGGCGGATTGCTCGTCTCCATCCTGACGGCCATCTGGTTGACGTCTTCGTTGTGGTTCTTCCAGAACCTCGGCTTTCCCGGAGTCTGACGGCCCCGCTTCACGACACAGCGCACCACACACAATCGCAAACAAAAGGAACATGACCATGACCTCACGCGTCTCCATCACACTGGCAATCTGCGCACTCGCTGGCCTTGCCACACTCATCCTCCTGGCCCGACCCGGGCCGGACTCGGCTGCACCCGCCGCTGCGCCGGCCGCAGTGGCCGAAGAGGACAGCAGCACCGCCCAGCCCGCCGGTTCGTCCTCCATCACCATCGACAACTTCGCCTTCGAAAGCGGTGTGTCGGTTGCGGCCGGATCGACCATCAGCGTGACGAACGCCGACGGCGCCCCGCACACCCTGACCGCCACCGACGGCGCATTCGACACCGGAATTCTCTCCACGGGCGAGTCAGCACAGCTGGTTCTGCCAAGCGCTCCCGGCACGTACTCGTTCTTCTGCGAGCTCCACCCATCGATGACCGGCACGGTCACCGTCCAGTAAATCCCCCAATTCCAATCCAAGGTTTTTGAAAGGACCTACCATGCACGACACCTCTACCGAACCCTCCACACGACGGCGCACGATTCGCCGTCGTTCCAGCCTCGCTCTTGCCACACTGGCGCTGGTTGCCGCCAGCTGCGGATCGGACGCTGTCCCGATCATCGAGCGGGCCGGCGCCGCCGACGCAACCGCCGATGCTGCCGTCGCCGACGCCCCCGCTTCGGGCGCCGCCGCCCTGGTCGGATCGACGTCGCTCGGCGACATACTGGTCGGAGATGACGGCCGGACCCTCTACGGATTCACGAACGATGTGGATGCCATTTCCGCCTGCTCAGGCACCTGCGCCGAGGCCTGGCCACCCGTCATCGTCGATGAGAACTTCACCGTGGCACCAGCGCTCGATGTCGGCATCTTTGCAACAACCCAACGCGACGACGGAACGCTGCAACTGGTGGCGGGTAAGTGGCCGCTCTACTTCTTCGCTGGCGACGCCGTCCCTGGTGACATCGCCGGACAGGGCTCTGGCGATGTCTGGTTCGCTGTGACCCCGGAAGGATCATTGATTGAAGACGCAGCGCCGGTCGATGCGTCGAGCAGCGATGCTGCAGTCATCGTTGCGGTTGGTTCGACCGACGCAGGTGACGTTCTGGTCGATGGAGCCGGCCTGAGCCTGTACGGCTTCACCGAAGACGTCGATCGTGTCCCCACCTGCAACGATGGCTGCGCAAGCGCATGGCCGCCGGTCTTACTTCCGACCAACGAACTTCCCGCCGACCTGGACAGCGCCATCTTCTCCGTCTCAGAACGTGCCGACGGGACCTTCCAGCTGAACGCTGGCAAGTGGCCGCTGTACCTGTTCGCAGGCGACGAAGCTCCCGGAGACATCAACGGCCAGGGTTCGGGTGATGTGTGGTTCCTCGCTGCACCCGACGGAGCGCTCATCAACGGAGAGGCATCGGAGGACGCTGACTACTGACCCGTTTGCGAGCACATCCGGATCGACGTCGTCGAGGCAGCTGGTGTTCTGTCTCGGCGGCGTCGAACCGCGTTCTGGCCTGCTGGTTCAGCGAGCTCGATGGGCGGCGATCAGCCAGCCGGGCCGGTCGAGCGCGTCCATGTAGTTCGTGCGTTCCCGCCGCTCCACGGTCCAATACCCGGCCGTCTCCAGCTCCTCCATGCGGCTGACGTAATCGTGGGACTCGTCGTAGGCAGCGTTCAGGTAGACGACCACTGGCGAACCCACCTGGACCGTGCGCATGACCGCCGGAAGATCCTCGGGTTCCAGGTGCCCGGGTGCGACCGCCCCGACGACGGTCATGGCCGCATACGGCGCATGTTCGAGTGTCACGCTGGGATCGGTCAGGTCAGCGCGAATCACGTTCCGGTACACGCCCTTCGCCCGGGCATGTCGCAACATCCCGCTCGACACATCGACGCCGTCGATCACTTCGAAGCCAGCGGTGCGCAATGCCTCGCCGCTCAGGCCGCTTCCACACGCGTGGTCGACGATGGGCAGTCCCTTGTCGGGGAGCATCGCGGCCAGGGCGGCGGCAACCAGGGCCGGCGAGTTGTACCCGAAGCTCTCGACCAGGTCATGGTCGTAGCTGTCGGCCCACCGGTCGTACACCTCCTCGGCCTCGTAGCCGGGGCGGAATGTGCTCACGGCCTTGAGCGGGTTGTCCGTGGGGTCGGCCATGGCCGAACTCTAGGCGCGGAGATCAGCGGCGTTCGGGTGCGTCCCTCGAGGGCGCTGACGTCTCGTCCGACGGTCAGTCGTGATCGTCCTGGAGCGTCGGTCAGTCTCGGCAATTGTCGGGTTGGAAGTCGCCGCTGCGCTCGAAATCGTCACAGCTCAAGAATCGGTCGTTTGCGGTGCCGACGTACAGGCCGCTGAGGCCGCTGAGAAGCACAGCGATGACAGCGATGGCTTGCTCTCGTCGCGGTAGCGTGAAGTAGTCGCGGTCCACCAGTCTTGCAATGACATACAGCGTCCATGGGAACGTGAGGATGATCGCCAGGTTGAGGATGTCGACGACCGTTTGAGACACGGTGAGGAACGTCATCTCGGCGACGAGGTAGATGAGGGGCAGGCCAAGAATGCAGCGACTCATTGGGGACGTGGCCCGGGTCTCGTCGTTGCGTACGAGTGTCGTCAACAACACCACCGTCGAGATGATGAAGACGGTGAAGACGCGACGGTAGGAGATGGTTTCAAACGCGCCGAGGTCGAAACCAATCTCCCAAGCGGCGAGTGAGCCGGCAATCGTGACCAGCATGAATGTGCGGGTCGTGCTGGTTGTTTCGTCAATCGTGTCGGTCATCGTCTGAGCGGTGTCTTCCCGTTGCTCCCCGCCAGCAGAGCCGAACGATCCCTCAGCTGGTCCACGCGAGGCGGTACGACAGGTCGTGGCCCGCAAGTTCTGAGTATTCGGTGATGGATTTCTTCGCCAACTTCATGGTGATGGAAGCGGGAAGAATGCCGGTGATACGGCCGAACGTGGTGCGTGTTTCGCCCACCGCTGGCGTCTTTCCATCGGGGAAGGTGACTGCGACGTGGGCTTCGCGTTTTCCGGCGCGGTCCATGAGATTCGACAGCCGTTCGAACATCTGCAGGAGCGGGTCGGCGGCGTGGGTGGACCAGTTGGCTGCGGGCATGAAGTCGACGAAATGCATGAGGTGGAAGTTCAGGTTGATCCACATGTTTTCGGCATCGATGGTGAGCGGTTCATTGTCGATGACCCGGTTGAGGCGCAGTGCCTTCAACTTGTCGAGGCGGTGGATGTTCGCTTCGAGCTCGTCCAGAAACGCGCCGTCGTAGAACAGACGCAGGGTGGAGGGGAAGACCTCGACGTGGAGCGCTTCGAAATCGGTGAGCAGTTCCTTCAGCTTCGGGATCTTGGCCGGTTCCATGGCAAAGGTGTTCGTTGCGGTGCCCAGGATGGAATGCAGCAGCGCCACGTTGGGGGAGTGCTGCGGGTAGTGGCGTGCTGCGTAGTCGTGGCAGAAGACCAGGTGTTCAAGGAACGTGCCGTCGGCGTGTTCCATCGAGAAGTCGCACTCTTCGACCATGAAGTCGATCAGTCGCTGGTCGATCGTGGGAGCTGGCTCGCTCGCTTCGGCGTCCACGTATGCGGCCTCGACTGCCGCGGCGTCAGCGTCGTTCCACACGGGCTCTTTCGCCAGCTTCTCTTCCATGAACTTTGCGGGCAGCCCGCTGAGCGCCCCGAAGATGGTTCGCTTCATGTCGAAGTCGGGCATGCGCTCCACCCGCACGCGGCCCGCATGATCGGCCGCGCCGCCATCGACAATCGCCGCCTTGCGCTGCAGATTCAGCGTCGCCTTCAGTTCGGCGCCTTCTGTCGTTGCGTTCGTGCTGCTCATGCTCTGGGTTCTCCCACCACTGTTCGCTTCTTTGACCAGACTAGATCCGCGACGTCGCGCGAGCACGGGCCGCTCTACAACCGCTTCACGATCACGTTGCCGACCGAATAGCCGGCACCGAACGAGCAGATGATGCCAAGGTCGCCCGGCTCCAGCCCATCGTGATTCTGCGAGAAGGCGATGACCGAACCCGCCGACGAAGTGTTGGCGTACTCCTGCAGAACGTTCGGCTGTTCCACTGGCTCAGGGACCCGACCCATCACCCGCTTGCCGATGAAGTCGTTCATGCTCTTGTTGGCCTGATGCAGCCAAAGCCGCTTCAACGTGGTCGGGTCGATGCCTTCGGACTCGCAGTGCTCAACCACGAGGTCCGACACCATCGGGACCACCTGCTTGAACACTTGGCGTCCGTTCTGCATGAACTGCATGTCCCGCCGGTCGTCCATGCCATCGGGGCGGGACCGTCGCAGGAAGCCGTTGTTGTTGCGGATGTTGTTGGAAAACTGGGTGAGCAGCTTGGTGGACAGCACTTCGAACTGGTCGTTGGACGTCGCTGCGTCCTTGGCTTCCAGGATCACTGCCGTGCAGACGTCACCGAAGATGAAATGGCAGTCGCGGTCACGCCATTCGAGGTGAGCAGAGCAGATCTCTGGGTTGACCATGAGGACACACTTGGCCGAACCGGACCGGATCATGTCGGCGGCGGTCTGCATGCCGAACGTTGCCGAGGAACAGGCCACGTTCATGTCGAAGGCAAAGCCATCGATGCCAAGCTCCTGCTGGATCTCGATGGCGACAGCAGGGTACGCCCGTTCAAGGTTCGAGGCCGCGCAGATGACTGCGTCGATCTGGCTTCCGTTCCGGCCAGCCTGTTCCATGGCCTGACGAGCTGCGTCGATCGCCATTTCGGTCATGATGCCGGGTTCGTCGTCGCTGCGCTGGCGGAGGAGCGGATGCATGACGTCAGGGTCCAGGACGCCACTCTTGTCCATCACATGGCGGCGCTCGATGCCCGATGCCTTCACGATGAACTCTTCGTTGGACTGCGGGATGGGCTCCCGCTCGCCCCGCTCGATCTCGTCGGCGTGAGCTGCGTTCTCCTTGTCGGCGAACGCATTGAAGGCGGCGACGAGTTCCTCGTTGGTCACGACCTCGGGAGGGGTGAAGACTCCGGACCCACTGATGACAACTGCTCGCATGTTCTCGGTCATCGTCGAAGGCTAGGTCGAATGAAAACCCGCTGCGCAATTGCCGTCCTCAGAGCTTCTGTTGCCTGTCAGGGCGTTCCGATGCCGGACGGCGGCGGCCAAGTGCGGGCTCGGGGTGGCCTACTGTTGAGTCTCGGGGACAAGCCCCGATTGGCCGAAAGGCCGGAGGCGACATGGAGTTCACCATTCACCCGGAACTGCCCGCGGTTGACATCGAGCGAGCGCGGGCCTGGTACAAGGACAAGCTGGGGCTGGAGCCGGTGGGTGCGGAAGCAGGGGACGACGAGCTGCTGTACGACACGGGCAGCGCCAAGTTCGGCGTCTACCAGTCGACCCACGCCGGCCTGAACCTCGCGACCGCGGCGCGGCTGGTCACGAGCGATTTCGATGCTGCCTACGCCGAGCTCGATGCGAACGGTGTCGAGTTCGAGATCTACCCGATCGAGGGAAACTTCGGATCGGACGACGGCGTGCCACCGCGCTGGGAAGGCGGAGCGCTGGTGTCCCCCGACGGAGAGAAGACCGCGTGGTTCAAGGACTCCGAAGGCAACATCCTGGCCATCGGCTCCTCGGACTGAGGGGCGGGGGAGAGGTCACGCTAGAACGGTGGTGTGACACGTCGACCGGATGCGAACTGATGACGAGCGCCCCGCAGGATGTGGTCCGGGAGTTCTTCGAACTGATGCAGGAGCGTCGTTGGGACGATGCCGAGGCGAGGGTGGCCGCCGACGCCGACATTCGCTTCACGGAGACCGGTGAGCGGTTCCGGGGAACCGAATTCGTTGCGATGAACCGGGCCTACCCGGATGGCTGGACGATCGACGTGGTCGAAGTACTCGCCGTAGGGGAGCGCGTTGCAGCCCAGGTTCGGGTCACGCTTCCGCCCGACGTGTTCTGGTGTGCCGGCTTCTACACGGTGACCGATGGGCAGATCACCGAGGGCGTGGAGCATTGGGTCACGCACGGTTCCGCGGAACCGCCCGAATGGCGAAAGCCGTTCACATCGACTGACCTGAAGGACCGTTCAGCCCGGCTGTTTCGTGTGCGACGCCGTGTCCGACGCACTTCGTAGAAAACCGAGCTTGTCGTAGAAGCGGTCGGCTTCTTCGCCTGGCGTGCGAAGCCGAATGGTGGTGAAGCGCCCCGAGGCGTGCTTCAGGCAGGCATCAACAAGCCGTTCGCCAAGGCCGCCAGATCGATGGTCTGGATGAACGTAGAGATGCCGCAGCCGCCCGACCGTCGGATCGTAGAGGTGGCGGTCGATGTTCACTCCACACATTCCGGTCACTGCGCCGTCGAGCTCAGCCAGAAACCACACCTCGTTCGGTGCGTCGAAGCGGTTTGCGCCGGAAGCCCACTCCTCGACCGTGCGGCGAACGAAGCCATGGCCTTCCGTTTCAGCTGCGGCAACGAGCGCGTCGATGGGTGGCGGTGTCGGACCTGCGTATTTCTCGATCGAGGCAGCGGTCATGGTCTCGCCAATGCGTTGCTCACCAGATGCGCTCGGCCCGCTACAGGCCGAGGACGTTTCGGATCGCGTCGCCGAACAGGATCAGGACGGCGAGCGCAGTCATCATGAAGGTTTGCCAGCCGAAGCGGGTGTCGAGCTTCGATTCCATGCGTTCCATCCGCCGGTCGAGACGTTCGAAGCGCTCGTCGATTCCGCTGAAGCGCTCGTTCACTCTGTCGAGGCGTTCGTTCATTCCGCTGAAGCGCTCGCTTACCCCGTCGAAGCGGCGGTTCATCTCTTCGGTTTGAGAGTCGAAGCGGCGGTCCATTTCGTTGGCGAGTGCGTCGACGCGCAGCTCGATGCCGTTGATGCGTTCTGCGTAGGCACTGATCGCTGTTGCTGCGTTCACTTGATCGACAGTAACAGTTGCGACCTTCATCTCGAGCTCGTGGCGCAGTCGGTTGAGGTCTTCGTTGGTGACGGCCATGGGCCCGTCCTCGCGGTTCGAACGGCGGAGGGCGATGCCCTCGAGAACCCGCCAACGGCGGTGAACCCGAATCTAGGCAGCCCGTGTGACACCCAAGTACGACGAGGTCCGCTCGACGCCCGCCATCGCCCCTTCTATGCTCGCCGACATAGAACATGCTGCTTGGCACAATCTGAATGGAGCACGATGGGATCGCTTGCACCTCACCCGCCGGAATTGACCGAGGTCGCCGACGGCGTCTTCGCCTACCTCCAACCCGATGGAACGTGGGGTTGGAGCAATGCGGGGCTCGTAGCCGGTTCAGGCGAGTCCGTTCTTGTTGACACGCTCTTCGATCTGCCGCTCACGCAGGTGATGTTGGACACGATGCAGCCGATCACGTCGTCTCGTCCGATTCGTTCGGTGGTCAACACCCATGCGAACGGCGACCATTGCTACGGCAATCAGCTGGTGGCGGGCGCCGGGGTCGACGTGATTGCCTCGCGCAGCGCAGCTCAGGAGATGGAAGAGGTGCCGGCGTCTCTGCTGGCGGCGCTGATGGCGGGGCCGATGGACGGCACGCTCGGCGAGTACATGAACCACGCGTTTGGGGCGTTCGACTTCAACGGCATTGACATGGTCGCCCCGACGGTGCTGTTCGATGAGAGCCACACGGTCGATGCCGGCGGGCGGCGTGTCGATCTGTTCGAGGTGGGCCCGGCGCACACGCAGGGAGATGTGTTGGCGTGGCTCCCCGAGGAGAAGGTGCTCTTCTCGGGCGACATCCTGTTCATCGATGGCACGCCCATCATGTGGGCGGGCCCGGTGGGCGGTTGGATTGCCGCGATCGATCGCATTCTGGAGTTCGATCCGGAGGTGATCGTGCCGGGCCATGGGCCGTTGACAGATGCCGATGGTGTGCGGGCGTTGCGTAGCTATTTCGTGGATCTGCAGGATCTTGTGACGGAGCGCCATGCGGGTGGCATGGCGATCGATGATGCGATTGCCGACATCGACCGTCAGCTCGATGATTCGCCGTATGCCGAGTGGAGCGATCGGGAGCGGGTCGTGGTCAACGTGCAGTCGATCTGGCGTGAGCTGGACACGACGTATGTGTCGCCGGACATCATCTCGGTGTTCCAGCAGATGGCCGACAACTTCACCGCTCGCACCGAAGCCGGAGGCGACTGACATGCGTTGGATCACCCACCAGACGAACGGCGCACCGAAGGCGGCTGTCCTGAGCGAAGGCCGGACCCACGACCTTGACGACGACCGAACCCTGCTCGACCTGCTTCGTGCCGGGCCGGACGCCATGGCCGAGGCTGGCACAGCTGCCCTGGACCGGCCGCACACCGGCGTCCTCGATGAGCTTGAACTCCTGGCACCGCTGGAACCTCCGGCCATGCGGGACTTCCTGTGCTTCCTCGACCACTACCGCAATGCCACGCTCAACCAGGACCTGGATCCGGCGTGGGAACGCCAACCGGCCTTCTACTTCACCAACCATCACGCGGTGTATGCGCCGTCGGCCGATGTACCCGTCTCGCCAGGGTCGACCATGTTCGACTTCGAACTCGAGGTCGGTGCGGTGATCGGGAAGGCGTGCGCCAACCTGCATCCGGACGAGGCCGGTGCCCACATCGCCGGCTACCTCATCTTCTGCGACTGGTCGGCTCGCGACCTGCAGCTGGGGGAGATGACCTTTGGCCTCGGCCCGGCAAAGGGTAAGGACGGGGCGACGACGCTCGGCCCGGTGTTCGTGACCGCCGATGAGCTCGCTGACCGCCGGAAGGGCAAGGCCTTCGACCTGTCGATGCAGGCGTGGGTCAACGGCGACCTGGTCACCGACGGGAACCTCTCGCAGCTGGACTGGTCCTTCGCGGAGATGGTTGCCTACGCGTCCCGTGGCACCCGCCTGGTGCCGGGCGAAGTGATTGGGTCAGGCACCGTTCCGAGGGGCTGCCTCCTCGAACATGCGATGAACGACGGCGACGACTTCCGTGGCTGGCTCGAACCCGGCGATCAGCTGACGCTCGAGGTCGAGCTGATGGGCCGCATGGAAGCAACCGTCGCCGAACCACTACCCGTACACCCTGTACGAGAAAGCGAGGCCTGACATGGCACGAATCGAACCATTGCCCAAGGAAGAACTTGAACACCTTGGAGAGCGTTTTGAGCTGACGGCTGCGGTGATGGGTTTTGTTCCCAACTCGCTTCCGACGATGGCCCGCCTGCCGGGGCTGGCCGAGGCGTTCTCTGATCTGGGCGGTGTGATCTTTGCCGAGCCGTCGCTGCCCATGTCGTTGAAGCAGATGGTCGCCCAGGTGGCTTCGACCGCTGCGGGCTGTCGCTACTGCCAGGCCCACACGGCGGCCACTGCCAACAACCTGGGCATCTCCGAGGAGAAGCTGGCCGATCTGTGGCTGTGGCAGACGAGCGATCACTTCGATGCGGCCGAGCGTGCGGCCCTCGACCTTGCGTTCCACGCTGCGTCGGTGCCCAACACCACGACCGATGCTCACTTCGATGCGCTTCGGGAGCACTACAACGAGGAGCAGATCGTGGCGCTCGTGGCGACGATCTCCATGTTTGGCTATCTCAATCGGTGGAACGACACGATGGCAACCAGCCTCGAGGAACACCCCACGGCGTTTGCCAGCGAGGTCCTCTCGGCTGCTGGTTGGGAGCCGGGCAAGCACGCCGACGGGCCTGGCTGACGTGGATCAGTCGACTCGCCGCGAGCAGTCGAGCAGCGAGAGCCGTACCCGAATCCTCGATGCAGCCGAGGAGCTGTTCGCCGAGCGTGGATTCGCCGAGACGTCGCTTGCTGATGTGGCGGACCGTTGCGGCATTTCCCGTGGGTCGATTCCGTGGCACTTCACGAACAAGGCAGGCCTGCTTATGGCCGTGGTGGAGCGTGCGTCCACCCGCCATCGGCACCCGATCGGGCCGGGCCTCGGCGGCCTGGCCGAGTCGGCGGACGACACTCTGGCCCACATGCGGGCGCCGCACATGGCGCTTCTGCATGCGCTTCTCGGCGAGGCGACCCGACCGGAATCGCCGTTGCGAGAGCCCTACATCGAGCACCACCGTCGAGACCGTTCGCTGTTGGAGGACTGGCTCGCTCAGTCTCCCGACGTTGAGCGCCTCGGCATGGATGACGAGGCCCTGGCCCGCCTCATCTACGCAATGCTCATCGGCATTCATGTGCAGTGGCGGGTCGACCCCGAACGTGTCGATCTGGAAGCCAACCTGGATGCAGCGTTGCAGCTGTTGCAACGGGCGCTCACCGGTCGAAGTCGTCGTGGGTGATGGCGTTCGGGTGCTGGTTGGCGGAGGACATCCTCGAGACGCCTACGGGCGGCGAACCTATCGATCGCCGCCTATGACGCTCGATGAAATCTCGGGTGGCGTGAGGTCCATGGCAGGCGGCCAACGGCTAATCAGCTGGTTCGGGGGCAGGCGATTCGCTCGATGGTCGGCTGCTTGTTGCCAAGGGTGGCGGGGTCGGTCCAGAAGACAACGTCGACCTGGCGGCCGTATCGGAGCGCTCGTTCGGGGATGACGCCTTCCGGAAGCAAACAGCCGCCGACGATCGGACGTCCGGTCGCTGCGTCGATGTGGGAGTTCCCTGGCACATCCATGGTGAGATACCCGAGATTGGTATCCCAGGGTCCGGCATGCGGC
>CAZFBD010000091.1:0-7529 GCA_964517125.1 uncultured Acidimicrobiales bacterium
CTGACCGAAGAGAACGCCGAGCTGCTGCAGGCGATGATCCGGAACCAGTGTGTCAACGACGGCACACCCGAGTCCGGCCACGAAACACGCAACGCCAACCTGCTCCGCGACGAACTCGAGGACTGCGGCGCCGATCTCGAGATCCTTCCGGTGCTTCCCGGCCGCGACTCCATCGTGGCCCGTCTGCCCGGAACCGACCCCGACGCGCCGGCGCTCATGCTCATGGGACACACCGATGTCGTGCCCGTGTCACCCGAGGGCTGGAAGGTCGACCCGTTCGGTGGCGAACGCATCGGCAACGAGATCTGGGGCCGCGGCGCCGTCGACATGCTCAACGTGACCTCGTCCATGGCCGTTGCCTTCCGCCACATCGCAACGGCGGGCAAGCGCTACCCCGGAGACATCGTCTACTTCGGCGTCGCCGACGAAGAGGCAGGCGGCAAGTACGGGGCTCGCCCACTGGTCGAAGAACGTTGGGATGCCCTGCACTGCGACTACGTCCTCACCGAGTACGGCGGCACCCCGCTCATGAACGACGAGGGCACGATCGTGTTGCTCACCACAGCCGAGAAGGGCGCCGACGGGCAGGTCCTCACCGTCAGCGGTGAGCCCGGCCACGGTTCCATGCCGTACCGGACCGACAACGCCATCTCCAAGGCAGCCGAGATCGTCCGCCGGATCGAGGCCTACAACCCGGGCGCACGCATCGACGAACTGTTCACCGGCCGGGTGAAGGCACAGAACTTCGACCCCGAAACCGAAGCCAAGCTCCTCGATCCCGGCCGCATCGAAGAGGCCCTGGCCGAGATGGAGCCGGCACTCGCCCGCAACCTGCACTCCTGCTGCCACACCAGCTTCTCGCCGAACATCATCCATGGCGGCACCAAGATCAACACCATCCCAGACAAGGTGGAGCTGCAGGTCGACATTCGCATCCTTCCCGGCGAAACCACCGACGACGTCCGCCGCCATCTGCACGAGGCAATCGGTCCCGAGCTCATGGGATCGGTCGAACTCGAGGCCTACTCCGACGAGGAGAGCGCCTCCACCGAGTCCTCCACCGACACTGCACTCTGGGGAGCCCTGGTCGACTCCATTCAGATGACCTATCCGGGAGCCCGGGTCATGCCATCGATGGTCACGGGCGGAACCGATGCCCGGTTCTTCCGTCGCCGTGGTGTGCCGTCCTACGGCGCCGGGCTGTTGAGCACCGACGTGAGCCTGGGCGAGTTCATGAGCCGCTTCCACGGGCACAACGAACGGATCGACATCGAGTCGCTCCGTCTCACCACGAAGCTGTGGCTCGATGTCGTCGATCGACTCTGGGTCTGAGTCTGGATCGCCAACCCTCCTTCGGCGGTTCATAGCTCTACGGGTCATCGCTCCCCTTGCCGCGCTCTCGATCGGGGTTGATGGCGGCGAGATCTTCCAGATCCTGGCCATCGAGGAACTCGAACTGCAGCCGCGGGCCATTGGAATCGCGCTCGGTCTTGGAACCCTGTCGATCCCTCTGCAGTTGTGGGCGGCACGAATCCCGCTCGAACGGGCCCGACAGAACCTTCGGCTCCACGTCGCGGTGCTGGGTCTGATGGCATTCATCACCGCACTACTGGTGGCCCTGGCGACGCCGGGCTCGATCGTGGCCGGACTGGCCCTGGTCATTGCCGTCTTGGCCGAGATCTCGGTGTCGGTGCTGTACGCCACGTCGTGGGAACCCATGGTCTCGTATTCGCTCTCGGCTCCCGATCGCCAACACATCTTGGGGTTCGGGCGCGCGATGACGGGAGTGGCGCTGCTCGTATCGGTGGTCGCCTTCGGTCAGATGGGTCAGGGCGGCCGCGTGGCGTTTCTGATCGCGGTTGGGCTCGGCTGCCTGGTGCTTGCGTGGTCGCTTCACCTGCTCCCCCATCCTCGAAGTGACCGTGATGCAACTCCGGAGACCGACAGCCTCTCCACCGCCGATGCCCGATCGCGCGAGCTCCGCAATCTGTTCATCGCACTTGCAGCGACAGCGTTCGCCGGATGGCCGCTCCTCCTCACCTGGGTGGCGCTTGTTCTGTGGCCGACGGTCAACCTGGGCCTGCTGGGTGCGGCACTTGCGGTGGGATCCATCGTCACGTCCCTGCTCTGGCGGGATCCTGGCGACAACCTCTTCATCCTGCTGAAGACCTCGGCCGTGGCCGCTGCGGTGTGCGCCGTGGGCATTGCGGTCATTCCCGGTCCGATCGATTCAACCGGCTGGGGAATGATGCTCTTTGCGTTGATCGTCGTCGGTTCTGCAAGTCGTTCCCTCATCAGCATCGGACTCACCGAGCTCGCACATCGCCGGGTGAACTCCCACAACTCGGTGCGGGTCATGACCATGTTCGACGTCGTCGGTTCCACGTCGTTCCAGCTGGGGTTCTTCGTGGCCGGCTTCCTGATCGCCGCCAGTCGGGACAGCAGCGCCACGTTCGATCCGTACCAACTGGGACTCATCGCATCGGGCGTCATGCTGGTCGTGGCCGTTTCGCGGATCCGACCGCTCTCACCCCAGAGCTGAACGCCAAATTCGACGATTCACGCGCGGTCTGCGCGCAGCCGATCGCGCTGCGTTAACGCTCTGTTGCCCCTGGGTGCGCGCGGTCAGAAATGCCGGTAGAACGTTGGTCGACTCAATCAGGAGGGGTCCCGAACAATGACATCCACGAAGAAGGCGCTGGTCGCGCTTCTGGCCATCTTGGCCCTGCTCGCCGCCGCATGTGGCAGCGACGCAGCCGAAGAAACATCCACCACGGACGAAACAGCCGAAGGCGAATCCGAAGGCGAATCCATGGAGGAAAGCGACACCAAGGCTGCCTTCGTCATGGTTGCTCCTGTTGGAGACGCCGGCTGGAACTTCATGCACAACGAGGGCCGCATCGGCGCCGAAGCCGCAACCGGCATCGAGACCGCATTTGTCGAGTCCATCCCCGAAGGCGGCGCCGAATTCGACGACGCCGTGCAGAACTTCATCGACGATGGCTTCAACGTCATCATCACCACGTCGTTCGGTTACATGGACGCCACCGAGCAGTTCGCTGCCGACAACCCCGACGTTGTCTTCCAGCACATCTCGGGCTTCAAGATGAACGACACGAACTTCGGCAACAGCTTCGGCCGCATGTACCAGCCGCGTTACATCGCCGGTATGGCCGCAGGTGCTGCCACCGAATCCAACCGCATCGGCTACGTCGCTGCGTTCCCGATTCCCGAGGTCATCCGTGGCATCAACGCCTTCGCACTTGGTGTTGCAGCAACCAACCCCGACGCTGTCGTCGAGGTCTCGTGGACCAGCACCTGGTTCGGCATCGCCGAAGAGGGCGCTGCTGCCCAGGCACTCATCGATGCGGGCGCCGACGTGCTCTCCATGCACCAGGACTCCACCGCAACCGGCCAGGCAATCAGCGAAGCCGGCGGCACGTTCATCGGTTACCACAGCGACATGAGCGCACAGGTTCCCGCCTACCTCACGGCTCCCGTGTGGAACTGGACCGAGCACTACAGCGACATCATGCAGTCGGCCGCCGACGGCACGTTCACCCCGGAGGCCTACTGGGGATCCATGGCCGATGGCGTTGTCGACATCGAAATCCCGGCCAGCTCACCGGTCGCTGACGAGATGACCGCCGCCAAGGCCGAGATCATCGCCGGCGACTTCGACGTGTTCGACCGCGGCACGATCACCGCCCAGGATGGCACGGTCATCTTCGAAGATGGCGCTGTCGTGAACGGCTTCCCCGATCCGTTCGTTCCCGGCGCATCCGTCGGCGAAGCTGGCGAAGCGATCAACGACGGCCACCTCGGCAACATGTTCTTCTTCGTGGAGAACGTGATTGGTGACATCCCGCTCCCCGAGTGAGCGAGACGAACTGAATGAACTGACCGGACCGCCTCGTCTTCGAGGCGGTCCGGTTCGCTTTTCTGGGGCAAGATGGCCCCGGATCTTCGCCTCTTGGACCGGGAAGGATGCGCGTGCTCGCCGTCGAACTTGACGAAATCTGGAAGCGGTTCCCCGGTGTCGTTGCGAACGCTGGTGCGCGGCTGGCAGTTCGGCCTGGAACTGTCCACGCTGTTCTTGGCGAGAACGGTGCCGGCAAAACCACACTCATGAACGTTCTGGCGGGCGTGTACCGCCCCGACGAGGGTTCGGTTCGCCTCGATGGTGCCGAACACAACTTCGCCAAGCCCGCCGATGCCATCGCTTCCGGCGTCGGCATGGTGTATCAGGAGTTCCGACTCATCCCCACCTTCACGGTCGCCGAGAACGTGGTGCTTGGCGCCGCACCACGGGTCATCGCCAAGACGTCCGTCGAGCAGCAGGTCGCCGACCTCGCCGAAGAGTTCGGCCTGGCCACCGAGCCCGACCGCGAGATCTGGCAGCTGTCCATGGGCGAACGTCAGCGCGTCGAGATTCTCAAGGCACTGTGGCGCAACGCACGCGTGCTCATTCTTGATGAGCCAACCGCAGTTCTGACGCCTGCAGAAGCCACCGAGCTCGGTCGCATCACCAAAGCCATGGCCGCCGATGGCCGGTCCATCATCTTCATCAGCCACAAGCTCGATGAGGTGAAGGCGTTCTGCGACGAGGCCACCGTGCTTCGGGGTGGCAAAACGGTCGCCGAGTCCATTCCGGTCACCTCGCTTGACCCCAACCGGATGGCCGAGCTCATGGTGGGAGAAGCCACTGCGGTCTCTCAACGTCGTATTCGCACCGACGCCGTCGCCGACGATCCGGTACTCAGCGTTGTCGAAATGTGGGTGCACGATGTTCACGGCCGAGCGGTGGTCGACGGCGTTTCGCTCTCGGTCAACCGTGGTGAGATCGTGGGCGTTGCCGGTGTCGCTGGCAACGGTCAGCGACCACTTGCCGACGCAATTGCCGGCCTGACACCGGTCAAGGTCGGCGACGTGGAACTGAATGGCCAGATCGTGAGCTCCCTGCCGCCCAGCCATCGAAATGCAGCAGGCCTGGCGTACGTGCCCGAGGACCGGATCGGCGTGGGTCTTGCGCCCCGGATGAACGTCGTCGAAAACGCCATGATGCGGACGTATCCGGACATGGGTGGCGGGCCGCTCATCGACCGGGCCCAGGCCAAACAACACGCCACCGATCTGGTGGAGCAGTACAACGTGAAAGTCGGCCAGATGACCGCACCAATGGCTGGCCTTTCGGGCGGCAACCTGCAGCGGCTCCTGGTCGGCCGAGAACTCGAGGGGGACCCCACCGTGCTCATTGCGGCCCAACCCACACGGGGCCTCGACGTGCAGGGCGTGGCCGCAATTCAGGAGATTCTGGTGGCACAGTCCGCGAAGGGCACCGGCATTCTGCTCATCAGTGAGGACCTGGAAGAGCTGTTCGCGCTGAGCGACCGGATTCTGGTCATGCATGAAGGTTCCGTCGTGGGCGAATACGACCCCGACGTGGCGACGCGTGCCGAGATCGGCGCAGCCATGGCTGGCGCAACACCCGAGGGGACCCACTGATGTTTGGTTTCACCCTCGTCCGACGGGAACAACAGATTCGTGGTGGTCAGGCGCTTGCATTTGCCGTCGGCTTTGTCCTGGCCATGATCATCGGCGCGGTGCTCCTTCTCGTGGCTGGCCACGACCCTGTGAGCATCTACGCAAAAATGGCCGACAAATCCATTGGTTCGCCACAAGCGTGGTCCACCACGCTGACGCAGGCCGTTCCCCTTGGCCTGGCTGGCCTCGCCGTGGCTGTCGCCGGCTCCATGGGCCTGTGGAACATCGGAGCCGAGGGGCAGATCATTGCCGGCGCAATCGCTGGTAGTTGGGTTGCACGGTTGGGACCCGATCTTCCGGGACCCATGCTCATCACGCTCATGCTGGTCGCTTCGGTCGTGGGTGGCGGGCTGTTGGCACTGGGCCCTGCCCTGGCCCGTGCGCACCTCGGCGTCAACGAGATCATCTCCACGCTCATGTTGAACGAAGTTGCGATTCGTATCGTCCGATACCTGGTGAACGGCCCGTGGAAGGACCCCACAGCCACTGGTTTCCCCGTGGCACCCGAACTCCCCGAACAGGCCGAACTGCCGACCCTGTTCGAGCGGGCGAACATTGGCGTCCTCATTGCCGGCGTGGTCTTGTTGGCGTTCGGATTCTTCGCTGCCCGCAGCAAATGGGGCTACGAGCTGCGGGTCGCAGGCTCGTCGGCCAAGACCGCCGAATACGTGGGTATCTCCCTGAAAGCGAAGATTCTCACCGTGCTGGTGCTTTCCGGCGCCATCGCCGGTCTCGCTGGCGGAATCCGGCTGGGGTCGGCCAGCCGCATAGTCGAAGGAATCGCCGAAGGATGGGGCTTCGCCGGCATCATCGTGGCGGCGCTGGCCCTCATGCGACCCGCAAACGTGGTCCTGGTGGCGATTGCCTTCGGAGCGGTTCGGGTTGGCGGAGTGGCCATCAAGGGTGAGGGCGTGCCTGCCTCAATCGCCGACATCATTCAGGCGCTGATCCTGCTCGGGGCGCTGGGCGCTGCAGTCTTCACCTCGTACACGCTGACCCGAAGGGGGGCTGCATCATGAACGAGGAAACACTCATTGGCCTGTTCGTGTCGGTCATCGAATTCGGCACCTTGTTGTACCTGGCGGCGCTCGGTGAGACCATCGCAGAGAAATCTGGCGTGCTCAACCTGGGCGTCGAGGGCATGATCGCCGTCGGCGGCATGTCGGCGTACTGGGTGGGCGTGGAGACCGGCAATCCCTGGCTCGCCGCGTTGTTTGCTGCGCTTGCTGTGGCGGCATTCGCCTCACTTCACGGGCTGGTCGCAGTGGTGCTCGGAGCCGATCAGGTGGTCAGCGGGCTGGCGTTGACCATCCTTGGCCTTGGACTCGCCGCCTTTTTGGGCAAGGACCTGGTTCTCCAACCTCCCGGAGCCACGTTCGGCGATCTCGAAATACCCGGTCTGAGCAGCATTCCCTGGCTCGGTGACACCATCTTCTCCATGAGCGCGATGAGCTGGCTGGCCGCCGCGCTGGGTGTCATTGCGTGGCTTGTGTTGTCCAGAACCCGTGCCGGGCTGAGCCTTCGTGCCGTCGGCGAGAGTGCCGCCACAGCAGACGCTGCGGGAACTCGGGTGGTTGGCATTCGCCTCATGGCCGTCGCCATTGGCGGAGCGTTCGCGGGACTCGCCGGCGCCTACCTGACACTCAAGCTGGCTCCCGGCTGGAACGAGGGTGCTGTTGGTGGCCTGGGTTGGATTGCCGTTGCCCTGGTGATTTTCGGCGCTTGGAAGCCTGGCCGGGTCCTGCTCGGTGCCTTGTTGTTTGGTGGCTTGTTGGCGCTGGGCCCACGCCTG
Source organism: uncultured Acidimicrobiales bacterium (assembly GCA_964517125.1). Classification (GTDB taxonomy): domain Bacteria; phylum Actinomycetota; class Acidimicrobiia; order Acidimicrobiales; family SHLQ01; genus SHLQ01. The sequence goes on from CAZFBD010000091.1 coordinate 7,337, forward strand.
CAAACCTTCCGGTGTCGCGGCGAAGTGGGCGAAGGCACGTGCCTGAGCTACGAGATCAACCCGATCATCGTGAGCATGCTGCCGTACCTGCTGACGATCGGCGTGCTCGTTCTGATTTCGATTCGTTCGAGGAATCGGCCGAGTGTCGCTCCGGCGGCGATCGGTCTTGCGTACCGGCGCGAGGAGCGGTAGG
>CAZFBD010000091.1:7629-13833 GCA_964517125.1 uncultured Acidimicrobiales bacterium
GCGAGTGATGTCACAGCAGCGGTGATCCCCGCCTGAATCCGGGCCATTGGGCTCATTCTGCAGATCGGCGTCTACGACGCATCGTCGGGTTTCATCGCCGCCGTGGTGTTTGCCCTGGGTGTCGCCATCTCTGGCAACGCCGCCGACGCCGACTCCATCCGAACGATCATGGGTGTCGGTTCGCTGTGGTACGCCGTGCCACTCGTGGCTGGCGGTGCCCGTCCGTTCCGTAGGGTTCCCGCCGAGGACTGGGCCGCACGCTGGAAGCGCCTGGCCGACATCATTGTCGGATCGCTGCTTGGAGCATGGACGGTCCAGACCGTGATTGGCGCCCTGCCGGCGCTGTCCGGACTTGCCATGCCCATCGCAGACCGAGCCGGCACGACAGCGTTGATCGTACTCGTTGCACTCATGGGCCGGTACGCCATGGAGACGTTCCTGGTGTCGCAGTATCCGGAACGCCTGGCCATGGTCGCTCCGCTCGAGGACCGAGAGAACGGCATGCGTCAGAAGGTGGCTGCCTCGTTCTGCAAGGCAGGCATGTTCGTGTTCATCCTGCTTCCGTTCACCGGGTTCGTCCCGCAACTGTGGATCGCCGTTTCACTGATGCTCTTTCCGCAGTTGCTTGGCCTCGTCAAGAAGCGCTTCCCAAACTCCCTGACCCTGTTCCGGGCGTTGCCATCGGGTGTGCCGAACATGTTGGTCATGATGCTGATTGCGAAGACCCTTGGGGCCATGCTCGCCGAACGCATCGAGGACCCGCAACAGCTGATCCTCACATCGTTTGTTGCGCTCGCTCTCCCCGGGTTCGCTCTTGGACTGATGGGCTTGTTCGGCCGTGACGGTGACGACCTGCCGATGTCGTGGCCCGGCCGTGCCGCTGGAGCGCTCGCTGCAACCCTCACGTTCCTCACGATTCGGGGTGCGTTCAACGACCGCCTCGGTCTCGTCGTGGTGCTGGCTTCACCGGCGCTCGTTTGGTGGGCAACCGTGTCGTTCCGGGCGTGGAAGGACGAACGTGACCGCCCCGAGGAAGAGGGAGACGCCGAGGAAGAAGACGTCGAATCTGCTGAAGGCAACGATGCAGCGATGGAGCGTCCTGCCGCGGCCTGATGGGCTGAGACGATCGATGTTCAGGACTCGCCGGCTGCCAGCCGGTCGGCGTAGTCCTCCATCGTGATGGCACCTTCGTCCTGGGTGCGGGCTCGGTCGGTCTCGGGCAGTGCGTCCTGCAGCACGTCGATCCGTTTCCAGGTCGCGTGCGGCTGCTGACCGTCGGCGTCGGGCACATGTCGCGATGGGCCCACCCGCGTGTGCGGGTGGATGTATCGGGCACAGTTCACGAACACCGAATCGACCGTCGCCGTGACCACCCCGATGGCTCCGGGCCAGGCTGCAGCGAACTCGTCGGGCACATCGGTCGAGTAGCTGGCGGTGGCTTGGAGACGAACCCGATGAGGCGTCTCGAAGTCGATGAACAACATCCCAATCTTTGCGGTGTCGGTGATGTTGCCGAGCGAGAGGAACATGCCGTTGCCGTCGTATGCGGGGAAGGCGATGGTCGTCGGATCCAGCACCCGGACGACGCCCACTCCCCCACCCTTGTGGCTGACGGTCGGCTCGCCCGAACCGTTCACGGTGGAGAGAAAGAAGAAGTCCCGGCTGGCAATGAACCCGGCATGATCATCGGGAATCGTGTCGGAAACGATCGCAACCTCGAGCGTGTCGGCCAACGGTCGAGATCCGTGCCGGTCCTGCACTGCACGCTGGGCATCGGTGTAGAAGGCATCTGTCATGGGCCAGTTGTAGCACGACGTCGATCTGGTCAGCGGGCCCTCGGCCTTCGCTTGGAAGATCAGGCTGACGAGCGGGCTGGTTCTATCGCCGTCAGATAGTCCACGGTTCGGCTTGCGATCTCGAAGGCGATCTCCGGGTCGTCGAGATCTGGCTCGATCCATGCCTCGGAGACGCGAGTCCAGTTGTCGGCTCCGAAGAACACACCCGCTTCGGCTTCGTCGCCCAGGATCTTCCGCCAGGTTTTCTCCGTCTTCATGACACCGGCCAGTGCAGCTTCGTTTGCCTGCCGGTCGGCATTCTCGGCGTGGAAGCCAATCTCCACGGCCATCCCGTCGCTGCCATCGACGTGGCGTCGGGCCAGCATCTGGGCTTCGTAGTGCTCCTTCGGCGCGGTCTCCCGCCCGAACCACACCTTCACGCCGCGGCGATGTGCACGAACGTGCAGCTCGCCCAACTCTTCGGGGGTGAGGGCGTGGATCAGATCGGCGACCTGATCGAAGAGCGGGAGTTCCACGTCCCGAATCTAGGACGGGCGCGGGTCAGTCCAACAGTCCGAGCTCGCGGGCGCGGTCGACGATGGACTCTCTGCCAACCAGGCCGAGCTTGTGACGGATCGAGGTCAGGTGCGTCTTCACGGTGTTCTCGGAGACGACGAGCTGCGCAGCGAGGTCGCGGCGGCTCAGCCCGTGCGGAAGCAGAACCAGCACCGCCTGCTCGCGGTCGGTCAGTTCCCGCGCTCCCACGGGAAGGTCCTCGACTTCACGGGCAACAAACCGGATCTCGTTCTCCATGGCCTTCACCCTGCCGTCCAGTCGGGCATCGGGAAGTCCCGCAACGATGACCTTGCGTCTCGCAACGACGCCCGGGCCGACTCCTGATCGCCTGCCCGGTGCCACAACCTGGACTGCTGCAGCTCAACGAGCACGTCCTGAAGAGGTTCGGGTCGCATGGCGGCAATGGCTCGGGCGCGACCAAGAGCCTCGGCGGCATCCGCGGGTCGGCCGGTGTCGGACAGAGCGATGGCTCGGGCCAGATGAGCCAACGTTGGCTGATGGTGCCGCTCCCCACCCGGCGGGATGAGCCCGAGGGCGTGGTCGGCATGTGCCAGAGCGTCGTCCGGCTCTCCCGACTCGGCGGCGATCATCGCCAAATACAGGTAGCAGAACACGATCTCCAGCGTCATTCCAGTGGAGATCGCGATGCTCACCGCGTCGGTGATCGACGCACGGCTCGCTTCGAGATCTCCGGACCAGTACAGCGAGCAGCCCCACACCGACATGGCCGCTCCGTGGCCAGCCTCCATCCGCAGGAAGATGTTCGTCGCCTCTCGATCTGGAACGGGTCGCGAGTTCTCCACCGCCTGGTTCGAGTGGCGGATCATTTCGCCAACATCACCCAGATGACGGGCACGATGCGCCCGAATCGTCGGCGCCTGCACTGCGACCACCGCGCGGTGAGCGTCGGAATCGGCCGACGATCCCGCCCGGTCCAACCAGAGCTCGATCGCCTCGTGGCGGCGGAGGTTCAGCAGAATCCACGCCATCAGAAGGGGGGTCTCCACCCGAAGCTTGGGAAGCGACTCCAGCCGGCCGACCCAGGACACGATCGTGTCGAAATGGCCCGCGTTCGAATACTGCATGGAATGGTCCACAACCATGGCTTCCGCAGCCGCCAGGTCTCCCGACAGACAGGTGTGAGTGATCGCATCGTCGAGCACACCATGTTCGGAGAACCACGAAGCGGCTCGTGCGTGGAGCTCGTTGATGTGCTCGGGATGGTCGGCATGCAGCGCCGATTGCAGGTGCTCACGAAACAGCGGGTGATAGCTGAACATCGTGGCCGCTTCATCAAGCGTCGAGGTGAACACGTTCGCCGCCACGAGCTGGCGAAGGATACGGAGACTCCCGACCTCACCAGTCAGGTGATCGCAGAGGTCGGCGTTCAGGACCCGCACAATGCTTGTCGAAAGGAGAAACGCACGGACGTGGTCGTCGAGCCCCTCCATTGCCTCCGAAGCCAGGTATTCGGTCAGATGCCGTGTGTCGCCGGTGAATCGATCCAGGTGTTCCGACGGGTTCGGAGCGTCTCGCAATCCAAGGCCAGCAAGCTGAAGGCCGACGGCCCAGCCTTCGGTTCGACGCTCCAGAGCGTCGACCTGGTCGGCGGTCAATGACGAGATGCCGAAGGTCTCTCGCATGAGGCTGTCGGCTTCGGCACGGTCGAATGCGAGATCCTCCACCCGAGCCTCAGCAAGTTGCCCCTGGCTCCGGAGCCGCCCGACGGGCAGCGCCAGATCGCGCCGTGAGGTACAGATGAGCCGCAGGTTCGGCGCAGGATGCCGCAGCCAGTCGCCGAGTCCTTGCACGATCGCATCGCCGTCGAGGAGGTGCATGTCATCGAGCACCAGCGTGATCGGCTGCGCATGCCGTTCCACTGCGGTTCGCAGCACCAGTGTGGCTTCGTCGAGGCCCGACGGCCCACCGGCGAGCGAGGCATACGTGCCATCTGCTCCAACCACGCCAGCGGCGGAGAGGGCGGCGGCGACATACGTCCAGAAACGGGCCGGGTCCGAATCGGCGGGTTCCAGCGCGACCCATGCAACCGGGTCGCCCACTCGCTCCGCCACCTGTGCCGCTGCGGTCGTCTTGCCGTAGCCGGCAGGTGCCACGATCGCAGTCAGCGCTGCGCTGGCGGAGCTCAACTCGTCGACGACCCGTTCCCGAGCCACGGTGTTCGTGGCCAGCACGGGTGGTCGGAGCTTCGCCCACATCAGCGGAATCGGCGGTTGGATCACGTCTTCATCCTGCCTGCAATCGTTCCCACGAGCATCGCCCATGCACCGGACTCACCCTTTTGTGTGCCAATCGCCGGTGCGGGTGATTCCGCGCAACGGGCGATGGCAGGCCCGTCGACTTCAGGTTTGGTGGAGTCAGCGCCGCCACGAGGTGGCAGAACGAAGGAGTCAAACATGGAGTTTCGTAAGACCATTCAGATCAACGCAGACATCGACAAGGTGTGGGATGTCGTGGCTCGGGATTTCGCAAACGTCGGCGACTGGTCCTCGGCCGTGCAGTCGTCGGGACCAAACCTGGAGGCCGCAGTGCCAGACGGGGCTGAGGTTGGTGTCCGGGTATGCGCAACCGACTTCGGCGACCTGAAGGAGACGTTCACCGAATACGACGACGAGGCGAAGACCTTCACGTTCGAAGTCAGCGGCATGCCGTCGTTCATCACACTCGCCCGCAACCGTGTCGAGGTGGCTTCCGCCGGCGCTGGCCGTACCACCGTGTCACTCAACATCGCCATGGAGACAAACACGATCGGCAAGGTCATGGGTCCGATGTTCGCCATCAAGCTCAAGACCACGCTGAACAGCTTCCTCGATGAGCTGAAGGACTACGTGGAGAACGGCCAGGTCTCCAAGCGGAAGCAGAAGCAGCTGGCGAAGATCGCCGCCTGACCGGACCGGGTCTTTCTCACTGCACTCCCAGTCGCGTGGGAAAGACCCCGTCCTCCGTCGGGGATCGGACGGTTGCTGGTGATGCACAACGTCCTCCGGAGTTCTTCGGCCGTTGATTGAACGGAAACATCCGAGGCGTAGGGTTCGGCCATGAAGCTTGAGCCGATCGACATCTCTGGGTGGGACCGCGGTGGCGCCGCCACCCGTCAGTCCATTGCCGCAGCCGTCGACGCGGTGTGCAGCGACCACGGGTTTCTGGCCATCGCCGGCCACGACATCGCGCCCGATTTTGGTGGGCGCGTACTGGACACGACGCAGACATTCTTCGATCGGCCCATGGTCGAAAAGATGGCGTTGCGTCCCGACAAGGTCGAGGGCAACCGCGGCTATTCTCCACCCGGCATCGAGGCGCTCAGTTACAGCCGTGGCGAAGCTTCACCACCTGACTTGTTCGAGGCGTTCAACGTTGGGGCCGAACGGGTGCCTCCCGGCGTCACTGATCAAGACGCTGAACGGTTCTTTTTTCCCAATGTCTGGCCCGACGAACCTGCAGCGTTTCGAGCCACCATCGTGCACTACTACGACGAATGCGAACAGCTCGGGCGGCAACTCCTCGACATCTTCGCGATGGCCCTGGGGCTTCCCGACCGCTGGTTCCGATCGTTCTTTCAACGAAGCCCCAATGTGCTTCGAGCCAACCACTACATCCGCCACGATGGTGCCGCCGCCCCTGAGCCCGGCCAGCTGCGAATGGGCGCTCACAGCGACTATGGCTCGCTCACCATCCTTCTGGCCGACGATGTTCCGGGTCTGCAGATCCGTGACCGGGACAATGTCTGGCACGACGTGCAGCCTGCCGAAGGCACCCTGTTCGTGAACCTGGGCGACCTCCTCGCTGAGTGGACGAACGACCGCTGGCATTCCACCGTTCACCGCGTGGTGCCGCC
>CAZFBD010000092.1:0-13062 GCA_964517125.1 uncultured Acidimicrobiales bacterium
TCTTCTTCCATGGCTTCTTCTTCCATGGCTTCTTCTTCCATGGCTTCTTCTTCGGCGGCATCGCCGGTGACGGTGGGGCTGTCCAAGTCATCGCCGCACGCGGCTGCGACCAGGGCGAGTGCGAACAGCATCGCCAGCAGTGTCTTGATCTTCATGATGGGTTTCTCCTGTGACTGACTCGGCACAGGAGTGTCCTGATCCGAACCAGCCCCTTCCTCGAGGTGTGTGTGGTTCTCTCATCGCAGAACTCGACCGGACTCATCCCCCGAGGGGGCTTCACCGTTGCGGGACAGTGTCGGGCTTTCACCGAACTTCGGATCGCAATGAGGTACCGGGAGCGTACCGGAACTGGTCACGATGAGCGACTCACCACCACGAAGCGCGCGTACGCAACCACAACAGGGGCCAGGCCCCTCCTGTGGTGGGATGCGCGCTCAGCGTGATGGTCGGGCGGTTTGTGTTTGGCGACGTGGCGAAGGCCACTGCGGGCCGATCCCCGCCAGCCGGCCCTGGCATGGAACACTCTGCGGCGATGTTGCGCAACGCTCGTTTTCTGGTCCTGGTTGTTCTGCTCGCCCTCACCGCATGCGATGGGTACATCGAGCAGGTCACCGTCGACGAAACAGGATCGGTCGAGTTTCGAGCGGAAGCCACGGTCGTCTGCACCGACGAGCTGCAGCAGGAACTCTGGGGCGGCGACGGCTGCGGTCAGATCGACGAGATCGTGCGCGGCGTCGACGTGGCCGAGCTGCCGTTCGACTTCGAGCTCGACCAGAACAGGGTGGGGCTCGTCGCCGACGGCGAACTTGACCGCCGTCGTATCGACGCAACCTGGGACGGAACCCTCGCCGAGTTGGAGACCGTGCTGGTGAGCGGCGGCTCGCTGCGTTCCCTCGACAGTCAGCGCACTGAAGCGGTGTTTGTCCCGGCCGGTTCCGTTGCCGATCAGATGCTGGCGTCCGACGATTTCGTCGCTGGCGACGCGAATTGGGAGGTCGCTGAGTTTCGGGTGATCGCCCCCGAGGTCATCACCGAACACAACGGCGACATCATCCAGGGACGAACCGTCGTATGGCACTTCGACGATGACCGGCCCGAAGAGTTCCGGGTGGTGTGGACCTCCGAGACCCGTGGCTTCCAGGTGTGGTGGTGGATCGTCGCTGGCGGGGTGCTCATCACCGTGTTGGTCATGATGATCAAGCTCGAAGGTCCAAACCGCCGGGCCCGGAACGCAGCCCCAGACGCCAAGTAGTAGACGTCAGGCGTCGGGGACGACGACACCAGCCAGCTCAGGAAGCTGTACCGGACCAGCAGGAACCCCAATCGCCGAGTCGGCGTCGGGCATGCCTTCGATGCCCGGAGGCACGGGGCCGTTCTGGTACACGATTGTTCCGTGCGCGCTCCCGAGCCATTCGGCATCGGTCACGACATCGCCCTCTGGATGTTCGGCGACTTCGTTGCCGTCGACGGCCGTGTCCACGGGAAGGTCACTGGACCCCAACGTGTTCCGGCCGAGCAGGATTCCGACACGGGTGTTTCCGGCGATGCGGTTCTGCACGAGGGTGGTGTCAACGGCACCGCCGACATGGAGCCCGACCCCGAATCCGTGATCCCAGGTGGGGTCAAGCAGCGGAGTGTTCGTGAACCCGTTGTTCAGCACAACGGACCCGGCGATGGTCACGCCGCTCGTGGTGGCCACACCGTTCTCGACGACCATGCCCACCCGGTTGTTGCGTGCGGTGGAACGAATGATGGTGACGGCGCCAGCAGCGTCGACCACGGACATGCCACGGCCAGAGAACTCGACCAGGCTGGTTTCAACAACGGTTGTGCACACGGCGCAGTCCGTGATGGAGATGCCGGCTGCCGCATGGCCAGAGCCCCAGAATGACCGGATGTCGACATCGGTGGAGTTCGCGACCGCCAGCCCGTTTCGGCCCGTGTTGGAGGTCGTCACATGCAACGCACGGAACCCAATGACCGGCGTTGCGCCAAGCGCTCCGACACGAATGCCATCGGTGGTGTAGTTGCGCACCGTCAGGTTCTCGATTGCCACACCATCGGCGCTGACCGTGAAGCCGGTGCCGGCGCTGTGCAGCCCATCGATGAACACGGTGTTCCGATCGCGGCCCCGGATGATGACGTCGGGGGTCGAGATCAGAACCTCCTCGGTGTACACCCCCGGATCGATGAGGATGAGATCACCGGGCTGCGCGGCGTTCACCGCGTTCTGGATGGAGAAGTGATCCACGGGCACACGTATCGCGTTGATCTCCGGGATGGGGAGCGTGGTGATCGGCGGGTCGATCGGGGTGCCGTCCGAGAGGGTGCCGTTGAAGATCGGCGAACCGATGTCGTCGCCTTCGACAGCGGCGCACGCTGCGGTCAGGAGGGCGGCGAGAACGACGAAGCAGAAGCCTCGGATGACGCCGACTGTTCGGGGTGTTCGGCGATCGGAATGCACGGATCCATCCTAGTGACGACCGAGTCGGCGGCTGTGCGCAGGGCATCACTGAATCGTCGGTTGAAACGCAACGGCATGTCGTGATCGTGATCGAGTTCGATGAGTTCAGCGTTGGGGAGGCTTTCCGCAAACGCCCGCTGCTTTGCGGGCGAGACCACCGTGTCCTGCGTGGTGACGATGACCGATGTCGGTTGGGTGATGGTGGCCGACCAGCTGCGCGAATCGAACCGACCCACTTCGGCGCCGGCTTCGAGCAGCGACACCGCGTCGGCGGCACGGACAACGTCGAGGACCCAGTCCGGGTACGGAGCGCAGGCAATACGCATGACCCGTTCGCTGATGGGGCGCAGCGCACGTTTCGGTGTCCGGCGCGCAGCCGCGGCGATTGAGGAGAGCGCGGCGAACTGGATCTGCTCCGAGCGTGTGGTGTTGAAGCAGCCGGCGGTGGCGACCGTGATCATTCCCCGGCAGCGCTTCGGTGCACGCCGTGCCAGCAGCTGCGCAACGGCACCGCCCATGGAGTAGCCGACGGGGATGACGTCCTCCACGCCCAACTGATCCAGGGCACACAGCGCATCGATGGCGCAGTGCTCCAGTCGAAACTGGCCGTCGGGGCGCACGCCGTTGCCATGACCGTGGTGGTCGATGACGATCACCCGCCGGCGATCGGCCAGATCCCCGACGACGTTCGCCCAGTTTGTCGGGCCGTCGATGTTCCATCCGTGCAACAGCAGGAGCGCCGGTCCCGGATGATCCCCGCCCAGGTCATGGACCCGCATGTCTCCGCGGCCGGCAATCGGGACCGGAATCCCGAGGGGCAGCGCATCGGTCATGTGGCGGGGGAGTGCCATGTTCGGTCTCCGCTACTCGACGGAGACGACCTCGACGTTGAGTGAGCCGCCCGCAGGCGTTTCGAACGACACGACATCGCCCGCCTTGGCACCGATGAGGGCTTCGCCGAGCGGTGAACCCGGTGAGAGGTTGTCGAGCCCCTCGCGGCGCTCCTCGATGGACCCGACCAGGTACTTCTCGGTGTCGTCGTCGCCCTCGTAGCGAAGTTCGACGACGCTTCCGGTGCCGACCGTGTCGCCGCCGCCACCTTCCACGATCTCGGCGGTTTCGAGCATCTTGGCCAGGAACATGATCCGGCCTTCCATCTTGCCCTGTTCCTCTTTGGCGGCGTGGTAGTCGCCGTTCTCCGAGAGGTCGCCCAGTTCGCGGGCAACCTCGATCTTGCGAGCGATGTCGATCCGTCCCCGAGTGGTGAGGTCGTCGTGTTCCTCTTTCAGACGATCGAATGTCGCCTGGGTGAGCTGATTGTCGGCCATGGAACGAATGTACCAAGCCCAGGTGTCGGTACTGCGACCATGCCCGGCGGGAGGTGTGCCGGCGCGTCGCGGTCAGACCTGGTCGAGTGCGTGGAGAAGATCGTCGAGAAGTTCGGTTGGTTCTTCCAACCCGATCGACAGGCGCACCATGGACTCGCCGATTCCGGCAAGCGCCCGACCATCGGGACCGATCCGCCGGTGGGTTGTGGTGGCGGGGTGTGTCACCAGGCTCTTGGAGTCACCCAGGTTGTTCGAGATGTCGAACAGTGAGAGCCCGTCGAGAAACCGGAACGTCTCGTCCTTGCCGCCCGAGATGTTGACAGCAACCACCGTGCCGCCCGAGGACATCTGGCGCATCGCAAGTTCGTGTTGCGGGTGAGAAGGGAGCTCCGGGTAGAGCACGGAGTCGAGCTTTGGGTGGCCGTCGAGTTTCGAGGCGATCGACAGCGCCGAAGCGGCCGACGCATCGACCCGGAGCCGAAGTGTCTCCATGCCCTTGAGCAGCGTCCAGGCATTGAACGGCGACAGGCTCGGGCCGGTGTGGCGGAGGAACGGCATGAGCAGCTCGTCCACATACTCGGTCGTGGAAAGCACGGCACCACCGAGTACCCGCCCCTGTCCATCGATGTGCTTGGTCGCCGAGTACACGACGACATCGGCGCCGAAGGTCAGGGGCTTCTGCAACACGGGGGAGGCGAAGACGTTGTCGACGATGAGCCGACCACCCGCAGCGTGCGTCATCTGTGCGACCGCAGCCATGTCCGCGATCTGTAGTCCCGGATTGGACGGACTCTCAAGGAAGGTGGCCACCGTGGGTACCGAGAGGGCCTTGGCCCATTCGTCGAGGTTGGTGCCGTCGACCAGGACGGTCTCCACGCCCAACCGCGGAAGAATGTCGGTGAGGATCACGCTGCAGGAGCCGAAGAGGGCTCGGGACCCGACGACCCGGTCGCCGGCGTTCACCAGGCAGGCGAGGGATGCAAAGATTGCAGACATGCCGCTGGCCGTTGCCATGCACGCCTCTGCACCTTCGAGGAGTCGGAGGCGTTCCTCGAACATGGCCACGGTGGGGTTGCCGTAGCGCGAATAGATGAAGCGTTCGGTTTCGCCCTTGAAGGCCGCCTCGGCTTCGGCTGCGCTGCCGTACACGTACCCCGACGTCGGAAAGATCGCCTCGGCAGTCTCGTCGAAGCCGGTTCTGGTGACGCCGCCACGGATGAGAATCGTTGACTCGCCGGGGGAGCCCTCGTTCGGGTTCATCGCTGGGTCCAGGGAAGGTCGGCGCCGCGCCAACCGGTGGATCGATGCCCGTTGCCGTCGATGTCGCCCTCGAACCCCTCAAGGACATTGAACACCTGCGTGTATCCGGCTGCCGTCAGCTCGTGGGCGGCCGCCACGGAACGGACCCCGGAACGGCACAGCAGAATCATGGGAGCGTCCAGGTCGACGCCTTCGGCAGCGTCCGCAACGAAGTTCGGGTTGCGGCTGCCAGTCGGCCACTGGGTCCACTCGACGAACCGGACACGATCGGCGATGTCGGGTCGGCCGACGAAGACCCACTCGGCCTGTGAACGGACGTCGACCATGACCGCGTCTGCCCGATCCATCAGCATGGAGTGCGCCTCGGTGGGTGTGAGATCTCCGGCGTAGGTCATGGGCCTTCTCCGCTGCTGGGTGAAGGGTCGATTCTATTTGCGGGGATTCCGGGCTGACCAGTCTCAGGATAGGTTTGAGGCATGACACAGGACACGCCGCGGCTCCGATATCGCCTGCTCACCGGTCCCGACACGTCTGCGTTCTGTGAGCGGGTCTCCGACCTGCTCGAGCAGGGATATGAGCTGCATGGATCGCCGGCCCTGACCTGGGACGGAACGACCACGTACGTTGCCCAGGCGCTGATCCTCGCCAACGCCGATGGCTGACGCTCCACCGTCCGGCACCGGCTATTTCATCTCCCCGAGCGAAGGGCCCGGGCCGGGCGTCCTGTTGTTGCACTCGTTCTGGGGCCTCAACCGCGACATGAAGGACACCGCCAACGCCCTGGCCGATGCCGGCTTCACCGTGCTCGCCCCCGACCTGCTCGGCGGTGCAACCTTCGAAGACACCGACCAGGCCCTCAACGCACTGGCCGAGACCGACATGAACGTCGTGGCGTCCCTCGTGCAATCGAGCGTTGGGATTCTTCGTCGAGCTCAGGCCGACCCAGCGGCCCCCATCGGTGTGCTCGGCTTCGGCCCGGGAGCATCGTGGGCGCTGTGGCTTTCGGTCCGCTTCGCCGACGACGTCAGCGCCGTCGCCACCTACTACGGCTCCCAGTCGATCCCCATGGAGGGATCGACGTCGAGCTATCTGTGCCACTGGGCCGACGTCGATGCGAATGTCGACGACCTCGACGTTGCCGATCTTGGTCTCTCGCTGCAGCTCGCCGGACGAGACTTCCGATTCGAACACCATGACGGCACTGCCGACGGGTTCGCCGAGCCGGGCCGACCCTCGTCGAACCCCGAAGCAGCAGCGGTGGCGTGGCGTCAGACGACCGAGTTTCTCGCCGGGGCCCTCCGCTAAGAGTCTGCGACAGCACCAACGGCCGACGGATCCTCCCTGCGGGGGATGCGGCAACCACCCGTGCGACCGATGACCGCTCGTGTCATCGGCGCCTACGGTGCAGACATGGACGGAATGCAACATGACGGAGCTGGACTCCGAATCACCGGGCTGTCGAAGCGCTACGGCGATGTGCAGGCGGTCGACGACGTCAGTCTCGACGTGCCTCGTGGCGGCCTCATTGGTTTCCTCGGACCAAATGGCGCCGGCAAGACCACGACGATGCGGTCGATCGTGGGCATGGTCCGGCCCGACGCGGGGACGTTGAGCTGGGACGGCGCCACCATCGACGACTCCGTTCGCACGCGTGTGGGCTACATGCCCCAGGAACGCGGTCTGTACGCCCGCATGAAGGTCCGTGAGCAGGTCGTCTACTTCGGTCGACTCGCCGGAATGTCCAAGACGGCTGCTGGCGAACGTGCCGATCACTGGCTCGAGCAGGTGGGCCTCACGGACCGCGCCGAGTCGCTCGTGCAGGAACTCTCCGGGGGAAACCAACAGCGGGTTCAACTCGCTGTGTCGCTCGTGCACGACCCTGACCTTCTCGTCCTCGACGAGCCCTTCGCCGGCCTCGATCCGGTTGCCGCAGAAACAATGCGGGCGATCATCGCCGAACGTGCCGCCAACGGAGCGTCGGTGCTGTTCTCGTCCCACCAACTGGATCTCGTGGAGGGGCTCTGCGAACAGGTCGTCATCGTGGCGGCCGGACGGCGTATTGCGTCCGGCAACATCACCGACCTCCGCTCGGCCTCACCGACCCGTCGGCTTCGTGTCCGATGGAACGAACCATCGTCTGGCTGGGAGCCGCTCGAAGGCATCGTCCGGTCGAGCGATGACACCAGTGCCGTCGTGGAACTCGCTGCAACCGCCGATGTCGGGGCCAACATCGCCCACGCCCTCGCCCGAGGTTCTGTGGCGGAAATCAGCGTCGAACCCCCGGGGCTCGACGAGGTGTTCGTCGAGCTCGTCTCGGCAGCCGGAGCACCAACCGAAGCCGAGGTGACAGCATGATCTGGACCATTGCCAAGCGTGAACTCGCCACCCGAGGGCGTTCCAAGGGATTCCTTGCCATTACCGGCGTCATGTTCCTGGGCGTGATCGCGGTTGCCATTGTCATGTCGCTCATCAGCGGCGATGACGAAGCCCGAGAGGTGACCATCGGGCTTGACGGTGCAGGGGCCGACTACGCAACCTTCCTGGAGATCGGAGACGACGATCTTGCGCCGACGACCATCGTGACCGACGACGGTGTGGCCGCCCTGGAAGATGGCGACATCGACGTGCTGTTCTCCGGAACGACGCTGACCTGGGAGGGCTTCCCCGACAACACCCTCGATGGCTACATACGCAATGTGGCGCAGCAGGTGGAGTTCAACAATCGGGCGAACGCGCTCGACATCACCTCGGAGGAGATCGGCGGGCTGTTCTCCGAAGTCGAGATCGAAGAGGTCCGTCTCGATGGCGGCGACGATGAGTTCATTGTCCGGGTCGCCGCTGCCGGTGTCGCCGGCCTCGCCACCTTCGTACTGCTGCAAACATGGGGCTCCTTCATGATGATGGGCGTCATCGAGGAGAAGTCGTCGAAGGTGGTCGAGATTCTGCTGTCGCACGTGCGGCCGGCAACGCTCCTCTCCGGAAAACTCGTCGGACTTGGTCTGCTGGCCCTGGCCCAGATGCTGATCTTCGTGCTCGGCATGGTCGTGGGACTCGCACTGGTCGAGGACATCGACATCCCCAGTGGAGTCTGGGGAACGGTCCCAATTCTGCTGATCACGTTCATTCTCGGATTCGGCTTCTATGCAACCGCCTTCGCTGCTGTCGGCTCGATGGTCTCCCGAATCGAGGACGCCCAGAGCGCGCAGTTGCCGGTCATGCTTCCGCTGCTGGCGGGCTATTTCATTGGCGCCACGAGCTTCTCCGCACCAGAGAACCCGGCGGTCACGATCGGCTCCTTCATTCCCTTCACCTCGCCGGTGCTGCTTCCGTACCGGATGGCCATGACCGACATGCCGACATGGCAGGTCGCCGTCTCGCTGCTCATCCTGGCTGTGTCGATCGTCGGCATGGTCCGCCTGGCCGGTCGCATCTACCGGTATTCGTTGCTCCGCAGCGGCACGCGGGTCACGTGGCGTGAAGCGATTCGGAACCGGAACCTCGCCGAGCTGTGAGGGTCGTTGCCGAACGGAGGAAACGTGCGGGGACGCTCAGCTTTGCGACATCTGATGGATCAGGTTCCGCACGCTGTCGGCGTAGGCATGGGGGACCAGAAACTCCCGGCCATTGAAGGACAGCACGCCACCTTCGCGATCGTGGGGGCCAAAGCTGATCGGTGATGCATCGTCGATGGGGCCAATGAGGTCGCCGGGCAGGCCGGGGTTGCCCCGGCTCGCCGAGAACAACATGGGGCCAACGTCGGTGAACGCCACCACGCGGTTGCCTTCCGACTGCCCGCTGGCCTCGTGAGCCAACGCATGAGCTGGCGTGGCCAGTGCCACCCAGTTGCCCTTCAGGAGTCGTTGGCACTGCATGGTCGACCTGGAGCGCTTCTCCACCGTTCCGACCAGCTCCGGTGGCAGTCGCATCTGTTGTTCGAACTCTCGGACGACCTCGGTCCAGGCGTTCTTGAGCGGCGCCATGCCAGCGGTTCTGTCGTCGAGCTGCAGGAAGGCGCCGAGGTTTCGCAGGTACAAACGATCCACGATGAACGTTCGGTCGCCCACGGTCAGACGGCCACTGTGCTCGTCGATTGGTGTCAGAAAGCTCTCGAGACCACCGTCTGCACGAAGTTCGAGCACGACCCGATCGGGCCGAGCGCGGTTTCGCCGATTCGCCGCGAACACGATCGCCCCCAGCGGGTCGAAGGCCACCACGACGCTCTCGGCGTCGGCTTCGATGCTTCGTCGTGCAAGGGCAAGTTGGGGACGCCACCAATACCGAAGGGTGCGTTGTTTCGCCCGCTCTTCCTTTGAAAGCACCGGCTGTTCCGCATGCGCAGGAACGGCGTAGAGAATGTCGGCGTCGGGGCGGAGTCGCTTGGCCCACGTGGTGGTCTTGTTGACCGGCACCTGGGGGCCGTCGTTCCAGTCGTCCTGTGACTCGACCAGGCCTTGCGGTTCGTAGTCGGCATCCAGAACCGGAATCGGGTCGGCCTTCGAGACAGCAGGTGTCGACGTGGGGCTGGGGTCATCGACGTCGTTGTGGAGCTCATCAGCCGGTTCAGCATTGGTTGTTGCGGCTTCTGTGTCAGCGGTGTCGTCGCTGTCGGCGGTGGCTGGTTCGGTCTGGGCGTCGCTTGGCAGCATCGGCTCGACCGCGTCGGGTCCCGCTGTGTCGGGTTCAGTCGTGTCGGGCTCGACAGGCTCAGCGGGTTCGGGGCGCGAAGCCAACAGTGTTCGAACCGCTGCGGCATGAATGCTGGACACGCGGTAGTCGACATCGTCCAGGGTCAGCGTGAGCCCATGGTCGGAGTCTTCGAGCACGTGTGGTGTACCGCCGGCGCGTCCGATCAGTCGGTCTGGCAGGCCTGGGTTCGACGCTTTGGTGGAGAGAACGGCGGTCTCGCCATCGAGGAACGCAAGAACGAACGCGTCGGCGGAACCGCTCGACGCCGTTCGGCGCACTCGGTTCGCAAGGCTGGTGTCGGGCTCGACGCTGCCGGCCGGAAGGAGCCGCTCGCCGGGCACCGCAAGATGCACGGTGTCGTTCCGGAGGATGGAGCGAGCCTTCTTGGTTGTGCGGCTTGGTTTGGATGCCATGGGCCTCAGTTTGCCATGGCGTCGACGAGCCACTGGCGGAGGGCAGCGGCGCCGGGGGAGAGCGGGCGGCTCGCATGGTGCAGGATCGTGAACGGTTGCTCGGTGACCACCGGTGCAGCGAGGCCGACGAGCCGGCCTTCGTCGATCAGGTCGGCGACGATGTGCATCCAGCCCAACGCCACACCCTGCCCATCGAGCGCAGCCTGGAGCACGAGGCTGTAGTCGTTCGATCGGTCGCCCGGCAGCCGTCCGGCTGCGGCAACGTCGTGATGGGCGAACCAGCGGATCCAGTCGAAGCGAGGCGCATACCGTTCCTCCAAGTGGAGGAGCGGCGCTCGGAGTAGCGCTTCGGGTGAAGGCCGGCCCAGGTCGGCCGCCAGCTCTGGCGACGTCACCGGGACGAGGGCTTCCTCACACAGCGATGTGGACACGAGCTGCGGTCGATTCACCGGGCCAAGTGGGATCCAGAGGTCCACGGTGTCGGGGTCGACGGACTCGTCGGCGTCGGCGGTCACCAGCCGCAGCGACACGTCGGGATGCATCCGCTTGAACTCGGGCAGTCGTGGCAGCAGCCACCAACTCGCAAGCGAGGTGGACACCGAGATGCCGACGTCTCCGTCGTTCTGTGGAGTCATGGCCCAGCGGACGGCCGCATCGACCGACCGATAGGCGTGGTCGACGGTGTCCAGCAGCTCAGCGCCAATCGCGGTGGGGCGAACCCCGCTTCGGGAGCGTTCGAGCAGCCGGACTCCCATGCCGGTTTCCAGGCGGGAGATGGCGTGGCTGACTGCCGGCTGCCCAAGTCCCAGGTGCTGAGCGGCCCGGGTGAGACTGCCGAATCGGGCGGCCTCCACAAAGGCCCGCAGGTTCCGATCACTCACGTTCGGGTCCACGTTCCTCCTCAAGGTGCCTGGCACCATTCGCTCCGAAGGTGCCAGGCACCATGGTGACGGATGAGGTGATGTCATGCAACCATGCCTGAATTGATCGATTGACCACGACGTTGCTTCATCTTTACGCTGTCGTTACCTGCACCCCACCGGTGCCTCGATGGGAGACCCACGTGAACGACATCATCGGCTTTGTCGGCCTCGGCAACATGGGCGGGCCAATGGCCACCCGACTCGCCGCAGCCGGATACGAAGTCCACGCCTTCGACATCGACGACGATGCGCTCGACGCAGCCGTTGCAGGGGGCGTCCACCGGGCCGAGAACGCCAACGACTGCGCCCGCAAGGCCGACCTGCTCATGACCTCGCTTCCCCGGCCTGACCATGTGCAGGCCGTCATGGTCGACGGTGGTGCCCTCGCCGAGCTGTCCGCCGGCAACATCTGGGTCGACCTCACCACCAACCGCAAGGAGTTCGTGATCGAGCTCGCTGGACGGACACCCGACGGAGTGACCGTCGTCGACTCGCCGGTCACCGGAGCCGTCGACGGCGCCCGCAACGGCAAGCTCACGCTCTTCGCCGGCGGTACACCGGAGGATCTCGACCGGGTGTGCCCAGTCCTCGAGAACCTCGGCCGGGCCATCGAGTGCGGGCCGCTCGGCACCGGCAACGTCACCAAGCTCGTCACCAACCAGCTGTGGTTCATCGCCGCCGCGTCGATCGGTGAAGGATTCGCGCTCGGCATGGCAAACGGCGTCGAACTCGACGTGCTGTGGGACGCCATCAAGGACTCGGTCGGCGACAGCTTCGTGGCCCGCCACGATGCCCCGTCGATCTTCGCCGGTCACTACGACCCCAGCTTCACGCTCGACCTCTGCATGAAGGACCTCGGCCTCACCATGGAGCTCAGCGAGAACGTCGGCACCGACCTGCCGATGACGCAGCGGGCCTACGACACGTTCGAGCGTGCGACCGAGCGCTATGGCGCCGATGTCGGCGAACTCCACGTGGCGAAGCGAATCGAAGACGATGCCCAACTGTCGTTCCGCCTCGACGGTGACTGGATCCCCCACTGGGAGAAGTGACATGACCCTCACCGAACCGACGCACGACGCCCCGGTCACGCTCGCCGAGCTTGTCGACCTCGACCGATACCCAATCCACGAACCGGACTCGGCGGCGTACGCCACGATCGTCGACCACGCCCGCCAGGGATTGCGGGCCGAGGGCTGCGCCGTGATCAAGGATCTCGTTCGCCCCGACGCGCTCGAGCGACTCGGCCGGGAGATCTGGGACCGCAAGGACACCACCCACTTCTCCACGCAGGTGATCAACCCGTACTTCCACTTCCACCACAACGACGACTATCCCGAGCGTCACCCGATGAATACCTTCCTCGAGCGGTCGAGCGGATTCATCCCCGGCGACTCGTGGGAGGACACGACCGCCATGCGGGTCATGTTCGAGAACCCGCAGCTGGCCCGCTTCCTGGCCGACTGCCTGGAGATCCCCGAGCTCCATCCATATGCCGATCCGCTCGCCGGCCTCACCGCCAACATCCTCGACCCCGGCCAGCAGTTCACCTGGCACTTCGACACCAACGAGTTCGCCGTCACTGTGCTCGTCGAGGAAGCCGATGAGGGTGGCCTGTTCGAGTACGTGCCGAACATTCGCACCGATGGCGACGAGGGGTTCAACGACATTCAGGGCGTGCTCGAAGGCGGGCGCTCTGGCATCAACACACTGGACCTCCGGCCGGGCGACATGCAGATCTTCCGCGGGCGCTATTCGCTTCACTCGGTCAGCCGAGTCGCCGCCGACTCAAAGCCACGGCACGCTGCGATCTTTGCGTACACGGAGATGCCAGACGTGATCGGCCGTCTCGAGCGGACAGAGCAACTCTTCGGCCGCGTCCTGCAAGCCCACATCGACGCCGAAGAAGCGCGAGTCCGCAGCGATGGTCTGACTGACTGACGTGCCACTCGACGAGTTCGACGAAGTCGAACTTGGTAAGTGAGCGA
>CAZFBD010000093.1:0-12731 GCA_964517125.1 uncultured Acidimicrobiales bacterium
CAGCCAGCATGTCAGCCCCCAATCAACCCAATCAACCCATTTCAGCCACACCCGCCACCACCCCCAGCGCGCAAACCCCCACACCAGGGGCCTGGCCCCGGGTGTAGTTGAACGACCGCGGTGGGTGGGTGACTATTTGCTGTGAACCATTGATTTCAACGGCCTGCGTCGCTTCCTCATCTTCGCGATTGGAGAAGAGGCCTGTCCCCACTTGTGGTTGTCAGCGCGCTTGGAGTGGTCTTGGGTGCGGGTTGAGGCCAGCCTGGACCTCGGATGAGGGCCGCATTTCGCAGGACCCTCGATTCGCTTTCGTTCCGGCGGTCTCGACTCGGCGTGTTCTCCCCACGTTGACTGTTGACCGATGTGCGATGCTGCGGGGGTGAGAACAACAGTTGGAGCGGCGTACGACGCAATCGCCGAAACGTACGCATTCTTGTTCCTGCACGAGCTGGATGCAGACCAACAGTCACTTCGCTGGCTCGAGGTATTCGCCGAGCAGGCGAGGCTCCAGCGCGGCCCGGTGCTCGACGTCGGCTGTGGTCCGGGCGGTTCGGTGAATCACCTTCGAGGTCTCGGGCTCGACGCGTTCGGGGCCGACATCTCGCTGGGCCAGCTGCGGCAGGCTCGGCGAGCCTTCCCGGACCTGCAGTTCGAGTTGAGCGACCTCACGTCGCTCAGCCACGCCGACTCGTCGCTCGGTGGCATCGTCTCGCGGCACGCAATCATCCACCTCGATCCCGACTCGCTCGGCTGCGTGTTCCGTGAGTGGCAGCGGGTTCTGGCGCCCGACGCACCGCTCTTCATCTCGTTCTTCGGCTCGCGAACGAGCGCGGCGCACGGCACACCGTTCGACCACAAGGTCACGACGGCCCACGAGTTGTTTCCTGCAGCCGTGGGCCGTGAGCTCACGGCAGCCGGGTTCCACGGCCCGAAGATCGAAGCGATCCGGATTCCGCAAGGCGGACGCCCTTTCGACCACACAACGATCCTCACCCAACGCTCGCCCAACTGACGCCGACGACAACCAAGCGAACGGCGTCTACAAATTCATACGGCTACGCTCACGCCGTGAATGAGTTCGGCTTCCCGACCACCCCTGCTGAGTTGGACACCGCCATGCTCGACCGGCACCTACGAGCCGCAGATGTGCTTGGCGACGGACGTGTCGTGGACTCCAGTTGGGAGCTGATCGGCACGGGAAAGATGGGCGACAACGCTCGGCACACCCTCACGCTGGAGGACGCTCCGTCGGGCGCCCCGACCACGGTGGTCGCCAAGTATCCGTCGCTCGATCCGACCACTCGCGGGCGGGCAGCGGGCGGCGGCATCTACCGCAAGGAGGTGTTGTTCTACCGAAACTTCGCTGACCGCACGCAGATGCGAACGCCAACCGTCTACGCCACCGAGCTCGACGACACAGGGTCAGCCATGCTCATCGTGATGGAGGATCTGGCTCCGGCTGAGCCTGGAAGCCAATTCGTCGGCGAGTCGATAGAGCACACGCACCTGGTGATGGAACAGGCAGCCAGGCTCGCCGCATCCTTCCATGGCGACCAGACCCTGACCCCTTCAGATTGGGTGATGTCTCCCCAGAATCCGGAAACGGCGGAGTTCTTGCAGGCACTGTTGGTCGATGCATGGCCGAGGTTCCTCGAGCGCTTCGGCCATGGCCTCGACGAAGAGCGAATCCGGTTCGGCGAACGGTATATCGCCAACCACGTCCACTTCGCCCAGCAGGACCATGGAGCACGCACGCTCAACCATGGCGACCTGCGTAGCGAGAACATCCTCTTCGCTCCCGATGCTGCGATCACTGTGGACTGGCAGACGGTTCAAGAAGGCGACCTCCTCACCGACCTCGCCTACTTCCTCGGCGGAAGCGTGGACACGAAGGATCGCAGGTCGTGGGAGCGCGAACTCGTGGAGGACTTCCGCCTTCGGCTTGGCTCGCTGGGTATCGATCTGGCTGCTGACGATGCCTGGAGTCGGTACCGGGAAGCCGCGATGCACGGACTGATGATCACGGTGATCGGCGCCACCTACAGCAGCGCCGAGGAGCGAAGCGACGCCATGTTCCTCACCATGATTCAGCGCCACCTGCAGCATTGTGTGGACCTTGAGTCTGGAGACTTCCTGCCCTGACCTGGTGTTTCTGCCCCCATGCCGGGGAGCCGCTTCACGTCAGCGAGGCTCGAAGAGCGCGAAGGTTGCAGTGGCAGATGCGACGATGTCGCCGGCCTCGTCGACGGTGGTGGCGCGGGCGTGCGCGATACGCCGGGTTGCGTTGAACACCTCGGCCCGGGCGGTGAGCACGCCGGTCTTCACTCCCTTGTGGAACCGAGTCTGCATCTCGACGGTGGCACACGCATGCCCTTCCGGCACGGCACCCATCACGGCGGCACCCATGATCGTGTCCATCAACGTGAAACAGACACCGCCATGGGCAACCATGTTCGGGTTGAGATGCCGCTCGTCAAGCTCCAACGTGCCAACGACAACGCCGTCGACAACGTCGACCTCGAACCCGAGGAGTTCCCGGAGCGGAAAGTCGGGTTTGGGCGGCCATCCACTCATGGCCGCGCCCCGTCGAACCACTCGGTGAACCCGGCTGGAGCGTATGGCCCGAGGACGATTTGCTCCAGCGCGCCGATGCCCGTGCGGTTCCCATCCGTCGCCCGCACGAGTTGCTGGACGTGAATGTTGTCCATGGCGAGCAGATCGAGCTCGTCAGGGTGGAACGATTCACCGCCAACTTCCAGCTCACCCTTCCACATGCCATGCCCCCATTCGGGATGCAGGTAGCCGATGCCCCGGAAATGAAACCGCATCTGCGGATCCAACTCGATCGTTCGAAGCTCGCCGTCCAGACCGAGCAGGTCGAGCTCGGCTCGCCGGGCCAGCCGGGTGCCGGGGTGATAGTCGATGCGGTGTGTCGTTCCGGCCATATGAGTCATGACATCGGCGAGTTCAGCCGGCACGTCTGCCGTTGCGTCAAACAGGGGTGCCGTCATCGCTTCCCGGACGAGAGGTCGGCCATCGGGACCATCGAAGAAGATCGCCTGGCTGACATGGTCGTCCCAGAACAACGGCGCCCACAGAAAGAAGACCCCTCCGGGCATCTTCGGCGCACCGTAGGCAACACGCTCGCCGACGCTACGAACACCCCACGAGCGGTCCTTGGTTGCCCGGTGGTTCACGATCGACAGGTCGCCATCGGGTGTCGAGATCGTGCCGTTCCACGTGCCGAACTGGTCGAATCGGGTACTGTCCAACACCCGCCGGTCACCGTTCCAGAGCGTCTGTCGGGATTCCTGTATTGCGGAGGTACGGGTCGAGAACGTGAGGTCGCATGCAACACCCGACGGGTTGTCGTCGATGATCAGCCGGCTCGTTCGCAGGGGCTCCACAATCTCCAGACGGCAAGGGCCAACCTCGAGCTCGGTTCGTTCCTGCGGCGCCCGACGGGACGCGAAGAAACAATGCTGCCGCTCGCCGGCGACCACGGAGCTGAAGTGACAATCGAGGATGTTGCGGTGTGGGTAGAGGCCCATGCCGAACCCGAAGAAGTGGGTGGCGTCGTCGTTGTAGCCGTTGAACCAGTAGCGGTCGTACACATTTGGGTCCGACGTGCTGGGAGTGGCGACCGGCTCCGGGGTCTGGTGGATCGGATAGTCGTCGAGTCGATTCAGCAATGCAGGGCCCCTTCATGTCGACCTCCAGTCTCGCAGTTCCAGCCGGTGTGGGCCGTGCTGCAGGATTGTCTGGGTTGCGCTGACCGAGGCGATGCGGGATCGTCGTGCATGGCAGGTGACGGGTTTTCAATCACGGATGGAGAGCTCGAAGAGATCGAGACAGCGGTCCTGAACGCATTCGAAGAGCGGTCAGCCGACGGGCTGAGCATCCTTGGTTTTGGGGAGAACGGCGTGGCAATCGCCTGGCCAACCGTGAACCCCACACTCGTCGTCAAACGTGTGATCAGCACAGACAACGATCGGGATACACAACTTCTGACCGAGGCGCTCGAAACCTACGTGGCAGGCCTGTCTGTTCACGTCGACGTCGCCGAGACCGCACTTCGGGCCGTTCCGAACGCAGTGGGCCGCAACGGCATCTGGCTCGTGCAGCCACTGCTTCGCCCGGAGCAGTTGGTCGAGTCGATCATGGAAACAGCCGAGCCATCGGCCGATCACCCAATCGTCCAGGCGGTGACGGAGCTGATCCTGAAGTCAACTGAGAACCCCCGCGCTGTTCCAGACGCTCAGTTCTCCAACTTCGGTTGGGTCGACGATCGCCTGCTCCTGTTCGATGTCAGCCCACCGTTTCTTTTCGATGAGCAGGGAAACTACGACTTCGACGCCAGCTTCATCGACCGGGCCATGCCGGGTGTGCTTCGCCCCGTTGCACGCAAGAAATTCGTCGAAATCGTCTCCGACATCGCCAGCAGGCGTGGGAGCTTCCAGCAGGCCGTCATGAGCTTGGTGCGCGTCGGCCAGGAACAGTGGATCGAGCCCGTGCTCGAAGCCTTCAACCCGCACTTGGACCCACCCCTGACAGTCGAGGACGTGGCCACGCGCGCCGATCGCCTCCACAAGGACTCCCAGGTCCTGAAGAAGCTCATGCGGGCCGAACGGTTCTGGTCCACTCGGGTCCGCCAGCGACCGTACGACATCTTCATCACGGATAGCTTCACGGGCGAACTGCTCTAGCCAACGGTTCCGCGGAACCACACGACCGGCTCGGCGGCGAACGTTGGCCTACGTGGTCATGGCCGTGCATTCACTCAGGACCTCACACCCGCATTCCTGCAACCCTTCGAGCAGCACGATCATCTTGGCGAGCTCCTGCTGCTGAGCGCGAAGCACCCGGATTCGGTCGTCCAACAGCCCATGATGGCTGCCGCCCGAAGACGCCAACATGTTTCGAATGTCCTCGAGACTGAAGCCGAACCGCTGAGCTCGACGAACGAAGTTCACACGTCCAACCGCGTCCTCGGCGAAACGGCGCTTTCCGCCGACTCGAGTCGCTGGCACGACCACACCGACCTCGTCGTAGTGCCGCAATGCGGCGACGGTCACGCCCGTTTGTGATGCGACCTCACCGATCGACAACAGCTGCTCGGCCGTCATTGCTCCACCCCAGCGACCAACGTGCGGAGCGTTTCGGTCAAGAGAACGTTCTGGCAACCACCCCAGCGCCGTATGGACTTCGCTCATCTTTCGCCAGCGGATGGTTGACTGAGAATGTGACCGGATCCGACGAACACCTCATCACGTCTCTCGACGATCTTCTGCCTCTCTACGGCGAGGTGTCCTTGGGCGCCCAAACCAAAGAGCAGAATCACATCGCTCCCGTGTACCGGGAGATGATTGAGGCATCGCCGTTCTGTGTCCTGGCGACCGTTGGCCCCGACGGCACCGACTGCACCCCCAGAGGAGACGAGCCCGGCTTCGTCCGGGTGATCGACGAACACACACTCGAAATTCCCGACCGAAAGGGAAACAACAGACTCGACAGCCTGCGCAACATTTTGCAGGACGGCCGTGTGTCGCTGTTGTTCTTCATTCCTGGCCGCATCGACAGCACCCGTGTGAACGGCCGGGCGGTCGTCACCACCGATCCGGACGTCCTGAGTTCACATGCGATCGACGCCAAGGCACCCGCCACCGTCATCCGGGTCACGGTCGACCGCGCCTACAGCCACTGTGGCAAAGCCATGATTCGCTCACACCTGTGGGATCCCGACGCCTGGCCGAGCACCGACGGCCTTCCCACCCCGGGCCAGATTTCCAACAGCTTCAAGGACTTCGATATGGACGTCGAGGCCTACGATGCCAACTACGAGAGCGACCTTCGGCAGAACCTGCTCTGAACCATTGTTCGGTTCGACCGGTCGACAGTCAGTCGTTCTTGGCGGTGAGCCCACCGTCGACAGGGATGACGGCACCGGTGATGTACGAAGCTGCCGGAAGGGCAAGGCTGAGCGTTATGTGTGCAACCTCCTCGGGGTCTCCGTAGCGGCGGAGTGCCGTTCGGCGGCGAGCGAACGTGTCCCGCATGTCTTCTGGAATCGGATCGGTGATGCCGGTGAGAATCGGGCCGGGACAGATCGCATTGACCGTGATTCCGTGGACACCCAGGTTGACGGCAAGCGAACGGGTGAGCCCAACCACGCCGTGCTTGGCGGCCGTGTACGGCGTTGCGTTTCGCTGTGCGGTGATGCCTTCGGTGGACGAGATGTTGATGATGCGACCTTCGCCGCTCGCTTTCAGATCGTCGAGGCAGGCCCGCACGATTCGCTGATGTGGCGTCAGGAGAACGTCGAGCGCCTTGAACCACTCGTCCTCGAACTCCGGATCGTCGAGTTGACCTCCGGCCGTGACACCAGCGTTGTTGACGACGATGTCGATGGGGCCAAGATTGGCCCGAATGTCGTCGACCACCTGCACGATCGCTTCGTGATCGGTGACATCGAGGACGGCACCATGGGCCGTGCCACCAACCTCGCGGATACGGTCGACGACGGCATCAACATCGGCCTGCCGAAGATCGGTGACCGCGACGTGCGCTCCCTCGTCGGCAAAGAGGAACGCGGTGGCCCGTCCCATCCCGCTGGCTGCGCCCGTGATGAGCACCACCTTCCCAGCAACGGATCGGCTTCGGCTCGTCAAACGTTCGGTCATCCGCCGAACCTAGCGATCGCCGGAGCGCAGCGCGTGCACACTCGGGAGAGCGGGGAACGGTCAGCTGGAATGCAGGGCAGCCAGGACTCGGCTCGGAGTGAGGGGGAACTCGTCGAACCACACGCCGGTGGCGTCGTGGACTGCGGCGATGACGGCTGGCGCATAGGTGATGTATGGCATTTCGGCCATGCCACGCGCACCCCAGGGGCCGAGTGGGTCGGAGAGTTCGAGGATCACGCTCTCGACGTGCTCGGGGATGTCGCCGATCCCAGGAATCAGGTAGCTGCTGAATCGAGGATTCTGGATTCGTCCGTCGGCGACCTGCAGGTTCTCGCTCATGACGTAGCCATGCGCCTGCACGACCGCTCCCTCGATCTGCCCCTGCACGAGTCGCGGGTTGATCGCCTTGCCGACATCGTGAGCGCTCGTGACCCGATCGACCCGGATGTGGCCGGTCTCGGTGTCCACGCTGACCTCGACCGCCTGCGCCATGTAGCCGTAGCTGAAGTTCGGCTGCCCCACGCCCGTCTCGGGGTCGAGAGCTTCGGTCGGTGGCGGCGTGTAGCGGAACGTTCCGATCGCCGGACGGGCACCGTCGCGCCAGGCCTTCTCGGCCTCCTCTGCTGCGCCCAGAACCGAGTTTCCGGACATGAACGTCATCCGAGACGCCGACACCGAACCAGAATCCGCCGCCGGCATTTCAGTGTCGGAGAAATGGCCCGAGACCCGATCGAGTGGCACACCGGTTGCGTCGGCGACCATCTGCCGCAGTGCCTGGTGCACTCCCTGCCCAACCTCGGCCGCCCCGTGGTAGAGGTCGGCGCTGTGTGGGAACTCGTCGCTGTCGTCGCCGTGGAGGTGAATTTCGGCCTCGCACCGCTCGGGGAACCCAAACGAGAAGCCCACGTTCTTGTAGCCGGCAGCGAACCCACGGCCTCGGCGTACCGCTTCAGGTGCGGGAGGCAGGCTGGCGACGGGAGCGAATGGTTCGGCGGGAAACAGCTCGCCATCCATCTGGGCGTCGTCGGCGCAGCGATCGATGACCTTTGGAAGCGTCACACCGTCCGGCATGATCGCCTGCGTGATGCCTTCGCTGCCGTCCCTCAACGAGTTCATGCGGCGCAGCTCCACGGGATCCATCCCGAGTGCTTCGGCGAGCTTGTTCATCTGCATCTCGGCCACGAACGCACCCTGCGGTCCGCCGAAGCCACGGAACGCACCACCAGGAACAGTGGTGGTGTAGACGGCCTTCGAATCGATGCGGGCGTTTGGCACCTCGTAGGGACCGGCGACAGACAGGTGTGCGTTCCCGAGCACCTTGTTCGACGTGTAGTTGTACGCTCCAGCGTCCAGGTGCACGTCGGCTTCGACCACGGTGATGCGGCCGTCATTCGTGGCGCCCAGACGGGCGTGAATGGTGCCGCGGTGGCGCTTGTGGTGGCCGACGATCGATTCCTCGCGGCTCCACCGGCAATGCACAGGCCGATCGATGCCAAGAGCCTGAAGCTTGCGGGCGGCCAGCGCCATGACGATCTGGAGGGTCATGTCCTCCTTGCCACCGAAAGCGCCACCTATGGCCGCGTAGATCACGCGGACTTGGGCACTGTCGACATCCAGCGCATGGGCGATCTGCTGTTGGTCTTCCCAGGCCCACTGGCCACCGGTCTCCACGGCGACTCGGCCCTCGTCGTCGATCCACGCGGTTGCTGCCTCGACCTGAAGGTAGGCGTGTTCCTGATGGGGAACGTGGTAGGTGTGCTCGATCGTCACGTCGGCGGCCGCCCACCCTGCGTCGACCTCGCCCTTTCGAATCCGCAGGTGGTGGTATGCGTTGTCGGGCCCGGACTCGGGGTGCACGATCGTGTCGTTGCGCAGCGCCGTCTCGATGTCGGGGACGATGTCGAGCTGCTCCCATTCGACCTCGATCAGCGCGGCTGCTGCCCGGGCCTGCGGAGCCGTCTCGGCGATGACGATGGCGATCTTGTCGGCCTCCCATCGGGAGACAGCGCAGTCGACAGCTGTTCGGTCGGTTCCGCCAAGCCCAACCATCACCGGCTGGTCGAACATGGTGAGCCCGTATTCGTTCACCGGAACGTCGGCCGCCGTCAGAACTGCGACCACTCCCTCGGCCGACTCTGCAGTGGACACATCCATGGCCAGCATGCGGGCGTGCGGCTGATCGGAGAAGACCACATGCGCGGCAAGCGCATTCGCCGCCACCCGATCACCGGCGTAGCGGGCGAGTCCCGTGACCTTGTCGTGGGCGTCGAAGCGACGGCTGTCGGAACCCACGGTCATGATGCATCACCACTGGTGCTTGCAGCGGCGCGGATGGCCTGCGTGATCGGGTAGTAGCCGGTGCAGCGACACAGATTGCCGCTCAACGCGTGCTCAATCTGGTCGTCGGTTGGGTTCGGATACTGCTGGAGCAGGTGACTACCGGTCACGATGAAGCCAGGAATACAGAACCCGCATTGCACCGCGAATTCGTCGATGAATGCAGCCTGGACCGGGTTCAGTCCGCCAGCGGCCAGTCCTTCCACCGTGCTGACCGTTCCCCCGTCGGCCTGCGCCGCAGGCACGAGGCAGCTCATCACCGCATCGCCGTCGAGCACGATGGTGCAGGCACCGCACTCACCTTCGGCGCAACCTTCTTTCACGCCGGACAGCGGTGCTGCCGACCGGGGCCCGGCACAATCGCGAATCCAGTCGAGCAATGTGCGTGATGCAGCGCCGGACGCCGTGACTTCGACGCCATTGATCTGGACCGAAACCTCGGTTTCGTCGGAGATCTGGGGATGAGCGGGCCCTCGGGCCGTCGCCTCCGAAGAGGAACGCAGCGTGGGAGGGTCGGTCGGCCACATCGAGGCCTGCTCGCCTGCCGCGAGTGTCTGCAGCGCTCGGGTGAGTACGGGGACCAGCGCGGTGCGACGGTAGTCGGCGGTGGCCCGCCCATCGGTGATCGGCTCAATGGCAGCGACTGCTGCGTTCGCTGCGGCAGCAATCGTGGTGCCGTCGAGCTGCTGTCCGACGAGTGCATCGGCGAACTCTTGGATCAGCACCACGGTCGCAGCCACACTTCCGAGGGCCAGCGCTGCGCCGGTCACGGTGTCTCCGTCCATCCGCAGCACGATTCCTCCGTGCACGACGGAAATGGCTTGCGCCTTGCGAAGCCCAAGCTTCACCCAGAGGCCGCGGGCGCCGGCATCCAGCTTCGGAATCCGAATCGACGTGATGAGCTCTCCCGGAGCCAGAACGGTCTGGCGAAAGCCGGTGAAGAACTCGGCGACGGGCACCAGCCGTTGCTCTACAACGTCGGACGTGCTCAGCCCCGAGATCTCCACGACGGCGCCAAGTGCCATCAGTGCGCTGATGCTGTCATTTGCGGGACTGGCAGTGGCAAGGTTCCCGGCGAGGGTGGCTCGGTTTCGGAGTTGTGGCGACCCGATTTCCAGACACGCCTGCGCCAGCGGCAGCGCCGCGTCGCGGAACATCGGGTCAGCAACGATCTGGCTGTGCGTCACGCCTCCGGACAAGACGATGGCATCGCCGTCGTCGACGATCGAACGAAACCCATCGATTCCCGTGAGATCAACGAGGTCCACCGGATCGGTTTGATCGGTCCGCTGCAGGTCCAGAAGGAGATCGGTTCCCCCCGACACAGGGCGCGAATCGGGGTCGGCTGCAAGCTCCTGCAGCGCTTCCCGTACCGATGCCGGACGCCGAACGTTGCGGATCGGCTGGCCGGCCCGTTGGACCTCGTGAACTGCGAACAACTCCGTCATGACACACCCATCGTGCTCGCTGTGGGCAGGAGGTCAAGGACCGGCGGACCAGCATTCATCGTGACGAAACGCTGAGCCCGGTCACGTTCGATCGATTCCCGTGAAGAGCAGCACAACGCGTTCCCGTGTTGTCGGTGGTGCATGCATGAGGCCGGCGAAGCCTGCCGTGCCCGTGGCGCACACCGGGATGTTGGTGTGCTGATGGGCGAGCGCATAGGCCTGCTCCACAAACGGTTCCGGGGCCACGATGGGCTCGCCGCCGGATTCGTGAGTGCGCTGCAGCAGGGGAATCCAGTCGTACGTGACGTCATCGAGGATTCCCGTGGCGAGACTGTGCGGTTCGTTCTCCCATGCCCACATGTAGGTGTTCGGTTCGGCGGCTGCCGCCGTGAAGTCGAACTCGGGGCTGAGCTTGTCCCACGCCCGCCGCAGCGGTGCACAGCCTTCGCTCTGCACCGGGTGCAGCCGAGCACCGGGCACGGCCATGGAGACCGAGGTTGCCAACGCTCCCCCGCCCACTTGGATGTAGAGCGCATCGATGTCGTCGAGTTGGTCGGCGAGTTCCCATCCGAGTGTTCGACCACCGTCGAACGTGGTGGGAGTATCCGTGCCCTGCACGCTGAACGCCCGTGCTCCCCCGTCCACGGCTTCCCGGAAACGCAGGTACGCCGGGTCGCCGGCTTCGCCGTCGCGGCGCTCGCTGGGGTTGACCGTCGCTCCGAGATCCTTGAGTCGGGCCACCACGGTGGCATCGGCCCAGGTCGGGACGTACACGTCGAGCGGTCGCTCCATGGCTGCGGCGATCACGCCGGCGCCCATGGCTGCGTTTCCGCAGCTGGCGATGGCGAGCCGCTCCGCCTTGGGAGCACCGAGCGCCTCGTCGACCAGGAGGTGCAGGGCGACGCCGAAGAGGTGGCGAGCCTTGTGTGAGCCGCCCACGTTCCGAGGCTCTGCCTTGATCCACAGATCGATATCGAGCCCGCTGGCTTCAGCGAGCCCCGAACCGTCGACCAACGGCGTTTCGACGAAGCCGGTGCCTTCCACGCCCGACACCTTGGCGTCGAAAGACTCGACGAGCTCCACGAACTGCGCATCGCTCATCCGCCCGGCGCGCACTGCGGCGTAGCTGTCGAGGCGGTCCCGATACCGGACGAAGGGGTTGGTGGACACGATTGGTCGATCAGCCGTGGCTTGCGCCGGTTGCTTCGTTGAACTCGACGATCTTCTCGTCCCAGCCGTCGGCGAGGCCACGCAGTCCGCTCCACCAGTCCTGGCTGCGGCGTGCCTCGAAGTCGGGGATGTCCACACCCTGCTGCTCCACCCAGGTGTAGTACCCCAGGTTGAAGACCCGGTTGCGCTCGACGTCGCCCATCATCATGTGATCGGTTGGCAGGCCGGCCAGGTGGTTCTCGAACACCTCGTTGGCGTCGCTGTCCTCGAACCCGCCGGAGTAGTGCTCGCTCATGATGCGTTCGCGGTCGGAGTTGTAGAGGTCGCTGCCGTCGGTGGCAACCGACATGATCACGTCGTCGGAGCCGAGGTTCATGGCCTTGGCGGCGGTGATGGCGGCGAGCGTGTTGCAGATGGACGAGTAGCCGAAGTCGACGAGCATGTCGGCGAGCATCGGGTCGATGCCGCGCTCGGCGAGCACGCGCTTGCCTGCCGGGGTGTTGAACATGATGTCGAGGCGGTTGGTGGAGTCGTCGCTGACGCCAACGACGAGATCGGTGTTGGTGACGTTGTGGATCAGCGGGATGTGTTTGTCGCCAATGCCCTGGATGTTGTGCTCGCCGAAGCCGTTGTAGAGCATCGTCGGACATTCGAGGGCTTCGACCGCCACGATCTTCGCTCCGTGTGCGTCCTTCAGATAGTCGCCAGCGCCGAGCGTGCCAGCCGAACCGGAGGCCGACACGTAGGCAGCAAGGTTGCCGCCGGTGTCCTTGGTGACCTCGTTGAAGACGGTCTCGAGCGACGGGCCGGTGACGGCGTAATGGCCGACGTGGTTCGAGAACTCGCTGAACTGGTTGAGGATCACGTTGACGGGGTCGAGCGAGAGCTCGTTGCACGCGTCGTAGATCTCCTTGACGTTGCTCTCGGTGCCAAACGTCTTGATGACGTCTTCGTCGGGGTTGATCGTCCAGCGTTCGAGCCACTCGAACCGCTCGCGGCTCATGCCCTCGGGAAGAATCGCAACGCCGCGCACGTCCATGATCTTGGAGATGGCGATGCCGCCGCGGGCGTAGTTGCCGGTGCTCGGCCAGATGGC
>CAZFBD010000094.1:0-12496 GCA_964517125.1 uncultured Acidimicrobiales bacterium
TTGAGGTCGTCGGGGTGCTGGCCGAAGAGGGTGACACCCCATTCCCAGTCGTCGACACCGGTGGAACCCGTGATGACCTGCAGAATGCGACCCTTGAACTTGCGGCCCGACGCACCGTGTTCGTACATGAGCTCCTTGCGCTCCTCGAACGGCAGGGTGAACCAGTTGGCGTGACCTTCGCGCTTCTTGGACATGGGATAGAAGCACCATGCCGGCTTGTCCTCGTGGACGTCGCCCAGCTGTGGGTACAGCCGCATGTTGCGCATCTCCTCTGGAACGCCCGCTGCGTATTCGCTGATCTCGGTGAGTGACACGAACGAGTCGACGATGTCGAGACCGGCCTTCTGCAGTGCACTCTGCAGCGACCGCAGCTCCCACCAGTCGGGGTGCAGGGCCATGATGGCGACGTCGGCCTTGTGCCCAAGCATGGACACGGTCAGGACCTGGGCGTCATTGCCGGTTGCAGCCTTGACGGCAGCGATGGCTGCAGCAGCGTCGTAGCTGGGAGTGGGCTTGCAGAACAGATGGAGAACACCAAGGCCAACAGAGGGAGATACGGCAGTCATACCTCCAGCCTAGAGCGATGCCCCCGGGAAGGACTGTGCGCAATCCCTCGCCAACATGACATCCGGGGTCGCGTCTCACCTGTCATCTTCAACATGACTTCCGGGGTCGCGTCTCACCTGTCACCTTCCTCGCCGTTGATGCACCCGGGGTGCGCCGGGTTGACCGCCCGTGGGACTGTCCCGAGGGTGAGTTTCGTCAGTTGTAGAGGTTGATTTCGCCGTTGCGGAGGAAACCCGCCAGTTGGATGGCTCCGGCTTCGGCGGTTTCCACGGCGAGCGCCGAGGGTGCGCTAACGGCAACGACGGAGCCGAAACCGGCAGCCCATGCCTTCTGGATGATCTCGAAGCTGGCCCGACCGCTGACGTACAACCCCAGGCCGGTAGCTGGAAGTTCGCCGTCGAGAAGCATGCGGCCAACGACCTTGTCGACGGCGTTGTGGCGGCCGATGTCTTCGCGCACGGCGAGGACGGTTCCGGTGGAGTCGAAGGCGGCGGCGGCGTGCACGGCGCCGGTCTTGTCGAACAGTTCCTGCTTTTCACGAACCCGGTCGGCGACATCGGCCAGAACCTGTGGATCCATCGGAGGTGCACCGATGGGGGAGAGGCGGGCGGTCAGCTCATCGATCGCATCGGAGCCGCACAGGCCGCACGAGGATGAGGTGGAACCGAGACGAGGGGTCGGCGCTGGTGCTTTGCCGCCGGTCTCCACGGTGACGATGTTGAACTGGCTCTCGACCGCCGACCCGTCGGCGCAGTAGCGCACGACTTCGATGCTGGCACCGCCCAGCATTCCTTCGGCGTGCAGGAAGCCAGCAGCCAGCTCGTAGTCGTGGCCCGGGGTCCGCATGGTCGTGGCGACGAGGGTGCCGTCGAGCTGGATGGACAGCGGCTCTTCGACAATGAGGTCATCGGGGCGGCGTCGGTCCTGTCCGCCGCCGACGCGGCGAACAAAAACGGTGCGGGTGCGACCACGAGCCATCAGGCAAGGGTACTTCGGTCGTTCCGGGCCCAAACGATCGAAGCCGCCAGCAAGCAGATCACACCGCTCGCGACCCAGGCGGGTGTGTAGCTGTCGAAGCGGTCGATCGACCAGCCCACCAGTGGCCCGCCCACTGTGAGCCCGATGAGGAAACCGAAAAGGAGCACGCCAGTGGCCCGGCCCGCTCCGGCAGAACCCGATTCACGAATCATGGAGAGGTTCGCTGCAGTGTTCCACGAACCGACCGTGAGGCCACTGAGGGCCGTGCCGACCCAGAGCAGGGCGACTCCCGTTTCGGCCGAACCGATGAGCATGGCGATGGAGACCGCTGCGCCGAAGCCGAGAATTGTGAGCGCTCGCCGGGTGGGAAACCCGCGATCGAGGGCGATGCCCCAGGCGATTCTGGACGGAATCGCAATCAACCCGGACACCCCGAAGACCGCGCCTGCGGTCGCAGCGGTCACGCCAACCGACTCCTCGGCGAAGAGCGGAAGGAACCTGCCGAGGCCTCCACCCACCATGCCCATCACGAACCCGTAGGCGGCGACCCGCCACACGATCGCCGGCAAGGGGCCGCGGTCTGTTGTCTTGTCCTGAGGCCCACTCTCGCTCTGATCGAGCTCCGTGACCCACCGAAGCCCCAACAGACTCAGTGCCGAAACCGCCGCCACCGCCCACAGTCCCGCACGCCATCCGGCTGCAGCTGCAACCGCCGGCATGGCGAACCCCGAACTGGACGTGGCGAGCTGAACGCCCGATTGCTTCACACCGGTGATCACTCCACGTTGGGCTTCGCCGATCCCGGTGGAGATCGCCTTGTTGGTTGCCGGGTTGCCCCAACCTTGGGGCAGGCCGGCGAGGCCCATGGCGAGCAGCAGCCAGGTGTACGAGGGCGCAAGTGCGGCGGCAGCCGTGGAGACTGACGACAGCGCCAACACCCCGCCGATGGCGCGCCGACCGCCGAGTAGGTCCGACAATCGTCCGGCCATTGGAGCGAACAGTCCGCCCACTCCGGTGTTGACCGCTCCGATGAGGCCCAACTGCAGCTTGCTCAGCCCGAACTCGGCCTCGAGGTCGCTCGCAACCACCGCCAGGGCGAACAGGCTGAACGTGGACATCGCCATGGCAATGACGAGCATGTAGGAGAAACCAGCCTGGCGGAGTCGCACGAGGGCACCCTACGGCTCGGGTCGGTACGGACCGAGCGACGGCCAGAACTTGCTGTACTCTTGCCCTTGTCGCTCGATGGTCAACGTGCACCATCGAAGAGGGGAATCGAGCATGTCGGTCGGTGGCTGGTTTCGAGAACTACGAGCAGAGCTCAAAGACCGTCGCGCCGGTCGCAAAGCCATGGGCAACGATGGCGATTTCAACCGCTCGGTCCGAGGCATCGTCGGCATGACCAGCTGCTCCATGGGCAAGGGCCCGTGGGATCTCATCGCCAACGACAAGAACGCTTACACCCGCTCGCTGCAGAAGGAACCCCATCTTCCCCCGAGCTTGTTCATCAGCGAGGCCGATCGGGTCCGCCTGGGCCAGGCAGCGCCGTTGTCGGAACGATGCATTGAGGACTGGAAGTCCCCCGATGCCATGCCGGTCCGCGACTGGGACATTTCCACCATCGAAGATTGAGCTTGCAGCGCGGCGGGCGCAGCGAGATTTCATCATGTTCGGCGGTCAGCCTGCCGATTGATCTGTGTGCTTCGGCGATGCCGCATTGACGTCGCCCGGACCCTTCAAGGAGCTTGTGTTGTCCTCTACCACTGAACCCATGTCGCACTGGTGGCAGCACGGCGTCGTGTACCAGGTGTACATCCGCAGCTTCGCCGACGGAAACGGCGACGGGCAGGGCGACCTTGCCGGCCTGCGAGCTCGGCTCGCTCACCTTGCCGACCTTGGAATCGACGCAGTCTGGATCAACCCGTGGTATGAGTCGCCGCTGCGCGACGGCGGCTACGACGTGGCCGACTATCGCAACATCGACCCTCGCTTCGGCACGGTCGAGGAGGCCGAGCTCTTCATTGCCGAAGCGCACCAGCGCGGCATCCGGGTCATCGCCGACCTCGTTCCGAACCACACCTCCTCGGACCACGCCTGGTTCCAGGAGGCGATTGCGTCGCCACCCGGGTCGCCGGCACGAGAGCGCTACGTGATTCGGCCAGGCAAGGGGCCCGACGGTTCCCTTCCACCGAGCAACTGGGAAGCCGTGTTCGGCGGACCGGCTTGGGAACGCCTGCCCGACGGCGAGTGGTACCTGCACATCTTCGATACGTCGCAGCCCGACCTGAACTGGGAACACCCCGAGGTCCGGGCCGAGTTCGAGAGCATCTTCCGGTTCTGGCTCGACCGCGGAATCGACGGCTTCCGCATCGACGTTGCCCACGGAATGATCAAGGACCTCTCGTTCCCCGACATCGAGAGCAAGACCGAACTGCTCGAGTCGGAGCACCCGATCGACCACCCCCATTGGGACCGAGACGGCGTGCATGAAATCAACCGGGCCTGGCGGTCGGTGCTCAACGAGTACGAGGACCGGATGATGGTCGCCGAAGCATGGGTCCACGCCGAGCGGCTGCCGCTGTATCTGCGCCAGGACGAGTACCACCAGTCGTTCAACTTCGACCTGCTCGAAGCCAAGTGGACGGCCGAATCGTTCCGCACCATCATCGGTCGTTCGCTGAAGGCAGCCGACGACGTCGGCGCCACCTCCACGTGGGTGCTGTCGAACCACGACGTTGTCCGCCACGCCACCCGCTATGGCCTGCCCCTCGACGTGCCGTGGCGCAAGTGGGTGACCGAGGGGCCGCACGATGCACTCGACGTTGCCGCCGGCAACCGACGCGCACGGGCCGCAGCGCTGATCACGCTTGCGCTCCCTGGCTCCACCTACGTGTATCAGGGTGAAGAGCTGGGCCTGCACGAAGTGTGGGATCTGCCCGATGACGTGCTCGACGATCCCACGTGGGAACGATCGGGACACACCGAACGCGGCCGCGACGGATGCCGAGTCCCGATTCCCTGGGCCACCGAAGGACCGTCGTTCGGCTTCGGTTCCGTTGCGCCGTGGCTTCCGCAGCCGGCCGACTATGGAACGTGGTCGGCTGAGGCGCAGGCAGCGGACCCGGATTCGATCCTGGCCCTCTACCGGCGGGCCATCGCCACTCGCAACGAACACTTCGCCGCCGACCGCAGGTTCCAGATGCTCGACCTCGGTGACGAAGTCCTGGCCATGGAACGCGGCGCCGACGTTGTCGTCATCGTCAACATGGGCGATGCCGCGGTCGCCATGCCCGAGGGCACCGTGTTGGTTGCATCCGGACCGATCGAAGATGGCCTGTTGCCTGCCGACACCGCAGCGTGGGTGCGTTCGGCCGACTGACCAGCCGAAGAGCGAGTGGGCCATTTGGCCCATTCTCCAGAAAATCGAACATGAAGTGAAAGATCGCGGCGCGGTCCACGATCCAACCGGTGAAGGCCCCCTCACGGGAGCACCAACCGAAAGGACTTCTCCATGTTCACCTCACTCAAGCGACTCATGGTCGTGCTGACGACCATTGCTGCGCTGCTCATCGGCGCCATGGCGCCGGTTGCTGCCCAGGACGCCGAAGTCGTCGACGTCGAAGCCGAGGAGGTAGCCGATCGCGACATCGAAAAGCTCCGTCTGCGATGCCGGGGTCGGATCAATGCTGAAGGCACCCCCGGCGTGCATTGCGTCTGGACCCGCCCCACCGTCGAGACGGCCGCCCTGCTCACGCTCCAGCGTCGAGGCGCTGACGACACCGGATGGTCCACCGTGTACGAGTCCGAGAACCTCTCCGACCGCCGTACCTTCGATGGCACCGGTGAGCCCGGGGTCCGTTACCGCTACCGAGTCGTGGTGACGGACGCTGCGGGTGAAAACGTCGCCCGCAGCCGATCCAACGCTGCGCACGTGCCCAACCCGCAGTGGGACATTCTGCAGATGCGCTGCACAGCGCTGATCATCGACGGTGAGAACCAGGCATCGTGCGAATGGACCGCCTCTGACGAAGCCACGAGCTACGAACTGTGGCGCATCGTGAACCGCAACAGCCGGGAGCTGGTTGGAACCTATGGCGCCGACGAGCTTCAGGCGATCGACACCGATCTCGCCGACGACACCGTCCTGGTGCGCTACGCAGTCCTCGGACTCGACGACGAAGACGAGATGGTCGCTCGCTCCCGTGTTCGTCGGGTTTGGTTCCCCGTGGCCGACGCCGCCTAGGTGTTTCCAGCCTCGGCATCCGTCGTTCTCCGGGTGAGCAGCGCCAGTCTTGATCGGGTGAGTTCCCTCTCCACTCACCCCGACGAGCAGGCACTGGTGGCTCGAGCTGCGACGGATGCCGACGCGTTCGCTGTGCTGTACCGCCACTACCTTCCTCGGGTGCATGCGTTTGCTCACCGGCGGACCGGGAATGTGGCAGCGGCCGAAGACATCTGTTCGGCAACATTCGAGTCGGCCTATCGCTCGATCGGATCCTTCGAATGGAACGCAGGCGGTTTGGCACCGTGGCTCTTCCAGATCGCCGCCCGCAAGACCATCGACCACCACCGCCGAGAAGGACGTTCCACGAGTGAACGGGGCCAGGCTGCCATGGCGCAACTTGCTCCCGGGGACGCGCCGGCCGCAGACGTGTCGCTACACGACGGCGACATTCTGCGGTCGGCGATCGGCCGACTCCGGCCCCGCTACCAGGAGGCAATCACGTTGCGGCATCTGGCCAACCTCGACACCAGCGACGCAGCTCGAGCGATGGGTGTCTCGAATGCGGTGTTCTCGGTGATCCTCAGCCGAGCCACGAAGTCGCTACGACGAGAACTCGACAACATCGAAGGGAGCGCTCCATGAACGACGACCTGCAGCGCCGCCTCGATGCACTGGCGAACGAAGCCACCCCGTCGGTCGATCCCGTCTTTGCCGATCGTCTTGATTCGCACCTTCGTTCGCTTGCGGCTGAACCGGTGCCAACGCCGTTTCTCCAGCGTCTCCTGCGGCCTTCCGTGCTGGTCGTGGCAGCGATGGCGATCGCGGGCGCGGTCTTCCTCGTGACCCGGACCGCCGAACCGACGCAACTCGAGTTTGCTGCGGCGACGGGAACGTCGGTCTCCATCCCCGGTGATATCGCAGTCACCGACGGAGCGCAGGGACTGCTCCTTCCCGAAGGCACACGAATCACCGTGGGCCCCGACGGCTCCGCCGAAGTTGGCGGTGTGATCCTCGAACCCGGAACCGTGGCCGTGGTCGTGAACGGCGTGGTCGAAGTGGTGGAACTGGCGCCGGTCCAAACCGTTCAACCGGTACCCAGCACGGCGCCAGCGGCTCCCACAACGGAGACGACAATCCCAGAGACAACCGTGGCCCCGACGACAACAACCGAACCCACCGCAAGCACCGATGCGGATGCGGATGCGGTTGTCGAACCGGACGACGGAGCTGCGACAACAACAACCTCGACTCCGGTAGCTCCCACGACGAGCACCACAACCACCACACAGACTCCCGAGACCACAACGACCGCGGCGCCCACGACCACGGTTCCACCCGAGCCGACCGAACCTCCCTCGGGCGAGCGGGTGCAACCCTCGATTGCACTCACGATCACCGAAGGGCAGAACGGTCAGGCCGTGCTGACCTGGACGATCGAACCCACCGATGTCGAGGTCGCAGGTTGGGTGGTCCGGCGCGGTCGGGGCGAGAACTCCGAAGTCGCCGCCGTGCTCCGGCGACCCGAGGTGCGGCGCCAACGAGTTGCCGTGCCTGACCGGAACGTCGCCTGGCAGTTGGTTGCCCGCGACGCCGACGGCGAACTCATCGCCAGAAGCAACATCGTGCGGCTGAACTGACTATCGGCCCTTCAGCCGCTCCACGATCGGAGCGAACGCCTCCGGTTCCCGAATGACGTAGTGGCTGATTCCCACGCGCTCGCGGAGTCGCTCGATCTTGTCGACGATCTGCTCCACCGAACCCACCAGCACGAACGGCGAGTCCGTGGGCACATCGAGCTCGACCTTGAGCCGCTCCGCCAACGCCTCGGCCGTGGACACCTCGGTCCCGACCTCGCAGATCTGCACCAGGGAAGAACGTTCCACATCGCGGTCCCCGGCGGCCTCTGCCAGCCATTGCTCCCGGACCAGAACGTCGTCTACACCGAAGCTGGCTGCACGAATACTTCCGTCCGGGTTGGTCCCCAGACCCGTGAACTGAAACACGTCGGCGAGCTGGCCGCCGATGGTCACCACCCTTCGGCCGTTGCCGCCAACCAGGAACGGAACATGCGCCTGCGCCGGGCGAGCATCGAAGTCATCGATCTCGATGTCGTGATGGGTCGTGTGCGCCGACGCCCGGCCCTCGTCCAGTAGCTGGCGAAGGATCAGCAGCGAGTCCCGGAACCTGGTCACTCGCTCGCCGGGCGGAAGCAACGGCATACCGATCGCATCGTGCTCAGATGCCGCATACCCCGTTCCCATGCCCACGACGACGCGTCCCTCG
The DNA here is from genome assembly GCA_964517125.1 of uncultured Acidimicrobiales bacterium. Taxonomy (GTDB): domain Bacteria; phylum Actinomycetota; class Acidimicrobiia; order Acidimicrobiales; family SHLQ01; genus SHLQ01. Next base: position 8,054 of record CAZFBD010000094.1, read on the forward strand.
GTCATCTGATCTGCCGAGATCACGGTGCGGGCAAGAAGCGCCGGGTTGTGGAACTCATTGTTCAAAACGAGAGGCCCGACTCGGAGTGTCGTCGTTGCCGCGGCAGCCACCATCAGAGGGATGAACGGGTCGACCGACGAACCGCCAACGTGGTCCGACGTGAACAACTCGTCGTAGCCAAATGTTTCAACCGCCAGCGCGTGGCGTTGAAGCTCGCTCGGGTCGTCAAACGGCCCGTTCTGGACGGCAAAGCGAAATGGGCGCATGGTCATGGATCCTCACCTTCTGTCCCCGACCGTACCTGCCGCTGATCATCCGGGCCGGGCCGCCACGAGTTCGTCTGAGTCATTCCACTCATGCCAAACGGACCATGGCCGATCTTGATCTCAACGGGAGAGAGAAACCATGCGAGCACGGCTGTATTCATTCAGAAGTCCACTTGTGGTGCTGGTTGCCATGGTCGTTCTGATCGCCGGTTGCAGCGGTGCTGCGAAGGGCCGAATCGCCGCGCCGGATGGACGAACCATCCTGACTGAACGTCCGGCTGTGCCAGACGGGGTCCTGCCTGAAGAGCCCGAAGTCGAAGTGTTGGGCACGACCGTCGAGGGTCCAGAGCCTGCGCCTGCCCCAAGCGCCGTGGCTCCTGAGCCGCTGGAAGTTGCGCCGAAGGTGGAGCCGGCAGAGCCCGTCATGTGGGCGATTGTCGGGGTGCCCGTAGGGCTGAACCTCCGCTCCGGACCGGCGACCACATTCGATGTCCTGGTGGGAGTGGAGAAGGACAAGTTGCTGACCGGGACAGGAATGACGAAGGGCTCCTGGACGCAGGTCATCAGCGACGGAACCACTGGCTGGGTGGTTTCGGCCTACTTGGAGGCCGTTCCGGCTTCCGAAGACGAGTCGAACTGAGTCTGCTCAGTCCCTGCGGGTGACCTTGTCGCTGCGCCGATCCAGCTCGCGCTCCACTTCGACAAGGCTGACGCCTTCGGCAGCCAGCCGGTTCATGACGAAGAACAGCACGTCGGCAGCTTCGTGCACGATGTCGGAGTGCTCGGTCGCTTCGTTCAGCTCTTCTGCCTCCTCGGTGATTTTCGACGCAAGAAGTGCTGGGTCTTCCAGCAGCCGCCGGGTGTAGCTGCCTTCCGGGGCGTCGGCCTTGCGGCTGGCGAGAACCCGCTCCAACTCGGCGAAACCGCTGAGGTCACCGAAGCAGGACGTCTGCGGCAGGTGGCAGAACCCGCGGCCTTCCTGGGTCACAGTGAACTGGAGGGTGTCGTCGTCACAGTCAGAATCGACAGCCAGCAGACGTTGCGTGGAACCCGAGGTCAGCCCCTTCTGCCACAGCTCGCCTCGACTGCGCGACCAGTAGTGCACGTCGCCGGTCTCGATGCTTGCCGTGAGGCTCTCCAGGTTTGAGTACGCCAGGCCCAGGCTCTGGCCGCGCTCGTTCGTGACCACAGTCGGCCACAGACCGTCGGGCCGGTCGGAGCGGAGTGTGGCTGCGACCGCATCGCCCACCGTGAACTCGTTCTTGTAGAGGGCCATGCCGACCTGGGCATCGGCACCCAAGCGGTGGATCGACCCGATCTCCTCTGCCGACGAGATGCCCCCGGCGAACGTGACCCTGCAGTCTCCGGCAGCAGCCAGGTAGCGGTTCAGTACCTCGGGGTCCGTTCCCGTCATGCGTCCTTCGCGTTCCACGAAGGTCAGCAGGAAGCCAGCACACAACTCGCGAAGCTCGGCGAGCTTGTCCTCGACCCGCGTCCCGGTTCCCTTCGTCCACCCGTGGGTGACGACCTCGCCGTCGAAGGAGTCAAGCGCCACGACGATCCGATCCTTGGGCAGCTGCGAGAGCACGTCGGGAGTGGCCGCCGTGCCCAGGACGACGCTGCTGGCGCCGGCGTCGAGCCACTCGATGGCGGCGTCCACACTTCGGATGCCCCCACCCACACGGCATCGGGCAAGGGGAAGAAGGTCTCGGATGACGGCGGCATTCGATCCGGTGCCGAGTGCGGCATCGAGGTCCACGATGGCGACTTCGCCGACGCGGCCGAACTTCTCGGCCAGGGGACGTGGGTCCCCGGCGGAGAGCGCGTGCTCCTTGCCACCGATCAGTTGTACGGCTTCGCCACCCATGAGGTCGATCGGAGGAATCAGCATGGCTACCAGCATCGGCGCTGGCGCCGCAGACGCCAACCGCGCCGCCGGATTTCACGGAGGGAACCGTGCGAGCCGTAGGGTGCGCACATGGAACGTTCGGACATGGACCTGGAGAGCTGGCTGATCTGGAGCGGTCGGCCAATGGAGTCTGGCGAGCCGCTGAACACGCCGCCCGTTCTCGCATCGAACTTCCGTCTTCCCGGCGATCGGTACTACAACCGCACCGAGGGAACGCCGACCCAGAATGCGTTTGAAGCGCTGATGGGAGGCCTCGAAGGCGGCCGTGCCCTGGCCTTCTCATCTGGCATGGCTGCCGTGGCATGCGTGTTCCATGCGCTTCCGGTCGGTTCCGTGCTTGCGATCCCCGAGGACCCCTACCACGCCGTCAACGGCCTGGCGGTCGAAGGGGAACAGCAGGGGCGGTGGACGGTTCGTCGGCTCGACCTCGCAGATACCGCAGCCTGGACTGCAGCTGCGCTGGAATGTGATCTCCTGTGGCTCGAGTCGCCAGCGAATCCTCTGATGACCGTGGCCGACCTGCCCACAATCTGTGGAGCTCCCCGCCGCGACGGCTGCATCGTCGCCGTCGACAGCACATTCGCCACTCCCATCGTGCAGCGTCCGCTCGAATACGGCGCCGACATCGTCATGCAGTCCGCCACCAAGTTCATCGGCGGACACAGCGATCTGCTCGCCGGCGTCCTCACGGTCACCGACGATGCGCTCTTCGACGACCTCTATCATCGGCGGGTTCGCAACGGTGGAACGATTGGCGCCATGGAAGCCTTCTTGGCCACTCGGGGCGCCCGCACCCTCGGCCTGCGAATGGAACGATCGATGGCCAACGCGGCGATCCTGGCGGAGCGCTTGGAGGCGCACTCCCAGATCGACACGGTCCGCTATCCGGGCCTGCCCTCGCACGATACTCATGCGCATGCGGCCTCGTTCATGGACGGGTTCGGCGCAATGATGAGCTTCGATGTGACCGGCTCTGGCGAGCGGGCCAGTGCCTTCGTCGAGTCGGCTCGGCTCATCAACAACGCCACAAGTCTGGGTGGTATCGAATCCACCATGGAGCGTCGGGCCCTGATCCCGGGCCAGGAGACCATGCCCGCAACACTCATCCGCTTCAGCGTGGGCTGCGAGCAGATCGACGACATCTGGAACGACCTGGACCATGCGCTCGCCGCAACGTCGAATGTCGCCTGACCCCAGCTGCGACTGGCTCGACGAACTGGACGTGTCGCCGGGCCCGCCACACCTGCGGATGGGGCTTCGCACGCTGCCGATCGAAAAGTGGCTTCCCACCGACGCCCACACGCCACACGAGCTCGAACACAAGGCCCGGCTGCTCGACGAACACACGGACCTCGTGCAGCTCGACGACGGTTGGGATCATGCAATCGAAGAGCTCATCGGCCTCATGGAAATCTCGCTCGGCCAACGCATCGACCGACGGGCGGCAACTTCGGCGCATGAGCTTCTGGACGCAGCGGGTCGGGCCGTCCCCGAGGACCTCATCCTCATGGCTCGTGATGATGAGGCTTGGCGACTCATCGGAGGCTCCCTCGTCTTCCCGAACCAATGGCAGCTCTCCGAGAAGATGGGCCAGACGCTTGCGGAGATCCATGGTCCCGTCGACGGCTACGAAACGCTGCTGTCCGACAAGGTGGACCGCTTCTTCGACCGGCTTGCCGTCAACCGAATCGTGTGGCGACGCAACTGGTTCTTCCACGACATCGACGAGTTCTTTCAGCCCGACCGAATGGTCCACGCCACGTTCGACGAACCCGAGCGGGCAGCAACGCTCACCGTCCGGTCCGAATGGCAGACCCTGCGCCGCCTCGCCTTCAGCGGCGTGATGCTCTTCACCGTCAAGACGCAGGTGGCTCCAATGGCTCAGGTCGCAGCGCGGCCCGCCGTTGCCGCTGCAATGGCAGCCTTTCTCGAAGCGGGATCCACGGTGTCGCACGCCAACAAAGACGCGCTCGGACGGGTCGATCCGATCGTTGAATGGCTGCGCGCATCGGCAGCTTCCGCGTGAACCTGTAGCAATTTCGCGGTTTTCTGCATCCATCATTCCATCACTGTGCGTAGGGCAAATACACACGCTCACCACAGGAGATCGAGAAATGTATTTGTCCAAGTACCTTCGCAAGGCGGCCGCCGGCATCGCCATGCTGTCCGTCCCAATCGCTGCCATGGCGGTTCCCGCTGGCGCCGACAACAGCGGCCCGACGATTGCCGATACGGCGATTGCGGTGTCGAGTCTTGATGGGTTCGATG
>CAZFBD010000095.1:0-12437 GCA_964517125.1 uncultured Acidimicrobiales bacterium
TGGCACATCCATGGTGAGATACCCGAGATTGGTATCCCAGGGTCCGGCATGCGGCGGCGGACCCTCTGGTAGGCGCCGGGCCGACCGTGGCGGGAGGTCGGACTCGTCGATCAGGTGATCGGCAAGACCGGCCCGTTCCAGCCAACCTTCTGTCCAGCCTGCTCCGCTGGTCCCGCCGTGGATGTGTGTCGGCTGCCGATCCAGCCGCATCGGTGGTGACTCGGGAATCGCCACGCCAGCAGCCCGTTTGGCCGGGAAGGCGTATTGGTAGCCGTCGAAGTTGCCGATGTCGTCGAAGGAGTCTTCGTCGATGAACGAGAGCTGCCAGAGCAGCGCGTCGATGTAGTCCTCGGGCGAGGCGTAGATCCGGTTGGGTGTGTCCTGGAGCATCCAATAGAGGACGGCAGGGTCGGCGGGGCCGCTTTCGGAGTCGAGGGTGATCAGCAGGTAGTCTTTGTCCACACCGCAGAACGGGAACGTGAATTCTCGGAACCAGAACGGCTCGCCGGTCGCTGTGAATTCGCGGTGGTAGCCGAGTGCCTTCTCCAACGGAAGGAACGGCCGCTCGAAGAGCGCGCTGACGGAGTAGTCGAGGCGCCCGGACACGTCGGTGCCGTTGTGCCAGCGGTAGAGGTCGCACAGCCATTCCGGAAGATGGAACGGTGCGAGCTCGGCGTTGGCCTCAGAGAGCTCGTCCTCGGTTGCGGGAGGTTCGAGCGCATCACCAACGTGCGGGTACCGAGCGAATGCGTTGTCTAGCTCGGCGAGCTTCGCTTGCCATGTAGTTCTGTCCATGGGCATGTCAGCGGTGCGTGCCCTGTGGCGTGCGTGCGTTTCTGTCGTCGAGCTCTCGGATGGCGTCCGCTCCACCGCTCGCTTCCCAGCTGAGCAGCGGAACGAGTTTGGCTATCTGATGAACGGCTGCACCGGCTCCGACCCCGATGAGTGCGATGGCGGGAGCCTGCGAATCGAACTGGGTGGGTTCGGCGAGCTGTAGGCATCCGTAGACGACACCACAGAGGGCGGCCGAAGCGTTGCGGTAGTGATCCAGCTTCTCTGCGGCAGTGGCCCGGAGGAACGACGTCGCGAGTTCCGCCGTTCGAATCGACTGAGCGTCATTGATCTGGAGGAGGCTGTTCGCATGGTTGGCGAAGGCCGACGGGTTGCTCGTTTGCATTCCGTACAGGCGAAGGTGAACTGGTTCGAACCTGTCGACGAATAGGTAGAGCGATCCGCTCTGGGTGCCGGCAGCATCCTGTCGGAATTTCAAGTGGCACACGCGGGAACGTTCGAACGATTGTCGTCGCCAGAATCCATAGACGACGACCTCGGTGTTCGTCGCCACTATCCGCATCGCGAACTGCACTCGCGCCGCGGCAATCACGAACAGGATGGCGACCACAGTACGTTCAGGACTCAAACCGGGCGCCAACAGGAGCACGGGGACGGTCAAGAGCAGCACGGTGTAGAACCACGACGGTCGGATCGCCGCAGCAGTGCTGGTTCCCTGCTTCCCCCTCATCCCATCTACTTCGACGGATCAGAGGCTGTACTTGACCCGGTGCGATCCCCAGCCAGCCTGCTCGTGAGGAGGTGTGACAGCCCGATTTGGCGAGGGATCCTGCAGCTGGTGCCGGCGCGATCGAGCGACCAGGCGGTGCCGTCAGCGAGGCAGGAGCAGGATGTCGTCGAGCCATTCTTCGACGAGTTCGAGCACCTTGTCGATGTGGGCGTGAGCGGGGAGCGCGATGGTGCCGCTTTGGCGTGGGTCGCTCGGGCCGGATCCGCCGCGCTCGGGGAGCAGGTCGTAGGGGTACAGGTCGAACGAGATCGTTTGATGAGCGTCGCAGATGTTGAGGATGAGGTCGACGCAACTATCGTCGCTCACGTCGCATTCTTCCGGATGCCGGTACAGCTCGGGGCCGCCAAGGCAGTAGAGCATGTGGTTGCTTGGCGATCCGAAGGAGTGCTCGATACCGCGGCGGTGGAGTAGCTCGGTGACTGCGGTCGGCAGGGCGAAGGACATTTCTGACCTGCTGCCGACCGGGCAGGGGCCCGCCTGCAACGGGGGCATGTCTTCCGGAACGGGCATCCGAATCATGGGAGCGCCGTACTGGCAGGTGTCGTTCAGAAAGGAGTGGATGAGCGTCCAGGCCACGGCTCCATTGTTGCAGGTTGGTTCTCCTCGACTTCGGAAGCTTTTGCGAAGGAGGGCTTGACCCTCCCCTTGGGGGAGGGCGAAGAATGGCCCAGAGGGAGGAAAGCAACATGGACGTTCTGGTGTCGATTGGCCGGTTCTCGGAGATGACTCGCCTTTCGGTGAAGGCGCTGCGGCACTATCACCGCATCGGCTTGCTCGTGCCGGCCGAGGTCGAACCGCAGACGGGCTATCGGTACTACCACGTCGGTCAGGCGAACCAGGCTGAGGCCATTCGGGTCCTGCGTTCGCTCGACATGCCGCTCGAGGCGGTCGCCGACGTCCTGGCGTCGGATGAACCAGACCTGGTAGCGAAGCTGCTCGAGCATCATCGGTTGCGGCTTCAGGAGAACCTCGACCATCAGCAGCGAATGCTCGCCTACCTCGAACAACTCATCAACAAGGAGACGACGCTCATGCCGTACGAAATCACTGTCAAGGACGTGCCGACAATCAACATCGCGTCGATCCGCATTCACACCGGCGTCGCAACGGTAGGGCGGGACGTGCCGAACGCGGCTGGAGCTACAAGGACGACGGGCAGCGCAGCGTGTTTGCGTTCGACATCCGCCGGCATGGCTTCGAGTGGGCGCCGGCCCACAGTTGTTCGAGCCATCCGGAGGGGCTCACGAAGGCCGAGGCCCGCACGCTGATGGATGCGAACCCGGTTCGGGTGCAGTGGGACCCGGAGCGAGACGCTCACTTCGCCTCGCTCCCGCACCGGTCGATTCAGGTCGGGCTGACCCGCGACGCGATCCAGAGGTACGCATCGGATTGGATCGTCTCGTTCGAAGAGATCACCGGCGTCGCCCAGCAGGCCCACGCCCATCTCCAGGCAGGCGAGATGCAGGAGCTCGGGCGGCTGCTGCCAGAGGAAGCTCCGTATCCGCTCTCCCCGGAGCTGGCGACTCGCATCGGGACCAAAGCATGAGCAGCCCGTCGGAAGCGAAACGGCTGAGCAAGCGGTTCTCGTACTTGCTGGGCCACGATCCAGCGTCGATCGGGGCTGGTGCTCGACGATGCCGGTTGGGTCGAACTCGACGAGCTGGTCGAGCGACTCCGAGTCGACGGCGGACTCGATGTCGACCCGACCCAGATCGCGCCCACGTCGTCGAAACGAACGACAAGCAGCGGTTCCAGCTTGTGGACGGACGCATCCGCGCCGCCCAGGGGCATTCGATGGATGTCGACCTCGAGCTCGAACCGCAGGAACCACCGAAGGTCCTCTGGCATGGACCCGTCGAGCGATTCCTCGAATCGATCATGGAGAATGGTCTTGTCCCGGGCAGCCGCACGCACGTGCACCTGAGCGCAGAGATCGAGACCGCTCGCACGGTCGGCGCCCGTCGCGGACGGCCCGTGATTCTGCAGGTTGACGCGCAGGCAATGCACCGAGACGGCCACACGTTCTTCCGATCGGCCAACGGGGTGTGGCTGACGGCCAATGTGCCGACGCAATGGATCGAGCGAGCAGGAATGGAGCAACCATGAGCCCGAGAGTCTGGACCTACGACGAGCTGCTGTCTGCCGAGGAAGCCGGCGAGCGGCTCAAGTTCCTTCTGTTCTGGGGGCACACGGCCCCCGCTTCAGGAGATGTCGGGCCGCACGTGCTGAGCCAATGGTGGCCAGCGGAGTTCGACGTCGACGGCGTCACGTATGCGACCGCCGAGCACTACATGATGGCCGAGAAGGCGCGCCTGTTCGACGACGACGAAGCGCTCGCCGAGATCCTTGCGGCGAAGTCGCCGGCCGAAGCGAAGGCCGGCGGTCGCCGCGTGCGTGGGTTCACCGACGAGCGTTGGTGTGACCACCGGGAGGACATCGTGCGCCGGGCGTCGATCGCGAAGTTCGGGTCGGATGAGGAGCTCCGGAGCTACCTGGTCGGAACCGGCGATCGAGTGCTCGTGGAAGCGAGCCCGAGAGACCGGATCTGGGGGATCGGGATGGGACGGAACAACCCAGCTGCCGAGAAGCCATCCCTGTGGCGGGGCCGGAATCTGCTTGGCTTCGCACTGATGCAGGCCCGCGCCGAACTGGCGGCGACATGAACGGACCGACACTCTCCGTCGTTCGGGGCGACATCACACAACAAGATGTCGATGCGATCGTGAACGCAGCGAACTCGTCGCTTCTGGGCGGTGGGGGAGTCGACGGCGCCATCCACCAAGCCGCCGGCCCTGAACTCGCACAACACTGTCGGCGCTTGGGCGGCTGCAAGACCGGCGAAGCCAAGGCGACACCCGGGTTCCGGCTCGACGTCCCGTGGATCATCCACACCGTCGGTCCCGTCTGGCGAGGCGGCGACAACGGCGAGCGAGCACTGCTCGCCGCGTGCTACAGGAATTCACTCGGATGCGCCGACGAGCTCGGAGCGAAGAGCATCGCGTTCCCAGCAATCTCGACGGGAATCTTCGGCTACCCACCGGAAGCCGCAGCACAGATCGCTGTGGAGACAGTCAGGGCTGCCGAAACAACGGTGGAGCACGTTCGATTCATTGCCTTCGACAACGGCACTGTCGATGCGTACGAACTTGCCTTGGGAGCGAGGTAGCGATGGGTCAACAGTTTGAGGAACTGCCCGAGTGGGAATTCGCAGTCAGGACCAATACCACTGGGACGACCTACACCGTGGTGGCGACTCGTAGCGGCGGGGTCCGTGGCGATGCGTCGGGCGAAGACATCGACGACCTGCTCCGAACCATGCGTCGTTGGGCGACCGCGACCGCGACCGAGGTCGGGTTGCTGGTGCGAAGAGCGTTGAGCGAGGTCGAGGAGCTCATGCAGGCCGCGTTCGAGCGGACTGGCGAGAGCGGAATCGAAGGAACGGCGCTGGACCAAGCTGGCTTGGCGGACGGTGGCGTCATCGTGATCGACTATCTCGCACACAACGAAGCCGGTCTGGCACTCGATCACCTGCTGTACATGATCATCGAACCATCGCTACCCGTTTCCGGCGAAGCAAAGCGAGATGTGCTTCGCGCAGCGAATCTCATCGGCGACGGAGGGTTGGTCGCTCGTGTTAGGACACGGCTGGGGTAGCCGCTCTGGATGTAGACAGCGCCGGCCCATCCTTGAACGAGAGTTGTTCCAGGCGAGCTCCTACAGGAGACTTGCTCCATGGTGGTTGTCATTGCTGGCGAGGGCGGGAGAGTGTTGACGCTCGATGGCGATCTCGAGCGGACCTTCACGGCCGAACTCGTGATCGAAAGTGGGCGAGCAGCTTGCACCGTTCACGAACACGGCGACCTGCTGAGCCCGTTCTTCGCCGATCTCGCCGAATCATGGTCGGGCTGGGAGGGCGAGAAGGTCTATCGAAGCCTCGAGGCCGACCTTGAACTCCGCGCCAGCCACGACGGATTGGGGTCTATCAATCTCGGGGTCATCATCGGGCGGGTGGCGCCGCCGTCTTGGACCATGGCCGCTGGTCTTCAGATCGACGCAGGCGAACAGCTCGCGTCGATTGCCAAGGCGCTGGCCTAGTAGTCTCAGGTGGGCGGGGATGATGAGACAATGCCGGTATGTCTCGGTGATGAGCCCTGAGTTTCTAGCTCTGCCACCAGCGACTGGGTCAGAGTGCTTGTTGATGCTTGAACAACGGAGCCCGACGCTTCTTTGTTGGCTGGTCGATCAGGCATCTTGAGACGGAAAGGGGGGCGGAATGCGCGGAGCGAGTCTCCTGCCAACTGTGTCGGATCCTTTCGAGGCCGTATCGCCTAAGCGCATCGACTTGTCGTTGGGCGGCATCAACCCCGAGCAAATCTTGGTACACGCGAGTGCGATACTGAGCGCCGTGGAGGAGGGAAAGCAGAAACTCCTCATCGGTGAACTGGATGACAAGGACCAAAGAGCGCTCAACCGTTGGTGGACTGACGCTGCCTCGAACCATCCAGGCCAACAGTGGGGCCTCCTGCACCCGCTCTCCGTCTTGCTTGCAGCCCGGCGAGCCATATCGCTGACCGAGCGTGACTTCGATCCATCCGAAGGTGGAGTCGCGGCGCGGCTGATCCGAGCTGCGACAAGGATGAACAGTGACGTCGTCTCTCCTAGCCGAGCTCGCGGACAAATCGAAGGGCAGCTCACTTCGGCGCTCTACTGGATGAGTTCTAATTCGCAGCGGTGGTTCTACTGGACGTTTGACGTGCTGCTTCGATTCGAGGCCGAAGACGCCGTTGGAGCTGCCTCTGCGTTTCGCGATAGGACCGGTCTCACCCTGATGGAGTGGCTGCTCAGGACGCAGGGAGAGTATGCGCACCGATTCGCGAGGGGCCACTCGATCTACGATTCGACGATCGGGATCGACGCTGGCCTTGAGGAATGCTGGCGGGAGTTCTCGGTGCTGCCCGTCGAGCGCTACGTCGACTGGTGTCAAAGTGCAGACGGTGGCGAACCGCATGACTTGGGTCCTTTGGCGTTTAGGCCGATCCTGGGGTTCGAGGACGGGCGCCAGATGCCCATCTCAAGCGAGGTGCTGAAGCGAGCAACCAATCCGAACGTGGTGGCTCAGATGATTTCAGCTGTTACTGATACTCCGCTGGATCAAGTGGCGGCGCAGTTCGGGCGAATCGGTGAGCGTCTAGTTCGGTCGATGCTCAATGACTTCGAACAGACTAGCGGCCTGAGGCTGATCCACGAGGATGACATTCCGGGAGGCGGCTCTAAGTGCGACGCTGTGCTGATTGGCGATCAGATCGCGGCAGGAATGGAGATTACGCACATAACGCCCAAACGATACCTGCCGGACGGGGCGCCAGCGTCTGCCGATGCGTACGCCGAACGTCTGTCGGTCAAGTTCGGCCAGGTCTTCAGTAGCCTCGAGACGCTCAAAGATGAGATTCCTCATACTGCGCACCCACTTGCGGTATTGGTGCAGACGACGCCCGCAGTCTGGCATCCGGCCATTCGAGAAAGGGTCTGTGACAACCTGCGAAGTGAGAAGAGCGTTGCTTCGGGGGATCTACGCGTCGTTGAAGTGTTCGACTTCCGAGACCTCGTGAGCGTGTCACCCACGCTCGAAGTGCTCGCTGAGGAACTCATCTCATGGAAGGCAGAACCGTACGACGATCTAGATCTCTACTTGCACAAGTCGCACGGGAAGGAATCAGGGGTCCGTACCGATGCAGGCAAGCTCAATACTGACTATGTAGTAGATCTGCTGACGAGAGCGAACGAGGTCGACTGATCCCGAGACACAAGATACAAAGACGCCGACGTCGGATACTCGACACGACACCACGATCTCTACCGCGCTCGCAGGGAGGCAGCGCCTCGGGGCGGCGTTCCAGCGCTGACCATCGGCGAGGCCGTCCGCCGTCAGCATCCGGCAAAGACGTTGAAGCGGTGTGCCTGCGTGATTCCAGGAGTGTTGACGGGCGCTGCGATTAGAGGCGTTCGTCGGATTGACCACTGGGAAGTTTCTGGATGGAACACGTGTTCGTGTGCCCCGGTCGCGCTGTAGGTTAGAGAGATGTCGAACTTCCTTCATTCCGACCTCGGGCATCGCTCAAAAGGTGACGTGTTGGAAGTGACGCTGACGAACGGTGCAAACGTTCGACTGCTCGACACGACCAACTTCAACAGGTATCGGCGAGGTGAGAATCACCGGTATCAGGGTGGACTAGCGAAGAAGTCGCCGGTGCGGCTCCCGATCCCGTCGTCCGGCCGGTGGCACGCAGTAGTGGACATGCAGGGATTGCGCGGCTCGACGCGTGCCACATTCCGGGTCATCAACGGTTCGGCGCTGACTCCGCTGCCTCCAATTCAGGACCGCAGACCCGACATCAGGCAGTTGGTCAGCAACGCCGAGGAGGTGTCAGCGCCAAAGAATGATGCAAAGTTCGATGTGTTCGTCTCGCACGCCTCCGAGGACAAGGCAGCCGTTGTTCGGCCTCTCGCCGAAGCACTTCAGGCACGCGGAGTCTCGGTCTGGTACGACGAGTTCGAACTCCGCATCGGCGACAGCCTCCGCCGCAAGATCGACCACGGAATTGCGCGAAGCCGCTTCGGATTGGTTGTGGTTTCGAAGCCGTTCTTCGCAAAGGGTTGGCCACAGTACGAACTCGACGGACTGGTGACGATGGCTGTGAACGATCGGCAGGTGCTCCTCCCGATCTGGCACGAGATATCGAAGGATGAGGTAGTCAGCCACAGCCCGTCGCTCGCTGATCGGGTTGCACTTCGAACTGCCGACTACGGCATCGACGAGATTGCCGACGAGGTAGCTTCAGTGATACTCGACGGCTGAATCAGCTTGACGAGGTGCAGGCCTTGGCGCAGCGCCAGGCGTGGGAATTACAAACTTCCGGATGTTGGACGTTCTGGGCTTCGGCATGGCGACGCGGCCGTGCTCCGAACCTGCGGCCTCGGTGGCGAGTTTGACGCCTCTACTCCGGCCGGTAGCCCACACCCTCCATCAAGCGGCTGCGCCGGGTTCCCATCGCGGGCACTGCCGGCGGGGGCTCGTAGTCGTCGGGGCGTGGTTCGTAGGTGGCGCCCTTGACGATGTCTTCGGCGAATCCGTAGAGCAGGGGGAGGGCGCCGGCGACGACGCCTCCGGTGTTGTTGATGCTCTGGAGGCCGGGGGCGATGGCTTCGGTGTCGCCCTTGATCTTCCACACGAGCTCGGCGCATTCCTCCAGCAGCGTGGCGATGCGGCCGAGTTGGCTGCCGAGCACGTAGAGGAAGAAGGCCAGCCCGGCGATGAGCAAGGTGATGGCGATGACGGAAAGCGTGACGAGTGTGGTCATGAGCGCACCTTCTCCAAGACTCGGCCCAGGAACAGGTGATGGTTCAGGCCTTCGTTCAGCACACCCTCGACACCGAGGGCCGTTTCACCGATGAGCTTCGTGTCGCCGGTGTTGTTGGCCGCCGCTTCCAGCGTGGCCTTGATGGTCGTGACCCGCTGTTCGATCGTGCGAACGAGGAGGTGCGGTGGTGGCGCAAGATCCTTGGAGCTCAGTCGCCGTACTTGTCCACGCGGTTGACGAGCAGATACTGATCTGGACATAGGTCGGATGGAGCGTTGGTGATCGTGAGCTGATCGAACGCTGGGTCGTCTTTGGTCATCACTGAGGCGAGCACCGCGAACGCATCGCCGTCGTGAATAGTGACGGGTCCTGCGTGGGGGCCGGCAAAGTGAACAGACTCACTGTCACCGTCGAACGACGCAACGTCCTCGTGCCACAACGTGGTGTACTCGGACCCATGGCTATCGGTGACGTAGACGACGCAGTCGTTGGTGATTCGAAATCGACCCGGATCGTTGCTACGGGCGTCGACGAAGCTGGGAGAGTACGGATCTCCCACTGTGGCGAGCCGAGCTGGGCTCGGGCGAGACGAGGGGACATGCGCGTTGCGCTCGTGCCCCGGAAAGGGGATCGCTTCAAGCGTCCAGGGGCCGACGGAGGTGCTGCCGGCCAAGCTGAGACGGTCTGTTCCATCCATTTGCACCTGCACTACGGCGCCCATGAACAGGATTGAACTCGTCTGGTTAGTACCCCCGCAACCGGTACGCGTGTCGATTGAGTCGAAGTCGCTGACCGGGTCTCCGACGTAGGAGGCAGAGTCCGGAACGACGGTGAACTCAGTGCCGTCTTCGGACCAATAGATCTGCCGCGAAACTCCGCCACAGTTGTCGCCAATGAAGATGCGATCCGAAGGCTCATCGATACCGTAGACGATGATAACGTCGGAATGGCCGTCTGGACGTGCCTCGATCCCCTTGCGACTGGCGGTTGTCCAGTTGCGTCCGTGCACCTCTTGGCGCCAAGTAGCTGTGGGTACTTCGCCAGAAGCTGATGGCGCTGGGTCAGACGTTGTGGGCGCAGTCTTCGCTTGCACCGCAACGGCAGGCGATGCGGTAGGCACCACCTCTGGACTGGTCAGCGATGCCTCGCCGTCAGCACAGGCAGCCGCTAGAGCCGAACTGATCGCCAAAACCGTCGCTAAACGCTTCGCTGGGTGGTGCGTCATGGATATCGAGTGTCCCACACTTCATTGCGTTTGGATCTGCACGCCCAGGTCCTGCTCGGCAACGTATGCGCGTACGAAGAGGCGTTTGTCACGGTTGGCGAAGTAGCGCCCATGATGTATGCCGGCTGCGCGAGTGCTGACGAACCAAGGTCCACCACTGTCACCGGTCTCGGATTCCAGATTGACTCCGGTAACAGCGACCATCGGTCCGAAGACCTCCCCATCGATCCACTGCAGAATCGTGGGATCTGAAATACGACCACACGAGCGCTTGGTCGTCTGACCGTAGTGGCAGATCTTACGGTTGGTCCAGTAGTCCGATGCTGCGAGCACCCCCGTGATGGGCTTCTTCGTCTGAGTCCCCGGCCCGTCCTTGACATAGATGAATGGAAGATCGTTGCCATCGGTCAGACCGAATGCGACATCGCGAACAGTGCTCTGCAGGTTGAGAGTAAGGTCCTTCTTTGTGCTGCTATCGCCGTTGTTCGATATCCCGTCCGCCCCGAAGTCGACGAAGCAGTGTAGGGCAGTGATCTGACCCTCCCGGCCGTTGGACAACTTGGTAGCCGAGAACCCGCTCGTGCAGATCCGAGTGTCTGAGGGCGTACCGGGTTTCGGGGGCGCCTGAAGCACATTCCAGATGGTTGATCCGCCCCAGATTCCTTCCGGACGGACTAGCGGTATTGATGTTGCCCGTACGCTCACATCGACTTGAACTGGAACTTCGAACACTGACCGCGGCGAACCTACGGGTAACCTCTCCGCAACGGCAGAACGGGATGGTGAGGCGTCGATTGAGATAGTGGGTTGATCATCGAATGCGATTGTTGAGACGATCTCCCGATAGAGGCCGGTGTCAGCAAGGGACGAGACCGCCTGTTTCTGGAACTCGAGAAGTTCTACCTCGGACCAGTCGGAGTCCCTGATCGCTAGTGCATCCACCCCCGAGAGCTCGAAGACCTCTGCGATCGAGCGCTCGTCAGTCTGGGCATTTCGAAGACGCTGGCTCCGCTTGAGGTAGAGGTCGAAACCATCATGTGGGCCTCCGCGCTGTACGGCTCCTGCGAAGTTCTCCTCTGTGACGAGCCCGGCCTGCGCAAGCTCGTGCATTGCCTCTGAGATCGCCTCCTCGTAGGTCAACAGCTCGATGGCCTCCGCAACAGACATTTCAAGATCCTGGGCGACCGCCGCTGCGTCTGCTTCTAGGTCTGAGACGCATCGCACCCTAGCGCCTCCTCTGCTTCGAACGGATATGCCCTCGTCAGAACCTGTCTCGGCTTGAAAGTAGATATAGGGATCAAAGTCGAGCGCATCAGGAGACTGGATCCCTGTCGCACGCACGGGGTCCCCATTCGATCGAACCCGAAAGGGCGTGGGCCAGTCGGTATCGAAGTGCAACTCGACACTTCCAGCTTTGCCAACTCGCGAAACGCAAGAAGTGATAGCTGTACGGTTCTGTTGCACAGTTCCGCAATCGATGCGATTTCTCCCTGACCGAACCTCAATGCGCAGCTCAGGCGTTCCTGTCTTTGGAACGCCGAACTCAGCCGCACCCGAGGTAGAACTCTGAGAATCGACCCGACGGCCGTTGATCAATAGAGTGGTCCGACGGGACGTACCTGCAACACCAACAACCCACTCATGATCCGTGTTTCCAATCCCACAAGAGAGGGTCGTTTCCGCTGCTGCAGGAGAGATGCTGGCAGCAAGGACCGCCGCAAATCCCAACACGATCGTTACCGCCAAAATCGTTCGCGTCCTCATCGAACAACCTCCAAGTTCGCTTATGGCGACGAAGCCTATAGGTTCGCGTCGCGACGCTGTGTGATCCAGAAGTACTCCTCCGAACTTGACTAACCAACAGTACCGACCTTTCGTCGCGACATCACTATCTGGACATGGCTCAGCGTCAGCAGCGCCTCGCTGTCATAGGTTGGCTGCAGACTTGAGGTATTCGGTCGTACGGGCCGCTGCTCGACGTAACGGTCTGCGTGCAAAGGAAGACGACTGCGAGACAATCATCAGCCGGAGCCGCAGGGAATGGGACCTTAAGACCCGCCCATCGCCCTTTAGATCTCGGAATGCTCGTGATATGCCAGCTTCTCATAGCGACGCCCCACACGTGCAATCGCTCGGCGTCTCAACTACTCCGGCCTGTAGCCCACACCCTCCATAAGCCTCGAGCGGCGTGAGCCCATGGCCGGTAGTGCTGGCGGGGCTTCGTAGTCGTCGGGTCGTGGTTCGTAGGTGGCGCCCTTGACGATGTCTTCGG
>CAZFBD010000096.1:0-5678 GCA_964517125.1 uncultured Acidimicrobiales bacterium
TGATCGGTCGGTTCGAGGAACCACCTGCCATCGTGTTCGTCACGGCCTTCGACACACCAGCGTCCGACGCCTTCGAACTCGCCGCAGTCGACTACCTGCGGAAGCCGGTGGCCGCCGACCGGCTGAGCCGCGCGGTGCAACGTGTGTGTGCCGTCCGCAGCGGAGCGACCCGAGAACCCGACCTGCAACCAGATCGACTGGCGGTGTCGACCAGCGGGGGCCGCCAGGTCTTGTTGCTGCCATCCGAGGTGACGCGCTTCGAGGCGTCCGGTGACTACGTACGAGTTCACACCACAAACGAGTCGTTCCTGATACGCGACACCATGGCGCGCCTGACTGACGCATGGAGCCGACATGGGTTCGTCCGGATTCATCGGGGGCACGCTGTCCGCATGTCGGCCGTCAGCGAAGTCCGCAGCTCGTCGAGCGGACGGTTCGTGCTCGTCAACGACAAGGAGCTTCCGGTCTCGCGGCGATACGCCCGCGAGCTCACCCTCCGGCTCACCGGAGAATCGTCGAGCAGAGCGACGCAGGCCGGCAGCTAGCCGCTCCGTTCGCCGACCGTTCGTCGCAATCGCCCGCGAGTGAGCCCGTTCCACGGGCCGCCTGCTGAAAACCTGCCGTTTGCTCTGGACGATGGCCACCAGTGCGGTCAAGGATGGAGTCGTTCGTAGCGGGGGGAACTGCTGCGACAGGGGAGGGGAAGTTCATGGTGCATTTCGCCGGAGGGTGTCGAGGCTTGCATGGCTGAGACCAGCCAAGACAAGGACCTGGAGTCCGTGCTCGAAGGAGTTCGGGTCGAAAAGGAACTCGACGTGAGTGCCGATAGCCCGGCGGTGGCAATCTTCGCGACGATTCACCCGATCGGCATCGCCGCTATTGGTGCGCTGATCGCGGCTGTGGTTGGCCACGTTGCAGTCGACACGGAGCGGTTGTTTGGCAACTTGTCGATTCTGCAATGGGCGGTTCTGGTTGCGGTCGTCGGCCTGTCGTTGGTCCCGCCTGCGCTGAACGCCGCACGAACCGCAATTGAAGCCATCGCTGCGGCGATCGCAAAGATCATCTGGATCCTCGCATGGGGTGTGTTCATCGTTCAGCTGATCAACGTTGTGACGAACTTTCTCAATCCCCGCTTTGAACAGGACATTCAGTTTGGCGAGCTCACGAGTCTCGCCTGGCAGCTGTTTGGGGTGATTGCGCTGTTGGGCTTGCCGTATGGCGTCCGCGCTGCGATCAATCCGAGGATCGATTTCTGGTGGAGCGACTGGTCGGATCGGAAGAAGGCATGGCTCGACTTCGTCATGCACACCTTCTTCTTTCTTCCCTTTCTGTACTCGATGACAATTCTGTTGAAGATCTATGCCTTCACTGCACTCGGTCAGCGACGCGGCGACGGAACATGGCCGTCGGGATGGCGGGTGTGGGAGACATGGGAGGACTCGCCCGATGCCGACCAGTTGCCTGTCGGTCCAATCAAGGCGCTCATCCTGGTGGGCTTCATCCTGTTCGCCCTGCAGATCGTTGCAGAAATCATCAAGACCGGTTTCGTTCTGGCAGGTCGGCGTGAGTACGCCGGGCTGGCCACGGGCGACGAATTCCAGAGGATCGAGTAGTCGTGCACACCGTCGCCAGCTTTTTGGCCATCGAGTCGTTTCTTGGAATGGATTGGGGGGTCTTTCTCTCGCTCTTGATGTTCACGATTTTCATGGGCCTGATCCTCACTGGGTACAACGTGGCGTTCTCGTTCGCGAGCGTCTCCGTTGGGTTCGCGTTCCTGGGCGATCTGACCGGAGCCTTTCGTCCGGGAGCCCTCTCCGGTTTGGGCAACCTCTGGTTCGGAGCGATCAACGATTCCACCTTGCTGGCGGTCCCCTTGTTCGTGCTCATGGGGGCGATTCTTGAACGGTCGGGGCTCGCCGAGCGTTTGTTGAAGGCCTTTGGTCTGCTGATGGGCCCTCTACCAGGTGGTGTCGCAGCAGCTGTGGTGATCGTTGGCACGCTTCTTGCCGCTGCCACCGGTGTCGTTGCGGCGACCGTGATCGTGATGGGATTGCTCTCGCTTCCCGCAATGATGAAACTCGGATACGACCCGAAGCTTGCCTCGGGGGCGATCACCGCCTCGGGGACGCTCGCACAACTTCTGCCTCCGAGCATCGTCCTTATTCTGCTGGCGAATCAGCTTGGCGTGGGAATTCTCAATCTCTTCGCTGGGGCTCTCCTGCCCGGTCTTCTCCTTTCGGGGCTCTACGTGGCCTACGTTCTGGGGGCCTCGATGCTGAATCCGTCCCGCGGGCCGGTCATGCCTCCGGAGGAGCGATCGCTCGAGGGAAATCCGTCGCTTGCGACCAAGGCGTTCCTCGCCCTCGTCCTCGCGTCGATGGTGTTCCTCGTGTTGATCTTGCGGGGAGCGAAGCCGGGCAGCGAGGGTGCGCTGCAGTTTGCCCTGATCGGAGCTGGCCTCGCCTTCGTCGTCATTTTTGGTGCAATGGCGGTGACGAAAATGCTTGGGACCGAGGTCATCGTGTCCATCGTGCCCACGCTCGCACTCATCGCTGGTGTGCTGTTGTCGATTTTCCAAGGTGTTGCGACGCCGTCAGAATCTGGCGCTGTTGGTGTGGCAGGTGCACTGATCCTTACTGGACTGAACCGACTGGTCGACCGCCGCTTGATCAGCGAAGGCGCCACCCACATCAACACGGACTGGCAGCTCACACCGTCAGCGCTGCGCCAGGCCGGTGTGTCGACGGCGAACATCACGATCCTCGTGATGACGCTGCTCTTTTGTTCCTCGTTCTTCCGGCTGATGTTTCGCGAGCTGGGTGGGTCGGACCAGGTTTCTGACTGGCTCACGTCTGTCGGAGGTGGAAAGTGGGGATTCGTCGCCATCGCGATGGTTGCCGTCTTCCTTCTGGGGATCAACCTCGAGTTCCTTGAGATCACGTTCATCGTCGTGCCGATCTTTGTGCCCGCCATGGCTGAGCTCGGATTCACGGACTCCGAGAAGATCTGGTTCGCGATGCTGATGGCCGTCAACCTCAACATGGCATTCATCTCGCCGCCGGTCGGCTTCTCACTGTTCTATCTGCAGAGCGTTGCGCCTCCGGAAGTGCGCACCGCCGACATCCACCGAGGTGCGATTCCGTTCATGGTGCTCCAGGGAATCGCACTCGTGATTCTCGCAGTGTTTGACGGGATCACCTTCACGTCAATCGAATGGTTCGGCAATCCCGACAGCATCAGCTCGTGACGTTCACAGAACGCAAGACTCAACAAGCAAGAAACTAGGGAGGAAAGCAAGTGGAAAGTAATGAAGAGCAAGACGTGGTTCCGGAACTCGGGCGACGGTCCTTTTTGAGCAAGGCAGGAGTCGGGGTTGCCGGATTCGCAGCATCAGCCGGACTTCTTGCCGCCTGCGGCAGCGACGGCGAGCCGTCGGACAACTCTGCTGGTTCAGGCGACGATGGTGACAGCGGTTCTGACAGCGGGGATACGTCGACCGGAGCGACCGAGGACGAGATCATCGAAGCGTCGCAGGATGCACCCGAGATCGAATGGGACATGGCGACATCGTGGCCAACGGCTCTTGTCACCATCTTTGGTGGCGCGACGTACTTCACCGAACAGGTCAGCCGCCTCACCGGTGGACGGTTCCAGATCACTGCCCGTCCCGGTGGGGAGATTGTGCCGCCGCTTGAAGTTCTTCCTGCTGTCCGCGATGGCGGAGCGCAGTCGGGACACACCGCGTCCTACTACTACTTCGGCATCAACGAGGTGCAACAGTTCGGTACGGCAGTTCCCTTCGGACTCAACCAGCGTCAGCAGAACGCGTGGCTGTGGCAAGGCTTCAACGGAAACCCCCGAGGTATCGACATTCTCAACGAGTTCTACGCCAACGAGTACGGCACCATCAGCTTCCCCGCAGGCGGCACTGGTTGTCAGATGGGTGGTTGGTTCTCCAAGGAGATCGAGACGGTCGGGGACATCAACGGTCTGAAGATGCGCATTCCGGGTATGGCCGGGCAAGTTCTCACGAACCTCGGCGGCGAGCAGATCAGCGTCGCCGGTGGCGAAATCCTCCAGGCCATCCAAACCGGGCGCGTGGACGCCGCTGAGTTTGTGGGACCCACGGACGATCTCATCCTTGGTCTGGATGAGCTCGAGGGCGACCTGTTCTACTACCACCCGGGTTGGTGGGAGCCAGGAACCGCTCTTGAGGTCCAGTTCCCGCTCGAAGCCTTCAACAACCTGCCCGAGCAGTACCAGGCGGCCATCGAAGCAGCGGCCTCCATGGCAAGCACGAACATGTTGGCCACCTACGACACGCTCAACCCGCGTGATCTTCAGACCATCAAGGGCTTTGCCGAGATCCGTGAGTTCAGTCCGGAGATCATGGGAGCGTTCCGCGACGAGACCGAGTCGGTGCTCGACAATATTGCGTCTTCAAACGGACAGTTCGCTGAGATTCTCGGACCATGGCGTGAATACCGCGATGCAGTGTCCGAATGGCACGGATTGGCCGAACGGTCCTATCTGAATCAGCAGTCCAGCTGAGTCTGCGAAAAGTCCCTCCGGGACGGTGGGGTCTTCGGGCCCCACCGTCACGGCTTGATGAGAGAGTGGCGACACTGGCATTGTCTGGCATCCGAGATCGAACGCTGCACAACTCCACAAAGAGCTTTCTCGCCGAAGACGAAGGAATTCGTGCGCTTGCGCACATGTGGACGAGACACCACCTGTGGTTGCCGTATGCCGCTGGAGCGTTCCTTGCGATGCTGGCGGTGGCGGTTGTTGTTGGCGTTGAGCAATGGGGTGGCCGGATCGGGCTGGCGATCGCCGGTGGCGCCATTGCGGCTATGGCGTCGACCGAGTACCGAATTCTTGCGCTCACGTCCGAAGGACTCGTACTTCTTCGTTCCAGCCGTGTTCGACAGAAGGCCACCGAACTCATCGAACGGCTCCCGAGCTCGATCGAGATCGCGCCAGTTGGTGGGAACCTCGTGATGACGGACTGGCGTGTTGGTTCCGTCGTGTACAGCGTGATGAAGCGCCATCAGGCGGCGATCGTGGCAATGTCCCAACAATGAGTGTGCGGGCGCGGGCACGACGAATCGGTGTCAGCCTGGCCCTGATCCTGTTGGCCTCGGGGTGTGGAGACACACCGGCGACAGCTCCGGCCGAGCGGGCGGTCTCGCTTGAAACGACGGCGTGTGGTCATGCCTCGATGACCTCGGGTGCCGGAATCATCGTCGACGACGGTTGGGTACTCGCGTCCGCCCACGTGGTCTCGGGCGCCGGGGACGTGACCGTATCGGGTGGGTTCGGCAGCGTGGCTGCCGACGTCGTCGTGTTCTCGGCTGCATCCGACCTGGCGCTGCTTCGGGTTCCTGCGGTCGAAGCCGAACCCGTGCAGATCGCAACGGCGCAGGCTGGGCAGCAGGTCGTCCTCGCTGGTGCAGGGCCGTCGACCACACCGACGACGGCATCCATCCTCCGGCCCGTCGACGTTCGGATCGAAGCGGTCCGGTCCACCGATCGGGTGAGCAGGCTCGGGTATGAAATTGATACTCGGGTGGCGCTCGGAGACAGCGGCGGTGGTGTGTTCGATGTGGACGGCAACCTCGTCGGCGTCATCTTTGGTCGCACGCAGGCAACCGCCGATCGCAGCTTTGTCGTCCGTC
>CAZFBD010000096.1:5778-12314 GCA_964517125.1 uncultured Acidimicrobiales bacterium
GGCGTCATCTTTGGTCGCACGCAGGCAACCGCCGATCGCAGCTTTGTCGTCCGTCACGAAGAGATTCGGGCGCTTCTTGGGCAGGACCGGGTTGGCAGCTGGTCGTGCGATCCAGATCAGAGCCAGATTGTGGAAACCATGGGGGTTCAGACACCGTCGGGATAGCGGAGATAAAGGTCCCATGAAGGTTCTCTGGCGTGCCTCAAGTTCGCTGGGAAGCCGACGATCTTCTCTTCATGCTCATGATCGAACTCATCGCGAACACCATGCTCTTCACGATCGTGCTGGGCCTGGGGCTCGTGGCTGCACTTCGGGGCGTCGGCCACCTGAACGAACTCGCAAACCGCTCAGTCGTGCGGATCGAGACCCGCAACATGGATCACGACCTGCGTCGGTTCCTCGACGACTGAGACGTTCCGGTTCTCAGCCCAGCAACTCGAAGAGCGCCAAAAAGAAGGTGTCTTCGGGGTAGTGGGTGACCACGTTTGCGTTGGGTGTTCCCTGCGCGAATCCATAGTGGTCCACGATCATCGTGCCTCGCATGGGATCGGGGCCGATGGCGATGTCGACGGCCAGGTACTCCATCGTCGCTGGTGCAGGATCGATGGCGTGGGCCATGGCGATCGGGTCGGGGAAGTCGGGGCCCTTGAGTCGTGTCTCCTCCCAGGCGTACTGGGCCAGCGTGGCTTGAATATCGATGCTGAAGTTGGCCGGCACCGTGTCCAACGCCCGGATCTCTGCCCGACGTTCCTCGGTGACAACCGCCGAGGTGATGCTGATGTCCCAGCCAACGAGTTCAAGGGGCATTCCTGAGCGCAGGACCACGCGCACGGCTTCGGGATCGACCCAGAAATTGAACTCGGCGGTGGGGGTGATGTTGCCCGGACCAT
Organism: uncultured Acidimicrobiales bacterium; assembly: GCA_964517125.1. GTDB lineage: Bacteria > Actinomycetota > Acidimicrobiia > Acidimicrobiales > SHLQ01 > SHLQ01. The sequence continues at coordinate 6,669 of CAZFBD010000096.1, forward strand.
GCTCGCCGGTCCCGCCCATGATGACGACCCGGTGGACCTTCTCGGCGATGTCTGGTGCCCACAGCAGGGCGATCGCCAGGTTCGTGAGTGGACCGATTGCCACGAGGGTGATCTCGTCCGGATGCGCTCGAATGGTGTCGACGATGACCTGGGGTCCCCAGCCCGCGGCCGGCGTGCGCCCGTGCAGCGGCAGGCCGATGTCTCCCATGCCGTCGACGCCGTGCACTTCCTGGGCTGTCTGCAGGTCCCGCGCCATGGGTGCCGGGGCGCCGGCGTACACGGGCGTGTCTGCGCCGCACAGTTCCACGGTGTAGAGCGCGTTCTGTACCGCCTGGTCGAGGGGCACGTTTCCGGCCACGACCGTGAAGCCGAGCACGTCGATCTCGGGATGGGCGAGGGCCATGCACATGGCGACCGCGTCATCGCTCGCAGTGTCGGTATCGATCAGAAATTTGCGCATGCCGCAGGCTAGCTTTCCTCGCAATCGGGCGTCCGCTCTAGACTGTTGCAATGGCCAACTATCGCTCGCACGAATCCACGTCCGGTCGCAACATGGCTGGTGCCCGCGCCCTCTGGCGTGCCACTGGCATGACCGACGAAGACTTCGACAACAAGCCCATCATTGCGGTCGCCAACTCGTTCACACAGTTCGTGCCCGGCCACGTGCACCTGAAGGACATGGGTCAGCTCGTGGCCCGCGAGATCGAGGCATCCGGGGGAGTGGCGAAGGAGTTCAACACCATTGCCGTGGACGACGGAATCGCCATGGGTCACTCCGGCATGCTCTACAGCCTCCCGAGCCGCGACCTCATTGCCGACTCGGTCGAATACATGGTCAACGGCCACAAGGCCGACGCCCTGGTCTGCATCAGCAACTGCGACAAGATCACTCCTGGCATGCTCATGGCCGCCATGCGCCTCAACATCCCGGCCGTGTTCGTGTCGGGCGGCCCCATGGAGGCCGGCAAGACCAAGCTTGCTGGCGAAGAGGTGAAGGTCGATCTCATCGACGCCATGATGAAGGCCGGCGACAAAAACGTGTCCGACGAGGATGTCGAGCGGATCGAACGTTCTGCGTGCCCCACCTGTGGTTCGTGCTCGGGCATGTTCACCGCCAACTCCATGAACTGCCTCACCGAAGCGTTGGGCCTTTCACTGCCAGGCAACGGCACCACGCTTGCCACCCACGCCGATCGTGAACGGCTGTTCCTCGAAGCCGGTCGCCTCATCGTCGACATCGCCAAGAAGTACTACGTGAAGGAAGACGATTCCGTTCTACCCCGTTCGGTTGGCTCGAAGACGGCGTTCATGAACGCCATGGCCCTCGACATCGCCATGGGCGGGTCGACGAACACCATCCTCCATCTCCTCGCTGCTGCCGAGGAAGGCGGAGTCGACTTCACGATGTCCGACATCGATGAGCTCAGCCGTCGTGTCCCCAACCTGTGCAAGGTCGCTCCGGCGGTGAACGAGTATCACGTCGAAGATGTGCACCGCGCCGGTGGCGTTCCCGCGATCATGGGGGAGCTTGCACGCGGAGGGATCATCGAAACCTCCACTCCGCTCATCCACGCTGCCAACTGGGACGACGCACTTGCTCAGTGGGACATCGCCCTCGATCCCTCCGAAGAGGTCAAGACCTTCTTCCGTGCTGGTCCCGCCGGTATCCCCACCCAGGTGGCCTTCAGTCAGGCCACCCGCTGGGACTCGCTCGACGACGATCGTGAGAACGGTTGCATCCGCTCGGCCGAGCACGCGTACTCCTCCGAGGGAGGTCTGGCCGTGCTCTTCGGCAACATCGCCGAAGACGGTTGCATCGTGAAGACCGCAGGGGTCGACGAATCCATCTGGACCTTCAGCGGTCCGGCCCGCGTCTACGAGTCGCAGGAGGCAGCCCTCGACGGCGTTCTCGAAGAGGTCGAATCGGGCGATGTCGTGATCGTTCGCTACGAAGGCCCGAAGGGCGGCCCCGGGATGCAGGAGATGTTGTACCCGACCACCTACATCAAGAGCCGCGGCCTCGGTAAAGAGTGCGCATTGCTCACCGATGGACGGTTCTCTGGCGGCACCAGTGGCCTGTCGATCGGTCACGCGTCGCCCGAGGCGGCCGAGGGCGGGCTCATCGGTCTCGTGGAAGACGGCGACATCATCGAGATCGACATTCCCAACCGCTCGATCAACCTGAAGGTCGACGACGCCACGCTCGATGCGCGGCGTGAAGCGCAGCTCGCCCGAGGCCACGACGCATGGACGCCAGCGAACCGCGACCGGCAAGTGAGCCAGGCGTTGCAGGCGTTCGCCGCCATGACGACGTCCGCTTCTCGCGGTGCGGTGCGCGACGTGAGTCAACTGCGGCGCGGCTGAGGAACGAGTGACGAAGCCGCAGCTTCTGGGAATTCCGTACGACGCGAGCTCATCGTTTCTTCGCGGTCCCGCTGCTGCGCCGGCGGTCGTACGCGAGGCGCTGCATTGTGGTTCCGCCAACTACACGACCGAACTCGGAACCCAGGTGGACCCTGACCTGTGGATCGACCTCGGGGACCTGGCAAACGTCGACATCGCCGATCCGCCCGATGCGCACCGGCTCATCCGAGATCGAGTGGCCAAAGCGATCTCGCACGGAGCGCCACTCCTGAGCATCGGTGGAGACCACTTCGTCACCTGGCCCATCATCGATGCCTTCGCTGAGCGGTTCGCCGAGCTCACCATTGTGCACATTGACGCCCACCCCGATCTCTACGACGAGCTCGACGGCGACCGTTGGTCCCACGCCTGCCCATTCGCCCGGATCATGGAAGCCGGCCTGGCAGATCGCCTCCTGCAGTTCGGTATCCGCACGATCACACCGCACCAGCGGCAACAGGCCGACCGGTTCGGCGTCGAGGTGCATGAACTCCGCACCTGGGATGGCGAGGTTCCCGCCCTGAGCGGCCCGGTCTATGTGTCGATCGATGTCGACGGATTGGACCCCGCGTTCGCACCAGGGGTCAGCCACCACGAGCCGGGCGGCCTGACCATGCGCCAGGTCCTCAGCATCGTCCACCAGGTGCTCGGAGAGAACGTCGAACTCGTCGGGGCCGACGTGGTCGAGATCAACCCGCAGCGGGACATCCACGACATGACCGCAATGGTCGGCGCCAAACTCGTCCGCGAACTTCTCGGCGGCATGCTCCGCTGACCCAGATCGGAAGAACGGAATAGCGCCAATCTGCTCATCCAGCACCGCGACCGGAATCGGTACGATTGGATCTCACCGAATGAGAGGGCTCGTCAATGACCTATGCCGCGGTTGAAGCTGGCGGAACGAAGTTCCGGGCAGCGATTGTGGACGACGACATGGCGGTGGTCGATGAAGCGTGGATTCCGACCACGACGCCCGACGAAACCCTGACCAGTGTGGAAGCGTTCTTCGCCGGTCAGGCGCCCACAACCGCGCTGGGAATCGCCTCGTTCGGTCCGCTCGTCGTGGACCGCGACGCCGCCAACTTTGGCGCCGTCGCTGCCACCCCAAAGCCCGGATGGGCGGGTGCTCCGCTGCTTGAGCGCCTGGCCCGAACGCTGGGTGTGCCCGCCGACATCCAGACCGACGTTGAGGCTGCCGCTGTGGCCGAATATCGAATGGGCGCAGGTCAGGGGCATCGCAGCGTGGGCTACGTCACCGTTGGTACGGGCATCGGCGCCGCGCTGGCCGTCGACGGCGTGCCGTTCCGCGGTCGCAACCACACGGAACTGGGCCACATCCCTGTGCGCCGAGTCGAGGGTGATGTGTATGCAGGTCGGTGTCCCTTTCACGTCGACTGTCTCGAAGGAATGGCGTGCGGACCGGCCATCAGCGAGCGATGGAACGCCGATCCGGCCACGCTCGACGGCCGCGACGAGGTATGGGACATGGAGGCTGCCTACCTTGCGCAGCTGATCCGGGTCTACACCCTTGGTTTCGCGCCCGACATCGTGCTGTTCGGCGGGGGCGTTGGAACCCGGCCCGATATGGCCGATCGAATCTCCCGTGCATCGGTCGATGACCTCGCCGGCTACGCCGTCGATGGCCCGCCAATCGTTGCGACCGCTGGGCTCGGCGCCGATGCCGGCCTGATTGGCGCAGCGCTCATCGCTGCAGACCTGGCCTCGTAGCCAGCTCAGGCGCTGACAGCGGCCTGAAGCGTTGGGCGCAGGCCATTCGAGCGGACGGCGTTGAGTGCTGCCTCGAACTGAGCCACGAACTCGGCGTTGTCGCGGATGCCGTCGAAGGTCGGTTCCAGCTCGAGGAATGCTGCGGGGTTCTCCTGCGAGGCGCGGGCGGCTGCCTGGGCCTGCTCGAGCATGGGGTCCGGGCCAACCTCGATGCGGTTGCCGGCGTCGCTGACGGCGAGGAGTGCTTGGCACCAGGTGGCCAGGAACAGTGCGGCGAGTTCGGTGGGGCCACCGTTGGCCAGGTGCGTGCGCAGGGTCGGGAGCACGAACTTGGGGATACGGCTGGTGCCGTCCATGGCGAGTCGGAGGATCTGGTCGCGGACCTGCGGGTTGGCGAACCGTTCCAGCAGAATCTCGATGTAGGCGTCGAAGTCCATGCCTTCAACCGGGTGGAGCGACGTCTTGGCTTCGCGGTCGAGGTAGGCGCGCACGAAGGCGAGCACGTCGGGGTCGGCCATGCCATCGTGCACGAGCTCAATTTCGAACAGGTGCGCAGAAAATCCGAGCAGGGAGTGTCCGGCGTTCAGGAGCTGGAGTTTCATGTGCTCGAATGGGCGGACGTCCTCGGTGATGATGATGTCCAGCTCTTCCCAAGGCGGGCGGGCCCCGGCGTAGTTGTCTTCGATGACCCACTGGATGAATGGTTCACACACGACGGGCCAGTTGTCGGCAATACCGACGTTGTCGGCGAACCATTGGCGGTCGGCGTCGGTCGTGGCTGGCGTGATGCGGTCGACCATGGAGTTCGGGAAGGTCACATTGGCGTCGATCCACCCGGCGAGATCGGGGTTTGCGGCTGCTGCCATGGCCTTGGTGGCGAGCGAGGCGACGTCACCGTTGCCCATGACGTTGTCGCAGCTCATCACCGTGACGGGTCCGGCGCCGTCATGCATGCGCTTGGTGAGGCCGGCAATGATCGTGGCGAAGGCCGAGCCCGGCGCGGCGTTGGGGGAGTCGGGGTCGAACTGGCCGGTGGCGTCATCGACCGGGTAGCCGCCTTCGGTGACGGTCATGGACACGATCTGGGTCTGCGGCGCGGCGATTGCGTCGATCAGCGCCTGGGCGTCGGGATGGGCGTGGATGTAGTCGACCATGGAACCGACGATGGTTGCGTCGTGACCCTTCTCGCTTCGTTCGACGACGGTGAAGAGATGGTCCTGCGGAGCGAGGGCGGACGCCATGGCGGCATCGCCGGGCATGACACCACTGCCGACGATTGACCAGTCGGTGTGACCGGCACGACAGAGCTGGTCGACATAGACGGCAAGGTGCGCCCGATGGAACCCGCCAACGCCAATGTGCACGATGGATGGCGTGAGCACTGATCGGTCGTACCTGGGTGCCTTCAGAGCGGCGTCCAGCTGCGCCAGTGCGGATTGGGTCAATTCTGCAGCAGTCGAGTCCATGCTGGCGGATGGTAGAGGAGCCGAAACACAAGGGTTGATCCAACGGGGT
>CAZFBD010000097.1:0-12297 GCA_964517125.1 uncultured Acidimicrobiales bacterium
GATGAGCTCCGTGGCCGCTTCAAGGCATACAAGGTCAAACTCGAGGCCACCCAACGCACCGACGAGCCCGAGATCCAGGAGCTCGTCGATGAACTGCAGAACGAGCTCTACACCCGACCCACCGACGTGACCGTTGTGGAGTCGCAGATGGAGCGTCTCGCACTCGTGCTCGCGGAGTAGGTCTGAACGAGCGCTCAGGGAGCGAGCCAGCACAGGGGCCGTCGTCTACGATCGGGCCATGACCACAGCGTGCACTCGCGAGGATTGTGGCGGAACGATCCTCGCCGACGGCTACTGCAACACCTGCGGCTACGCCCCCAAGCAATCGCCGGCACCGGCGCCGTCGGCCCCCGCTGCGGCGCCATCGGCGACGGTACCCCCGCCTGCGCCCGCAGCTGCGTCACCGAGCCCAGGTCCTGTCGTTGTTGAGGCCGGCAGTTCCTGCGTCGACCCAACCTGCAGCGGCGCCATCGCCGCCGATGGCTATTGCGACACGTGCGGGTTGCAGCCCTCGTCCAGTCCAACCGTTGCTCCCACATCGGGCACGGAGCCGGTTTCGCAATCCTCCACGGCAGCACCGTCCATCGCCGCACCGGTGGCGCCCACGACATCGCGACGGCTCGAAGAGAGCGGCTGGGCCAGCGACAGTCGACGGAGCGGAAGTCTGCGAACCACCGTGGGAGCAGCAGAACTCGGCGCCGGCCTCGTCACCATCGCCCCCACCGAAGCCGGCAATCCGGCGGCAGCGGTCATGAGCGACGAGAAGCTCGCATCGGTGCTCCAAACCACACCGGAACCCGAACGGTTCTGCAAGAACTGCGAACGCCCCGTGGGACGCGGCACCGCCGACCAGCCCGGCCGGTCCAAGGGATTCTGCGGCACGTGTCGCACCCCCTTCGACTTCATCACGAACGATCCGAAACTTGCCGCAGGGGACCTCGTCGCAGGCCAGTACGAAATTCTGGGTCCCATCGCCCACGGCGGCATGGGCTGGATCTACCTGGGTAAGGACACCGCAGTTTCCGATCGGTGGGTCGTGCTCAAGGGCCTGTTGAACGAGGACGATCCCGACGCAGTTGCGTCCGCTGTTGCCGAGCGCCAATTCCTCGCTCGTATTCAGCACGGCAGCATCGTGAACATCTACAACTTCGTCACGTGGGAGGGCGCCGGCTACATCGTCATGGAGTACGTGGGCGGAGCATCGCTGAACTCCAAGTTGAAGGATCGGCGTCGCTCCAACGGGGGAGTGCCCGATCCGCTCCCCGTCCAGACCGCCATTGCCTACATGCTCGGTGTCCTGCCCGCCCTCGGGTATCTCCACCGGCTCGGGCTCGTCTACAACGACCTCAAGCCAGCCAACGTCATGGCGGTCGGTGACACCGTCAAACTGATCGACGTCGGCGGTGTCATGCAGGCCGACGATCACGATGCCGCCATCTTTGGAACCCAGGGCTTTCAGGCACCCGAGGTGGCGAGCATGGGGCCGTCGGTCGCGTCCGACCTGTACACGGTCGGTCGTACGCTCGCCGTGCTGTCGCTCAACTTCGTCTTCCACGATGGCCCGCACCTGCACGGTCTTCCCGGGCCCGCCGAAGAGCCATTGTTCGACCGTTGGGAGTCGCTGTACCGCTTCTTGTTGAAGGCCACGGCTGCGCACCCCGACGACCGGTTCCAGACGGCCGACGAGATGGCCGAACAGCTCCGTGGTGTGCTCCAGGAAATCGTGGCGATATCGGGGCAGGAACCTCGACCCACATCGAGCGATCTCTTCGGCGGCGACCAACTCGCCTCGCTGCTTCTCGGTGACGAAACCGTGCCCACCACCGATTGGCGGGTACTGCCGCTTCCGAAGATCGATCCCGCCGATCCGGGAGCCGCCTTCCTCTACGACCTCCCCGACGCCGACCCATACCGCGTTCTGGAACTGCTCGATCAGGCCGTGTCCAGCGGAACCGTTCCCGATTCGTCCGAAGTCAGGCTCCGCCGGGTTCGTGAACTGATCGAAGCCCGAGAGGACCCCGAAACCCTGTTGCGGGCGCTCGAAGCTGCAGATCCGTGGGACTGGCGGGTCACCTGGTACCGGTCTGTCGTGCTCATGCGCAACGACGACGCCGAACTCGCCGCCGAAGGTTTCAGCAGGGTGTGGACTGAACTGCCCGGCGAGCTGGCCCCAAAGCTGGCGGTTGCCCTGGCCGCAGAGCGAGCAGGCCGATTCCGCCGCGCAGCCGACGTCTACTCCGAAGTCATCGGAGTCGACGCTTCCTACGTGTCGGCCGCGTTCGGCCTGGCTCGCTGCCGCGCCGCAGCCGGAGACCGGCGTGGTGCGATCGATGCCTATCGGGCCGTGCCGGCCAGTTCTGCCACCTTCACCGAGGCGCAGGTGGCATCGGCCAAGGTCCTGGCCGGATCCACGATGGGGGCCGACCAGGCTCCGACCCACGACGACATCGCCGAAGCCGCCACCACGATTGAGCAGGCCCGCATCGATGCGGCCGAGAAGTCCCGACTGGCCGCCGAGGTGTTGGAACGAGCACTTGGCGGCATGCAGGACGGCAGCGTTGCCGAACAGGCCTCGATCTCGGCGTTCGGGAACCCGCTGACCGAGATCGGCATACGGCAGAGTCTGGAGGCCACCTACCGCGAGCTCGCCCGCGTGGCAGCCACCGCCGAGGAGCGGTTCGAGCTGGTGGACAAGGCCAACGCCGTGCGTCCGAAGTCGTTGGTCTGAGATGGCCGAGGAGTTGCCGAATTGCCCGGCGTGCGGCACCGCAGCGACGAGTGCTGATGCTCTGTGGTGCGAAGCCTGTGGAGCCGACTTTGCCGGCGAGCACAAGCCGGTCGACGGACCGCCATGCATCGAGTGCGGCGCGCTGTTCTCCGAAATCGTCGACGGCTGGTGTGGGGCCTGCGGACGCAAGCAACCGTCGCCTCGCGACCACATGCACGAGACAGCCTTGGGCGTCGCCGGGCTCACCGATCGGGGCTTGCGCCACCATCAGAACGAAGATGCCATGGCGGTTGCGGCGTCCAACGGTGTCCTGATCGGTGTGGTCTGCGATGGCGTGTCGAGCACCGACAACCCGCAGGACGCATCGCTCGCAGCGGCCGATGCCGCCCGTGACGTGTTGCTCGCCGCCGCCGACGCAGAGACCGGCGATTGGGAGCTTGCCCTCGCCGAGTCGATCGCCGCAGCGCAGGATGCAGCTGCCGCGGTCCCCGAACTCACAAACGGTCAGGGAGCGGCTTCCACCACCATCGTTGCCGCTGTTGCAACCGCAACCGAACAGGTCGTCCGACTGCACGTCGCCTGGGTGGGCGACAGTCGCGCCTACTGGGTCGACGACGAGCAGGCCACCCAACTCACCGCTGACGATTCCTGGGCCGCCATGCAGGTCGAGCTCGGAAACATGACCGCCGACGAGGCGGGAACCGACCCCCGAGCGCACAGCATCACGCGGTGGCTCGGCGCCGACGCCGGCGACACCGAACCATCCATCGCCGTGACCGAACACGACCCCGGCGGTCGGTTGCTGCTGTGTACCGACGGACTGTGGAACTACGCGCCCACGAGCCAGACCATGTTCGACCGAATTGTCGAATTCGACGACCCCGATCACCTCGACCTGGCCCGATCGCTGGTGGCATTCGCAAATGCCTCCGGCGGACAGGACAACATCAGTGTCGTGATCGCCAGACCGGAGACCCTTCCATGACCCAGTTCAACGCCAACGTCTTCCAGAACGAGTACCTGCCCGAAGGAGGCCAGGTCGTCGATGCCGTCGTGACAGTCACCGCTTCGGAAGGCGGGACCGTGCAAGCGGCGGCCGAAGTGATCGAGGTCATCGTCATCGACGTGTCGGGCTCGATGAACGAAGACGGCGGCGCCAAGATCGCATCTGCACGTCAGGCGACCTCAGCTGCCATCGAGGTGCTGCGCGACGGCGTGAAGTTCGCGGTCATTGCGGGTTCGCACGAAGCGCGGGTGTTGTATCCACGAGCGCCGCGCCTCGAAGTCGCGTCACCGCAGACAAGGGCCGAGGCGCAGGCCGCGGTGGCCCAGGTCCGAGGCGACGGAGGCACGGCCATGGGGACATGGTTGCGGGGCGCCCGCAGCCTCATCGCCGGACACGAGGACGCCATCGCCCACGCCATCCTGCTCACCGATGGCAGGAACGAACATGAGAAGCGCTGGGAACTCGACGCCGCAATCGCCGACTGTGTTGGCGTCTTCGAATGCGACTGCCGCGGTCTCGGAACCAAGTGGGAGGTCGACGAGCTTCGACGCATCTCCACCGCCTTGCTGGGCACCACCGACATCATTCCCAGCCCGGCCGGGATGGAGGCCGAGTTCCGGGCGCTCACGCAGCAGACCATGAGCAAATCCGTGACCAACGTGGCCCTCCGTCTGTGGAACCCGAAGGGCTCCGAGATCGAGTTCGTGAAGCAGGTGGCTCCCACGCTGGAGGACCTCACCGGCAAGGCCGAGTCGGTCGATGCGCTCACCGACGACTACCCGCTCGGCTCCTGGGCCGATGGTGAGACCCGCGACTACCACGTTCGAATCCGCATTCCGCTCGGCAACGTTGGCGATGAGCGTCTCGCTGCCCGTGTCATGTTGGCAGTGAACGGCGTGTCCGAACCGGTTGCGCTGGTTCGGGCCGTGTGGACCAACGACGAGGGCCTCTCCACCCGGATCAACCGCGAGGTCGCCCACTACACCGGACAGGCCGAGCTAGCGGATGCAATCGCCACCGGGCTGGCGGCACGGCAGTCTGGCGACGAACGGGAAGCCACAATGCGGCTCGGTCGGGCTGTGCAGCTGGCCCATGAGAACGGCAACGACGACACGGTGAAGCTGCTGCAACGGGTCGTCGAGGTCGAGGATCCCAAGACTGGCACCGTGCGCCTGAAGCGAAGCGTGGAGGCGGTCGACGAGATGGCGCTCGACGTGCGATCCACGCGAACGGTGCGGGTGAATCGGAAGGGGGAGTAGATGGAGTGCCCCAACTGTTCGGCTCCGTACGGCGACCTCGACGTCTTCTGTGAGAACTGTGGCTACGACTTCATCTCCGGCACCCTGCCCGAGCCTGCGGAGCCGGCCCCGACCGGTGTCGACCCACAGGAGGAGTCGGCTGCCCCAGCATCCAACGATGTTGCAATCGTCAGTGTGGACCCAGCGTTCTTCGAGCGCATGCGGTTCGAAGGTGTCGATGTTCCAGATCCATTGCCCTCGCCGGTTCAGGTGACGCTGCCTGCGAGCGACGTGCTCATCGGAAGGCACAGCTCCAGCCGCGGAGTCTTCCCCGACATCGACCTGCGCGGGCTCTTCGCCGAGCCGGATCGGGACCCTGCGGTCTCCACGACACATGCCCGCCTCCGACGTACGGACGATGGCGGATGGACCGTCACCGACCTTGGCTCCACCAACGGCACCTTTCTCGGCGACAGCACCGAGGAGCTGCCTCGGGGCTCGGCGGTGCCCATCGAACCCGGAACACCGGTGTTCGTTGGCGCCTGGACTCGCATCGAACTCACAGCGACGGAACCGCCCGAACAGCCCTGAAACGCTCACATTCGTCATGCTCACGGCCGATTGGCAGTGCGAAGCATTGTGGCGGACTTGGCGGAAGGCGGCGAACGGGCACTCGACCCGTATCTCATCGACCGGTTGCCCGCGCTCCCGGGGATTGCAGCACGCTTTCTTGAACTCTGCGACGACCCGGCAGCCGGTGTCGCCGATGTGGCTGCCGTTGCCCAGCGTGACCCGGCACTTCTCGCCCGAATCCTGCAACTGGCGAACTCGCCCTTCTACGGTGTTCGAGAGCCGATCAACGACGTGGTTCGGGCTGCCGCAATCCTGGGTCTGCGCAACCTGAAACTCCTCGGGGTCGGCTTTGCGGTGCTGGACGAACTCTGGCGGACCATGGACGATGACAAACCGCTCGCCGGTCTGATGGCAGCGAGTGCGCTCGGCGGCGCGGGAGCCCAGAGCTTCTCGAGCAGGATCGGCACCGGGCGCGACGAAGAGGCGTTCACCGCCGGCATGCTCTCGTTTGTCGGGGAGCTTGCCCTGCTGCATGCCGACAGCACCGGCTTCGGTGAACTGTGGGAGATCTCGGGTGGTCTGCCGACGGCTCGTCAGCAACACGAACGTTTCGGCATCAGCGGCGCCCGGCTCGGGAATCGGCTTCTCGAAGATTGGCAGATTCCGCTGGGCCTTCGAGCCGGTGCCAGTGCGCGTACCGAGTCAATCGCAGACCGGACCGACCGATCGCATGAGATCTTTCACGCATCGGTCGGGTTCGGAACCGGCGTCGCCGAAGCCGTACTCGGAAGCGGGTCCATCGAACCCGTCCGCGACCGCGCCCGAGTCTGGGGACTCGGTGATGCCGACTTCTGGAACACCTGGTCGAACTTCCGGCTGGCGACCAGGCGCGCCGACTTCGATCTGGACCTTGGCATGGCGAGCGACCTCGACGCCCTCGTCGTGGAATCACGTGAGCAGTACCTGCGTTCCGAGGTCAACGCCAGTTCCGAACTGATCGTGGCGCAAGCCGAGATCGCACGGCTCCGAAAGGAAACCGACCGGCTGGAAGAGCTGTCCACGCGGGACCCGCTCACCGAGATCGCGAACCGGGCGGCCTACGACCAGAGACTCGTCGAGACGCTCGATCGGACCTCCCGACTCTCGAAGGGGCCCAAGGCCGGTCTCGTCCTGTTCGACCTCGACAACTTCAAGATGATCAACGATCGATTCGGCCATGCCGTTGGAGATCGCGTCCTGGTCGACGTGGCGCAAGCGGGCGACCGGGTCTCGCGTCGGGGTGAGCTCTTCGCCCGAATCGGCGGCGACGAATTCGCCCTCATCGTCGAAGCCTTGGACATGCGAGCGGTCGAGGCAGCCGGCGAGCGAGTTCGACAGGAAGTGCTTGCCGTTCTCAACCGTTCGCCCGGCGCAGGTTCGACCGGAGTGAGCTCAGGGGCAGCGATTCAGGACGAGGGCGACCCGATGCAGGTGGACCGATCTGCAGAGGATCTCTTCCGGACTGCCGATGACGCCCTGTACGAACGCAAGCGTTCCGGGAGGGCCGGCCGCAGCGGCGGTTCGGTGATGACTGGCCCCGACCGGATCGACTGAGCCGTTCAGGGAGCGGGCTCCAAGGCAAGGTCATCAACAACCTCGGCCCCAAGCGCCAGAAGAATCTCCGGAGGAGCGATGAGTTTGCGGTCCCGGCTGCCACCGCCAAGCACGATTGACGTTCGAGTCAGAACCTGAGCGTCGACCCACAACGGCAGGTCGGCTGGCAGCCCGAATGGAGTCACTCCACCGATCGTCATACCGGTGAGTTGCTCGGTCGTTGCTGCATCAGCGAACGAGGCTTTGCGGGTGCCCAACTTCTTGCGGACGACCTTGTTCACATTCAACCGAGTGGTGGCCAACAGCACACAGGCAGCGTGCACCGGAGGGTCGGCCTTGCCCGCAACGAGAATCGTGTTTGCGGAGTCCTGCAGCTCGTAGCCGTACGCCTCGCAGAACTGCGCCGTGTCGGCGAGCGACGGGTCGCAGGCCACGAGCTCATGGGGGACATCGATGGACGCGAGCGCGTCCAGGAGTGCATCGGTCACAGGTGAAGGGTCCTTGGTCAGTCGGCGTAGAAGTCGAAGAGCGGGCGGGGTTCGCGGACCGGAGCCGAGGATTTTTCGGGCGTCGGTGCGTCGGCGTCTTCGGTTCGTCCCAGTTGGCGCCGGAGCTCGTCGACGAGTTCCTTGAGCGCTCCGATGGTCTCGTCTTTCTCGGCGAGCAGGCGAGCCATGGTCTGGCGATGGTCGGCAAGTTCCATCTCGTACTTCACCTGGGCCGTGTCGAGCGACGTGGATTCGGGGACCGGTGCTCGACGCTGTTGAGGTGGCGGGGGGACAGGGGTCGCTGTTGCTTCGGACGACCCTTCGGCTGGATCGAGCTGTTCCGCGGCCTCCGGAATGGTCCGTTCGATGAAGTGCTCGGACCGAAGAGCGCGGAGCTGTTCGAGACGACGCTCGCTGGCCCGTTTCCGGTCTCCGCTCATGCACGGAGCGTAGTTGGCACCGAACAGATGCTCCAGCGGGCGGCCCAGGGGCTCAGCCGATAGGGAAGCGACAGTATCGGCACGCCCCTTCGATTTACCCCGCTCACGGCACTTCGTGCCAGGCCGCTCGGGCCTATCCGCGCGGCTCCTTAGCCGATGGTGAAGCCCCGATCGGCGGCCTCGATGACAACGGCTCCCGGACGGTTCGGAGCAACCAGAAAGGCCTCGATCTCGGTGAGTTCCACCTGGTCGCCCTGGTCGTTGCGCATCACCTTCTGCATCTCGGAAAGGCTGGCCCGCAACACGAGGCCCATGCTGCCGAGGCTGAGGTCCTCTGAGGTCGACTCGGCGTTTGCCGGTGCGGGTCCGAACGCATCGACGTCCTGGACCCGGAACAGCTGAGGTTCCCGCAGCGCGGTCTTGTCGTGCACAACGACTCCGGCAGGAACGAAGACGAGCCAGCGCTGCGACAGTCGATGCAACGCCTGAATGGCTACCCAGGCAACGGGTATGCCGGCCGCGGTCAAGAGGACTCCCACGATCCACTGCTGCATCAGAAGGAGCAGCGGGCCAGCAACGACGGCTGCCACAAGCACGACCCACAGGAGCGGCAGTGGCCCGATGGCGAGTGCGCCCGGGGTCCGAAGGAGGAACCGTCGTTCGTCGCCATACGACGAGCCATCGACGAACAGATCCCCGACCGGTGCTCGCCAGGCAAGTACCGCAACGACCGCGGCGATCGCCGTGGACAGTACAACAACCACGGAGCTGAGCGAGGCGTCGTCGGCAGCGTTGTGAGCGAACAACGCCCACAGGACCAGCGGCAGGGCCGCCGGAATGCCTGCACGAACGGCCGTCAACGTTTCGGTCCGTGGAACCATCAGCGCAATGAGCAGCAGCGCCCAAACGAGCCACAGCAGGATTCCCCCACCGACCCGCAATCCGCGCTCGGCTGTATCGAGGCCGGCTTCGAAGACCGGACTCGCAGCAAAGGGCAGGACCAGCCAGAGCACACGGAGGAGCTGCGGTTCAACGACATTCACCGCCCCAAACGTAGCGACACACCACTGGGATAACATCGCCATGTGGCACCAGAATCGAACCCCGCCAGCCGAATCGCCGAGCTTCGCGAGCAGGTTGCGCACCACAGCCGGCTCTACTACGAGCAGGATGCGCCGGAGCTCCCCGATGCAGATTTCGATCGGTTGCAGCGCGAGCTCCAGGATCTCGAGGAACAACACCCCGAGTTCGCCACCGCCGACTCCATCACCAACGCCGTTGGTGGAGCTCCGAACGCGGCGTTCGCCCCCGTCGTCCATGAGGTCAAGATGGCGTCGCTCGGCAACGCCTTCGACATCGACGAGCTGCGCGGGTGGGGCGAGCGGCTGAACCGACGGTTGGGCGACGATCGCCAGATCGACGCGTGGGCCATCGAGCTCAAGTTCGATGGGCTGGCCCTCTCCGTTCGCTACGAGGACGGCGTTCTCGTTCGAGCCGCCACCCGGGGCGACGGCACCACCGGCGAAGACGTCACCCACTCGGTCAAAACCATCAAGGACATCCCGCACGTACTCACGGGTAACCCACCGCCGGTCGTCGAGGTTCGGGGCGAGGCCTACATGCGCCGCTCAACCTTCGACGCGCTGAACGAGGCGCAGGAAGCGGCCGGTCTGAAGCCGTACGTGAACCCCCGCAACGCCGCCGCGGGCTCCATCCGTCAGAAGGACGCCAGCGTGGCCGCGACCCGCGGGCTGTCGTTCTGGCCCTACCAGCTGGGCCAGGTCGTCGACGGGCCCGACCTGTCCACACACACCGACACGTTCGACTTCCTCACATCCATCGGGTTCGTCGTCAACGATCACTCGCGGCAGGTGGCATCGCTCGACGATGTGGTCGACTTCATCTTCGAATACCAGAACCGCCGACACGACCTCGACTACGAGTTCGACGGCGTCGTCACCAAGGTCGACTCCCTGGCGCTGCAACGCGAGCTCGGCAGCACAGCCAAGGCGCCACGTTGGGCCATCGCGTACAAGATGCCCCCCGAGGAACGGGCCACCAAGCTCATCGACATCCCGATCTCCATTGGCACCAACGGCAGTGCCACGCCCTACGCCCTCCTGGAGCCGGTCTTTGTGGGCGGGGTCACCGTCACCAACGCAACCCTCCACAACCAGGACCAGGTCGCGGCAAAAGATGTCCGCCCCGGCGACATGGTGGTCGTCCGTCGAGCCGGCGATGTCATCCCCGAGGTCGTCGGTCCGGTGCTCTCCGAGCGCGCTGCCGACTCGGTTCCCTGGGTCTTCCCGACCGACTGTCCGGTGTGCGACCGTCCGCTGGTCCGCCCCGAAGGCGAGGCCCGGCATCGGTGCCCGTACGCCGACTGCCCAGCGCAGGTCCGCGGCCGCATCGAGCACTTTGCGCAGCGCAACGCCATGGACATCGAACATTTCGGTGAGCGCACAATCGACCTTCTCGTCACCGCCGAACTCATCACCGATGTCGGGGACGTGTTCCTGTTCGACCCCGAGGAGCTCCGGAACTTCGAAGGGTTCGGCGACACCTCCATCGAGAATCTGGCAACGGCGCTCGAGAACTCCCGAACCCGCCCGCTGGGCAAAGTGATCTTCGGGCTCGCCATTCCCCACGTCGGAACCAGCAACGGCGAACTGCTCGCAAAGGCTTTCGGGTCCCTCGAGGCGGTTGCCGGCGCCACGGTCGAGCAGATCGCAGCGGTCGACGGCGTGGGACCGATCATCGCCGAGAGTGTCGTCGAGTGGTTCGCAAGCGATGTCGGAATCGCCATCATCGCCAAGCTGCACGACGGCGGTGTCCGCCCCGAAGCACCCAAAGTCTCCACCCTCGAGCCCACGCTCGCCGGGCTGGCCATTGTCGTGTCCGGCGGGTTGGCCAACTACGGCCGCGCCGAAGCCAAGGAGGCCATTCTCAGCCGCGGCGGCAAGGCTCCCGGCTCGGTGTCGAAGAACACGACCGCGCTGGTCGTCGGCAACGACCCGGGGGCGTCAAAGGTCACCAAAGCCGAAGACCTCGGCGTGCCGATTCTGAACGAAGCCCAGTTCGAGGAGCTCCTCGAAACCGGAGAACTCCCGGCTACGTGACCTCGAAGCACCAGCGGATCGTCTGGACGTCCTCGCGGTCCTCGACCGGCCAGTAGGTCGCGGTCACACAGTTCGACTGCGCCGGGAAGAAGGGCAGAACCTTGCCATCCTCGGGCTTGTAGGTGAAGAGCCCCAGCGATTGCTGAGCGTCGTCGATCTGATCGGTGGGAACAGGAATCATCTCGCCACCAGCTTCGAGCGTGAGCGCAGCCGCGTACCCCGCAGCAAGGTCGATGCCGACCCGGTCGCGGCGCAGAATTTCGGACTCACGGGCCGGGATGAGCGCATCGATCGCCGGATTGGCCGTGACGCTGATGTCGCTGTCGTCGTCGCGTCCCGAAAGACCAGCAAGCACCAGAAGACCAATGCCGAAGCCCAGGAGTGCGGAGACGATCAGACGCTGATTTCGGACCATTCCCCAATGGTACGTTCGAGGCGCACGTCTGCTGCGTTCGAACCTGCGTATTTGCCCAGTTCTTGCATGTCGATTTCTTGACGGGGTGGCACGGCCGGGGCCAAAACAGCGCGTACGGTGAAAAGATGACCACCGGTTCCACCACCCCGTCGACGGCCCTGCAGCCGTTTGCGGCATCTGCGGGCACAGAGCTCGCCGAGCGGTACCGATTGGTTCGTGCGATCGGGCAGGGCGCATCCGCATCGGTATGGCTCGCCGACGATCTCAGTCTGAAGCGGCCGGTCGCCATCAAGATGCTCCACCAGGGCCTCGCTGCCGACACGGCATTCCTCGATCGGTTCCGAGCCGAAGCCCAATCGGCTGCAGGGCTCAACCACCCCAACGTCCTCGCTGTGCACGACTGGGGAGAGGCCGAGGTTCCGTTCCTGGTCATGGAACACCTCGCCGGCGGATCGTTGCGCTCCATGCTCGATTCGGGCGCCAGGTTGTCGCCTTCGCAGGCGATTGGGGTTGGGCTCGAAGCGTGCCGCGGTCTGCACTTTGCGCATCGCCAGCGCCTGGTTCACCGCGACATCAAACCAGCCAACCTGCTCTTCGGCGCCGACGCTCGACTCCGCATCGCCGACTTTGGACTGGCCCGAGCGCTCGCGGAGTCGGGCTGGACCGAACCGAACGCCAACCTCGTCGGGACCGCACG
>CAZFBD010000098.1:0-12219 GCA_964517125.1 uncultured Acidimicrobiales bacterium
TACCCGAACTCGGGATCGTCTGCGTGAACGTCGAGCATCACGCTCACCAACTCAGCGTCTGAGCGGTCCCGGGCCGAGCACGGATTGGCGCGCCATTTGTAGAAGCCCTGTGGCGAGAAACCGAGCACCCGACATGTTGTTGTGACCCGCACGCCCTCGTTCTTGAGTTGTTCCACGAGCGGGTAAGTCATTTTGGGGAAACGTCCTTGGCGAAGAACGCCGCCGCCCGCCGAAGAATCAGGTTTTCCTCTTCGAGGACTCGGTTCCGGCGTTTCACTTCGCGAAGCTCATCAGCTTCTTTCTGAGTCAACCCAGCTCGAACACCGTCATCGATGTCGGCCTGTTTGACCCAGTTGTAGATCGACGCTTCCGACACGCCGAAGTCTTCAGCGAGCTGTGAGTACTTCAGATCACCGCGTCTCGCCAGCCTGACCACGTCCTCGCGGAACTCTTTCGGATATCGCTTTCCCATGATGTCCATCCTTGCCGAGACCAAAGCCTCGAATCAGGAACATCAACTAACTAAGGGGCACTCCCCAGCTGTTGCTGGCTCTTCCTCGGATGGGGACTTGATTGGTGTGCTATCGAATTCCCAGTTGGGCGCGTGGCTAGTCCAACGCAGTGCCTACTCTCAGAGAATATCCTCTCGCACAGCGCCAACCTTAGCTGCGCTGGATCATTGCGGCAGACCCGTTTGTTGCTGACGCTGCAAGCTTCGCGACTATCAAGTCCGACAGTATCTGTCCGTTAAAGAACCCATGAGCTGGTTGAATTCGAAGAGAGGCTTACTCTGTGCCGGCAACAGGTGATGTGGCCCAGGATCTTCTGGCGATCCGAGAGATCGTGAAAACCCTGCCTGCCGCCCCGCACCTGAGAGAGCCGTGGTGGGGAGCGCCGACGACCGATCTGGAGATCTTTGCCAAGGCAAACCGTGTGTTTGGCGAGCTGCCGGATGATGTTGTGGACTTCTACCGGACGACCGATCGGGCGTCATTCGGGTGTTTCGACGAGATCATCGGCTTGGACATGGCCACGGATCGGCGAGAGGATTTTTCGTACGCCCATAACGAGCAGTCCCAGGCGCACTTCCCATTTCTGTTCGAGGAGGATCGTCCACAAAGCGACTCCATTTTCGTGATGAGCGCCACAAACGATCGTGGCTGTCTCGTTGAAATCGGGGGACCTGACCACGGAAGGGTGATTTTCCCGCCAACATATGGCCAGTATTGGCGCACGCTTGCTTGGAGCCTGTCGGACGCGATCGCGTGTATTCGAGACCTCTACGAGGCTGGCCTGGATTGGTATAGACCGCAGACCGACGGTCACGGCAACCCGGTGCGCGCCCCGGAGGATCTGGAATTCGACAGGGTGCAGCCAATCATCGATCGTTGGAACTGTAACCCCATCATTGCGTTCTTCCCGGACGACTACTGCTACACGCCAGACAGGCCAACCAGTCGCTAGTCTGCCGTCCGTGGAGCACTCGGGTCTTCGATTGGATCAGGATGCGAAGTTCAGGGTGCGAACTTCGATTCGCGAACCCTCGCGGAGGCCGTGACAGGGGTTGAGCGAGTCGAGGATGACTCAACCTGGTCAACCGGCCTGCCTGCCGCGAACTGGACGAACGTCTCGACCTGGTGCGGCTAGGTTGCGTCGATGGTGAAGATGACAGAGGCGGAGCGCCGAGCTGACCTCGACGGAATGTTTGCTTCGTTGGCGAGAGATCCGAACTTGTGGCACGAAACGATGTTCAAGGGCGCCTTTCGCAGCAGCCATGTCGATGCGTTGTTGGCGGCGTGTACGGACAGGGACGTGGTGCGGGGTCGGATCGTCGATTTCTATCGCAACTATTTGGTGGCACCGTCGGAGCAGGCCGACGCTGACGTGTTGTTGGAACTTGCCGAGCATCATGTGCGGGCGTGTCTGCCAATGTTGGACCGCGATTCCGATACGTGGAGGCGGGAGTTCATCGAGCAGGGCAGGTTGGTGCTGACGGCACCGGTGGAGTTCGATGCATCGAGTCCTGACGGTTTTGATCCGGCCCGTTGGTGGATGGTCGAGGACGGGTTGGGCGCAGATCCCGACCCGAGGATTCGAGGGACCCTGGACGACGTCATCGGATCGTCGACGAGGCGTTTGGATTCGGTTGCAGATGTTGGATGGACGTTTGTTCAGGACGGGCTCCATGAACTGACGCTGCATTGGGATCGGGCCCCAGACCCGATCTTGTTGGTGCAGTACATGTTGGATCCGGTGTACGACTACACGATGGATGTGTCGTCGTACTACGAGTTGTGGAAGTTGGGTGCGTCGCTGTGGTGGCGGGGTGATCACATTGCGGTCTGCCCGACTGGCGCGTACCGGTGGAGTCCCGAAGGCCGCGACTACTTCCAAGACTGACTTGACCGGCCACGAGTGTTTGTCGGGCGCGCATGGAATTGCTCTGCCAGTTCACAATCGATTCGGGGCCACATGCCGCCAACTGGTCGTGGTGGCGTGTCTCGAGACAATGTGAGCAGTGGCCATGAAAAGTTCGCCACCCACAACGCGGTGAACACCCAGATGGCCATTCTTAATGAGGGTGTCCTTCAAGCTGACTGAGCGATCGGTCAGTCCAAATCTGCGCCAAGGTCGAGCTCTAGGCCGACGAGCTCGACTGCGCCGTCGGAGGCTTCGACACCGATGACTTCCATCGCCCGAACGAGCACGCCGCTTTTTACGAGCACCCGGTAGTCGCCACGACCGTCGAAGAGTTCACGAAGTGGATTGTTCCTCGGTAGCTGCCATGTGTCGTCGGGCGGACGATCGCGCCCGTTCGAGCATCTCTGGCGAGACGTCGGCCAGATCAGTGACGATTGCTGCCCGGGAGATCTCGCGTCGCTCAGCCGGTGTCATCTTCTCCAACTCGGCCGCAGTCCAGATCTTCTTGTCCATGTCACCAGCGTAGCTGGTTGGTCTGACACGGATCCGGGCGTTGCCGCTGCGAATCGCTCAGCAAATAGCTGTGAGCACAGCGTTCATTCGACTGGTCCGCCGTCGTTGGGATCGTGTGAGCTGGCACAGCGTTGGACCTTCGGCCTGGGTTGGCTGTCAGTGGGGTGGGGTACAGTTTCGCTATGGACAAGATCTGGTCTGCCGATGAGTTGATGGCGATGTCGCCGTCTGAGCGACAGGCGTTGTTTGACACAAACGGC
This sequence comes from uncultured Acidimicrobiales bacterium, assembly GCA_964517125.1. Taxonomy (GTDB): domain Bacteria; phylum Actinomycetota; class Acidimicrobiia; order Acidimicrobiales; family SHLQ01; genus SHLQ01. Next base: position 3,195 of record CAZFBD010000098.1, read on the forward strand.
TCGACCGACCTTGCCTCTATCCCAGAGCATCTCCTTGAGCGCGCACGCCAGGGCATTGATGCTCACATCGCTCGAACTGAGTTGGCCGAGTCGTCAACGAGTGAGTGATCGTCGCCTCGTTCGAGTTGACCAGGCCTTTTTCGATGCTCTGGACGAACAGCTTCGGCCCGAGCGGGGTCCGAACGGCGAACCGTCGGTTGGCGACTTCATTCTCGTCGACCTCCCACCGATCGCCGAGGTCTTTGCGACGAGGTTCGAGTCGTTGCCCGCACCGTTCTCGCAGAGGACCGACTACCGCACATACCTGATGAATGGATTGCTCGTTCCCAGGGCTCTCGTCACCGGGCACCTTGGAGAAGGTGGTGCGATCACTCTGATGGACGTATCGCTCGATCTCGACGCAGGTTGGGAGTGATCGACTCGCGCGGTCGAGGCCAACCACTATGAGTCCACCGCCCAACGATCTGCTTCGGTCTCGGGCCCTCGAAGAACGATGGTGCAACTCGAACGGCCAGACGTTCGCTCAAGAAGCGGATGCACCCTCTTCGGCCGCGATTCTGGCCAGCACGAACTGGCGGGCGCGCTCCACCATCTCTCGAGGCGCACCTTCCAGATCCCGAACTTCGGCCGCACGAGAAATCGCTCGTCGTTCAGCTGGCGTCATCTTCTCCAGCTCAGCCGCAGTCCAGATCTTCTTGTCCATGCCCGCACCGGAGCGGTCAGCCGGTGCGACGGTGTTCTCAACGATGGTTGACCCTGACACGGTTGGCGCGGCTTCGCTGAACAGCCCTTGCTACGTTCGTGGCATGGCTGCAACGTCCCACGTCTCGGCACTGATCAATACCGAGCGGTATCCCATCCACGCGTTGGATTCGGACTCCGGCCAGGCGTTCGTTGCGGATTGCAGGCGGCGGATGGCGGCCGAGTCGTCTCTGACGCTCCCCGAGTTCGTTCGGGCCGATGTCGTTGCCGACGCGAGCGAAGAGGTCGCTGCGTCGCCAACCGTGACCGATGAGCGGCTTCGAACCCCGTACAGCTGGCGCCACAACCTGGATCATCCAGAAGGCCATCCCCGCCGCGCTCTGTTCCGAGCCCGGCTGAATGCCGTGCTCGACGACTCGTTCGCTGCGGACAGCCTCGGCCGGCGCATCTTCGAGTGTGACGAGCTCACCGAGTTCGTTCGTCAACTGCTGCAGGTTGACACGCTGTATCGAAGCGAGTGTCCCACGATGGCGCTCATGGCCAACGTGATGCACGAGGGCGACGAGCTCGGATGGCACTTCGACACGAACGATGGAGTCGTCTCCATCCTGCTGCAGGCACCCGATGAGGGAGGCGAGTTCGAGTTCGCCCCGTACATTCGCGACGAGGACGATGAGCGATACGACTATGTTGCATCGTTGTTCGGTGGCGAGCGGGAGGCCGACCAGCTCGCACTCGAGCCCGGCACCTTCGCCCTCTTCCTTGGACGCCGATCAGCGCATCGCGTCACGCCTGTGGGTCCGACGAGACAGCCGCGGGTGATGCTCCTGCTGTCGTACGACGAGCGGCCCGGCATGGCCTTCACCGAGGAGATACAGGCCTCGGTTCGCAACCCGTCCAACGAGCCGTTCCTGGGAACCCCAGCGAGCCAGTGACGAACGGCGCCCAACTGGGATTCGTCGGGAGTTATCGGCCGTATCTGGTGAGCCTTGTTCGCTGCGCGATGGTGGTGCTTGCCACTCCTGTGCTTTGGCTGGCGTGGGCGATCGGGCAGAGCTGTGTTGATGACCCCTGCGAGATTTCCCGCACGAACGAGTGGAGCGGCATCGCGATACTTGTCGTTTTCGGCGCGCTGCTGATTCGGGCTGCGTCGCATCGTGTGTGGCCACACCGCGTTGCCCTGTGGCTGTCTGTTGGCGTGCTCGGGTATGTGCTGAACCGGGAGAGAGTATCGCCAGCTGGTGGTCCGATTGTTTCGGAAGCTCCGGCCATTGCGTCAGCGGGAACGTTCCTCGTGCTCGGGTTTGCCTACATAGCGGCTGCGACAGTCATCGTCGACTGGTTCGTCATCCGCAGTGCTCACGCGAACGACGGGGTCGCTACAGTGAAGAATGCTGACCGCAACGCTCGCTAGAACGTGAACGCCTCCACCCAGAAGTTCTCTGGATCCTGAGGCACAAGGTGCTTGAGGCACTCCGTTGCAAGGATCAGTGTCTCGAAGCGAGGCTCGCACCCTTCATATAGAGAAGCACTTCGGTGCCATCGCGTTTCGGCGATCCGCCCACGGTGTCCCATGGACCGGTTGCCGGTGGTGCCTCGGCCCCAGAAAACGCCGATGCCTGCAGCAAACCACGACGGTCACAGCGCTGGTGGCGGTTCCGCGGAACCGCATGGCCGTCGCCGGGCTGAGTGTCAGGGTCGTGAGGTACAGTCGTGCCTATGGACAAGATCTGGTCCGCCGACGAACTCATGGCGATGTCTCCTGCGGACCGCCAAGCGTTGTTTGAAGCAAACAGCTCCACTGATCTCGCTGATGTACCCGAGCACTTGCTTGAACAGGCGAGAAACGACATCCGGGCTCATGTCTCTCGAATCGACGTTTCGACAACTGCGGAGTGAGCGGTCGCAGACCCATTCGGGTCGATCCTGCATTCTTTGATCTGCTTGATGTCCAGCTGGGAGCAGAACGAGGACCGAATGGGGGAGCCATCGGCCGGTGATTTTCTTCTCGTCGACCGTGCAGCAAGATTGGCCGTTCGGCTGGGTTCCTCTCAGGTGACGCGAGCAGTACCGGGGTCGGTTGTGCTGGTTCACGTGCCTTGCGCCACTGCCGACCATTTGCGTAGGGGTGAAGCCATCGATCGGCAGAACTCGATGAGCGGTAGGAAGGAGGGGGTGCGTTGGTAGTTCGGTAGGGGAAGGGTTCCCGGCTTTTCCGCTGCTACATGTGGCATCCGGACACGGTGTTTTACATGGACCGTGATGGGGTTGAGCCGCTCACGCCGCCGAGGTTTCTTCTCTGGAATCTTCCGGCTGACCTTCGTGAGAAGTTCCTTGAACACAGCGAGATCTGGCCGTGGGGTGAGAGTTGGATAGACGCGGTTCTGGCTACCGGTGTGGACACGTTGGAGTGGCGTCAGCCCCTGTGTCACATTGAGGGTGATCTGGTGTCAGACGATGTGTTCGGGGCGATGGTCGAGGTGTTCGGCGATCAGGTGCGTTCCCAAAGATCGATATACGTCTCGTGGGGTTCGAGTCGGAAGCTGTACCACGAGGTTGAGTGGCCAGTGGGATGGCCATTCCTGATCGACGAGCCTGGCCGGACGGAGAGCAGGCGATTGGGTCTCGTCGTACGGGATCAATGCGTTCCTGCTCTGCCCGGCGACGGTCACTTACCCGGCTTGATACACGCCGTGGAGGGTCCGGTTGAGCTTGCGTTTCCGTCGTGGATGGATCGTGACGATCGCGTGTTGAATTTCAACCATTCGGTGATGACCGAGGGTCTTGTCGACAAGTGGAGGGCAACCGAGATCTCTCAGCATCTTCAACAGGACAATTCAGAGCATGACATGTGGTTCGTGGAGACGGCGGGCGGATACCACAGCCATTTGCACGATGTTTCGTTTCGGTGGGTTGATGCACCGGTGCCGGAGTGGGTTGAACGTCTCTCGTCCGATGCCCCGGTGTTCGCCGATGCCCTGCGGTCCGGAGCCAGGACGACTTGAAGCTCCGCAGCAGTTCTGGTTCCCGGCTGTTTCGGATGTACTTCCATCATCCGGACCTGCTCCAGTATTACGGCGGTGACGAAGCTGGAGAGCCATCGGATCCGCCGCGGTTCTTGGTGTCTGACCTACCGGAACACCTACGCCTGAAGCTCATCGAACGGGGTGAGATCTGGCCGCGACGCCAGGACCCGTTCGCTGCGCTGCTCGATGCTGGCGTCGACGAGCTGGAGTGGAGACAGCCCCTCTGCCACCTCGAGCGAGATTTGGTGTCAGACGACGTCTTCGGAGCGCTTCAAGAACTCCTTCCAGATGACATTCGCTCTTCCCTCGTCATCTCCCTCAGGGGTCCTGGTGCTCGGCCACGGCGCTATCACAAGATCGAATGGTCGGCTGGTTGGCCGCTGAGGGATGGCGATGCTGTCGCGACGAAGCGAGATGGATTCGTTGTGCGGGAGCTCTGCCGCCCGGCGCTCGATGACAGCGAACCTTCCATCGTGCGAGCACTGGCGTCTGCCCCGGATGATGTTGAGCTTGCGTTTCCGTCTTGGATGGACCGAGATGACCGAATCCTCTGCATGAACCATCCGGTTGTGACTGAGGGTTTGGTGGAGCGGTGGAGGGCGACCTCGATCTCTCGACACCTGAGAGAAGACAACGCCGAGCGTGATCTCTGGTTTGTGGAGTCGGCAGGCGGTTACAAGAAGCGTGGCCGCCCTGCGGCATATCGATGGGTCGATGTCCCGACGCCGGACTGGGTCGACCCCTCCTGAAGGAGTTGGAGTTCACCCAGAGCACTCCAGCACCACTGCGTCCGTGGCGGATCCGCGGAACCGCTTCTGCGACCGTCTCGGGTATGGGTGGGTCTGGCGGGACCAGGAGACCGGTGCGAACGACGCTGGCGCCGGTCATCGAAGGGATCGAAGGTCGACTGCGTCCTCGAAGCCCTTCAACGCTCGCTTGCCAGCGGGGTCGAACGAGTGCCTCTTGGCTGTCGTGGCGGTTTCGGCATCGGTCAGGATTTCGCCGGCTGTCGCCTGCGCAGAAATGCGTGACGCGAGGTTGACCACCCTGCCGTAGTAGTCGCCCCCGCGGGCAACCATCTCGCCGTAGACAACGCCAGCCCGCGGCGTGGCCTCCGATTCGCTGAACGCCTCAATCAGAGCCTTCGCAATGTCAAAGGCGGCATCGGGGCCCACAACAATGAACATCACCTCATCACCGATCAGCTTCACGACTCGGCCGCCGTACTTGGACACCGAGCCAGCGGCCTTGCGTTCGAAGTCGACGATGAACGCTCCGAGGTCATCTGGATGGAGCACGTCGGCCATCGGCGTGTAGCCCACGATGTCGACGAAGCCGATGGCCAGCTTGACGGTTGTCGCCGCTCCCGTGGTGACCGCCTGACGGCTTTGGTCGCTCCGTCGTGTGGCCGCAATCATCTCGTGATCGAGGAACGCGTTCATCGCTGTCAGCGCGTGCGGCATCAGCTGGGCGGACTCCCAGTTCTTCCGCGCGTAATCGAGAAGTGATGCTCCGGCTCGGTCGAGGGGAACGCTGATGTCGATGCGGAACATCGCTGTCATCGCCTCAGCCACGTGGCTCATCAATGACCGCAGGACGCGGACGAAATGCTCGAGCTCTTCCGGTGAGAAGAAGGAGGAAGCGACCCTGAAGGCAGAGAACGCTTCGATGTCGGTGGCGGTGAACAACCCATCGGGGTCGTAGCCAGCCGATTGGCAGAGATGGAGGAAGTCGCGTTCGGTGAGGCCTGCCTTGGAGCGAAGCGTCGTTGCGTCGACTCGTCCTCCGGGGCTGAGAATGTGGAGATTTATCTGTTCGACCACGACGCTGGGCTCGGTGCCGATGAAATCGTGCGGGTCGACACCGACGGAGTCGAAGAACTCGAGAACGTCGAGGATGTCCCCGGCGTTGTCTGCCGTTGGGTCGAAAAGCCCGAGCGACTGCCATCGGTCTGCGGTTGATCCGCGGGGTGTTGTGCCCGCTGCCAGATCGTCGGTCGCCGGATCGTCAGTCACCGGCCCGATGGTGGTTGGTCCGCGACGCCCTGTCCACTCGCTCGGCCTAACTGTCGCCAGCGAGCAGCGCGGGCGTGACCCGCCCTTCCGGCCCGCTCGGTTCCCTTGTTCCGATCTGCACGCTCGGGTCTCGGACCATTGAGTTCACTTGAACCGATCTGATTTTGCTGGTCCAGAATTGTCGCTACCAGTACATGGATCGATCGAGGTCGAGCGTGAGCAGTTCCACTTCACCATCGGGCATGAGCTGGCCGACGACTTGGATTGCCCTCACGAGGAGCCCACTCTTGAGCAGGATTCGATAGTCCGGTCGGCCAGGTACTGCTTCTCCGAGTGAGCCGAAGCCGGTAGCAAATCGCTCAATAATCTCCACAAGTTCGATCGAGCGGAAATCAACCGACGATGGTTCGCCGTTCGGTCCTCGGTCTGGAGAAAGCTGGCGATCAAGATCTTCGAAGAAGGACGCTGCAAATCTGACGGTATACCGCTGCGTCAACTGGCGTCGGCTCGCTCTTCTGCGGCGATGCGGTCGAGCACGAAAGAACGAGCTTTCTCGACGAGCTCAGGGAACTCACTGAGGTCCGACACTTCCGACGCCCGGGAGATTTCCCGGCGTTCAGCTGGAGTCATTTTCTCCAGCTCGGCTGCGGTCCAGATCTTTCGTTCCATAGGAAAACCCTAGCTGTCGGGTCTGACAACGAACAGGCCGGGTCTGAATCCGTTCCGCTACTTGAAGGTTTGGTCCTTCTGGAGTTCGCCGGCTTCGTCGTAGACCTTCCAGCGGCCCTTCTTCTTGCCGTGTTCGAAGCGGCCTTCGTCCCAGAGTTGACCGTTCGGGTGCCAACGCTTCCACAAGCCGTGCTTCTGTTCCTCGTCGTCGAAGCCACCGGTCGCCCGGGGCTCGCCAGTCTTGTAGAACCACTTCCACCGTCCAGAGATCTTTCCATCCGTGTAGCGACCGGAGGATTGAAGCTGGCCGTTGTTGAGGGAGTACTTCCACCTTCCAGACTTCAGCCCGTCGGTGAACTCGCCCTGGCAAGAGACGAGCCCGTTCTTGAAATAGAGCTTGAAAGGGCCGTTCTTCGGGTTGCCGTCTTCATCGATTCCCGGGATGTCCTTCATTGGATCACCCGCCCCGAACGGCTGGAAAGCGATCGCTGACGAACCGATCGCCGTGGTTGAGCACGGGGTCGGGGAAATCTGGATCGGTATAGCCGGGCGATGCGTCGTAGTACGCGTCGTCGCCGAGCCAAATGTAGGCAATGGCGCGTCGCGCGGCCGACAAGGTGTTTGCTGGCGCTCCGTGCAGCGTGCGATGGAACCACACCAGCGCATCTCCCGGGTTCAGGTCCCACCACACTTTCTCATATTCGGAACCGAGCTCCTCGGGGGATCGGCTCGGTACACGGTCGTTGGTGATGATGCCGTCATAGCTTCCCCCATCTTCGAAGCTGCCCATGAGGTAGATCGGTTCGTCACGCAGATGGGAGCCCGCCAGGTACTGCAGTGCTGTCGCTGCGGGGATGTGGTCGAAGGCCACCCAGAAGTTGACCGAGTCGCGCCCGATCACCCGCTGAAACGACGCGTCTTCGTGCCATGGCGATGCCGCCCCGCCGCCGCCGTCCTTGAGAAACAGGTTGTCGAAGTATCTGGCCACCATCGACGACCGCATGAGCTGCTGGGCAAGGTCAGCCATCGGCGTGTCGTCTCGGAGACGACGAAACGCCTCGATTCGATTGCTAACATCGAAGTCAAAGAAGAACGACGGCCCGTCGCCCTCACCGATCGTGGCGGCCATGTCGGTCGGATTGGCGCGGGCTTCATCGCAGGCCTTGAGCAGTGCTCCGACCTCGTCGACTGGCAGGAAGTTGCGCAGGCACACGACCCCGTCCGTCTCGATCGCGGCGATGGCTTCCTCGGCGACCGTTCCGCTCGACGCGTCAAACGCCGGACGGGGCGGCTCTCCTATTGGCGGGGTGACGCTCGCAGTCATACCGAATTTCTATCTCATGGGGCGTCAGACCAGAGGCTGACTGCGCGAATGGCCTGTGGGCGGATGCTCATGCGACGGGGCTGTTCTACCGTGGCATCCATGTTCGATCTTCAGGCCAGACTCTCGGTCCTTGATGAGAAGCCGATCCGCGTGGTCGGCGCACTGGTCGTCGCTGTCATTGCGATCGCGGCGTTCGCCACCCGCGGCGATGACGTTGTGAGTTGGGTGTTCCTGGGCCCGACGGTTGCAATCTTCGGCGCCTGGGCGCTCGCGGAAGCGCCCGGCCGTTTGATTCATCCGTTTGGTCTCTGCGTCCCGCTCGTGCTCAACCTCATCGAAAGCGACGAAGAAATCTCGATGCTCATCGCCGTGGTCACAACAGCCGTGCTTGCCGGCCTGGACCCAAACCGACGGTACGTGCGTGTGAGCCTCACGTTGTACATCGCAACCATGGCGACCCTTGGAGTCACGGAGGCGATCTCCGATTTCGCCTGGCCCACGTGGATGATTGGGCTGCTGTTCATGTGGGGTGCGGGCGAACTGCTGTGGCGCCTGCGAGAAACGGTCGACGAACTGCAGCAGACACGATCACTCGTTGCCGACCAGGCTGCGCTCAACGAACGTCGGAGAATCGCCCGCGACGTCCACGACCTGGTGGGCCACTCGCTCACGGTCGTGATGCTGCACGTGACCGGCGCCCGGCACCTGGTGCACAAGGACCCCGACGAGGCGGAACGTGCGCTCGCCCAGGCCGAGGACGCAGGCAGGCAGAGTCTGGCCGAGATCCGCCGAACGGTCGGGCTGCTTCGTGACGAGAACGATGCCGAGCTCGAACTGCTGCCCACATCGGACCTGTTCGACATCCCCAACCTCGTCGACGATTTCATCCTTGCCGGTGTCGATGTCGACGCCGACCTCCGGGGTCGTCTCGATTCGGTCGATCCAGCCGTTGGCGTTGCCGGCTACCGGATCGCCCAGGAGGCGCTGACCAACGTGTCCCGCCACGCCGTTGGTGCCTCGGCAACGGTGACCGTCGTGGTCGACGACGAGACCTGCGAGATCCTTGTCGTGAGCGGAAAGGGTGCTTCCAGCGGAATCACCGCTGGGCCGGGGATCGGTCTGACCTCTATGCGCGAGCGGGCTCGTTCGGTCGGAGGGTCGCTCCTTGCCGGGCCCGAGGGCGACGGGTGGCGGGTCGAAGCGTGGCTTCCCGTGAACGCCACCGGCGCCACGCGCTAAGAAGGACGGCATGTACCGCGTACTGCTCGTCGACGATCAGGAGCTCATCC
>CAZFBD010000099.1:0-12169 GCA_964517125.1 uncultured Acidimicrobiales bacterium
GGCCAACTCCGTGAAGTACGGGTTGTGGAGGTCGTTGAGCATGACCCCAATGGTGTTGGTCTGTCCCGACGCCAGGTTGCGGGCCCAGGCGTTCGGTCGGTAGCCGAGTTCGTTGGCGGAGGCGAGAACCTTTTTGCGGCTGTGGTCGGAGACGCGTGGCGATTCGCGCATCACCAGCGAAACGAGGGCGCGCGAAACACCAGCGTGTGCGGCAACATCGTCCATCGTTGGCTGTCCCATCGGCGAGAACGATACAAGACCGGTTGCCGGATGTATAGAGCGCTCTACATTTTCATTGGTGGAAATCGTTGAACGGTAGGGCTGATCGGCGTCTGCCGTTGATTTTCTTGAGATTCTGGGTTGACGAGATGGGCCAAAGTCACTACGTTATGGCCGGCGTCACGTAGTAGAGCGCTCTACAATCAGCGACTCACGTGACAAAATGACCAAAAAATCCGACGCACTGCGGCGCAGCACACGGAGGCTGAGAAGTACCCAATGGGTTTCATGCAACGAATGGCGACAGCGCCAATCTCCTGGGGAATCTGTGAAGTTCCCGGATGGGGCATTCAGCTGCCTGTCGATCGAGTCCTCTCCGAGATGTCGGCGATGGGCTTCCCCTCCACCGAACTCGGCTCCGACGGGTACCTCCCTTCTGACCCCGACGAGCTGCGTTCGGTGCTGGGGCACCACGACCTCGACCTTCTGGCCGCCTTCGTGCCGGCTGTCGTGCACGACCCGGCTGAAGCCGACGAAACCCTTCGCCGCATGACCGACATGGCCGAACTGCTGCAGACTGTTGGTGCCACGTACTTCAACACGTCGCCCGTCACTACGTGGGACTGGGCTCCTCGCCGCGAACTCACCGCCGCCGAGTGGGACCACACATGGGACATGTTCGCCCGCATCGAGGAGATCACCGAGGCCCATGGCCTCATCCAGGTGCTCCACGAGCATTACGGCACCATCGTCGAAACCACCGACGAGATTCAGCGGGTCGTCGACAACTCCGCCATCCGTTTCGTTCTCGACACCGCACACTTCGCCGTCGGCGGCTACGACCCGGTCGACTTTGCCCGCAATCACGGCGATCGTGTGGGGCTCGTGCACATCAAGGACTGCGACCTGGCGGTGTCCGCCCGTCTCAACGCAGGCGAGATCACCCTCATGGAAGCCGTGCAGGCCGGAATCTTCCCGTCGGTCGGTCGCGGTGACCTCGACATCGATTCCGTAATAGGGTCGTTGGAAGCAGCGGGCTACGACGGGTGGTACGTCCTGGAACAAGACGTGGCGATCACCGGCGACGAACCTGCAGAGGGGTTTGGACCAATCGAAGGCGTTCGGGAGAGCGTCGACTATCTGAAGGCACTGGAGGGGCGCCTCGCCGCGTAGCGGCTGGGGGTTCTATCCAGAGCACGAAGAAACACCAAAGCAATACCAAGAGCAATACCCATTAGGAGGGGAACCAAATGAAGAAGATGCGTTGGCTGGCCATGTTGCTGGCCCTCGTCATGGTTGCAGCCGCATGTGGCAGCGACTCGGCGACAGATGATGCAGACGGCGGAGACGTCAGCACCGAAGAGAGCACCGGCTCCGGTGAAGAAGAAGTAGCAGTCACCCAGGGTGGCGAACTCACGTTCCACATGATCACGCACTCCGACGATGGCCCGTTCTGGTCCGTCCTCAAGCGTGGCGCTGAAGCTGCTGCAGCAGACGTTGGCGTGGAACTCGTGTGGCAGGGCTCGAACAACGACGCCGCCGTCCAGGCTGAGCTCATCGATGCAGCCGTCGCTGCCGGCTCGAACGGCATCGCCGCTTCGCTGCCCAACGTCGACGCTGTTGCACCTGGCCTGCAGGCAGCCGTTGCTGCTGGCATCCCGGTCTACACGCTGAACTCTGGCGCAAACGACTTCCAGGCAATCGGAGCCACCACCCACGTTGGACAGACCGAGGTCATCGCCGGTAACGGTGCAGGCCTCCGCTTCAACGACGCCGGAGCAACCACGATCCTCTGTGGTCGCCAGGAGCCCGACAACGGTGCACTCATCGAGCGCTGTGACGGCCTCGCCGAGACCTTCAACGGCACCGTCATCTCCGAGTTCATGGACCTCGACGCCGACCAGGCCGCACAGGAAGCAGCAATCAACGCTGCCCTTTCGGCCAACCCGGACATCGACGGCTTCATGGGTGTTGGACCAGTCATCACCATGTCGGGCCTTCGTGCTGCCGACGCACTCGGCCGTGACCTTGTCATCGGTGGCTTCGACATCACCCCAGAGCTTCTCGACGCAATCGAGGCTGACCAGGTCCTCTTCACCGTGGACCAGCAGCAGTACCTCCAGGGTTACATTCCCGTCATCCTGATGTACCTCGAGAACACCAACTCGAACACCCTTGGTGGTGGCCTGCCGATCCTCACCGGACCTGGCTTCGTCACTGTCGACAACGCAACTGCGGTGAAGGAACTCGTCGCAGCAGGCACCCGCTAAGGCGGATGATCTGATCCCCAGCCATGTGCGGGGCCCGACCATCGTGTCGGTGCCCCGCACAGGCTCGGGGAGAGTTCAGTAGTGAGCGCAAGGGGGTCGCGTCCGAGTGGCCGGCCCCCTTTCGTGTCTTTCAGTCTCATCGAGGTAAGTAGGGGGAGAGTTCATCGATGTCAGACACTGCCATCCCTGAACAGGGAAACAGTGAAGCAAGTGCCGCCGCCGATGCAATGGCCGCGACGCTTGCAGGAGGCGACGAACGTCTCGCCTACCGCGGCGTTTTTCAGCGCCTGTTCGTACGCCCGGAGATTGGCGCCATCGTCGGCGCCAGCGCGATCTGGGCATTCTTCTGGGCTGTGTCGCGAGAATTCGGCACAGCCGGTGGCATGTCGTCGATCCTCGACGTCTCCGCCACGCTCGGCATCATGGCGGTGGCAGTTTCGCTGCTCATGATCGGTGGCGAGTTCGACCTCTCGTCGGGTGCCGCAACCGGCACGTTCGCCATCATCACCATTCTTCTCGTCAAGGACATGGGCGACCTCGGCGGTGCCGGGCTCAGTCTGTGGGTCGCCATTCCGCTCTCGCTCATCTTTGCCCTGGCCCTCGGCTGGATCAACGGCACGATGGTGGAGAGAACGGGGTTGCCCAGTTTCATTGTCACGTTGGCCACGTTCTTCATATTGCGTGGCTTCAAGCTCGGCTTCTCCAAGCTCATCATCGACAACCTCACCGTCGGCCGCATCAGCGAGGCCGAAGGCCGTGGCTACGAGTTCTGGCAGCCGATCTTCGCCACGGTCTGGATCCGCAACGAGCACATCTTCGGAGCCCGTGACACCGTCTACACGATCGGCATCGTCGGCGGTCTGGCCCTCATGGCCATTGCGGTCACCGAGCTGAACTTCGCCCGGCGTGACTCCGCGAACGCCGCTGGGCTTCCCGTCTTCGTTGCCGGCGTCGCCGGCGTGATCGCCGGCATCCTCTACATGCACAACTCCGACGGTGTGAGTGCCAACACCATCGCTGCAGTCATTCTTGGTGTCTCCGGCCTCGCAGCGTTCTTCGGTTACTGCAGCTGGCGTTTCGAACGTCAGCCCGCCGGATCGCTCGCCCTCGGCTCCGACACGACAATGTTCCTTGGTGGCGGGCTTGTCGCTGTGGCGGCCGGGATCCTCTTCGCCGTCGTCTTCGATGTCGACTCCCAGGAGTCGGTCCTCGACCTGGTCAGCGGACTGCGCTGGCCACTCGTGATCGGCGTGGGTGCATTCCTTGCCTGGAAGGCCTTTGAGCGGGGCCGCAACGACTCCAAGACGACCGGCCAAACCATCATCACCGTTTCGAGTGTGGGCTTCGCCGGGGCGTTCGCCGTCTACTCCTTCATGTTCATGGCAACCGAACAGGGGCTGCGCGCCATCCTCTTCGGACTCGCCACACTGGCCGGGTTCGGTCTGCTGGCCCTGGCCGCCACCAAGGGTGGACGCCAAAGCCCAGCCACCCGAGGCCTGGTCCTCGCGCTCACCTCTGGTGCTCTCGTGGCGCTCGCGTTCTTCATCAGGAGCCAGTCGGCGTCGGTCAAGTTCCGTTCCGAGTTGTTCTCGGTCTTGCTCGCCACGGCCCTCGTCATCGTGGTGTGGGGCATTCTCTCCACACTGTTCAAGCAGCGTCGGTTCCAGGACGCCGCCGCGGACAGCTCGGGCGAAATGATGGCCAAGGTCGGCGGTTCGGCCGTTGCCATCGGCCTCATCGTCAAGCTCCTCTTCACCACCCAGGCCGAACTCGACGCCAACATCCCTCGAGCCGGCTTCCGAGTCAGCATCCTCTGGTTCCTGGGCTTCGCCCTCTTCGCAACCTGGTTGCTTGGTCGAACCAAGTTCGGTTCATGGATCTTCGCCGTCGGCGGCAACAAGCAAGCCGCCCGCCAGGTTGGCGTGCCCGCCGCACGAACCAAGACGCAGCTCTTCATGCTGGTGTCGGTTGCGGCGTGGCTCGTGGGTCTGCTGCTCGCATTCCGACTCGACACGGTGCAATCGGTGGCCGGTAACGGACTCGAGTTCGAATACATCATCGCCGCCGTGGTCGGCGGCACGCTGCTCACGGGCGGCTACGGCTCGGCGTTTGGTGCCGCCATCGGCGCCATCATCGTCGCAATGGCCAAACAGGGCATCCCCTCGGCTCGCTGGAACTCCGATTGGCGCTTTGCGTTCCTCGGTCTGATCCTGCTCACTGCCGTGATCGCCAACAACTTCATCAAGACGAAAGCAGAGGAATCCCGATGAGTGACGCCAACGACCATCCGCTTCTTGAGCTCGACGGCATCGGGAAGTTCTACGGCAACATCATTGCGCTGCAAGGCATCACCACCGAGGTGCGCGCGGGTGAAGTCACATGCGTGCTCGGCGACAACGGTGCCGGCAAGTCCACCTTCATCAAGATCCTCGCGGGCGTGCACAAGCACGACGCAGGCGAGTTCCGCTTGGAGGGCGACGCCGTCAGCTTCAACTCCCCGCGTGAAGCGTTGGACCGCGGCATCGCAGCCGTGTACCAGGACCTCGCCATGGTGCCGCTCATGAGCGTCTGGCGAAACTTCTTCCTGGGTGCTGAGCCCACGAAGGGTGTGTTCCCCGTTCGCTGGGTCGACAAACCCGAAGCGAAACGAATCGCCAAGGAAGAGATGGCCAAGATGGGCATCGACATCCGCGACACCGAACAGCCGGTCGGCACCCTGTCCGGTGGCGAGCGACAGTCGGTCGCCATTGCGCGCGCCGTGTACTACGGCGCCAAGGTTCTCATTCTCGACGAGCCCACCTCGGCGCTCGGCGTGAAGCAGTCGGGCGTGGTGCTGCGCTACATCGTCGAAGCCGCCAAGCGCGGCCTGGGCGTGATCTTCATCACGCACAACCCGGCCCACGCATACCCGGTCGGCGATCGCTTCCTGATCCTCAACCGCGGTCAGTCCATGGGCAACTTCGCCAAGGAAGAAATCAGCCAGCAGGAGCTCACCCAGCTCATGGCTGGCGGTGCCGAACTGCAGCAGCTCCAGCACGAGCTCGAAGCCGCAATGGCTGGCAAGTCCACCTGATCCATCCTGCCGCGCCGCGGCACGACCACCTGTGAGACCCCAATGAGCCGGATCCGCCCCACCGTCGCTGACCTCCTCGCCGGCAAGGGAACGATCCAGCGTTCGAACGTGTACGTGGACTCGCTCGACGAGTGCCGCGCCGCCGAAGCCGCTGGTGTCGACATCGTCACCGTGCAGGACTCCATCATGTCCGCCGAGTATCGTTCGGCGGCTACCGGAGCGTTCATGGTGGCGGGTCTGGAATACGGCGTGCACGTCACGACCGACGACTACCTTCGTGCCGGTTTCGACATGCTCAACCTGGGCGCCGACGCCGTATGGTCGGCGGCGAGCCTGCAGACCATCTCCCGAATGCGAGCCGAGGGAATCCCCGTGGTGTCCCATGTGGGGCTCATCCCGGCGCGGCGCACGTGGACGGGTGGGTTCAAGGCGGTCGGCCGCACAGCAGCCAGCGCCATCGAGGTCTTCGAACAGGCTCGGCGTTTGGAAGATGCTGGCGCGTTCGCCATCGAGATCGAGGTTGTCCCCGACGCGGTGGCAAGCGAGATCTCGGCCTGGACGTCGATGTTCGTGATCTCCATGGGTGCCGGTGGTGGCTGCGACGCCCAATACCTGTTCTCCACCGACATCCTCGGCACCAACCGCGGCCATGTGCCGCGCCACGCCAAGCAGTATCGGGACCTCGCTGCCGAGGAAGACCGGCTGCAGCTCGAACGGGTTGGTGGCTTCGCCGATTTCGTCGCCGATGTCGCCAATGGTGGATTCCCCGACCGGTCTCGTCTGGTCGACATCCCCGATTCGGAATTCGCCTCGTTCATGGATCACGTACAACACGCAGGAGTCGACCGGTGACCGTCCCCGAAGTTCTCACCGTTGGGCGTGTCAGCGTCGACCTGTACGCCGAACAGCTCGGCGAGCCGATGCGAAACGTCACGTCGTTCAAGAAGTCCATCGGAGGCACAGCCACGAACGTGGCTGTCGCTGCGGCTCGGCTTGGCCGCCGTGTTGGTCTGGTCACAAAAGTTGGCGACGACCAGTTCGGCGACTACGTGCAGCATGCGTTGGAGCACACCTTCAATGTCGACCCCACCTGGGTCACCGTGGACCCCAACCTCAAGACGCCGTTGGCTTTTGCCGAGCTCGATCCGCCCGAAGAACCGAACATCATCTTCTACCGGGAACCGCGTGCGCCGGACCTCAACATCGAGCCTGCCGACGTGGACCCCTACGTCGTTGCCGAGGCGCCCATCTTCTGGTTTCCGGCCAGTCGCTTCTCCGACGAGAAGTCGGCCGACACGATGCGGCAGCTGTTGAACATTCGGAAGCGCAAGAGCCACACGGTGCTCGACCTGGACTGGCGCCCCATGTTCTGGGATTCGCCCGAACAGGCCAGCGAGGCCATTTCACCGATGCTCGACCACGTCACCATCGCCATTGGCAACAAGGACGAGTGCGAAATCGCCGTCGGCACGCGTGATCTCAACGAGGCCGCCGATCGGCTGCTTGAACGCGGCCTCGACATGGCGGTCATGAAGCTCGGGGCCGACGGCGTCATGATCGCCATGGCCGACGGCACGCGCATATCCGTCCCGCCGTACTGGGTCGACGTCGTCTGCGGCCTCGGCTCCGGCGATGCCTTCGGAGGAGCGTTCTGCCACGGCTTGCTCGAAGGCTGGGACCCGGAGACCATCATCAAGTGGGGCAACGCTGCCGGCGCCATCGTGGCCGGCCGGCTCATGTGCGCCGACGACATGCCCACCATCTCCGACATCGAGACCCTCCTCGCCGAACGAGACGCCTCATGAGTTCTGTGGTCTCTGCTGTCCGCCATCCGACCAAATCCGTCCACAGATCCCTCACTCGGGGATCTGTGGTCTGTGGTGTCCGCCATCCGACCAAATCTGTCCACAGAAATGGGGGAGTCCGATGACGTTGCACCGTCCAATGGGGACCCTCGCCGATGGGTCTGACTCGGTTCGGCTCACGCCTGAAGACGCCGGCTGGACCTACAGCGGATTGCGGGTGCTTCGTCTGAACCCTGGCGAAACCCGGACCGTCGACACCGCCGATGAAGAGTTTGCCATCGTGCCACTCTCGGGCACCTCGTCGGCGGTCAGCGCCGAAGGCACCCGCTTCGACCTGCAAGGCCGCGACACCGTCTTCTCCCGCGTCACCGACTGGGCATACGTCCCGATCCAGACCACAATGACGCTCGAGGCGACCGACGACCTTCCCGTGGAGCTCGCCCTGTGCTCGGCGCGGGCCACAAACCGGACCGAGTTCCACTACGGCTCCGCCGAAGATGTTTCGGTCGAGCTCCGAGGTGGTGGACAGGCCAGCCGTCAGATCAACAACTTCTGCAGCCCGGAACAATTCGCAGGAGCCGACAAGCTGATGTGCGTCGAGGTCTACACACCCGACGGAAACTGGTCGTCCTACCCGCCGCACAAACACGATGATTCGCCCGAGTGCGAGGTCAACATCGAGGAGATCTACTACTTCCGGATCGGTGAAGCCGGCCGTACCAGCTACACCGACCAGGGCTTTGGCATGCACCGCACCTACACGGGTATCGGCCACGAAGGCATGCCCCAGATCGACGAAAACGTGGTCGTGCACGACGGCGACGTCTTTCTGGTGCCCCGCGGCTACCACGGACCGTGCATCGCTGCCCCCGGCTACACCATGTACTACCTGAACGTGCTGGCCGGACCCGGCGGCGAACGCAGCATGGCCTTCTGCGACGACCCCACCCACCACTGGGTCCGCGACGAACTGTCGAACCAACCCATGGACTCCCGTCTCCCCCTCATGACCGCGGCAGGTGCCACATGACAACCACCGAATCTGTGGACCGCAGTGGTCGCATATCGACCTTCAGCGTCCACAGATCCCGAAGTGCCGATTCTGTGGACCGTGGTGGTCGCATGGCGGGCACGGGTGACCACAGAACTTGGGGGGAACTGTTGTGACGGCGATCTGGTTTTGTCGGGGATGTCCTGACCATTTGCAGGAGCGGCTGATCGAGGGTGGATTCACCGCGCTTGGGCCGTCGCTCGACGAGCGAGCCGATGCCGACGGCATTCTGGCGGGCGGAGAGGTGTACGACGCAGCGACACTCGATTCGCTGCCCAACCTCCGTGTGCTGTCCCGTATCGGCATCGGCTACGACGCCGTCGACCTCGATGCCGCCACCGAGCGGAACATCATCGTCACCAATACACCCGACGGACCCACCACCTCGACAGCCGAGCACACCATTGCGCTCATGATGGCCGTCGCCCATGAACTCACGGCGTCGGCCCAACGGCTGCGGGTGGCCACAGGCGACTACATCACGCACCAGAACAGCATGGAGCTCAACGGCCGCACACTTGGGTTGCTGGGGTTCGGCCGAATCGGTCAGGCCGTTGCACACATGGCCGAAGCCATCGGCATGCGGGTCATCGTCTCCGATCCGCTCCACGCCGACAGCGTCAGCGTCGACGAGCTGCTCGAAACCAGCGACGTGCTCTCCCTGCACGTGCCCGCCACCCCGCAGACGACCGGCATGATCAACGCCGCCGCGCTGGCCCGCATGAAACCGGGTTCGATCCTGATCAATGCCGCCCGAGGCCCGATCGTGGTCACCGACGACCTCGTCGCCGCGTTGAAGAGCGGCCACCTCATGGCAGCCGGCCTCGACGTCACCGACCCCGAACCACTCGACCCCGATCACCCGTTGCTGCACATGGACAACGTGATCGTGACCCCCCACATCGCCTCCAACACCACAGCTGGACGTGAACGGATGGAGCGCATGGCGTTCGATCAGGTCACATCCGGACTGGCCGGAGAACGACCAACACAACTGCTCAACCCCCTGGTGTGGACAGCCGCACCGAACCCAGAAGGAACCTGAAGATGGATCGTCAACCACTGCGCATCGCCGTGATCGGCCTCGGCTGGATGGGCCAGGCCCACAGTCGGAGCTACGCCCGAATCCCCCAGTTGTTCGAAGACCGCGAATACAACCCGGTGCTGGCGGTCTGCGCCGACAACATGGAGAACCGCCGAGACCAGGCCATTCACAGCTTCGGCTTCGAGGAAGCCGTGGCCGACTGGCGCGACATCATGGATCGCGACGACATCGACGTCGTCACCTGCACCGCGCCGAACATGCTGCATGAAGAGATCTGCGTCGCCGCTGCCGAGACCGGCAAGGCGATCTTCTGTGAGAAGCCGGTCGGCGGCCGCCCCGAGCAGACCGTGCGAGCCGAGAAGGCAGCCCGAGACGCTGGTGTGGTCACCGGTGTGGGCTACAACTATCGCTTCGCGCCCCTTGTCCAGTACCTGAAAAACCTCATCGAAGAGGGCGAGCTGGGTGAGATCACCAACTACCGCGGCCGCTTCTTCTCCATGTACGGCAGCGACCCCATGGGTCTGCTCAGCTGGCGCTTCAAGGTCGACCAGTCGGGCTACGGCGTGAGCACCGACATTCTCAGCCACTCGATGGACCTCGCCCACATGCTGGTCGGACCCATCACCCGTGTCATGGGTATGCAGAAGACCTTCATCACCGAACGTCCACTGCCAAAGGAAGGCGGCACCCACTACGACCGCGGCGAACCCGGTGACCCCACCGGAGAGGTCACGAACGAGGACTACTTCGGCGCCTTCTGCGAGTTCGAGAACGGCGCCATCGGCACCTTCGAAACGAGCCGAAACATCATTGGGCCCGAAAGCCAGAACGCGTTCGACGTGTACGGCACCAAGGGTGCGGCCAATTGGAACCTGGAGACCATGAACGAGATGGGTCTCTTCCTGATGAAGGACCAGGCGCGTGGCTACACCACCGTGCGCGGCGGCGACCGCTACCCGTACCACGGCAACTTCGTGCCCGGCGACGCCAACAGCATTGCGTTCGAAGACCTCGTCACGATCGAGGACTACGAGTTCCTCAAGGCAGTTGCCGCCGGTACCAAGCACTCGGCGAGCTTCTCCGAAGCGGTCGACTACGTGAGCGTGCAGGCTGCCCTCATCAAGTCCACCGAGACCGGTACGTGGCAGGACGTCGTCGACCTGACGGAGGCATGAAAAGTATGAGCAACACGATTCGACTCACGACTTCGCAGGCCATTGTGAAGTACCTGATTGCCCAGAAGTCCGTTCTGAAGGACGGCTCTGTTGGCCAGCTGTTTGGTGGCGTGTACGGCATCTTCGGTCATGGGAACGTGACGTCGCTTGGGCATGCGCTTGAGCGGGAGAAGGTTGCGCTGCCCACGTACCGCGGGCAGGCCGAGGAGGGCATGGCCCTCGCCGGCGTTGCGTACGCCAAGGCCACGCGGCGCCGTCAGATCATGGTGGCGACGAGCTCGGTTGGTCCCGGTGCCACGAACATGGTCACCGCTGCTGGTGTGGCCCACAGCAACCGGATTCCGTTGTTGCTGATTTCCGGCGACACGTTCACGAGCCGTCTGCCCGACCCCGTGTTGCAGCAGGTGGAACACTTTGGTGACCCCACCCAGACGGTGAACGACAGCTTCCGGGCCGTCAGTCGTTACTGGGACCGCATCACGCGGCCCGAGCAGCTGACCACGTCGTTGCCGCATGCGATTCAGACGATGCTCGACCCCGGTGACTGCGGCCCGGCCTTCCTGGGCCTGCCGCAGGATGTGGGCGCCGAAGCGTGGGATTTCCCGCTCGCCATGTTCGAGGAGCGGGTGCACGACATCGCCCGTCCTCGTCCGGATCGTCGTCAGCTGGAGCATGCGATCGCCACGTTGAAGTCGGCCGAGAAGCCGCTCATCGTCGCTGGCGGTGGCGTGCACTACTCGCTGGCTGAATCCGAGCTGGCTGCCTTTGCGACTGCGCACAACATTCCGGTGGTCGAGACCGTGGCCGGCAAGGCCTGCCTCGAATGGGACCACCCCATGTACGGCGGCCCCATCGGCGTGACCGGTGGAACCTCGGCCAATGCGCTGGCGGGGGAGGCCGATGTGGTTCTTGCTGTCGGTACGCGCCTGTTGGACTTCACGACCGGTTCGTGGACCGTGTTCAAGAACGAGAACGTGAAGATCATCGGCCTCAACGCCGCCCGGTTCGATGCGACCAAGCGCCACACCACGCCGCTCGTCGCCGACGCCAAGGAAGGTCTCCTCGAACTGGGGGAGGGCCTGGGCGACTACCGCGCGCCGGAGGACTGGTCCACTACGCTCGCAACCGAGATCGCGCAGCACAACGCCTACATCGACAAGATCGCGGCCAAGGAAGCGACCGGCGACAGCGGTTTGCCCACGTACGCCCAGGTGGTCGGTGCGATCGATCGGCTCGCCGACGAGAACACGTTTGCGCTGGCGGCTGCCGGCGGCTTCCCGGGCGAGGTCAACAACGGCTGGCGGGCCAAGCACCTGAACAGCTTCGACTGCGAGTACGGCTTCAGCTGCATGGGCTACGAGACCAGCGGCGGCTGGGGTGCAGCCATGGCCATGCCTGACAAGGACGTCGTCGTCTTCACTGGCGATGGCTCGTACATGATGCTCAACAGCGACATCTACAGCTCGGTCATTCACGGCCACAAGATGATCGTGATCGTGTGCGACAACGGCGGCTTCGCCGTGATCAACCG
>CAZFBD010000100.1:0-5023 GCA_964517125.1 uncultured Acidimicrobiales bacterium
GCAACGGTTTCCGCTGCCGCACTGGCTGGAGCGGCCAGGTGTCCGGCACCTCCAACCGCAACCACCCCGGGTTCCGCCCGTTGCGCAGGGAGCGACACGACGACGGGGACAAGCGTGGCGTCTGCATGCACGAGTGGCCGAATGCGATCGATGTGTTCGACGCCATTCTGAAGGATGGCCACGATGGTGTCGCCGTCGACGAGGCGCTCGAGCCACGGACCTGCATCCTTGCTCTGGTGCGCTTTCACGCAGAGCAACACGACGTCGGCCGGGGCGAGGTCGTCGTCGACACGCAGACTGGTGACCGGAACGTCGACCACACCGTCGGGATACGTGACGTGCAACGAATCGATCGGGGTGCGACCAGCGATGAGGGGCGCTTCGCCAGATCCAACGGTGACCGCTGCGGCCACGGCACAACCAATTGCACCGGGTCCGACCACAACACATGCGCTTCGCTTTTCGTTCATGCCCGATCCTGCCACGGCCGAGAGACCCTTGGGTTCAGTTGGACCTCTCGCGATACCATCCGAAAGGTGAGCGGCGAAGATGCGGAATCAAAACCCGAGGTGCGGCTGTCGAACGCCGAACGCGAAGTCATCGTGGATCGACTGAAGGTTGCCCAGGACGAGGGTCGGATCGACCTGCTCGAGTTCGAAGACCGGGTGGGGCGCGTGTACGCGGCCAAAGTCGGCTCTGAGATCGTGGGTGTTCTCGACGACCTGCCGGCGGTTCAGCCTCCTCCGCCGCAACCCGCACCGCAGTACGCCGCGCCCATGCCGCCGGCAACGGCGGCGGTCGAGGTCGAGGCATTCGCGGTTCGCCGCCAACGGTGGATGTTCTCGGTCCTGAGCTCGCGGCAGAGCCGTGGCCGCTGGACTCCCGGCGAACCGAACAAGACACTCACAGTGTTGGGGTCCCAGACCCTTGACCTGACCGAGATCGACGCTCTCGATGTCGAGATTCGGGCGTACACCATGCTGGGTGAAACGAAGATCATCGTGCCGCCCGGAGCTCAGGTGGACCTCGACGGCTTCATCTTCCTTGGCGAGACGACCAACAAGACCCACAACGACGAGGGCGAGTCCCGGATGCGAGTGCGGGTGCGTTCCTATGGGCTGCTCGGCGAATGCACGGTGCGCACGCCCGGCACCCGCGACGCGCTGAAGCGGGCCTTCAAGCGACGCATGCGAGAACTCGAGTAGTTCAGGCGCCGGGGTTGAGCCGCAGCAGCGAGAACCCCAGAGCCGTTGCAACCGAGACCCAAATGATCGTTGGGGCCACGAGTGCTCCAGCCTGTGCGGACACTCGCCACGCTGCGATCGTCGCCGCCACCACGAGCACCAGCACGGCGACCAGCCACCAGGCGGCGAGGGACAGACGACCGGGGCCGAAAACGACGGCCTGCCACAGCACCGCCACGACGAATTGTGCGGTGAGAAGCCCGATGGCCGCGCCTCGTCCGGCGCGGTCGCTTGCGAGAAGAAGAAGCAACGCCGCTGCTTGAAGCGCCCACAGGGTGAACCATGCGACGGGAAACGCCCAGTCCGGGGGAATCCATGCCGGCTTGGTCAACGACTCGAAGAACGTCACGATGCCTGGACGGTGCCGTTCATCTCGTGAACCAACCGGCTGGTTCGAGCGTTGAAGATTCGGTACTGGTCCAGTCGATCGACAGGCTCGTGGACGACGGTGTGATCCAGGCGAAGCCAATGCGGGTCGTTGGCTTCGAACGCCGGCCACTCAACCTTGCCAGGGTTGGGCGTGCCCGCATGAGCGACGTTGGTCCAGTACCGGGTCATCTCGCTGGACAGCTTCTTGTCCTCGGCGGTGAGCGGAAAGATGGGCACGTTGCTGCCATGCACGAAGGGCAGTTCGGCGGCATGATACGCGCCGAGGGTCTGCTGTGGGCTCGGCGGTGTGCGGGCGAACATGTAGAGCCAGGTGGGGTGACCGGCCAGCTGGTGATGTGTTGCGTAGTGGTAGGCCCGCGCCCCAAACATGTGATCGCCGACGAAGTCGACCTCGGCTGCGAGGTCACGCCGATCGAGCCCCGGGTAGATCCGCACGAGTTCGTCGATGTCGGAGCCGAAGGCTTCGGCGGTTTCGGGCGGCAGCGTGGTGGTCGGTGCGTCGAGGTGCCGGTACTCGGCCATGGGACCGGCGAACAGGGAGCCAAGCAGCGCTGTGCCCTCATCGGTGTTCGAGCCAATGACGAAGGGGACCGGCGCCTGTGCTCCGGCGGCGAATGCAGCCAACGGCGACTGCGGTAGCACGTGGCCGTCGATTGCGGGATAGAACCCGCCGCCCGGACCGTGCTCCACTGCAGCAGCATTGATCTCTTCAGCAGACATGGCACGAAGCTTTGAGAGCTGCGCTTCTCCATGCAGTCCCAGGCGGTCGCACAGTGCCGTGCCCTGGTCGAGTGCACTGTCATAGGCCAGGAACGGTTGATCCAGGTGCAGCATTTGGCCGCCATTGGCAGGGCTTTGGGCGATGGCCTTGTGGAAGAGCCCTGCAGCCAGCGGCGACGTCATGAGGTGCATCACGGATTCACCTCCGGCGGACTCACCAAAGATCGTGACGTTGTCGGGATCGCCGCCGAATGCCGAGATGTTGTCCCGCACCCATTCGAGGGCAGCGATCTGGTCCAGGGTGCCGTAGTTGCCAGCGACACCGTGGTCGGATTCTTCTGCGAGTTCGGGGTGCGCGAAGTAGCCCATGAGGCCGAGTCGGTAGTTGATGGACACGGTGACGACGTGTCTCTTCGCAAGCGCATTGCTGGCGTAGTACACGTCGCTTCCGCTGCCGTCCTGGTGGTCGCCGCCGTGGATCCACACCATGACCGGCAGCTTCTTCGCCGGTGTCAGGTCGGGGCTGCGCACGGTCAGGTACAGACAGTCCTCGTCCTGTGGCGGACGCGGTGCGCGCTTGATGAGGGCATTGATGGCTTTGACTCTGGCGGGCCTCCATCCTTGACCGCCGACCACAGCACCCAGAAACGTCTCCAGGTCGACTTCGCGCTGTATGGCCATGGGCCCGTCCTTGCCGGCGTCTCGGACACCGGTCCAGGGCTCGGCAGGTTGGGGTGGCTTCCATCGGAGCGAACCGACCGGTGGCTTCGCGAACGGAACGCCCCGGAACACGGCGACCTCGCCGCGGCTGCGCAGCCGTCCTCGAAGTGTGCCTTGCGCTGTGGTGACCTCTGGTGCTGACCGCTTCATGGGTGTCCCTTCGCTGGGTCGATGGTAGTCGAGGCGTTGACAGCGGCCGCCAGTGGTTTTCGACCTCCGAGGAAATTGGTCTGAAATCTGGCAACGAACTGGACCAGATCAGCAGTCCGGACGACTCCTACGCTTGGTTGCATGAACCCAACACGGTGGATCCGACTGGCGCTTGCGTACCTTGCATTGCAGGGCGTGCAGATTGGGCTCTGGGCGTTGTTTGCTCCCCGGTCCTTCTACGACGGTTTCCCGGGCCTCGGCCGTGGCTGGATCTCGGTCGATGGCCCGTACAACGAACACCTGATTCGCGATGTTGGTGCATTGAACCTGGGCCTTGCGGTCGTGTTCATCTGGGCTGCCGCGACCGTGGACCGCACACTCGTACGCTGCGCTTCCGTCGCAGCCCTGGTGTGGGGTGTTCCACACTTCATCTACCACCTGTTCAACACCGAGGGTCTGTCGGCAGGCGACCAGGTTGGTGTCCTGGGCGGACTCGGATTGTTCGCCGCGCTTCCGGTGTTCATCCTGGTGACGTTGGCTCGGCTCCCGGCCGAAGCCGACGTCAGCTGACGGTTTGCAGAAAGCCGTCGAGCCGATCGAGGGCCGCCGGAAACTGATGTGCGGCCGGCCGGCTGTATCCGAGCACGATGCCCTGCGATGTTGGTTCACCGGTCCACAACGGGCCGAAACCGAGCAGCCCCACCCCGTGTTCACGGGCGTCGCTGATGAGCCTCGCTTCGATGATCGAGTCGTCCATGATGGTCGCCGACAGGTGCAAGCCGGCTTGCGACGGCGAACACGACAGCCAGTCCGCATGGTCGGCGAGCACCGCGGTCAAGGCTCGTTGTCGGGCCAGGTACGTGGACCGGGCCTGACGTAGGTGTCGGTCCAGATCTCCACGGTCCATGAAGTCCGCCAGGGCAAGCTGTTCGATCGTGGACACACCACCTCGGAGGTGTTTGACCGCAGCCAACGTGGAGCGCAGGGCCGGCGGCACCGCCAGCCACGACATTCGTAGCCCCGGACTCAACGTCTTGCTGACCGTCCCGGCATAGATGACGCGGTCTGGATCCAATCCCTGGAGGGCACCGATGGGTCGTCGGTCGTAGCGAAACTCGCCGTCGTAATCGTCTTCGACGATCCACGTACCATGCGAACGGGCCCAGTCGATGAGCTGGGATCTCCGCTCTGGAGACATGGTGGTTCCGGTCGGAAACTGGTGACTTGGTGTGACCACCACCGCGCCCACGTCGAGTCCGTCGAGTTCGGCGACACACAAGCCATCGTCGTCCACGGGAACGGGCACGACGTCCAGCCCGACGATCGCCCACACGTCACGCAAAAGAAAGAGGCTGGGATCCTCGATGGCGATCCGGCTGACTCCGAGCGATCGGAACGCTTCGCCAAGGAAACCGAACGATGCCGTCACCCCACCGAACATGCTGATTCCGTCGGCGTCGGTGGCAACGGCTCGGGATCGGCCGATGTACTGGGCGAGCGACTCCCGGAGTTCACGACTGCCAAGTGGTTCGGCGTACCCGAAGGTCTGGTCGGGAGCTTCGGTGAGCACTCGGCGAACCGACCGGGCCCATGCCGACCGGGGAAAGAGTGCAGCGTCTGGCTCACCGGGGCGAAAGTCGGCTGCCGGGGAAACTGGAAGCGTCGGCGTCGCTGGAGCCGGTGGCCGTTCTGGAACCGATCGCGGCGCGACTCGTGTGCTCGAACCCTGTTGCGCGATCAGATACCCCTCGGCAACGAGCTGTTCGTAGGCAGCGACGACCGTCGCACGGGCGAGGCCC
>CAZFBD010000100.1:5123-11869 GCA_964517125.1 uncultured Acidimicrobiales bacterium
CATGCGGATTAACGGTGCGGTGGTCCGCTGTGCAAGCGTTTTGCTTCACGACACCTGCCCCAGCACCAGCGGGCTTCAGGCGGAACCTCATGCCTCGAGACATGGTCAAGGACATCACGACGACGTTCGTACCCCGACCGGTCGCGGTCGGTCTCCTGATTGCGGCAACCACCGCACTCCTCCTGTTCGCAGGGCTTCCGGCCGGCGCCGATGTTGCGGCCGAGTCGTACGGAGTCATCTACACCTCGTCCAGCTCCAACGGTTCGGCGGGTTCGGTTTCCTTTGCTGATGAGGACATCGTTGCCTGGGACACGACGACCGATGTTTGGTCCAAGCACCTGGATGGTTCCGATGTGGGCCTTGCAAACTACGACCTGAACGGCTTCCACATCCTGGATCCCTCGATTCCGCTGTCCCCCATTCTCATGACCTTCCAGCAGGAGGCGACCATTCCCGACCTGGGCCTCGTCGACGACTCCGACATCGTGCTGTTCACACCAACCTCGCTGGGCGAGGTCTCGAACGGCACGTTCACCATGTACCTCGATGGTTCAACGATGAGCCTGACCACGAACAACGAGGACATCGATGCGATCGCATTCGCACCCGACGGCCGGCTGGTGATTTCCACCATTGGTTCGCCAAACCTGCCGGCAACCGGCGGTGGAACCGTTGCCGGTCGAGACGAGGATCTGTTCATTCACAACGTCGACGACACCTTCGAGCTGTACCTCGATGGCTCCGATGTCTCCTTCAGCACCGACCTGGGAAGTGCCTGGATTCACCCCAGAACCAACGAGGTCTTCGGCACGAACACGGGTGCATGGGACATCGATGGCCTGGTTGGGGATGGAGACGACATGCTGTTGTTCGTGGGGACGTTTGGCCCGACCACCACCGGCGCCTTCTCCACGTTCTTCGACGGCGACGAGCACGATATTGGCGGCGAACAACTGGACGCGCTGTTCATCGACTTCTTCCCCCTGGCCGACCTCTCGGTGACGGTGACCGATGATGTCGACCCGCTCGCCGCTGAAGATCCGCTGACCCTCACGGTCGAGATCTCCAACGCCGGACCCGACGATGCCGAGGACGTCGTGGCAACCGTGACGCTGCCTGCCGGACTCGAGGCAGCGGGTCTCACCGGGTGTGCCGAGGACCCCGACGGATTGGTCTGTTCGCTCGGAGCGCTCCCCGCCAGCACCTCGGCATCGTTCACCGTGGATGTGTCGATCGACGCCGACCGCTACGGCGTGGTCACGAGCACTGCACGTGCGGCGACCTCGACGATCGACCCTGAGGCGACGAACAACACGGGCAGCGAAACGACCACGATCACCTGGAATCCTGCGGCTGCCGACGACGAAGCGCAGACCGACATCGATACGACGTTGGGTGCAGGAAACCTCCTGAGCAACGATGATCTGGGTGTCCCCGATGCTGCGGTTGCCTCATTCGGTGGCGGGGATCTTGGCGGCGCAGCGGACGACAATGCAGCGGACGCCACCGTTGCCGTGGGCGATGGCGAGCTGTCTGTGAATGCCGATGGTTCGTTCACCTTCACCCCAGACACCGGGTTCTCGGGCATCTTCACGTTCGACTACCGCATCACCAATGTGTCGGGGTCGAGCGACGCCACGATGGAAATCCGTGTTGGACCCGAGCAACTGTCGGATCGGGATGCAGTGGTCCATGTCTCCTCGGAGACTGCTGGTGAAGTTGGCGGAGTCGAATTCGAGGACGAGGACATCATCTCCTACGACTTCGAGTCCGACACCTGGTCGATGTTCTTCGACGGCTCCGATCTCGGCTTGGAGAGCAGAGACCTGAGCGGGTTCCACATCGTCGATCCCGAAGCTCCGCTCCCCACCATCCTGTTCACCCTTGCGAACCCCATGAACGTGCCGGGCTTCGGCCCTGCAGATGATTCCGACATTCTCGAGTTCACGCCATCGTCGTTGGGCGACACGACCTCTGGCACGTTGGCGCTCCACTTGGACGGTTCCGCTGTCGGGCTCACCACATGGGATGAGGACATCGATGCCATCGCTCGTGCCGCCGATGGCCGCACCATCATCTCCACGGTGGGCGAATCGTCGGTACCCGCGGTGGGCGGCGCATCCCTGACCGCACAGGAACAGGATCTTCTGGTCCTGAACTCTGACGGCACGTTCGAGCTGCTGTTCGACGGTTCAGAGCTTGACGCAAACATCACTGGGGCCTGGCTCGACACGGAGACCGATTCGATCCACGCGTCGTTCCGGCGAGGACTGACGACGGCGGGGGTCAGCGGAGACGCCGACGACGTCCACGTGTTCCCGTTGGCGACGGGCCAGGAGGTGGAGCTGCAAGGGACCCTGTTCGATGGCGACGACCACGAGTTCGGTTCCGAACAGATCGACGGGCTGCAGGTGTCCTACGGAGACACCGTCACGGTCCCGACGGAGGAGCCGACGATCACCAGCGACGGCGGCGGGGCGCAGGGCTGGATCACGATCGAGGAAAACCGGGGGGCTCCCGGCACCGTCATCTGGGGAGGCGGCGCATTCACGTCGACGCAGCCGCTTCTGAGCTCGGCCGAAGTCGTGGACGATTCCGGCAACGTGTACTCCACCGGCTTCTTCCAGGGAACGGTCGACTTCGACCCGGGAGCCGGACTCGAAGAGCGCACGTCTGCTGGAGGGTTCGATCTCTTCGTCTCAAAGCTCGACGATGCTGGAGATCACGTGTGGACCGTGGTCCTGGGCGACACCGGAGACGACCGGGGTGCGGGCGTGGCCGTGGGCGACACCGGCGATGTCTATGTGACCGGATACTTTCAGGGAACGGTCGACTTCGACCCGGGAGCCGGCGTCGATGAGCTGACCGCCTCGGGTGTCGAGGACGTGTTCGTCGCGCGACTGACGGCGGCCGGCGACCTGGTTTGGGTCCAGGGCATGGGCGGAAGCGATGATGTCGCAGGCTCGGGGGTGGCCGTGGACGAAACGGGCACGCTCATCTCCATCGATGACTTCGTCACCGACGTACAGGCGAGCGATCCGGGCGGCGAGACCGAAGCGGGAGGCGGCATCACGTACTCGTTCACCTCGACCATCGATGGAGCAGACAACGCCGCCTTCAATCTGGACGCCGACACCGGCCTTGTTGGGTTCGCCACCCCCCCCGACTTCGAGAGCCCGGCCGACGCCAATGGCGACAACGACTACGAGGTGGAGGTCACGGCAACAAACTCTGGCGGCCTGACCGATACGCAGACGCTGACCGTGCGGGTGTCCGACGCCGAAGACTGACTACGGCAGCCCGTGATACAGGAACCGTTCCTTGGTCCCGGTCGCCGTGGCCCACGAGTACTTGCGAACACGGTCGGTGCTCAAGACGTTGACCCTGGCGTCCAGGGCCCGGGCCCAGGTCGCCTCGTCGTCGATGCCGAACAGCCGGAATACGAACGCGTCGTACGGAGCGAAATGACGGGCATCGCGCTCCCAGTTGGCCTGCCCCACCTTGTAGTTGAGGAAGACCCGATCCCCCTTGTTGACACTTGGGCGCCTGATGGCGCCGCCAACCCGGACATCGGCGAAGGCCAACCGGTTGCGGGCGCCGCTGTACGTCTTCTTCACCGCCTCGTCACCCGACAGGCACACGATGAATCGGTTCTGCAGTTCGTCGACGGTGGGCCAGCCGTTGTCTCGAGCTCCCCGAACCAGATCGGGAGCCGTGCCCTGCAACTCCATGGGCGTGTACAGCCGGTCCTTCCCAAGGGTCCGTCGAAGCAGGTCGTCGAATTCCCGCGGAAAGCTGGTGCGACTCTTCGTCATGGACTTCACGTCGATGGTCAGCAGCACGGGTTCGTGATTGCCGTGCACATTCGACCACTCACGCAACAGCCGGAAGTAGCCGCTCAGCTGATGATTGGCTGCGCCGCTGTATGGGCCGAGGTGTGAGACGCTCCACTCCCACAGATTCGGGGCGTCGTGAATGTCGAGTTCGAGACCGCGGCACCCTGCCTGAAAGGGCTGGCGGCCGGAGGGGTTTCGGAGCTGATGGGTGATGGGGATCTCGTCGCGGTCCACGCTGTTGTGCGAGGCCTTGAACGAGACGTGCGAGTACATGGATGCCGGTCTCCTGGAGCAGTCGGATTCATTGTGGGCTGGCCGGCCGAGCAGGTGGTGTCAACCACCAAGCTTTCCGAACAGCATCTCGTAGCTGCCGGTCGCATCGCTGGCCGAGATGGTGGCCGAGCCTTCGCCGCCGAAGACGATGATCTGATGTTCGCCATCTTCAGTGGTGGTGAAGGGGCCGAGTACCCCGCACTTTTGGAAGGGGAAGTTGGTTTCGTCTTCGAACGTGTCGCCGCTGGGTCCAACGAACAGGACGCTGAAGTCGAGTCGTTCTTCACAGTCTCCGTTGACCGACTGGACGTCGAGTGAGAACTGATCGCCGGCTGTCAGTTCGGCCAGCCAGGTGTTGCTGGAGCGAGCGGTGGCGATCTCTCCGGACAGCAAGGCCGGACCGCTGGTGTCGATGGTGGCCACCGAATCTGTGGCCTTCGCAACGTTCGCCACGACGGTGCCGGTGGTGGGGTTGCCAAAGATGCCGCCGTCGCGACCCCGGAACACAAGGGCATGGGTTCCTGACGTCGTCGCTTCGTAGAAGCCGTATGCACCGCAGCCCTGATTGCCGAGCCAGATCTCTTCGGATCCTGTGTCGCCGAGCACGTCTTGTTCGAAGATCAGCTCGCCGGCGGGATCGGTCATGTACATGTCGAAGTCCCAGTAGTCGCTCCGGCTGCATCCGTTGTTGATCTTGGCGATCTCCACCGAGAACCGTTCGCCGGCTTCCAGCTCCATCGCAAATTCGAGGGTGTCGCGCGGGACGGTCAGACCGTCTTCGATTCGGACGGGTTCGCTGATGTCGATGGATTCTCGGCGACGGATGAGCGTTTCCACGGTCGCCTCGAAGGTTCCGGTTCCGACCTCGCCGTCGCCTCCTCGGATTCGCAGGGTGTGCACGCCTGCGGTCGCCGCGGTCCAGTCGTCTCCGCCAAAGGAGGCACAACCGTAGTTTCCGGGCCATGCTTCGCGCCCAACTTCTTCGCCGGCAGGATCGAGCAGTGCGATGTACAGGTCCAGTCGTCCGCTGCGTTCACACGTGCCCGCAAGATCCTTCACCGAGACCGCAATGCTCTGACCCTCGACGAGATCGATCGGGTAGGTGCGAAAGTCCAGGGCAACACTGATCTCGTCGCTGATCACGATGGGCTCGGTGGCGTCGAACACCTGGGGCGGGTCGGTCGCTGGAGCGGCGTCGGCGGTTTCTGAGCCGGAATCTGCAACCGTCGTCGCCGTTTCGGCATCGGCGCTCTTCTGCGCTGTCGTGGGCGCACTGTCGTCGACGGCTTCGGTATCGGGTCTTTCAGTTTCCGATTCGGATGCCGCCACCACTTCCTGAGGGTCGTCGGATCCTCGAAGGGCGAACACGGCGCCGATTCCCACGATGGCCACGAGGACGAGGGCTGCAGCGACCCACACGAGCGGGGAGCGTCCGGTGCTTGGAGCGACGGTATCTGCTGTGGGAATTCCGGCCGGCGTGATTGGCACGGGTGGCGCCGTGGGAACCGGGGGCGGCGCCAGCGAAGCGGGCGGCTGTGCTGGAGCATCTCCGGAGAGCCGATCGGCCAGGGGCGCAGCGACCATGGCGGTGGCGTCGGCGTTCTGTGCGGTGGCCTGATCGGCAGCAGGCGGGGTGTCCACGAGCGGTTGCGCCACAGGAATTCTGGCCATGGTGGACTGGGCCATGGGACGGGTTGGCGCCGCGCCTGCGGCGGTCATCTGACGCAGCTCGGCCTCGACGGCTGTGGCAGTGGCCGGCCGGTGCGCCGACTCTTTGGCCAGGAGCCGTTGGACAAGATCGTCGAGCCGTGCCGAGTGCCCGTACGCCGTGAGACTGGGAGGTGGGGTGCTGAGGACGCGTGCAAGTACGGGCCGGAGTGACTCGTCGGTTGGCTCCGTGAACGGGATGGTGCCGGTGGCTGCCACGAGCAGGCAGATCCCGATGCCGTAGATGTCGGCCGAGGGTGTGGCTCGAGCGCCGCCAAGAATCTCGGGAGCCGCGTATGCCACCGAGGCAGTCACGGTTCCGGTGGCGGTCCGCAAGCCGTCCTGCATCTGGGCAATACCGAAGTCACCGAGCACGGCTTGACCGTTGCTTCGAAGCAGCAGGTTCTCGGGTTTGAGATCGCGATGGATGATCTCGTTTCGGTGGGCTTCCGCAACCGCGCTGGCGAGGTCGAGCCCAATGGAGATGATCTCGGCATCGGTGGCTCGGTTGGCGGTTGCCCAGTCCAGAAGGTCTCCGCCGTCGACGTATTCGAGGACGAGATATGGCCGACCGTCGGCAAGCGTTCCAGCGGTGTGCACCGTGGCGATGTTCGGGTGCGTGGAGAGTTTGCCCAGCGCCTTGCACTCGCGTTCGAAGCGCAGTCGGTCCTTCGTGTCGCTGAGGGCGAGATGGCCGACCTTGATTGCGACGGGCCGGTCGACGCCCAGCTGGCGCGCGGCGTAGACCTCGCCAAACCCGCCGCTACCGATGGACTCCCCGATCTCGAAGCCCTCTAGTTGGAATGCCATTGCCGCTCAGCCCCCATCGCCTGGGGCAACAGTAGCGAACGGCTACCCCCGACACCCGAGTCCGCCGGGCGGAGTGCCGGGTTTTCAAACGAACGAGCGGCGCCAAACCCAAACGTTCGG
>CAZFBD010000101.1:0-3806 GCA_964517125.1 uncultured Acidimicrobiales bacterium
TCGCCGCCTCATTCGCCTCAGCACCCGAATTCTGGAAAAGCACCTGGCCCAGTTGACTGCGTGGTGACTGCGTCACCACGGTCGGGGCGGCGCCCGACGGACCCGTCGCTTGGGCGTGGCTGGCGCTCGGGTCTTGGGCGCTTCCCTCACCCGAATCGGTTGCGTCGGCCGCCGGTCCGACCACGGCGGAGCCGTGCAATGAAGAGGGGAATGTCTGGATCAAACGATCAAGAGTTATCGCGACCTCGGGGCCGGGAAGGGTGTTGTACAGGTTGCTCACGTGCATGAGCGTGTGTGCCTGCTCGCTGATCGCCTCGGCCACGACCGGGTGGCTATGGCCGAGCGACGTGACGGCGAGGCCACACAGGAAGTCGAGGTAGCGCTTGCCATCGGCATCCCACAGCTCGGTGCCTTCGCCCTTGACGAAGGTGAGCGACGGTGCGCCGTAGTTGGACATCATCGGGCAGAACGCCAGGCCGGGGCCGGCGTTCACCGCTTCGGTGTGTGTGGTCATGAGGGTTCTCCAAGGGTGATCTTCGTGCCGATGCCGGCATCGGTGAAGAGTTCGAGCAGGAGCACGTGCGGCACCCGCCCGTCGAGCATGTGGGCGGCGGTGGCGCCAGCTTCGACCGCATCGATGCACGCCCCAACCTTGGGGATCATGCCTCCGGCGATCGTGCCGTCGTCGATGAAGTCACGAAGTTCAGGGACTGTCGCCTGGGCGATGATGCTGCCCGGGTCGTCGACGTCGGCGAGCAGGCCGGGAACATCGGTGAGGTAGATGGCCTTCTCGGCGTCCAGTGCGCCAGCGAGCGCTCCGGCAACCGTGTCGGCGTTGATGTTGTAGGCCTGACCGGATTCGTCGGAGCCGATCGTGGAGATGACCGGGATCATCTCTTCGGCCAGCAAGCGCTCGACGATGTTCGGGTTGACCTCGACGATGTCGCCGACGAAGCCAAGTTCGGGGTCACGGACTTCAGCTCGGATCATTCCGCCGTCCTCGCCGCTGAGGCCCACCGCGTAGGCACCGTGCACGTTGATGGCACCGACGATGTCGCGACCCACCTTGCCCACGAGAACCATGCGAGCGACGTCGAGCGTCTCTTCGTCGGTGACACGCAGGCCGTTGCGGAATTCACTCTCCTTGCCGAGACGGCTGAGCAGATCGCCGATCTGGGGACCACCTCCGTGCACGACGACCGGCTTCATACCGACCGAACGCAGGAGCACGATGTCTTCGGCGAAGGTACGGCTGAGGTCGGGATCAACCATGGCGTTGCCGCCGAACTTCACCACGACGACGGCTCCGCGGAACCGGTCGATGTAGGGCAGGGCTTCGATCAGGGCATGGGCACGCCGAGACGGCTCGAAGCCCCTGCCTGCGACGTCCTGTGCAGTTGGTGTGTCTGTCGTATCCGTCATGATCGATAGCTGCCGTTCGCGCCGTTCGCTTCGCTCTCTAACCGAGTTCGGCTCCGCCGAACTCGCGCTTCTCTCTGATTCATGATCTGTAGCTCGCGTTGATTTCTATGTAGCCGTGGGTGAGGTCGCAGGTCCAGATCGTGGCCTCGGCATCGCCGACCCCGACATCGACCGTGATCTGCACTTCGTCGTTGGTGAGGTGTTCGGTTGCCCGTTCTTCGCTGTAGCGGTCGGCGACGACGCCGTTCTCGGTCACGAGCTCATGTCCGATGTGGATGCGGAGGGCATCCCGATCGGCCCGCTCTCCCGCCTTGCCAACCGCCATGACGATCCGGCCCCAGTTGGCGTCCTCGGCCGCAAGCGCCGTCTTCACGAGGGGTGAATTGCCGATGCTCAGCGCGATCCGGCTGGCGGCATCGGCCGTTTCTGCACCCGTCACTGTGATGGTGACGAACTTGGTGGCGCCCTCGCCGTCCCGCACGATCTGGTGGGCCAGGTCGAGGTTCACTGCTTCGACGGCTTCTGCCAGTGCGGCGACCCGTGGATCGTCGATGTCAGAGATCGGGTCGTTGCCCAATACGCCGGTGGCGAAGAGCAGAACGGTGTCGCTGGTTGACGTGTCGCTGTCCACGGTGATCCGGTTGTAGCTGGCCGTGGCGGCACCGCTCAGCACGTGCTGGAGCACGTTTGCGCTTACTGCCGCATCGGTGAAGACGAACCCGAGCATCGTGGCCATGTCCGGAGCGATCATTCCGCTGCCCTTTGCGATGCCGACAACAGTCGCCGTCTCTGCACCGAGCGTTGCTGTGGCCGAAGCGCCCTTGGCGAACGTGTCCGTCGTCCGGATGGCGTTCGCTGCAGCCTCCCACCCCGCGTCGACCGTCGTCATCGCCCGGAGGCCGGCTTCGAGCGCAGCGTCTGGCAGCGTCTCGCCGATCACCCCGGTGGAGGTGAGGTACACGTCCTGGGCGTCGAGGCCGTGCACGTCGGCGACGACATCGGCGGTGAGCTCGGCCGACACACGTCCTGCCCGACCGGTGAAGGCATTTGCGTTTCCGGCATTGCAGACCACCGCGCGGGCAGTCCCCCGAGACAGGATCTGCCGGCACCAGTCGACGGGCGCCGACGGACACAACGACTTGGTGAACACACCAGCGACGGTTGTGCCCTCTGCGAGGAGGGCCAGGAAGAGGTCGGCTCGCTTCTGATACCGGAGTCCGGCCTCGTGGGTGCCGAGCTGCACACCATCGACGGGCGGAAGCTCGGGAAAGTGCGCCGGGGCGAGCGGCGAAACCGCGCTCATGGGTACATCCCGATCGTGGACAGGCCCGTGCTCTCTTCGAGACCCAGGGCAAGGTTCGCGTTCTGCACCGCCATGCCGGACGCGCCCTTCATGAGGTTGTCCAGGGTGGCGATGGCCATCACCATGCCGGTCCTGGGGTCGACCCGGGCGGTCAGGTGCACGCTGTTCGATCCAAGGGTTGCTTTGACGGATGGGCTCCGTTCGTTGACCACCATGAACGGCTCGTCGGCATAGAACTCGCGCATGGCGTCGAGCGCATCGGCCGTGGTCAGGCCGTCCTTGGCGGGTCGGGCGTAGCAGGTGGCGATGATGCCTCGATTGAGTGGCGCCAGGTGGGGCGTGAACAGCACCGAGGTGTCCGTGCCGGTCCGTTCGGTGATCGCCTGTTCAATCTCCGGTGTGTGCCGGTGCGTGAGCAGGGCGTAGGCGGCCACGTCCTCGTTGACCGTGCAGAAGGTCGTGTTCTCCTTCGGAGGTCGACCCGCACCACTCACGCCGGTGACGAGGTCGACGATCATTCCCTGCCCATCGATGAGTCCGGCATCGAGCAGGGGCGTCAGCGCAAAGACGGATGTGGCGGCGTTGCAGCCGGTTGCCGCGATCAGCTCTGCGCCACGGATGTCGTCGCGGAACAGCTCTGGAAGACCGTAGACGAACTCGTCCAGCAGATGAGGTGCGGTGTGTTCGGCCTTGTACCACTCGGGGTAGAGGTCCTTGTCGTGCAGTCGGAAGTCGGAGCCCAGGTCGACGATGTGTCCGACCCGGCCGCGGATCTGTGGAACGACCGACATGCTGATGCCGTGCGGCAGGCCAATGAAGACCAGATCGAGGCCATCGACCGCCTCGGGAGTGAACGGGTCATAGGTGCGGTCGCCATATGCAGCGGCAAGGCTCGGGTAGAGATCAGCGATCGCAGTCCCCGCCTTGGAGTCGCCGGTTGCCACCACGAGCTCGAGGTCGGGGTGGCCAGCGATGAGGCGGAGAAGTTCGGTTCCCGTGTAGCCAGAGGCTCCCACGATGCCGACACGTTTGGGCGTTGTTGCAGACACAAGGCGTGAGCCTAGCGGGCCATTCAGGGAAA
>CAZFBD010000101.1:3906-11747 GCA_964517125.1 uncultured Acidimicrobiales bacterium
TACGCCTTGCCGGGTACCAATTGGAACTGGGCACATCAGGAGTCTGACCCCTGTTCGTTTGTGCTGGCCCGTTGGGGGATCAGCCTCGGAGTTGGCCCTTGTTGGTTTTGGCGACTGCGGCGATGATCGCGTCGCGTGTCGCCGTGATTTCGGCGTCGTTCAGGGTCCGGTCGTTCGCCTGCAGGCGGAGACGGTAAGCAAGGCTGCGAGTTCCCTCGGGCAGGCCTTCGCCACGGTAGGTGTCGACCAGGCGAAGATCTGCCAGCAGCGCTCCTGCTGCCTTGCCGATGGTTCCCTGCACCTTGTCCGCTCCGGTTCCCTCGGGGACGGCGAACGCCAGGTCCATGTCGCTCGACGGGAACTTCGAGACGGGCTTGTAGCTCCGCTTGCCGTGGGGTCCGTTGAGGATCTCGCCAAGGTCGAGCTGCAGCCATGCGACACGACCAGTGACCCCGTAGGCCTCGAGGACCGATGGTGCGACCTCGCCGACAACGCCACGCTGCTTGCCAGCGATAGCCACCTCGGCCGAACGGGTCGGGTGCATGCCCGGAAGACCGTCGGTCTGGTTCATTCTGATGTTCGGGAACGCCAACACCTTCGCGATTGCGTTGAGGACGGCGACCGCCTCGGTGGCATCGGAGTCCGCCAGAGCCACAGCCAGATACTCCCGCTCGTCCGGAAGCAGATCGCCCTCACCCGGCGGCAGGAACACGTTTCCGATTTCGAACAGACGGACATCGGAGGATCGGTGCGATTGGTTGTAGGCGATGGCCTTCAGCTGCCCGGGAAGCAGCGACGTCCGGAGCACGGATTCGTTCGCATCGAGCGGATTCGAAAGGGTCACACCGTCATCGGCGAGGCCGACGCGGGAAAGGTCGCCGGGCGCCAGGAACGGCATGGGGAGGGTCTCATCGCAGCCGATTCCCAGCAGCGCAGCGCGGACGAGGCGGCGCTCAGTCTGGTATTCGGTGAGATGCCCGGCCTGTTCGCCCTTCGGAACCGTCTTTGCGATGTCCTCGTAGCCGAACATGCGGCCGACTTCCTCGGCGATGTTCGCTTCGAACTCGTGCGAGTTGCCTCCGATGGAGTCCCAACGCCAGGTCGGAACCGTGACCTCAAGGGTCGCGCCTTCGACGGTGGTGGCGAAACCGATGCCGGCGAGGTGCCCGGCCATGTCCTCTGCGGACAACTCGGTGCCCAGCAGGCTGTTGATTCGAGCGACCCGAGCAGTGGTGTACGTCTGCTCGGGCGTCGTGCCGGGCACATCGATCTGACCCGGGCAGATCGTGGCGCCGGTTTCGGCGATGAGCTCGCAGAACCGGTCCATCGCTCGATCGATGTTGTCGCCCCAGTCGGCGCCACGCCGGAAACGGGTGGAGGCTTCGCTGGGCAGGTTCAGGCGCTTGACGGTGCGGGAAATTGAGGGTGGTTCCCACCAGGCCATCTCGAGCAGGACGGACGTGGTTGTATCGGTGACCTCGGTGGTGAGCCCACCCATGACACCGGCGAGACTCACGGCGGTGTCGTCGTTCGTTGCGATCACGCCATCGCCGCTGACGAGCTGCCGTTCGGCCTCGTCGAGCGTGACCATGGTTTCGCCCTCGTGGGCACGCCGAACACGCAGAAAACCGTCGGGGATCGTGTCGAGGTCGAACACGTGATTCGGCTGACCGAGCTCCAACATGACGTAGTTGGAGATGTCGACGACCGAGTTGATCGGTCGCATGCCAAGTGCGATCAGCCGGTTCTGGATCCACTTCGGGGACTCGCCGACTGCCACGTGGTGCAGCACGCGCGCCGTGAACCGGCCGCAGAGCTCAGGGTCGACGATCTCGACCGTCGCCTGGGAGGTTGCTTCCTCACCGGTCCGCTCGACGGAACGCTCCGGGAAGCTGAATGGCACGCCAAGGGCGGCGGCCAGGTCGCGGGCCACACCGGCCACCGACATCGCGTCGGGACGGTTGGCGTTCACCTCGAGGTCGTAGAGCACGTCCTGTTCGATGCCGAGCACATCGGTGATTGGTGCACCCAGCTGCGAGTCATCGGCGTCATTCGTGAGCAGCATGATGCCGTCGTGGTCATCGCCGAAACCAATCTCGGAGGCCGAGCAGCACATGCCGTTGCTCATCTGGCCGCGCATCTTGCGCTGCGCGATCTCCATGCCGTTGGGCATGACGGTGCCAATCGTCGCGAACGGGATCAGGTCACCCACGCTCATGTTGAACGCGCCACAGCAGACCTGCAGAGCCTCGCCGTCGCCGGAGTCGACCTGCACGAGCTGGATCTTGTCGGCGTCGGGATGCGGCGAGAGGTCGAGAACCTTGGCGAGCACGATGCCATCGAGGCCCTGCCCGGTGATCGTCATCTCCTCGACCGCCAGGCCGAGCGCGCTGAGTGTTTCTCCGAGCTCGACGGGATCGCCGTCGATGTCGGGAGCGAATTCCTGCAACCAGGAAAGAAGAACCTTCATCAGAACTGCCTCAGGAAACGAACGTCGTTGTTGACAAGCTCGCGAATGTCGTCGAGCTGATAGCGCATGACCGCCAGGCGATCGATGCCGAAGCCAAAGGCAAAGCCTTGCCATTCCTCGGGATCGATGCCGCAGTTTGCGAGCACGTTGGGGTGCACCACACCGCAACCGCCAAGTTCCAGCCAGCCGCCGTCTGGGGTGGAAATGTCGAACTCGGCCGACGGCTCGGTGAACGGGAAGTAGCTGGGCCGAAGGCGAGTCTTCACCTCGTGGCCGAAGAAGGCGTGCACGAAGCTCTCGATCGTGCCCGCAAGGTCGCCGAGGCCGATACCACGGTCAACCACGAGCCCCTCGATCTGGTTGAACGCCGGGAGGTGGGTGGCGTCGGCCGTGTCGGTTCGGAACGTGCGTCCGGGAGCCACGATGTAGATCGGCGGCTCCTGGTTCTCCATCGTCCGGATCTGCACGGGCGACGTATGACTGCGCAGCATGACCTCTTCGGGTTCGCCGAGGTCGACGAAGATCGTGTCGAAGCTGCCGCGGGCCGGGTGCCACTCGGGGATGTTGAGCGCCTCGAAGTTGTACCAAGCGGACTCCACTTCCGGACCCTCGGCAATCGTGAAGCCCATGCCCACGAACACGTCTTCGAGCCGGTCACGTGCCTGGGTCACCAGGTGGGCGTGGCCGCGCTGTACCTCGGTGAGGGCTTCGGTGAGGTCCAGCCGTTCGGCGGCGAGTCGGGTGGCTTCGGCGGCGGCAGCGAGTTCGCTGCGGCGCTCGGAAAACTGACCGCTCAGCGTACGCATTGCCTCGTTCAGCGCTCGGCCGGCGGCCTTGCGAGCCTCGGCGTCAAGCGAGCCGAGTTCCTTCTTCTTGAGCGTCAGTTCGCCCTTCTTGCCAATGGACGAACGCTCGAGCGCGTCCAGCGCGTCAAGGTCTGCCGCATCGGCAATCTGGGCCGACGTTCCGTCGACGATCGATGTCAGTTCCACACGCTCAGTCTGCCCGATTGGCTGGGCGTTGAGGCCGACCCGCAACGGCTATTCCACGTAGCGGCGCAGCCGGGCCTTCTTGCCCCGCACACTCGTGTTCTTCATGGAGCGAATGACGTCCTCCACACTGGACTCGGGGACGCCAACGACCGCGTAGTGGTCGGAGATTCGGATGGGTCCAATGTCGGAGCCCGTGAGCCCACTCTCATTGGCGATGGCTCCCACGAGATCGCCCGGCCGAACCCCGACCTTGCGGCCCAGGTTGATGTGCACGAAGCCCGTATCGCCATTGGATGGCCGGCCCTTGCCCTTGCCACCCTTGTCGAACTTGCCTTTGTGCCCACGGTCGTTGTCGCGACCGTGACGACCCTTTCCGCCCTTACCCTTCCCCTTGTCCTGCCACTCGGAGGCGTCGGGGATCTCGCGTTCATCGAGCACGGCTCCCCGCGCCAGGTGGACCATACGGAGTGCGGCCAGGGCGATGTCGCGGTCGGTGGCTTCACCCTTGAGTTCGTTGAGGACCGGGTAGTAGTCGTCGAGGTCGTCAGCGTCGGCCGTGAGCGTTTCCCTCACTGCGGCAACCGTGGCCTCGATCTGCTTGCTTCGCAGGTCGGCGACCGACGGAACCTTCGACACGGTGATGGTCTGCTTGGTCAGACGTTCGATGTTGCCGAGCAGACGACGCTGTTTGGGTTCGGCGATGGTGATTGCGGTCCCCTCGCGCCCAGCGCGGCCTACTCGGCCGATGCGGTGCACGTAGCTCTCGGGGGCCGACGGCACGTCGTAGTTGACCACGTGGGT
Organism: uncultured Acidimicrobiales bacterium; assembly: GCA_964517125.1. GTDB lineage: Bacteria > Actinomycetota > Acidimicrobiia > Acidimicrobiales > SHLQ01 > SHLQ01. The sequence goes on from CAZFBD010000101.1 coordinate 8,170, forward strand.
CAGCGTGTCGACGTCGAGGCCACGGGCGGCCACGTCGGTGGCGATGAGCAGCTCGGCGGTGCCGTCGCGCAGTCGTGCCATCACCCGGTCACGCTGGTTCTGGTCCATTCCGCCGTGCAGGGCTTCAGCACGGTAGCCCCGGCCATTCATGGTGACCGTGAGCTCGTCGACCTCGGTGCGGGTCTTGCAGAACACGATCGCTGAGGTGGGGGACTCGATGTCGAGAATTCGACCGAGCGCGCTCGCCTTGTGTGCTCGCAGAACCATGTAGACGGTCTGGCGAATGAGCGGGTTGGCGCCTTCGTCCTTGGTCTTCTTGATCTGCACCGTCTCGGGATCGCGCTGATACGTCTGCGCGATCTTTGCGATCCGCGGCGGCATCGTGGCCGAGAACAGCACCGTCTGACGAACGTCGGGCGTCGCCTGCAGGATCGCCTCGATGTCTTCGGTGAAGCCCATGTCGAGCATCTCGTCGGCTTCGTCGAGGACCACCGTGCGGATGTTGTCGAGCTTCAACGAGCCCCGCTTGATGTGATCGATGGCTCGCCCTGGAGTCGCCACGACCACGTGGACACCACGGTCGAGCTCCTTCAGTTGCTTGAAGATTGGCTGGCCACCGAAGATCGGCATGACCTTCACGTTCGACTGGCGCCCGTACTTGAACATCGCTTCGCTCACCTGCACTGCAAGCTCGCGAGTGGGCACGACGATGAGGGCCACCGGTTCGGCCCGATCACCCTTTTCGATGTCGTTGAGGATCGGCAGCGCGAACGCCGCCGTCTTGCCCGTCCCTGTGGCCGCCTGGCCAAGGAGGTCGATGCCCGAGAGCAGCTTCGGGATGGCCTGACGCTGAATTGGCGTGGGCTCTTCGTAACCGAGGCCGGTCAGGGCCGCCAGCAGTTCTGGTTTCAGGCCCAGCTCGGCGAAACCGGAAGCCGGCGGTGGTTCGTTCGTGGGGTTGTCGGCGGGAGCGTCAGCGTCCACTGGGGCGCTGGAGGGCTCGTCGATCTGTTGATCGGAGGTGACCATTCGGGGCTGCTTTGCAAGAGACGGAACACTCCACCCTACGGAGGTGCCGGGTGGTTGGTGCTGTGACCCCCGTTGAATGGGCCATCAGGCCGATGCCGCAGCCACTGCTTCAGCGAGTCCCGTGAGGCGCTGGCGGAGCACTGCCATGGACGGTCCATCAGCCTTCAACCCAGTGGGCGACAACAGCACGAGATCGGTGAGGGTTCGGGCGGCCGAGGGGTTCTCCAGTGTCAGTCGATCGGAGACTGCGCCGTGCACTCGTTGTTGGATCGCTTCGATCACCGACCTCGCATGGCCCTGCTTCGCCTCGATGAAGTCGGCTCCGTGTTGGGTGGCACGGAACCGCTCGGTCAGATCGCCTGCCCAATGCTGCAGGAACCCGTCCAGGGCCGTTGCAAGGTCCTGGCTCGAATCCAGTGCATCGATTGCAGCATCGGCAGCGGTCGTGAGCAGCCGATCGAGCATCGCTGCAAAGATCTCTTCTTTGTTCGCGAAGTGTTGGTACAGCGCAGGTCGAGACATGTCGGCGCCGGCAGCGATATCAGCCATGGAGGACCGAGCAAACCCGTAGGCCGAAAACGCGTCCTCTGCAGCGTCAAGGATGCGCGTGCGTTTCTCGATCGCATCGTCGACGGGCGCCGTAGTCATGAATCCAGTGTGCACGACCACACCCGCATGGACAACCTGACACTCCGTGCATAAGGTGTCAGAACGTCAGTAAGCGAAGGAACGTTCATGACCCGTCTCGGCTACCAGATTCCCAACTTCACCTACCCCGGCGTCAGCCCCGCCGAGCTCTTCCCCAACCTGGTGGAGCAGGTCAAGACCGCAGAGGCAAGCGGGTTCGACCGAGTTCTCCTGATGGACCACTTCTACCAATTGCCGGGGATCGGCAACCCCGACGACTACATGCTCGAGTGCTACACAACGCTCGCTGCACTCGCTCAGCACACCGAGAAGGTCCGCCTCGGTGCCCTCGTCACCGGCAACACCTACCGAAACCCAGCCATTTTGGCCAAGACCATCACCGCTCTCGACGTCGTGTCCGGTGGTCGGGCAACGCTCGGTATCGGCTGTGGCTGGTTCCAGATGGAGCACGATGCCTACGGCATCCCCTTCAACACGTTCACCGAACGGTTCGAGAAGCTCGAAGAGGCGCTCAATATCATCCTGCCGATGCTCAACGGCGACCGGCCGACCCTGCACGGCGAGCACTACCACGTGACCGAGGCAATCAACTCCCCCGCTCCCCTGTCGAAGATTCCCGTGATGATCGGAGGCGGGGGCGAGAAAAAGACCCTGCGAATGGTCGCTCAATACGCCGACGAATCGAACCTGATCTGCACCAACGACGAGATCGCCCGCAAGCTGGCTGCTCTGGCCGAGCACTGCGAACGTCTCGGTCGCGATCGAAGCGAAATCGAAGTCACCAAGCTCGTCATGATGGTCATCGGCCGCAGCAAGGAGGACGCGGACGCTGCGGTCGCCGCCTACATCGAGAACCACGGATGGCCGGCGGAGACCATCGATCTGATTCGCCCAATCATGGTCTCCGGCGGACCTGATGATGTGGGCGAGTCCATCCGTGAACTCGTCGATGCGGGAATCGATGGCATCACCCTCAACCTGATGGCCAACGCCCATGACCACGAGATGATCGCCCTCGCCGGCGAAGTCGTCGGCGCTGCCATCGGCTGAACAGTCGGGGTCTGTCCCCAATTGTCCCAACCCGAACAGTTGGGGTCTGTCCCCGATTGTCCCAGCGACGGGTCAGGGGTTGCGGCGGAGGGCGTGGTCGAAGGCCAGCACGGCGCCTGCCGTGGCCACGTTCAGCGACTCCACGGTGCCAGCCATGGGGATCGATACGGTGCCGTCGACGGCGGCGGCGAGCTCCGAGCGTAGCCCGTGAGCTTCGCTGCCAAGCAGCCATGCCACCCCGCCCTCGGCAGGGACCTCGCTGTAGTCATCGCCCGACATGGCGGTGCCATAGGCCCGATAGCCGGCGCCGTGCAACGCAGTGATGAGCCATTCCGCATCCATCTCGGCCAGCGGAACGCGCAGGATCGAACCCGCTGACGCCCGCACCACCTTGGGCGACAAGACATCGACGGTCTCTCCCGCGACCACGACACCTGTGCAGCCGGCAGCTTCCGCTGTGCGGATGAGTGTGCCGACATTGCCGGGATCGTTCACGTCGACCAGGACCAGCAGACCACCAGGGTCGTCGCTGAACCGATGATCGAAGTCGAGCACCGGTGCCTCGACCACCGCCATTGCCGGCTGCGGTGTCTGCGCATCGGCAAGCTTGTCGAACGTGTCGGCGAACAGCTGATACACGGGAACTCCCATGGGCGCACACACGGCATCGAGGTCGCGACCAACCGGGCTTCCGGCGCGCACGAAGACGTGTTCGACCGACAGATCGCCGGCCAACACCTCGTGCACCAACTTGGGGGTCTCGACCACAAAACGAGACGACCGGCGCCCATTGCGCATGTGTCGCCACAGGCCCCCGCCGGAGGGGCCCCCCGGGGTGGGGGAGGAGCCCA
>CAZFBD010000102.1:0-11536 GCA_964517125.1 uncultured Acidimicrobiales bacterium
CGGTGGCCCTGGCTGCCGGCCCGCCGTTCGAGGAGGGTGAGGGCGACGTTCCACGAGTCGTGCCGTGGCCCCGCATCATTCATGCCGACGGCGAGCCGGTTGGCTTCGTGATGATGGAGGAGCCCACACCGACGGCGCCCGAACCGTACCTGTGGCGGTTGAACATCGATCGCATGCACCAGAGTCGGGGGATCGGCGCTCGAGTGCTCGAGCAGGTCATCGCCCAATGCCGGGCGTGGGGTGCGACCTCGCTGCTCGTCTCGTACGTCGAGGGTGTGGGATCCCCGGAGCCGTTCTACGAGTCCATCGGCTTCGTTCCGACCGGCGAGTACGACGAGGACGAGAAGATCGCCCGGCTGATGCTCGGCTAGAGCAGGCGGTCTCGCTTCCACTTGTTGCACCACTCACACAGGATCTGCCCGTTGAGCAGGTTCGTGAGCCCACCGAGGACCGACGGGCGTTTGTGGTCGGCCTGCAACGTGATCCACGGACTGGAGCAACCGACGTGTTGGCAGCGCCCTCGCGCAGCCACGAGCAGTGTTTGTTTCTGATGCTCGTCGAACAGGCGGGCGGGTTTGGTGTAACTGGCTGGGATTCCGTCGGGTTTGAAGACCTGCCGACGGAAGGTGCCCAACAGGAGGGCAGTGCGGGCCTTTCGGGGGTGAATGGGCACGCCGCGAATGGTCTCGCATCTTCGGTCCATGTCGTCCCAGGCCAGGTCGAACTCGATCGGTTCGTCGGGCTCCGAGACGCTCGTGAGCAGCCGCTCGGCGACCTTCTCGCTCATGACGATGTTCACCATGGGCGTGGGGAAGGAACCGTCGGCGCGTTGGAACCCGCGGGTGAGCAGGTTCAACAACGCGATGGATTTGCGACGACGTGAGTTCATGCGCACCAGCTCGGGCGCCGCATCGGGGTCGTTCTCTGATTGGCGGAAGAGCTTCTGGTCTTCGTGTTCGAGTGCGGTGAGTGCAGCTTCGCCGGCGATCGGGTCGAGCACGGTCCTGATTTCGACGTCGCCGTTGGCGTGGGTCTTCGTGGTCGTGCCGTAGGAGCGTTCTCGTTCGGACGGAAGCGTGCCGTCCGGGTTCGCGCAGTTGAGCCAGTAGCGGCACGCCGTGACGAAATCGTCCCACGAGAGCACCGCCGCGTGGCCGAGCAGGAAGTCCTGGTCTCGCTGGAGGAGGGCGTGGGTGAGTGGCGTGTCGAGCTGGCGGAGCAGGCGAACGTGGGCGTCGGTGATGCGGCCCATCTGCCACGCGGCGGCGAAGTCGCAGAAGTCGCCGAGCCACAGTCCGAGCGTGGCGTACGGCGCCATGGCGGCGGAGTCGGTGGCGAGCCGGTCGCCGAGGAGCACGCCCATCGACCGGCAGGACCGGCGACGGGGAGCGCCCGCCCGGTGCGCCTCGGCCACCCGGTCGGCGGCAACGGCCTTCGCCTGTTCGGCCACGGTCACCGCAGTGACGGCGAGATCCTCGGTCTGGCGCACCGAAGCGCCGAAGTCGACGAGCGCGCCGGCTCGGGCCAGCAACGCCCCGGCGAGGGCGAGTGCCTGGCCGGGTGAGTGGACGTCGTCCACGGACTGGATGCCCTCGAGGCTCGTGATTCCCATGTGCGTCACCTCCTTCACCTCAGCGACGGAACGGTTCCTTCAGAAAGAAGAAGCCTTCGGCTGGGGGAGGCGAGCTGGTACAGCGAGCGTAGTCGAACAAATGTTCGCTTTGCAAGGGTTGGGGCAAGAAAATCGAGAAATTCTCGGCCGGGGTCTGCACCCCGGTCGCCGAAGCCGCGACTGACAGAGTGCGGTTGTAGGTTGCGGGTGTGGGAATCGTCGACGAGGACATCGAGCGTGTGCGCCAGTCGATCGACATTGTGAAGCTGGTGTCCGAGTACACCCAGCTGAAGAAGGTCGGTCGACGGTGGAGCGGTCTGTGCCCATTTCACACCGAGCGATCGCCGTCGTTTTCTGTGAACGCCGAAGAGGGTCTGTACCACTGCTTTGGTTGCAAGGAGTCTGGCGACGCCATCACCTTTGTGCGGGAGAAGGAGAACCTCGACTTCCCCGGCGCCATCGAAGCGTTGGCCAGGCGTGCCAACATCACACTGCGGTACACCGACGCGAACGAAGGTGCGGTTCGCTCCCGCAAGAGGCAGCTCGCCGACCACGTGGGCAAGGCGGTCGACTTCTACCACGAGCGGCTGCTCAACCACCCCGACGGTGGTCCCGCCCGTAGCTATCTGCGCTCCCGGGGGTTCACCGGTGAGATGGTCAAGGCCTACAAGGTGGGCTGGGCGCCCGACGGCTGGGACGTGCTCTCCAAGCATCTCCGAATCAACGACAAGGACCTGGTCGACTCCGGACTGGGCAAGATCAACTCCATTGGCAAGCAGATGGACTGGCAGCGCGGTCGCATCGTCTTCCCGGTGTTCGACGAGCGAGGCGACGCCGTGGGGTTCGGCGGCCGCATCATGCCCGGGGGAGAGGGCGCCAAGTACATCAACAGCCAGGAGTGCCTCGTCTATTCGAAGAGCCGGGTGCTCTACGGGCTCAACTGGGCCAAGGAACACGTGGTGGCTGCCGGCGACGGCGGCGTCGCCATCATCTGCGAGGGGTACACCGACGTGACCGGCTTCGCCCGGGCCGGTCAGCTGAACGCGGTGGCAACGTGTGGCACTGCGCTCACCGACGATCACCTCAAACTCCTCAAGCGATTCACCCAGCGTCTCGTGCTGGCCTTCGACGCCGACGATGCCGGCAAGGCCGCGGCCGACCGCGTGTACGAGTGGGAACGCAAATACGAAATCGAGGTCTTCGTGGCCGACCTTCCCACCGGAGTCGACCCCGACGATCTCTCCCGTGAAGACCCGGAGCGTCTGGAAGCCGCCATCACCGGCGCCAAGCCGTTCCTTCGGTTCCGTCTGGACCGGGTGCTGAGCCGAGACGACCTCTCTACGGCCGAGCGGCGAGCCCGAGTGGCTGAGGAAGCGTTGGAGCTCATCAAGGAACACCCAGACCCTCTTGTGCGGGATCAGTACGTCATGGACATCGGTTTCGCCACCCAGATCGACGCCGACCGACTCCGGGAGATGCTGCGCTCGCCTCGCCAGCGCGGCTCGGTTGTCCGAGAGGCCCGGCCGGTCGCTCCGGTGCCGCAAACGGACAGTGTCGAGGATCAGGCGCTGCAGCTACTGATGATGGGTGATGAACTCATCCGCGAACTGCTGTCGCCGGGGCTTTTCGTCGCGGCACGGCGTCGAGAGGTGTTCAATGCCGTGCGCGAGGCACCCTCGGTGCGCGAAGCTGTCGACATGCTTGGCGCAGATGAAGCTGCCCTGCTGCGGGAATTGGCTGCATCAGAGGACGAGGACCTGGATGCCAGCGCCGTCGCGTCCCGGTTGCTTGGCCGGGCCGCCAACCGTTTGGCCGGAGAGTTGGAAGCGCAGGCCCGCGCCAGCGGAGACGTCACGGCCGTCGCCGCCGACGTCCGATTCCTGCGCCAGTGGGCCATCGATCTCCGAGATCCCCGCTCAGACCTCAGCGAACTGCTGCCACTTGCCGAATGGGTAGCAATGAAGAACTCGGGTGAAGCCGCATGAGTGGCGCAACAGCATCCTCAGATCGCGACGAAGTCGGCGAGGCGCGAGCCAAGCGACAGCGTCAGCATGCGCTCAGCGGCGACCGCACCAGTCGCACCACCGACTCCACCCGCGTCTACCTCAAAGAGATCGGTCGCGTTCCGCTTCTGACCTCGGCTGAAGAGGTTCGCCTGGCCGAACGGGTGGCTCGGGGCATGAAGGCCGAAGACGAGCTTGCGCTTCACGCTGCCGCCGAGACCCTCGACTCCATCGAATCCACCAGGCGTTCGCTCCTGGAGCGCCACGTTCGTGCCGGTGAAGCAGCCAAGAACGACCTGACCTCGGCCAACCTTCGTCTCGTGGTGTCCATCGCCAAGCGGTACTCGGGTCGTGGTATTCCGCTCCTGGACCTCATTCAGGAGGGCAACCTGGGCCTCATGCGGGCGGTCGAGAAGTTCGATCATCAGAAGGGCTTCAAGTTCTCCACGTATGCAACCTGGTGGATTCGCCAGGCCATCACCCGGGCCATCGCCGATCAGGCCCGAACCATCCGCATTCCCGTGCACATGGTCGAGATCATGAGCCGCGTGCGGCGCGAGCAGCGACGCATGACGCAGGAGTACGGCCGTGAGCCCACCATGGACGAGCTCGCCGAAGTCTGCGACCTGCCCACCGCCAAGGTCGAGGAACTGCTGAAGATCGCCCAGGACCCGCTGTCGCTCGACACCCCCGTGGGCGCCGAGGAAGACACGAGTCTCGCCGACTTCGTCGAAGACTCCCAGGCCATTCGGCCGGTCGACGCCGCCACCCGCAAGATGTTGGGCCAGGAAGTCACCAAGGTGCTTGGCCTGCTGTCGGAACGTGAGCAGGAGGTCGTGCGTCTCCGCTTCGGCATCGACGACGGACGGCCCCGCACCTTGGAAGAGGTGGGCCGAACCTTCGGCGTCACCCGCGAGCGCATCCGGCAGATCGAGTCAAAGACGCTCGCCAAGCTCCGCCACCCGCAGCGCAGCGAGCACCTGAAGAGCTACCTGGTCGACTAGAACTCCACCGCGCCGGCACGGGCGTCGTCGGGGAATGCTGTGCGCAGAGTTTCCGTGTGGCCGTCGACCGACACGATCTGGCCGTTGATGAGACGGGCAGCGTCGCTGCACAGGTACGTGACCGTGGCGGCGATGTCGGTGGCGTCGACGAAACTGCGCATCGAGACCTGGTCTTCGTAGGCGTCCTTCACATCGGACGAATCGACACCCATGGCAGCGGCTTCCCGGTCGACGACGCCCTGCATGCGAGCGCCGGCGATCGTTCCGGGAGCAACACAGTTCACCCGGATGCGATGCCGGCCAAGCTCCATCGCCCACGTCTTCGTGAGGCCTTCGACCGCCCACTTCGATGCCGAGTAGGGCGAACGGAGCGGATAGCCGAAGTGGCCAGCCGTGGAGGAGATGTTGACGATGCTGCCGCGGCCGGCAGCACGCATGCGCTTCACCGCTTCCCGAGTGACGCGAAAAGTGCCGCCCAGGTTGATCTGCACGCAACGATCGAACTCGTCCGGGTCCAGCTCGTCCACCGAGCCCGTGGGTCCGGCGATGCCGACGTTGTTGATGCAGATGTCGAGACCGCCGAGCTCGGCATCGAGGTGGTCGAAGAGCTCGGCCACGGCAGCCGTGTCGCTCACGTCGCAGATGTGGTCCGCCCCGCTGGTCGGGTCGACATCGCAGGTTCGGACTTCAGCGCCGGCGGCCCGCATCGTGGCAGCGATGGCGGCCCCGATGCCCGACCCACCTCCGGTGACGAGCGCTCGACGTCCGGTCAGACCTGTGTCATATCCGTTCATGCCGGAACGCTATGCGCTTCGCCATGCCAGCTCCCACTCGCGGTCAGCTGGATGCGCCAATGATGCGGCCGGCCTTCTCGAAGAGGTCGATGGTCGTGGCATGCAGAAGGTCACCGAACTCCTTGGGAGCCTTTCCAGCGCACGCACGTGCGTGCGTGCCCTCAAGGATGATGCCCGTCTTGTAGCAGGCCAGCACGGCGTACCAGTCCAGGGCGTCGATGGATCGGTTCGATCGTTCGTCGTAGTGTGCAATCAGTTCCTCGATGGTCGGAAAACCGTCCCACGGGTCGACCGACGTGACGCTGTTCGTTCCGTCCTCCGTCGGCCAGAACGCAACGATGAGACCGAGGTCGATCAGCGGGTCGCCGCGAGTGGCGAGCTCCCAATCGACAACAGCAGCGATTTCGCCGGCGTCGTTGCGGAACATGACGTTGGCGAGGTGATAGTCGCCGTGGATGATGCCTGTGGCAGAGGGGTCAGGTCGGCTGCCTTCCAGGTAGCTCTGGATGTCGGCGAGGTGGGGGAGTTCGGGCCCCGGGTAGCCGTCGAGTTCGCTGTAACTCTCGAGCTGGGATTGCCAGCGCGGGACCTGTCGTTCCAGGTAGCCGTCGGGTTTGCCGAACCCGTCGAGGTCCTTGGTCGCCGGGTCGATCGCATGCAGCGCCAGAAGAGCATCGACGAAGGACAGCCCCATCGATCGACGTATGGCCGGGTCCGATGCATGGAGCTCGGGCATGGACGAGGTGGCCTGGAAACCTTCGATTGGTTCCATCAGGTAGAAGGCAGCGCCAAGTACGTCGACATCGCCTTCCGCCGCGATGAGGCGAGGGTGGGGAACGTCGGTGTCGGCGATGGCGCCGAGGACCCGGGCTTCGCGACGCATGGTCTCGTCCGAGTTCTTTCGTTTGTGCTCGGGTGGGCGCCGCAGGACATAGGTGCGTCCGGCTCGCTCGAACTTCAGAAGCAGGTTCTGGGTGCCGCCAACGAGCGGTTCGATCGATTCGAGCGGGCCGCTACCCAACGACTTGCCGTCCATCCAGGCGGTGAGGGCGTCGACGTCGACAATGGCTGGGTCAACTGGCTGTCCGTCGGCCATTGCCGGTTCCTTTCTGGCTGCGCCTGCGTGGTGTTGCAGCGCAACGATGACGTCCCATTTTCCGACTATGTATAGTTCGATCGGAGTGGAGGCGTCGTCTCCGGCTCGTTGTCTGAGCCCAATACCCGAGGAGTTTCCCGTGACCGAGTCCTGGATCATCGACGCCTGCCGAACCCCTCGGGGCATTGGCAAGATCGGCAAGGGAGCGCTTGCCGACATGCACCCGCAGCAGCTGGCCGCCGCACCGCTACGCGCTCTGGCCGAGCGCAACGACCTGGATACCGCCGAGGTCGACGATGTGATCTGGGGAACCTCACAGCAGTCGGGAACCCAGGGCGGCGACCTCGGCCGCATGGCCCTGCTCGATGCCGGGTGGGACACGAGGGCCAGCGGCGTGACGCTCGATCGATTCTGTGGAAGCGGAATCACCGCCACGAACTTCGCCGCAACCGCAACCGCTTCGGGCATGGAGAACATGGTTGTGGCCGGTGGCACCGAGATGATGTCGGCCGGTGCGGCGAACAACCTCAACGAGTCCCGAGCCATGCACCGGGGCAATCTGCACCTGGATGACCTGCACCCACAGGCCCATCAGGGCGTGTGTGCCGACGCAATCGCGAGCCTCGAAGGCATCGACCGACAGGCGCTCGACGAACTTTCCTTCCATTCACAACAGCGGGCAGCGGTGGCCATCGAAGAGGGACGTTTCGACAGGTCATTGATTCCCGTGGTCGACGGCGACGGGAACGTTCTTCTGGATCGCGAGGAGTACCCGCGACCCGGAACCACGTTGGACGCACTTGCGTCGTTGAAGCCAGCGTTTGCCGGGATGCTCGACATGCCAATGGGGGGCCTCGAGGACAACCCCACGTATGGCGATCAGATTCGCAAGCGCTACCCCGACCTGGCGATCGAACCCGTGCACCACGCTGGAAGTTCGTCGGGCGTGGTCGATGGATCCGCCGCAATTCTCATGGCCAACAGCGACTATGCGCAGGCCCAGGGCATGACGCCGCGAGCACGGGTTGTCGCCATCGCAAACATGGGCGATGACCCCACGCTCATGCTCAACGCACCGGTACCGGCCGCAATCAAGGTGCTGGAAAAGGCCGGCATGCACAAGGACGACATCGACCTGTGGGAGATCAACGAGGCGTTCGCCGTTGTTTCCGAGAAGTTCCAGCGTGACCTGGACCTCGACCGCGACAAGGTCAACGTGAACGGAGCGGCGATTGCTCTCGGGCACCCCATCGGCGCAACGGGTGCGGTGCTCATCGGCACGGTGCTCGACGAACTCGAGCGCACCGACCAACAGTTCGGCCTCGTGACCATGTGCGCCGCCGGCGGCATGGCACCAGCAATCATCATCGAACGCATCTGACACCCGAAGGGGCCAAACATCGCCAGTCGTGGGACGTGCAAGTTCGCCGAAGGCTTGGGGAGGGGCGTTTCGGCCCTCCAGGGCCGAAAGGCTGTACGTGAGCGGCAACTCGTTGAGTTGCGTCGAGTTTGGCTGCGCCAAACATCGCCAGTTGTGGGACGTGCAAGTTCGCGGAAGGCTTGGGGAGGGGCGTTTCGGCCCTCCAGGGCCGAAAGGCTGTACGTGAGCGGCAACTCGTTGAGTTGCGTCGAGTTTGGCTGCGCCAAACATCGCCAGTTGTGAGACGTGCAAGTTCGCCGAAGGTCTGGTGGGGGGCGTTTCGGCCCTCCAGGGCCGAAAGGCTGTAAGTGAGCGAAGCGAACGACGTGGGCCCGGCGGGACTTGAACCCGCGACCGAACGATTATGAGTCGGTCACCATCAAACGCTGTGCTCATTCTCGGAACCCTTGAGAAATCAACAATCTCGCAGGAGCGTCGGCTGCACAGTCGTTCGCTCTGAATCTTGAGGAGCACCGATGACAGCACCAACCACAACAGCACAACGAGTCACAATTCGGCCAGGCGCCGCCACCGTAATTCGTGAACAGCTCGAAGCCGACCCACGATGGCCCGCTGGTGACGAGGCAGACAACTGGCTGGGCCTCATCCGTTCTGTAGAGGCGTGGCTGAACTGGTTCGAGAAGCGAGCCGATGGCTTCACCGTCGAGGAGCTGTCACAGGTCGCCACGACAATTGGGCGATGGGCACGCAACCGACAGCTTCGAGTACGGCGAGCCATCCCACACGTGAGCGCCAACGTGAACCGAACGGCAACCGATGCAGGACTCATCGATCGCCCGAACGGTCGACCAAACGAGGACTTCGCCGCCGCCCTCTGCCTGGCCGGGTGCGATCCGCTGCAACGATTCGACTGCGTGGTGTCCGAGCTCGTTCAGCGGCTCGCAGATCCGCACTCGTACGGGCTCACCGAGTCCATCGACGGGGCCACGAAGCAAGCCACAGCCACAGCCATCGAGCTGCTGGCCAACCTCAACACAGGAGCGAAGTCATGGCAGAAGATCTGAACGAGTTCGGCGAAGTCGAAGCGGACGTGATGCTCGCCGGAATTGTCGAGGTCGCCCGAAACATCGGAATCAGTCAGCGGTTCGGTCGTGACCTGGAGTCACAACTCGAGAACAGGTTGCAACTCGCACGGATGGTCGGGATCAGTGATGAGCGCATCGAAACAGCGCGCCGTAGCGGCCTGATCGAATCGACGCTCTAGGGCGCCACATCGCATAGCAACGACAACCAGCAACACAAGATGGAGGGCGCCCCGGCTTTGGTCGGGGCGCTTCTTTGTTTCGGTGATGTGGTGGGTGACCGCGGGCGTCCATTTCATCGCCTGGACAACGTTGAGGCGAACGGCGTCACGGTCTTCGCTGACATGGACATGGAGCAGGTTGGGAGATCATGTGGTGTATGACTCAGTGGATGCAGCGGCTCTTCAGCCGTTGAACAGTCTCCGCGGCGGTGAGAGCAGTGTCGGCCCATACCGATCACACCGGCAGCCTTCGCACGAGCCTCGATGATGTAGCTGGAGAAGCGGTCGCTCCGTGGCTGTCGAAGGGACTCTGCATTTGCGCAAAACGTTCTGACACCGCATTTGTATTTCGCCCATGGAATGCAACTACAGTCCATCCGCGGCGATTGGCCGATAAATCGGCGGAAACCGCGACTGGTCAATATGAGAGTTTTGCAGAGCAAGTTCATCACCATCCCTATTGCGATTTGTTGGGTGCTCGCCGGTGCACTTCTCGATAGCGAAACTTCTTGGAAAGTGAATGTGGGATTTGGGTCTCTGGTTGCTGGAACCTTGCTCCTGTTGGGCAATCTGAAGACCGAGGACCGCATGGCAGGCCCGCTGCACGAAATGACGAAACGCGCTTTGGCGGCGGAGTCAGGACAGTTCAACCTTACGGCTTCTCACACGGAGACCCAGATGCTGGAGCTACTGGATACGATCCGCGCGGCAATGTGTCCCCAGTTCGATGCCGCAAGTGAGATCGAGTTTGAGAATCGCGTGCGGGTGGCACTTTACGTTGTCAAGGAGAACCCTTCACGGCTGGAACGAGAGTTTGGGGAGGGATTCGATAGTCCGGGAGAGCTGTTCTTGAACCACCTCCCAGCAGGGCGTGCCTGGAAGACGAATGAGCGACAGTACTTCCCCCCGAAGAACTGGAAGCACGGCACTGACGCGTACAAGCACACCAAGTTCGTCACGCCAAACTGGTACGAAAAAGCTGCGGAGCGTGCCAAAGTGGAACTCGCAGAGCCCATTCGATTCAACAACAAGGTCATTGCGGTGCTAACGATCGACGATTGCTGCGTCCCCGGGCGGGCGGAGCCCTGGAGCCGCGCAGACGAATGTCTCAACACTCACAGAACCGACTGGCGAAATTCGATTGTTGAACACCTGACCACTATTCGCGAGACGAAGGGACTCGGCAAAGAGCGTCAAGCGCTCCTTGCCGAGCTGACGGGGGAATCGAACGCCTGATTGATTGTTGTGTAGTGTAAATATTATTCGTCAATTGTCGATGTACCTAGGGAAGGTGACGAGATGGCTGAATCAGTGAAGTTGCAAGTTGCTAGACGGGATCTCGTTTCTGTGTCGCGTCGAACTAATTCCAGCGGTGCAACATTCGTCGTTGTAACTAGCGACGAGTCGGGCGAGGAACTCTCCTGCGTGCCAGTTTCTGGAGCCGCAGGGCTAGGGCAACCACGGCCCGGCCGGCGCCGGTAGCAAGTCCAACTCGAGGGCTGCGTTTCTGGACTAGCTTGCACGCTCCATCGACTCGGCAAAGCTCATGCCAGCAATGACGGCACAGGTGGCAGCGATGTCCACCTCGTCCACGTAGCGTTCGGCCGATGCCGTGGTCTTCCACCGTCCGTGCTGCTTGATCTCAGCTGTTGGCACGCCAGCCGCAGCGGCCGCGGCCGCCCATCCTCGGCGCAGCGAATGCGACGAGACGTCGGCCCATCCGATGACACCCGCATTCTTGGCTCGTCCTTTGATGATGTCGCCAACGGCCCGCACGCTGATCGAGGATGAGCGCAGTGTCCCGTGCTTTGTGTCCCTGCCGTGCGGTGGCAGGAACTTTCACGTCCTTCGGCTGCGGCGGTTAGGCGGCAGCCACCTTGGCGGCCTTCCGAAGTGGGCACGTTTGCCCGCCCTTTGCATGAGGGCCAGATCGGGCGCCGTGTAGCCTCAGCGATAGGCGTGGAATCCAAGGAGATGGCGATGGTCTACCTGTCTATGCTGCTGACCTTCCTCGTCCACCTTCTTGTGCATGGGGTGAGACCACTGGTGAGCGGGACCTCGCTTAGTCACGCGATCCAGTTCAGTATCAAGGGAACGGTTGCGGCATCCCTGATCTCTCCCGCGAGCTGGGTGCGCACGGCGCTGCTTGCCGTCCCCGGTTCATGGCTACTCGGGCTCGGCGCCGTGGGTGCGGTTAGTGCTTGCGCAGCCGGTTTCGTTGTGGGTTTCCTATTTCTTTCGATCTTCAACTCGCGGTTCGACGACTGGACCCGCAACTGAACAGCTAGCTGTGACGACCGGGGAGGTTGTCCCTGGAGCGATGGGTTAGGGCCAGGTCTGTTG
>CAZFBD010000103.1:0-11038 GCA_964517125.1 uncultured Acidimicrobiales bacterium
TGCGCTCGTTCTTCGAGATCGACACACCCAACATCGTCGTGGCCGTGCTGGCTGCCCTGGCCGACGAAGGCAAGATCGGCCGCGAGGTCGTGGCGCAAGCCATCGAGCGGTACGGCATCGATCCCGCCGCCGCCGACCCGGCGCACGAGCACTGACGACTGCCAGCGAGGCGTCTGACACAATCCGTTCGGACGACGAACGTGCGACCGGGCGCGCAAGTAGAGTGTCAGTGAGCCTGCGGTCGGGATTCGAGTTCCAAGGACAGCCATGCCCGACAACCGAAATCGGAAGATCGCGATCGCCGTCGCCACGTTTCGTCGTCCCGGCGGCCTTCGGCAACTCCTGAGGAGCTTCGAGGAGCTCGGGCCCCCATCACCGGGTTGGTCCGTCGTCGACACCATCGTGGTGGACAACGACCCGGAGCGGAGCGCCACGACCGTCGCCACAGCAGCAGGTGCCACGTACGTCTGCGAGGCCGAACCTGGAATCGCCGCAGCCCGCAATCGCGCAGTGACCCACGCCCGTGATGTTGGGGCCGGATGGATTGCCTTCGTTGACGATGACCAGACGGTCACGCCGGAGTGGCTTCTGGAACTCACTGCCATGGCAGAGGAGTCCGATGCCGACGCCGTCATTGGCGCCGTCCGCTATCACCATCCAGCCTCGAGTCCGGCGTGGTTCCGTGGCATGAAGGTCTTCGAAGATCAATTGGTCGACGGGCCCGAGTTTGTGCAGTACTTCACCACGAACAACCTTCTTCTTCGGATCGACCCCTGGCCTGTGGAACCGCCGTTGTTCGATCTTCGCTTTGGTTTGACTGGCGGGTCCGACCATCATCTCGGAGCGCGTCTTCGTCGTTCCGGACGGAAGGTCGTTTTCGCTCCCGAGGCTTTTGCGGACGAGAACGTGCTCCCGAGCCGCATCGGACTTCGCCAGGGTGTGCGGAGACTTCTGCGAAACGGAAACGTCATGGTGCGTACCGAACGTGCCATCGCCCTGGAGCACGATGAGTCGGAAACTGCAGTCCGGCTCCGCGGCATGGCGGCTGGAGTCGCCCGAATCGGTGTTGGTGGTGTCCGAGCAGTTCGTTGGTCCGGCTCCGGTTCGCGTGGTATCGCCAGCGGGTTGAAGACGAGTGTCATAGGGGTCGGGCAGATCGTCGCGGCTGTTGGTGGAACGGTCGGAGAGTACGACCGTCTTCCGCCACATGCTGCCGGGCTGGCGTTGCAGGGCGAGCCAGAACGGGTAGTGGCGAACCGAAACATCGTCATTGGCGTGGCCAGCTTCCGCCGTCCAGAGGGTCTCGCCCACCTTCTTGAGAGCATCGGCGAGCTGGAAAACCTCGATGGCGGCTGGACCCACGTGGACACGGTGGTGATCGACAACGATCCGGACCGCTCCGCCGAACGAACGGTACGTGACGCTGGTATGCAGATCTCGTACTGGTGCGAACCGGAGCCCGGAATCGCTGCAGCGCGAAATCGTGCCGTGGAGCACGCACGCTCCCGAGGCGCTGGGTGGATTGCGTTCGTCGACGATGATCAGACCGTCACACCGAGATGGCTTTGCGAACTCGCCGCTGCCGCCGACCGTACGTCGGCGACTGCAGTCATTGGTGCCGTTCGCTATCACCACCCGGCGTCAAGTCCAGAGTGGTTCCGAGGCCTCAAGGTGTTCGAGGATCAACTGGTCGACGGACCGGAGTCAGACAACTACTTCACGACGAACAACCTGCTTCTTCAGATCGATCCATGGCCCGTAAGCCCGCCACTGTTCGACCTTCGCTTCGGGCTCACCGGAGGCGAAGATCACCACTTGGGCGCCCGCATTGACCGAGCCGGGCACCGGATCGGGTTCGCTCCGGCGGCCTTCGCTGACGAGAACGTCCTTGCGAGTCGGGTCAGCATGCGACAGGCGCTCCGCCGACTCCTTCGAAACGGCAATGTCATGGTGCGCACCGACCGAGCGATCGCGCTCGAGAACAATGAATCCGAGGCGACGGCTCGGATTCGAGGTGCCGCTGCCGGTGTTGTGAGAATCCCCTTCGGCATCGTTCGGGCACTACGTGGCGTTCCTGACGGAACGCGAGGCATTGCCGGAGGTGCGCGAACATCGGTGATCGGAGCTGGTCAGATCATGGGCGCCGTTGGCGGCGAGGTCGAAGAGTACCGACGCTGATTTGGCGTCAGCTGGTGCTGGCCGGCATCCGCCGACGCCAGACTTTCCAAAGCGCTCCGACGGTCTTCCGAGGATCGAGAGCTGCAGCACCCGCAAGGAGAGCGAACCCGTGGACACGGTCGCCGTTGAACCGCGCCACCTGTGACTTGCGGTGCATGAGCAGCGATTGTGCCCGGAGCCGGAGAATGACGGTGTCGAGGGGGCCACGGTCGGCGTCGGCCCGGAACTGTGCAACGGTGTAGTCGGGCTCTCCGGCGAGAAACCGTTCGTACCGTTCCCGAGCGTAGGCGAAGCCCTCCAGCACAGACTGAGCGCCTTGGGCCGAGCTGCTCGCGGAGTGGAGGCGCACGTCGTAGACGACGTCTTCGAGGTTCGCGAGCTTTCCGTAACGGGCCGCCTCAAGAAGCAGGCTCCAGTCTTCGCCCGGGCCCGACCACCCGTAGCCGTCCATCTGGGTGAGTAGGTTTGCCCGCCACATGGTCGTGGCATGCGACATGGTGTGAATCCCGTTTCGCATGCCGTCGAGGATCTGGTCATGTGTCAGCGGAAGCGAGCTTTGCGACCCGGCCTGGCCGCCGGAGAAATGCTGAAACTGGCCTCCGACGATGACCACGTCGGGGTGTTGTTCAAGATGTTCGACCTGGGAGCGCATGCGCATGGGCCGGCAGATGTCGTCGGCATCGATTCGCATGATGTATGAGCCACGGCACTTTTGGAGCCAGGGGTTGAGCGGGGCCCCAATGCCCTCGTTTTCCTTCGAGAAGACCTGCAGGCGTTCGTCATCGATGGAAGCGAGAATGCCGGCAGTGCCGTCGGTTGAACCGTCGTCGACGACGACAATTTCAAAGTCAGTTTCGGTTTGGCAGAGCACCGCCTCAACGGCCTCGAGGATGTAGTCCTCGCCGTTGTACACAGCCATGAAGACTGATACCAGCGGGGTACCAGTCGTTTTCGGGTTCACGTGCTTGAGTATAGGAGAAGTACCCATTCTTCCGGTATGGGTGATTTGCTACAAAAAGGTGGGCGAGTGGTACGGGTAGAGTTTCTGTCATGATCCGCGTCGCTCAGGTCGTGTACGACTGCATCCCGAACGCTGGCTCCGACCCAGGCATTGGTTGGCACGCTGTGATCTCGGCGAGCGGCGCCGGCTTTGAGGTGCATGCAATCACGAAGGGATCCAACCGGCGGGCAATCGAAGCCCATACTCCGGTCCCGAACGTCACCTGGCACTATGTCGATGCTCCCGAGCGGTTCGGCCCCCTGGATGTCGGAAGAAGCCTGGGGGACACCGTGCACCTGACTCGTTGGCTCCGCAAGGTGCGCGAGCTGTGTCTGCAGTTGGTCGCCACCGAGGCCATCGACCTCACACATTTCGTGACGTTCACTGCGCACTGGATGCCGGTGCCGTTCGCCGACATTCCGGTGCCCCACGTCTTTGGTCCGGTGGGCGGTGGCGAGCGGGCCCCCACGAGTCTGCTGAAGCGACCTGTCGATCGGGCGTCAGCGCGTGCACGGGATCTTTTCCAGTCCTCGCTTACCCGCACCGCGGTGTGGAGCCGACTGTTGAAGTCCCCGACCACCGTCGTCCTGTCGGCGAGCAAGGCCACGACCCGCCGTCTCGAACGACGTGGGGTCACGGTGTATGAGACCTGGCGGACGAACTGTCTCCCCGACGAGCTCATCGCGCAGGTCGAGAGCATCGACCCCCATCGCAGCGAGGGAACCACGATCGTCATGTCCGGACGACAACTTCGGTGGAAGGGCCACGATATTGCGATCGAGGCAATGGCCGAGGTCATTCAGGAACGACCCGACGCACACCTGGAGATTCTTGGGTCGGGCCCAGAGCACGACAACCTGGGCGCACAGGTTGCAGCTGCCGGTCTCCAGAAGCACATCACGTTCCATACGCAGATCGATCGGAACGAAGAACGTCGACGCATCGCCGGAGCCGACTGCTTTCTCTTTCCGTCGCGGCGAGACACCGGGAGCACCCTCATCCCCCTGGTGCAGGTGATGCAGGTGCCAATCGCTGCTTTCGCGACGGGCGCGATCCCCGATGGCACTGGTGGACATGCCAGCTTGGCCGACCCAGCCGATGGTTCCAGCGGCCTTGCGCGAGCCATTGTTCATGCGTTCGACACGGGGTCCGACGCATTGGCAGTCGCACGCAGTCACGCAATCGAGCGGTTCGGCGAGGAATCTGCACGGAGTGCACTCACCCGGTGGTACGAGTATGCGTTGACGCTTCGATAACCTGCTTTGGTTGGCAGGTTGTTCAACACCTGCCGGTTTCCGCCGACGCGGAAGCTGTTCCTCCAAACACACGCTCGGAGCGTTCCATGTCAACCATCATTGTGACCGGGTCTGGCGGCCTCATTGGTTCACAGGCCGTCACTCACTTTGCATCGGAAGCCGATGTGATTGTGGGAATCGACAACAACATGCGCCAGGAGTTCTTTGGCGAGGAAGCGTCCACCGACTGGGTCGTGAACGACCTGTCCAGCCGGCTCGACAACTATCGACACGTCGCCATTGACATCCGCGACAACGACGCCATCCAGAAGCTGTTCGCGGAGTACAGCAGCGACATCTCGCTTGTGGTGCACACGGCCGCGCAGCCGTCGCACGACTGGGCCGCCCGTGACCCACACACCGACTTCAGCGTGAACGCAAACGGCACACTCAACCTGCTGGAGGCCACCCGCCAGCACGCCCCTGAAGCCGTGTTCATCTTCACGTCCACCAACAAGGTGTACGGCGACACCCCCAACAAGCTGCCGCTCATTGAGCTGGAGAAGCGGTGGGAGCTCGACCCCGAGCACCCCTGGGCCGAGCACGGCATCCCCGAGGAGATGAGCGTGGACCAGTCCACCCACAGCCTCTTCGGTGCCTCAAAGCTCGCCGCCGATGCGCTGGTGCAGGAGTACGGCCGCTATTTCGACATGAAGACCGCTGCGTTCCGCGGCGGTTGCCTCACCGGCCCTGACCATTCCGGCGCTGAGCTGCATGGCTTTCTGGCCTACCTGGTGAAGTGCACGGTCATTGGCCGTCCGTACACGGTCTTCGGCTACAAGGCGAAGCAGGTCCGGGACAACATTCACGCCTCGGACCTGATCTCCGCGTTCGACCATTTCTACCGGGCGCCGCGTGTGGCCGAGGTCTACAACATTGGTGGCGGCCGCGCCATCAATTGCTCCATGCTCGAAGCCATCGAGATCAGTGAGCAGCTGTCGGGCAAGAAGCTCGACTTCACGTACTCCGACGAGAACCGTATCGGTGACCACATTTGGTACGTGAGCGACGTACGTCGCTTCCAGAACCACTACCCGGACTGGAAGTTCACGTACGACCTGCAGGCGATCATGGCGGAGATCCACGACAAGATGGCAGAACGCTGGCTTGCAGAAGGCGCCGACGCATGACCGTAGTGTCGCGACCCGAGAAAGTCGACGTGTTCGGGGTCGGTTTGTCGATCACTGACTACGCCGATGCGACCAAACGCATCGTCGATGCAGGTCGGGCGCACCAATCGTTCGGTATGAGTGCGCTGGCCACACACGGCCTCATGGAGGCCGTACACGACCCCACCTTCATGGACGTCGTCAACGGCCTGGACATGGCCACCTGCGACGGTCAGCCGGTCCGTTGGGCCATGAACATCCTGCACGATGTCGGTCTCTCCGACCGTGTGTACGGTCCGGACCTCACGTGGCTCGTCTGTGGTGCTGCGGCCGACGCGGGCGTGGGTATCTACTTGTTCGGTTCCACGCCCGAAACATGCGAAGCATTCGTGGCCGCAATCATGGCCCAGTGGCCGCACGCAATCATTTCCGACGTGCAACCCGACCGCTTTCGTGAGGCCACGCCCGAAGAAGACGAGGCCGATGTCGAACGTATCCATGCTTCGGGGGCCGGCATTGTCCTGGTTGGCCGCGGCTGTCCCCGGCAGGAGCGTTGGGTGGCCGCCCATCAAGGCAGGGTCAATGCCGCCATGATGGCTGTTGGCGCCGCGTTCGACTACCACGCTGGTCAGCTGAAGAAGCCCCCAGCCGTCATGCAGAAGTACGGCCTGGAGTGGTTGTGGCGCTTGGGGCTGGAGCCCAAGCGGCTGTTCCGCCGGTATGCGGTGACCAACAGCCAATATGTGCTGGAATTGGGCAAGGCAGTCGTGGCAAAGCGACGCTCTGCCTAATAGTCCCCTCGTTGTCACCGATGGTTTCATTGTCCTTTTCAGCTGCGCGTGCGGGACGCACTACGCTTGAAGGCCGATTGTCGAAACCCTGAAAGCAGTCATGGCAGAACCGGTAGCAGAACTTCAACTGAGCGATTACCTCGACATCGCCCGTCGCCGGAAGTGGATCATTGCCGCCATCGTGGTGCTGGCACTGGCCGCAGCAATCCTGTCTTCGGCGCTGCAGACCCCGCAGTACCGGGCTCAGGCACGTGTCCGGGTGGAGTCCTCCAGCACGAACATTCTGGACGACGCCACCAACCTCTCCAGCAACGTTCGCGACCGCAACCTGCAGAACGAGGTGGAGTTCGCAAACTCCGACCGCGTCCGCGAGCGGGCATCTTCGACGTTCGGAGAGATCATCAGCGCCGGAGTGGCTGCGTCGGGAAGCTCCGACACGCTCACGTTCAGCGCCGTCGACGAGGACCCGGAGCGCGCTGCGGCCGTGGCCAACACTGTCGCCAACTCCTACGTGAGCGAACGATCGGTGGTTTCGGGCGAACGTTTCCTGAGCGCCGTGAATGTCATCAACGAACGGCTCGCCGAAATCAGTGAGGAACGACTGTTCCTGGAGCGTGAGCTGCTGAGCACCAGCGATGAGTCCAGTGTCAGCATCCAGATCGCCACCCTGGACGCCGAAGAATCTCGTCTGCGAGCGCAGCTCAACGAAGTCGATGTCGTCAGCCAGATCAATCAGGGGGCATCGGTCGCAATTCTGAATGCGGCTGAGGCGCCGGGCTCGCCGTTCGCTCCCTCGTGGATTCGCAACATTGCACTGGCCCTCGTCGCAGGTCTCATTCTGGGCGTTGGCGCTGCCTTGCTTCGGGAGACGCTCGACGACACGATCGTGAACAAGCGCGACTTCGAACGTGCTGCCGATGGTACACCGGTGCTGGGAGTCATTCCCCGGCCGTGGAACGGACGCCGCCGCACCAAGCAGCGCCGCCTCATTGCCAGCCGAACCGGAGCATTCACCGAATCGTTCCGTTCACTTCGCTCGGCGATTGAACTTGGCCAGGCATCGGGCGGAGAGATTCGTTCCATTCTTGTCACGAGCGCCAACCCGTCCGAGGGAAAGTCCACGGTGGCTGCACACCTCGCATTGTCGTTCGCCCGAGCCGGCGCCAACGTGTTGGTCATCGACGCCGACATGCACAACCCCACCCAGCACGAGATGTTCGGTGTAGAGAACATCAATGGCCTCGCCGAGCACCTGGCCAACATCGGCGAAGCCGAGATCGTCACCGAACAGGGTTCTGGTGAAGGTCTGATCTCGCTCATTCCCGCTGGCACCAGTGCCTCTCCACCGGCCGAACTCCTGAGCTCCATGGCCGCACACGAGTTCATTCAGAAGCTGTCCTTCGCCTACGACCTGGTCATCGTCGACTCGCCGCCGTTGCGCCCCGTTGCCGACACGCTGCCACTCGCTCGTATTGTCGACGGCACCTTGCTTGTGGGCATGCGAGGCCAGACCAACGCCAAGGAAGTCGACCAGGCCATGGAGCTGCTGGCCCGGGCACAGGCCCGCCCGCTTGGAGCGGTCCTCAACGGCGCCGACGAGGCCGACGGTGGGTATGGCTACGGGTACGGCTATGGCTACGGAGCCAAGAAGAGGTAGCGCGTCCTAGGCCACGCTGCTGGAGCCGCGTCGGTCGAGCCAACCCACGGCAATGGCCATGGCACGCGGGTCGTGTCGAAGGTGATGACGTGCGCCTTCAATGACGCGGATTTCGGCGAGACCGTGTGCATCGGCGATGGCCCGTGCATCGAGCTGCGGCACGGCGTCGTCATTGCTTCCGTGCAGGACCAACATGGCGGTTCGCTCAGCAAGAGTTTCGGCCGATCGCACGGCCGAAACCTGCTGGAGCTCCTTGGCCCACCGGTTGAAGTCGGGCGGGAACGCCGGATCGCTAACGGCCTTGCACAGGCGGGCGTGCGAGAGCAGCTCGCGGGGACGCCCGGCCCAGTCCTGAAAATCGGCCGGTGCAGCGACGGAAATGACGCCATCGATGTCGCCATCGGCGGCCGCGGCGTCGATGGCGAGCGCTCCCCCGGTGCCAAACCCCAGGATGTACACGCCGGTGACACCGTCGGTGGCACGCAGGGTGTCGATCGCCGAGCGCAGGTCTCGTCGCCAGCCAAACAGGCTGAAATGGCCGGCGCTATCGGCCAAACCACGAAACGCAAAGGTGAGTGCGTGCATGCGCGCTTCCTTGGCGATGCGGTCTGCGAGCGCTGGGAACGTGTTGTACGAGTTCGCTCCACCACCGCCCGGGTCGGTTGGGAAGCCGGGGACAACGACCACACCTGGGGTGCCGTATCCGGAGGTGTCTGGCGATGCCAGCCAGCCCTGCAGGTTCCCGGCGGTACCGGCAATGGTGAGGTCCATGACGGGTCAGATCGACCGGAGTCGGTAACCCCTGTTGCGTGCCTCGGCCAACGTGTCGGGTCCGAACGTGGCCACGAGCTCGCTCTCGACCAGCTCGTCGATGACTGCAGCGTCGGACACTGCGTCAAGGTCGTAGACGACCTGGGTGCGCTTGTCGCCAATGAACTGGTGCTCTGCGTACTTCTTGGGCCGATCCATGGACAGATCGTAGCCAAAAATGTGTGAGGTGGAGCAGCCGTGGCCACTCCACCTCACGGTGTTACGTTCGCTGGAAAGAACCGAATCAACCTGCCCATTCCGCATTGCTGCGGTGGACTGTCGGGTGGAACGAATTCCGACGGTTCACATCGGCGGTGTCTGACGCTGTCTGTAGAACGGACAACGAGTCAACGCTCGCACGTGATCCAGCGGGTCCGACCTAGCGGTCAGACACCTCCAAGGTTCCATATCGAGAATTGATGTGGACCACCCCCTTTCTTTGGTGATCTCAGGGTAGCTCGTCCTCGGCGGCCGTGTCGGTCGCAACGCCGCCTACCGCGCCGATGTCCTGCAGGTAGCGCAAGAACTCGTCGACGACCACGGTCACGTGCACGGCATCAAGGTCGGGCCGTTGGGCGACCGCTCGGGCGACCACCTGTTCGGCGGCGCCGACCTCGTCGGCCACGGCGTCGTCGTCCCAGACCCAGTCGCCGCCCAGTTCTTCACCGAAGTCGCTGGCCATGCCGAGCGAGTCGAACCAGTCCAGGACCCAGCGGATGATCTGGTCGACATCGTCGTGGGTGAGCACGGCCGACACTTCGTACGGGATGGCTTCGGCCACGGCCTCGACCGCGTCGTCGATCTCGAGCAGCGCGGGCGCGACCGTTTCCTCGAGCTCGACCGAAACGCGTGACACCGCGGCCACAGCGACAGCCAGAACCAGCCCGACCGTCAGCAGTATGAGAAGTAGCTGGACCATGCCTGGCCCCCTGGTTCGGTCAGATACCGATGCGCTGAGCGAGGAGCTCGCGGTGGTACGTGGGATCGCCGAACATCAATTCGGAACTCTTTGCACGCTTGAAGTACAGGTGTGCGGGGTGCTCCCACGTGAACCCGATGCCACCGTGGATCTGAATGTTCTCGGCAGCCGAATGGAAGTAGGCCTCGGAGCAGTACGACTTGGCGAGGCTCGCCATTGCCGGGAGCTCGTCGTTGTCCTCGGACGCACACCAGGCGGCATAGTAGGCGGCGGACTTTGCGGACTCGACCTCGAGCAGCATGTCGGCGCACTTGTGCTTGATGGCCTGGAACGAACCGATGGGACGGCCGAACTGCACACGAACCTTGGCGTACTCAACCGCCATGTCCAGCACCATCTGTGCGCCACCAACCTGCTCGGCGGCCAATGCCACCGCGGCACGGTCGAGGACTCGTTCGATGACGCCCCAGCCGGCACCGTCGGCGCCGATGAGGCGGCCGGGGGTGTCGCTGAGTTCGATCTTTGCCTGCTTGCGGGTCTGGTCCATGGTGGCCAGCGCGGTACGGGTCATGCCAGCTGCGTCGGCGTCGACGGCGAAGATGGACACGCCAGCCGCGGTGCGGGCGGCAACGAGGATCATGCCAGCGACGTGTCCGTCGATGACGTAGTGCTTCACGCCGTTGAGCTTGTAGG
Organism: uncultured Acidimicrobiales bacterium; assembly: GCA_964517125.1. Classification (GTDB taxonomy): domain Bacteria; phylum Actinomycetota; class Acidimicrobiia; order Acidimicrobiales; family SHLQ01; genus SHLQ01. The sequence continues at coordinate 10,453 of CAZFBD010000103.1, forward strand.
AGTCGCCATCGGCGGTTGCGGTGGCAGACACGCCGCTTTCGTTCCAGCGGCCGCTCTCTTCGGTGATGGCGAGTGCAGCGATGAGCTCGCCCGACGCCATGGCCGGAAGGTACTCACCTGCGGCTGCTTCGTCGTCGGCCAGCATGAGGGTGGAGGTGGCGAGGACGGCGCTGGAGAAGAACGGAGCGCACAGCAGCGACCGGCCCATCTCTTCGAGAACAACGATCATCTCGACCCAGCTGAATCCCTGGCCACCGTGGGCCTCGGGAATGATGAGGCTCTGCAGGCCCATCTGTTCGGCCATTTGCGACCACACGTCGGCGTCGTAGCCGGCCTCGGTCTCCATGAGTTCACGGACCGCCGCTTCAGAGGACTTCTCCTCGAGGAACTGCCGGACGAAGCCACGGAGCTGGTCTTGTTCTTCGGTGAAAGCAAACTGCATGACGTGATGTTACCGGGTGGTAAGCACCCGAGTCGACCCCGGCGGCGATGACTACCTGTTCACACGCCGCAGACTCGATACCATTCGGCCATGAGCATCGACCTGACGACCACGCTGCACCACGCCGATTCCGGATTCGAAATT
>CAZFBD010000104.1:0-10899 GCA_964517125.1 uncultured Acidimicrobiales bacterium
GGGCGTTCGGTGGTGTAGGTCTTTGCCTTGGAGCGGCCGACGGACATGATGCCGCCCATCTGCCCCTGGGCCCGACGCTGCATCCACCAGAAGAAGCCGATGAGCAGCGAGACGGGAAGCAGGAAGAACAGCAGCGAGGTGAAGACCGACTGGGTGGGTGTTGCGAACTTCACGCCGCCATCGGGGTTCTCCTCGGAGACCGGATCGACGTTGGACTGCAGGAGTGCGAGCTCTTCCTCGTATGCCGTGACCGGCCCGACGGTGGAGTAGTTGGTGCCGTCGGTGAGCACGAACGTGATGTCGCCATCGACGTTGTCACGGACGACGCTCTGGACGATGCCTTCCTCGAGCCAGCCGATGTATTCGGTGTAGGTGACTGGTTCGCCGTCGGTTCGAGGCGAGGACAGGACAGCGATCATCGCAACGATCGCAACACCGAACAGTGCCCACGTCACCCACTTGGTCGTGTTCGACCGATCAGGTGCGGTGGGGGATGGCGGCTTGGGAGCAGAATTGGCCATGAAAAATACCCTAGTTGTTTCCGTGTCAAATCGGAGGTCGAGTGGAAGGTCTTGGAAACCTCCAACTCCACCGCAGTGGATTCTGTTCCCATCGGCAGAATCTGTCATTCTCTGAGCCACCCCGCTGCAGGGCATGCACCGGCAGAACAATGGCGGCGGCTAGCGTTTTTTCTGTGAACCGAAACTGTGCCCGCCCAACCTGCTCGGTCTCAGCTGCAGCAACCATGTCGTACGACTACGAGACCCGTGTCGTCTGGATCGAACCGCTGCACGGCGAAGCGCATCCGATGACCCACGACCTGTGCATCACCCACGCCGACCGGTCCACGGCACCGAGCGGATGGGAACTCCGCGACGAACGCCCGCCACGCGGGATCTACGCGCTCCACGCCAGCTGAGTTCACCGCCAGCCGTTCGCTCCGGGGTGATTTGGGTGGACGCACGGGCTCTGCCATGATCGGCTCGTGACCGAGCCCATCGTCAAGCCCACTGGTACGTGGGGGCTCTCCGAAGCCGCATTCGGGTGGCTGATGGCCCAGATCGTCGGCCTGGTCGGGTTCGTGGCCATTCTGCGGCTGGGCGATTGGACACAGTTCGTCCCGGAGCGCACCGGCGGGCACATCGGGCGCGTCGTGGGGCAGTTGGCCTCTGGCGTCGAACCGAACGACGACTCGTTGCCGGTGCTGTGGCAAATGGCCTCGCTCATACCGTCGTGGGTGGGGCTGCTGGCAGGCACGTGGCTGTTCGCCCGCATGCTCGGTCGGGCCACGCCTGGCTGGCGCGTCGAGTTCGATCCAAGTGATCTGGGACAAGGTGTCCTGTGGGGCGTTCTATTGCAGATCCCGCTGATTCCGGTGTTGTACACCTTGATCACGCTGATCTTCGGCGAACTCGAGTCGTCCGGCCGTGCGCTGGCGCTGACCGACCGCATCGACTCGCCAATCAAGGTCATTGCGATCTTCCTGTTCGTGGCTGTTGGGGCACCGGTGGTGGAGGAGCTCTTCTACCGGGGACTCGTGCAGGCACGTCTGGTGGATCGCTTCGGACCAACGGTCGGCATTGGTATTGCGTCCCTGATCTTCGGCGCCGTGCATTTCTCCTGGGTGGAGCTTCCGGCGCTGACGCTCGTCGGCGTGGTGCTCGGCTGGCTCGCGTGGCGCAGCGGCCGACTTGCCCCAGCGATCATTGCGCACATGACGTTCAACGCGTTCACACTGATCACACTTCTCGTTGCCTGATCCGTTCGTCGGCGGGCCACAGGCCGTCCGATTCAGCCAGGGTAGCCCTTGGGCCCAGCGGTTCTAGTTCCGCTGATTCAATTGATCACGACTTCTGACGAAACCGCTCATCGCCCACACCCAGACTCCGAAGGGCATCCATTGACCACGGAGAGCAGGTATTGGTGATGACGGCGACTGGACAAGAGCGGAAGTGTCTTCGTTGTGAGCGGACGATGGTGGCGATCACCCTGGAGATCAACGAGGAGCCTCGGACGCTCTTTTCGTGCTCGCACTGCGACGTGCGCGAATGGGAGCACGAAGGCGCTCGATCGACGCTGACCGGTGTGCTCAACGATCTCTCGAAGGCATCCGCCCGATCCTGAACCGGATCTGCACGACCTGAACACCACCCGGGCCTCCCGGAGTGCGAACATGGGGCCGTATGAGCGACGACGCTCCCGCTGTGCCTGGGGAACCAACTGAACCGAACGCGTCTGTTCACCTCGAGTCGACATCGGTCGACGAGGACCAGGTGCAGGATCCGGAATCGAACGACGACTGGACGCAACGACTGATCACCGGATCGATCGTGACCGCATGTTGTCTGTTCGTCTTCTGGCAGCTGCAGCCCGACCTGATCTTCCGCGACACCACGCCAACCGGCGGCGACATGGGCGCCCATGTGTGGGGGCCGGCGTTCCTCCGTGACGAGTTGCTTCCGCGTTTGCGGCTCACGGGCTGGACGCCCGACTGGTACTCCGGGTTTCCGGCCTTCCACTTCTACATGGTGCTGCCTGCGCTCGCCATCGTGATTCTCGACGTGGGCCTGCACCCCGTCGCCGCAGCGATCGCCGTGGTGGTTCTCGGAGCGGTGGCCGCACGATTCTGGGCCGCCGATCATCTGCGCCGCTTCGCCCCGCTCGTCACCGGACTTGCGCTGTTGTCTGCTGCGCTCGCCATCAGCATTCCGTACAACGTCGCCTTCAAGGTGGTGGCGGTCAGCGGAGTCGTCCTGTTCCCAGCCGGAGCGTGGGCCCTTGGCCATTTCGGTGGCCTCCGCTACCCGGGCCCCGCCGTGCTGTCGATCGCAAGCCTGGCGTTCGCCTTCGACCGGTCCTTCAACATCTACGGCGGAAACATCGCCTCCACGCTTGCTGGCGAGTTCGCCGCATCGATCTCGCTGACGTTGTCTCTGGTGGCACTCGGCCTCGTCATCCGGGGGACCAGAACCGGCGAGTACCGCGTCCGTGCCGCACTCGCCATTGCACTCACCGGCCTGTGTCATCTCCTGCCGGCGTTCTTCCTGTTGGCCGCGGTCGTGCTCCTGATGCTCGGCCGGCTCGGGTTGATGATCGTTGCACTTGTTCGCAACACCAACTGGCGGATGCACTTCGACGCGTTGCCATGGATGCTCTTGTCGGGGTCGCTCGCCGGGCTCGTGTCGGCGTTCTGGGTCCTGCCGTTCTGGGCCCGAACCGACTACCTGAACGACATGGGATGGGAACGGATCGAGATCATCCACTCGCCGCTCATCACCCGAAGCAAACTCAACCCGTCCGACGTTCTCAGCGACTACCCGCCGCTCCCGGTGCTGCTTCTTCTCGCTGTGGTTGGTCTCGTTCTCTCCATCCGGAACCGGGTGATGTTGGGATGGGTGCTCACCTCGACCGCTGCGCTCATGGCGTTCGGGTTCGTCTACTTTCCCGATGGCCGTCTGTGGAACGCCCGAATTCTGCCGTTCTACTACCTGTGCGTGGCGCTCCTGGCTGGCCTCGGCGTGGCCCTGGCGATCCGCTCGATTGCCCGCTCCGGTGTGGGTGTGCGGGTGGGGCTGGCCGTGTTCGGCATCGTGCCACTGCTCATCCCGGCGGTACGCAATGGACGGGTGTGGCCGGAACCCGGAGGCGAAGGCTCCTACGTCGCCGAAGCGTCCTTGTACGCCCTGCGGGTCTACGCCATTGCCGTGGTGTTGTTCGTCGTCTTCACGGAGCTTCCACGTGTGTTGAGCAGGGTCGTGTCGGCGCGGTTCTCGGTGTTGGTGGTCGTGGCGCTGGCGCTGGTTGTCGCAAGCCCGGCCCGCGACGTCGACTTCGACGGCTTCCGCGACCTTGACGGCGGCTGGTCCTTCGCCGGAATCGTCTTCAACGCAACCTTCCTGTGGGCCCTCGTCCTGATCGCATCCATCGTCATGTTCGTGCTGTTCGCCGACCGTGCACTGCGAACGCTCAGCAAGCGGCGTCAGAACCCCGACGCGAACGCTGCACCCGTGGGCAGCGGCCCTGTCGCCGTCCTCTATGGGGCCCCGGTGGGTGCGCTCCTGGTGGTCTTCGTGATGCTGGGGCTGGCGCTCGACGCGATCGGCGGCATCACACAAACCGACGAAGGACGATCCTGGACGCTCGCCGGCGTGGGCTTCACCTCCGACGACACCAGCTTCGTTCCCGGATGGGCGTCGTGGAACTTCTCGGGGCTCGAGGCAAAGACCCGCAACGACGGCGCCACGGGTGATGTCGGCAAGGGTGGCTGGCTCGAATACCAATATGTCCAGCGGACCATGCTCGGCGTGGGGCAGGAGATCGGTTGCGGCCGGGCAATGTGGGAGTTCGCTCCCGAACTGAACCGGTATGGCACGACGATGGCCATGATGTTGCTGCCCATGTGGACCGACAGCTGCATCGGCTCCATGGAGGGGCTGTATTTCGAAGCCACTCCCACGGTTCCGTACCATTTCCTCCTGCAGAGCGATCTCTCGGCGCCGTCCCGATCGCTTGGCGACGCCGGATCGGTCGGTGGACCGTCCCGGGCCATGCGCGACCTGCCGTACGACAGCTTCGACATCGACCGTGGCGTCGAGCGGCTGCACGAGCTTGGTGTGCGCTACTACCTGGCCTTCTCCCCCCAGACCATCGCCGCGGCTCGGGAGCACACCGGGCTCACCGAGATCACCAGCGCGTCGCCCTGGGTCGTCTTTCAGACCGAATCGAACCTGGTGGAACCTCTGGACGAGGTTCCCGTCGTGCTCGACGGCATTCGGGATCATCAGGATCAATGGCTCGACGTCGGCGTCGAATGGTTCACGACCGGATTCGACGGTGTTCGTCCGGCATCCTCGGGTCCCGATTCGTGGGCTCGTATCGACGGCCCGTCCGTTGCCGAACGTTACGAGGCCGAAGACACCCGTCTGGCTGGATCCATCTCGGCCGACGCCGAGTCGCTCTCCGATCTCCTGCCGGTGTCGGCCCCCGCCCAGCCCGTCTCCGTCACCAACGTCGTGGCCGACACCGACGCCATCCGATTCAGCGTCGACCAGGTGGGACAGCCTGTCCTGGTGCGTGCCAGCTACTTCCCGAACTGGAGCGCCGACGGCGCCGAAGGCCCGTACCGGGTGGCCCCGAACTTCATGGTGGTCGTCCCAACGCAGACTGACGTGGAGCTCACCTTCATCCGAACCGGCGTGGACTGGTTGGCCCTGGCGCTCACGTTCGCTGGTGTCGTTGGAGTGGTCGTCCTTGGCGCTCGCGTTCGCAACGATGGCGATGACGATGACGACGTGCCCCATTCCGGCTCCGACTCCGATGCGCTTCCCACCTCGGTTGCCGACGAGGATCCGGTCGACGACATTCCCGTGCCGCCCGCGATCCCCGAACCAGCTGAACCCGTCACAAGTCCGTGAGCCCGAGGTCGCTCCGATTCTTTGTTGCGGTCGCGCTGCTTGCGACGGCCGTGGACCTTGGCGCCTACCTACTGTTGCGTCAGTCGTTCCGCTGGTGGGCCGCCGACATCGCCGCACTCAGCGCGGCAGCGATCATCGGTATTTCCGCACACCGGCGCTTCACGCTGCGGGACGACCCGAACCTGCGTTGGATCCAACGGCCAACCGCATTCCTGTCGTCATCGATCCTTGCCGGGCTGGTGGACCTGGCCGTACTTTCTGCGTTCGAGCGCCGCGAGGTGTTCGCGAAATCGGTCGCGATCGCTGCGGCTGCCTGCGTCCGCGCCGTGTCGAACCGATGGTTCCTGTTCAGCGTCGTCCGGTCCGAACAAGGACAGCCGGCACGCCGACCACCGTCAGGGCACGACCTTCGGTTGAGCGTGATCGTTCCGGCGTACAAGGAAGCGTCCCGAATCGAGGCCACGATCGAGCGTCTGCACTCCCATCTCGTGCGTTTCGTGCCAGCGGAGGACTTCGAGTTGATCGTGGTCGACGACGGCTCGAACGATGGAACCGCCGACATCGCCGAAGCGACCGGAATGGCTCGGGGCCTCGGGCTTCCCGAGAACCTCGGCAAGGGCGGTGCGGTCCGGGCCGGCATGTTGGCTGGCAGGGGACGCAGCCGTATCTTCGTCGACGCCGACCTTGCCTACGGGCCAGCGGAAATCGTCCGGATCATGTCGGAGCTCGAGGACGGTTGGGATGTCGTCGTCGGCTCACGCCACGATTCGCGGCTCGTCACCCAGACCGGTGCTGGGTTGGTCCGCGATGTGGGTGGCCGGCTCGTGAATCTGGCCACGATGTTCCTGCTGCTCGGGCAGTACCGGGACACGCAAGCGGGCATCAAAGGCTTCCGTGGCGACGTCGCAGAGCTCATCTTCGCAACCACCAAACTCAACGGATTCTCGTTCGACATCGAGATCTTCCATCTGGTCGAACGCTGGCGTCTCACGCTGACCGAGGTCCCGATGACCATTGCCGAGACCGAGACATCGACCGTCCGGATCTTCTCGGATACCGCGGCCCTGTTCACCGACCTGGGTCGGATCCGGCGCTGGTCCGCCCGAGGTGAGTACAGCGAAGAATCTCTCGACGAGCTCCCGCTCCCAGCGGCCTCGCACGGCCATGCTGGGCAATGATGACGTTCGAGTTGCGGTCCTTCACCCCGTGTCGGGTTGTGCCGAAGGATCTTCACTGGCGACAGCGGAACACCCTCCGCGCACTGATCGGGGACACAGCACATGGCTGATATCGATGCAATCTTCAAGGCGTACGACGTTCGGGGCCTGGCCCCCGAGGAGCTCGACGCTGACCTGAGCCGGAACATCGGCGCAGCGTTCGCTCGTTTCGTCGCCGACGAAGACGGCACCTCGTGTGTCGTGCTTGGGCACGACATGCGTCCGACCGGACCCGAGTTCGCCATGGCGTTCGCTGAGGGGGTCATGTCGCAGGGTGTCGACGTCATCCACAACGGACTGGTGTCCACCGACATGATGTACTTCGCCTCGGGCAGCCTGGACATGCCCGGCGCGGTCTTCACCGCGTCCCACAACCCGGCCGAGTACAACGGCATCAAGATGTGTCGCCGAGCCGCCGGGCCCATCGGGGGCGAGACCGGTCTGGACGCCATCAAGGAAATGGCCCGCACCCTGCTGCCTCCGGTTGCGACCCCCGGAACCATGACGGAGCGGAACATCCTCGACGACTTCGCGGAGCACGTCCTCTCGTTCATCGACGTGTCGAAGCTCACGCCGCTCAAGGTCGTCGCCGACACCGCCAACGGCATGGGCGGACTCGTCGTGCCAGCCGTGTTCGACAAGCTGCCATTCGACCTCGAGATCATGTACCCCGAGCTGGACGGAACGTTCCCGAACCATCCGGCCGATCCGCTCAACGAAGCGAACCAGGTCGATCTCAAGAAGCGCGTCATCGATGTCGGAGCCGATATCGGGCTTGCCTTCGACGGCGACGCCGATCGGGTCTTCCTGGTCGATGCGCAGGCCGAGGGTGTCTCCGGTTCGCTGACAACGGCAATGGTTGCCCGTCAGGTTCTCGAGCGAGAGCCGGGCGCCACGATCATCCACAACCTCATCTGCTCCAAGGTCGTTCCCGAGCTGGTCACCGAAATGGGCGGCACGCCCGTACGCACCAGGGTCGGTCATTCGTTCATCAAGAACGTGATGAAGGAAACCGGCGCAGCCTTCGGCGGCGAACACTCCGGCCACTACTACTTCCGTGACAACTACCGGGCCGATTCCGGGCTGATCACCGCAGTGGTCGTCCTCGCCGCCATGTGCGAGGCCGAGGCGCCATTGTCTGAGCTCGCGCAGTCGTTGCGTCGCTACGACGCCTCCGGAGAGATCAACACCCGCGTCGCCGACACGGGCGTGGTCATCGACAAGGTGTCTGCCGCATACGCCGACATGGAACAGGACCGCATGGACGGCCTCACCGTCGACTGTGGCGACTGGTGGTTCAACCTGCGCCCATCGAACACGGAGCCGCTGCTGCGCCTGAATCTCGAGGCTGCCGATGCCACTGCCGTGGCCGAGCGCGTGGCCGAGGTACAGGCCCACATGGCGGCCTGACGGCAGATAGGTTGAGCCAATGGCTCTCGACCAGCAACTTCTTGACATTCTTGCCTGCCCCGAAGACAAGGGGCCCCTCTATTACTTCGAGGGCGAGCAGACGCTGTACAACCCGCGGCTCAAGCTGCGCTACAGCATCACCGACGACATTCCGATCATGTTGGCCGACAAGGCCGAAACGCTCGAACAGGGCGAACACGATCGACTCATGGCCTTGGCCGAAACCAACGGAATCAATCCCACGTTCGACGCCTGAGGCGTCCGAGGCTCGGCGGGGCCTGACGGGGGAGAACAGGAGCACACGATGGAACACCTGGCGGGCATGGTCCAGAACTATGCATGGGGATCCACAGAACATTTGGCCGGCGTTCGCGGCGAAGCTGCCAGCGCGGAGCCAGAGGCCGAATTGTGGCTGGGTGCGCATCCGGCGAACAGCTCCACGCTGCCCGACCGGGGCGGACTCGCGCTGACCGATGCCATCGCCGCCGACCCGGTGAGTGAACTCGGTTCCAGCGTCCTCACCCGCTTCGGTGAGAAGTTGCCATTCCTGTTGAAACTGCTCGCAGCAGCCGAGCCGCTCAGCATCCAGGTGCATCCGTCCATCCCACAAGCGATCGAGGGCTGCGCACGCGAGGACGCCCTCGGAATCGATCGAGCAGCACCCAACCGTTCGTTCCGCGACGACAACCACAAGCCCGAACTCATCGCAGCGATCACCCCGTTCGAGGCAATGGTCGGATTCCGCGAGCTCGAAGACACGATGCGATTCCTGAAGTCGCTCGACGTTGGTGCGCTCGGTCGGGTTCTCGACGGACTCAGTCAGGGAATCGAGGTCGGCCTCCGAACGATTCTCGAAATGCCACGTGCCGAGGCTGCGCCCATGGTCGATGCCCTCGCCGCTGCGTGTGCAACCACCGAGGGCGAGTGGGCAGACGAGTGCGACCTGCTCGTCCGACTCGCCAGCAAGTACCCGGGGGACCCGGGCGTGCTCACTGCAGCGATGCTCAACCGTGTGCTCCTGCAACCGGGCCAGGCCCTGTACCTGGGCGCCGGCAATCTCCATGCCTACGTCGAGGGTTTCGGTGTGGAGATCATGGCGAACTCCGACAACGTGCTCCGCGGTGGCCTCACGCCGAAACACATGGATGTTCCCGCGCTGCTCGACGTCGTGGACCCGACCGCCCTGCACCCGCAGGTGCTCGACGTGACTTCCCCGGTCACCAAGTACCCCACCCCTGCGCCTGAATTCGCACTGACCCGCGTGGCTGAATCGGCCACGGTCAGGCACCCGGTCGGACCCGAGATCGTGCTCTGCCTCACCGGCACCTGCACCCTCGACGACGGCGCCGCCCAACTCCGGCTCGCCCCCGGCGAGTCCGCGTGGCTTCCAGCATCCACGACCGCCGCAACCGTGAGCGCAACCGGCTTGTCGTTCGTTGCTGCGCTCGGCGATTTCTGACACAGCGCCTTCACGAACATCGGCAGCGGACCGATTGCTGCCTACAATCGAAGCGGGCTGAACAGACGTTTCTCGGACCAGTGGGTCACAGCCTTACGTGACAAAACGTGCGACGGTTGTCGCGCGCTACCAGGAGAAACACAACCATGACGAATGACTTCAAGGTCGCCGACCTCGATCTGGCCGAGTTCGGCCGCAAGGAAATCCGCCTTGCCGAACACGAAATGCCGGGCCTCATGTCCCTGCGTGCCGAGTTCGGTGACGCTCAGCCTCTTGCTGGCGCTCGTATCGCCGGCTCGCTCCACATGACGATCCAGACCGCCGTCCTCATCGAGACGCTCACCGCGCTCGGCGCCGACGTCCGCTGGGTCACCTGCAACATCTTCTCCACCCAGGATCATGCCGCAGCAGCGGTCGCCTGTGGCCCGGAGGGCACCGCGGAGAACCCGCAGGGCATCCCCGTCTTCGCCTGGAAGGGCGAGACGCTCGAAGAGTACTGGTGGGCCACCGAGCAGCTGTTCCACTGGCCCGACGGTGAAGGCCCCAACCTGATCCTCGACGATGGTGGCGACGCCACGATGCTCGTGCACAAGGGCTTCGAGTTCGAAAAGGCCGGCGCCATCCCCGAGACCCCCGAGACCGCCTCAGAAGAAGAGGGCGTCTTCATGGAGCAACTCCGCTCGATCTGGGCCGAGCAGGGCAACGACTTCTGGCAGAAGATTGCCCCCGCCATCCGCGGCGTGTCTGAAGAGACCACCACTGGTGTCCATCGCCTCTACCACATGCGTGATGCTGGAGAGCTTCTGTTCCCGGCCATCAACGTGAACGATGCGGTGACCAAGTCCAAGTTCGACAACCTCTACGGCATCCGCCACAGCCTCGTCGACGGCATCAACCGCGGCACCGACGTCATGCTCGGCGGCAAGACCGCCGTCGTCTGCGGCTACGGCGATGTCGGCAAGGGCTGTGCGGCGTCGCTCAAGGGACAGGGCTGCAAGGTCATCGTCACCGAGGTCGACCCGATCTGCGCACTGCAGGCCGCAATGGAGGGCTTCGACGTCCTGCGTCTTGAAGACGTGATGGAGACCGCCGACCTGTTCATCACGACCACCGGCAACAAGGACATCATCTCGGCCGAGCACATGGCCCGCATGAAGCACCAGGCCATCGTGGGCAACGTCGGCCACTTCGACAACGAAATCGACATGGCCGGCCTCGAGAAGATGTCCGACGTGCAGCGCACCAACATCAAGCCGCAGGTCGACGAGTACGTCTTCCCCGATGGCCACTCGGTGCTGGTCCTTTCCGAAGGTCGCCTGCTCAACCTGGGCAACGCCACTGGCCACCCGAGCTTCGTGATGTCGTTCAGCTTCACCAACCAGGTGCTCGCCCAGATGGA
>CAZFBD010000105.1:0-302 GCA_964517125.1 uncultured Acidimicrobiales bacterium
AACGGTAGAGTGATTGCCATGCAGGGTGTGATTCAGTCGTACGATCCTTCTACTGGTGACGGCGTTGTCATGGACGACCGCGAGTTCGTCGAGTACGACCTCGCGGCCAATGCGCTTGAAGGCTCGGTCTTCCGGATGCTCCGACAGGGCCAGCGTGTGCTGTTCACCGTCGACTCCGACGGTCTTGCAGGCAACGTCATGCTCGGCTCCGAAGTCGACATGGACACGCCCGAACTTCTCCCTGACTAAGCCGCTCGCTTCGCTCGCTACTGACCTTTCGGCCCTGGGGGCCGAAACGCCGG
>CAZFBD010000105.1:312-4661 GCA_964517125.1 uncultured Acidimicrobiales bacterium
ATGGACACGCCCGAACTTCTCCCTGACTGCGTCGTTCGTCGGCCTAGGGGCCGCCTCACTTACAGCCTTTCGGCCCTGGGGGCCTAAACGCCGCCGCCGCCGTTCGTCGGCCTGGGGGCCTCCTCACTTACAGCCTTTGGGCCCTGGGGGCCGAACGGCCCCGCATTGGGAATCGAAACGCCGTCGTTCGCGGTGGTTTCTGGGTTTCTGGGTTTCTGTCCTTGTTGGGTACAGTCCCTCGCGTATGTCTTTTGAATTCACCGCTGACACTCTTCGCGATGTGGTCGTCGCATTTCGCGATGCACTCGTTGCGCACAAGGACGTCGTCAACGCCCTGAACGTGTATCCCGTGCCCGATGGTGACACCGGCACGAACATGTCGCTCACGCTTGAATCCGTCGTGGCCGGCCTCCCCGAAGCCGGGGGATCGATGGAAGACGTGTGCAAGGCCGTGTCGCACGGATCCCTCATGGGCGCACGAGGCAACTCCGGGGTCATCATGTCCCAGATCCTTCGCGGGCTCTCCGCTGGCATGAAGGACCACGACGTCATCGACGGAGCCATCTTCTCCGCCGCGCTCACCGAGGCAGCCGAGTCCGCCTACGGCGCGGTCGGAAACCCCGTCGAAGGAACCATCCTCACCGTCATCCGCGAAGCCGGCGAAGCAGCAGCGAGCGCGGTCGGCGGCGACCTGCTTCAGGTGATGGATGCCGCACGCAGCGGTGCTGCCACCGCACTCGAGAAGACCCCGCAGTTGCTTCCCGTCCTGGCCGAAGCCGGAGTTGTGGACTCCGGAGGCACTGGCCTTCTTCTGTTCTTCGACGCCGCACTCGAGGTGCTCGATGGCCGCCCGATTCCTGCGCCCGTCGTCCCCGACGGCGCAATGGTGTCATCGATCGACGTCGTCGATCGCCCCGACGACCATGGAGCAGGCTCCATTGCCGACCTCCGCTACGAAGTGATGTTCCTGCTCGATGCGCCCGACGAGTCCATCGAGGGCTTCAAAGCAGCCTGGGGCGAGGTGGGCGACTCCATCGTGGTCGTCGGCGGTGACGGACTCTTCAACTGCCACATTCACACGGACCACATCGGTGCATCCATCGAATGCGGCATCGCAGTTGGTCGACCGCACGACATCCGCGTCACCGACCTCCTCGAAGAACTCGAGGAACAGGAATGGGTCCGGCAGGCCGCAGCCGATGCAGCGATTGCCGACGTTGAGCCGTGCACCACAGCGGTGGTGGCTGTGTCGGTCGGGTCCGGCGTGGGGCAGATCTTCCGCTCGTTCGGTGTGCAGCACGTCGTCGAGGGCGGACAGACCATGAACCCCTCCACCGCAGACCTGCTGGCCGCAGTCGAAGCGCTCCCGGCAGACAACGTCATCATCCTGCCCAACAACAAGAACATCATTCCCGTCGCCGAGCACGTCAACGAAGAGAGCTCCAAGAACGTGTCGGTGGTGCCCAGCCGCAGCATCGTCGGCGGCATGGCGTCGCTGGTCGCCTACGACCCCGAAGCCGAACTCGACCCGAACGTCGAGGGTATGCGGGAGGCGCTGTCCCATCTCTTGTCGGGTGAGGTCACCCAATCGGTCCGGGCCACGACGGCCGAAGGCTTCGACATCAGCGAGGGCGACTGGCTGGGTCTGGCCATGGGCAAAATCGTGGCCGTCGAGGACGATCCGCTCGAAGCCGCCGTCGCCGTCGTCAGCACACTTGCCGACGACGACCACGAAATCGTGACGATCGTGATCGGCGCTGACGCCACCGAAGCCGAAGGTGCCACCCTTGCGGCACAGATCGGCCTCGCCCATCCCGACCTCGAAGCCGAGGTGCATGTCGGGGGCCAGCCGCTGTACCCGTTTATCATCGGCGTGGAGTGACCTCTGATTCTCCCAAGCCGCCACCGCTGACGCTCCGCGAACTCTCGCAACTCGACGTACAGCGACTCAATGGTGTGGGGGACAAGCGCGCCAAGGCGCTCCACAAAAACGGCATCGAATCCGTTCTCGACCTGCTCCGCACCTATCCGCGGCGCTACATCGACCGAACCCGGGAAGCGCGTATCGACGAGCTCCTCGAGGGAGAGGAAGGGATGGTCCTGGGCCGGGTGGAACGAGCCGAGGTCCGCAAGGTCCGGGGAAACCGGTCCATGATCACGCTCACCGTGAGCGATGGCAGTGGGCGAATCAAGGCAACGTTCTTCAACCAGCCCTGGCGTGCAAAGCAGCTCCCTGAAGGCACCGATCTCGTGCTGTTTGGCAAGGTCGACAGCTTCCGAGGTTCGCTGCAGATGACCTCACCGGTCGTTGATGTCATCGGCGGCGACCAGACGGGGCGCATCGTTCCCGTCTACCCACAATCGGAGAAGGCCGGGTACGGCTCGTCGGAGCTTGCGAAATGGAACGCCGAGGCCCTCCGCCGCGCTCGCCCACGTTCGCTCCACGATCCGCTGCCAGCGTCGATCATCGAGGCGCACGGTTTCGTCGACCGCATGACGGCCATCGCCAACATTCACGAGCCGGAGTCGATGGCGACGGTCACCGAGGCCCGGCGCCGGCTCGTGTTCGACGAGCTGTTCGCGATCCAGCTGGAGCTCGTCCAACGCCAGCGCGAGCGGCAGGCAACCGCCGTGGGCGTGGAGCATGCCGGCACGGGCGAGCTCACGGCCACGATGCTCGCCGGGCTGGGATTCCCCCTGACCGGAGCGCAGGAGCGAGTCATCGACGAGATCGTCGACGACATGCATCGGGGCTTTCCCATGCATCGGCTCTTGCAGGGCGACGTCGGCGCCGGAAAGACCCTCGTTGCGCTCTGGGGTCTGCTCACAGCACGCGAAGGCGGCTTCCAAGGTGCGCTCATGGCCCCAACCGAGGTTCTCGCCGAGCAGCATCATCTCGGGATCCGCAAGCTTCTCGCCGACATCCGGGTCGAGGACACGGCATCACTCTTGCCGGACCGGCCGTTGAAGGTCGAACTGCTGTCGAACGGCGTGGCAACAGCCGACCGCCGTCGGATCCTGGCGCAGACACAGGCCGGCGAGGTCGACATCCTCATTGGCACGCATGCCCTCATTCAGGAGAGCGTGCAGTTCTTCAACCTGGGCCTGGTCGTGATCGATGAACAGCATCGCTTCGGCGTAGAGCAACGTGCGGTTCTGCGCGGGAAGGGGCCGGGCGACAAGGAACCCGACGTCCTGGTCATGACCGCAACCCCCATTCCCCGTACGGCCGCCATGACGGTGTATGGCGACCTCGACGTCAGTGTGCTCGATGAGCTGCCACCGGGAAGAACGCCCATCGACACTCGTTGGGTGGCAACACCCGACGAAGAGGCCGGCATGTGGTCCAGCGTGCGAGCAGCAGTGGGTGAAGGCCGGCAGGCCTATGTGGTGTGCCCGCTCATCGAAGCTTCGGACAAGCTCGAGGTTCGGTCGGTGACCGAAACCCACGACGAGCTCGTGAGCGGCGAGCTGTATGGGCTGAAGGTGGCGTTGTTGCATGGCCGCATGTCGAGCGACGAGAAGGAATCGATCATGTCGAGCTTCCGGTCGGGGGAGACCGATGTGCTGGTTGCCACGACCGTGATCGAGGTCGGCGTTGATGTCCCGAACGCCACCGTCATGGTGATTCTGGACGCCCCCAGGTTTGGCATCGCGCAGCTGCACCAGCTTCGTGGTCGGGTCGGGCGTGGCGAGCACGCGTCGACCTGTTGGCTTGCCGGCGAGGCCACGACCGCCGACGGCGAGTCCCGACTCGAGGCGCTCGTGGCGTCCACCGACGGCTTCGAACTGGCGGAGGTTGACCTGGAACTTCGCGGTGAGGGCACGATCATGGGGGAGCGCCAGAAGGGAAGGAACGATCTGAGGTTGGCGTCACTGCGACGCGATCGGGACACCGTGATCCTCGCCCGCGACGTCGCAGTTGAGCTGGTCGACGCCGCCGACCCTTCCATCGAGGGACTCGAGGAAGATGCTGCGGTGTTGTTGGGTGGCGACGACACCGACTTCCTGCTCAAGAACTGAGGTTCATCGTGGGATTTTCGGCTGTGGCGACCGAAACGGCTCCCCGAGGAGTACTGTGCGGCGTCATGGAGATCGAGGTCCCGGAGACGATCCTCTGCGTGGACTGCCTTGGGCAGTGCCACCGGTTGACCTACGTCCCAGAAGACGGGTTCGCAGCGGGAGACGTGATCGCCTACCGATGCGAGGATTGTCTGGACCGATGGGACCTGGTGTTCGAAGACGACGCAGGTATCCAGTGAGGGTGTTGGGGCGCCGATGAAGATGTTGAGACCAAACGGAGAGGGATCTCGACCGGAAGTGTCGAGCGAATCAGGAGAGCAATCATG
>CAZFBD010000105.1:4761-10287 GCA_964517125.1 uncultured Acidimicrobiales bacterium
CAAACGGAGAGGGATCTCGACCGGAAGTGTCGAGCGAATCAGGAGAGCAATCATGAGAGTGGTAGCGGGGGAAGCACGAGGACGGACCCTTGTGGCTCCGGACGGATCAGGCACTCGGCCCACGAGTGACCGGGTTCGCGAGTCCATCTTCAACATGTTGTTCAGCCTGCAGGCCACAGAAGGTGCCGCCGTGCTCGATCTGTACGCGGGTTGCGGAGCGTTGGGCATCGAGGCGCTCAGTCGGGGCGCCGAATCGTGTGTGTTCGTGGAACAGCACCGCCGTGCCGTCTCGTGCATCGAAACGAATCTTGAGCTCACCGGGTTCAGCGACCAGGCCACCGTCGTGCAGGCCGACGCAATCTCGTGGGTGCAGGCGCAGGACAGGCGCTTCGACCTCGTTCTCGCCGATCCGCCCTACGCCGACGACGACTGGGTTTCGCTCCTCGATCACCTCGATGCGCGTTGGGTGGTTGCCGAAGCAGGCAAGGAACTTGGCGAACATCCCCGGTGGGATGTCGTTCGGGAGAAGGCCTACGGGACTACGGTGGTGACTGTGCTGAAACGAGTGGATCCCACCTCATGACAACCGTGCTGTACCCGGGATCGTTCGACCCCGTGCACAACGGTCATGTCGAAATCGTGCAAACAGCCTCGGGATTGTTCGACCACGTGGTGGTCGCCGCCATGCGGAATCCCTCAAAGACAAATCCCTTCCTCACCCTCGAGGAACGCCAGGCGGTGCTCGAGGAGACCTTCGCTCCGCTCGGCAATGTGTCGATCACCAGCTTTTCGTCGCTGGTCGTGGACCTGGCCCAGGAGGTCGAAGCCGACTTCATCGTGAAGGGGCTCCGAGCCGTCTCCGACTTCGAGACCGAGCTGCAGATGGCGCAGATGAACAAGGAAATTTCCGGCGTGCACACGCTGTTCATCCCAAGCGCCTCCGAACGTTCCTTCCTGGCTTCCCGTCTCATCCGAGAGGTCTACAAGTTCGGCGGCGATGTCTCCTCCATGGTCCCCGAACCAGCGCTGCGAACAATGCGAGAAAAGGGCGCACCCTCATGACGATCCCCACGCACGACGAAGCAATCGACTTTGCCCACGCCGTTCCGGCCACCTCGCCGGCGAACCATGCTCCCGTCGTGGAGAACCTTCTCAGCGAAGCGATTGAGCTCGTCGACACCGCGCCGCCATTGCCGCTGTCCACCTCCTCCCGGATCAACCGCGACGAACTGCTCGAGCTCCTACAGCAGGCGTTCGGTGCGCTGCCCGACGAATTGCGCTCGGCGCGTTGGCTGCTCCGTGAACGCGAGGAATACCTCCAGCGGGTGCGTCTCGAAGGCGAGGAGATCCTCACGGTGGCCCGCAGTCGGGCCGAGCGCATGGTCGAACGCACCGAGGTCGTCAAGTCCGCAGAACATCGGGCCCAGCGGCTGATCGCCGATGCCGAAGCCGAGGCGCGTCGAATGCGTCGCGAGACCGAAGACTTCTGCGATGCCCGTCTGGCTTCGCTCGAGGGCATTCTCGACCGCACCCGCACCGTGGTCGCAACGGGCAGAAACCGACTGCAGGGCGTCGTCCCCACCGTCGACCTCACCGAGCAGGCCGAAGTGGCCGAGGACGCCGATCGGATCGACCTGTTCGACCAGGACTTCTCTTGACGGTCTGGGCTCCGCTGCGGCTCAATGTCGCCCGCCTTCGGCAACGGGACAACCTGGCAGAACTTCGCAAGCGTGCCGCTGGCGCCGAAGAACTGCTCATCGATGTTGAGGTCGAAGCGAACGGCCTGGCTATCACCACCGCCCGAATTCCCGACGGCGCATCGGTACACGTGGACGGTCGAATCGAGGCCGGGCTGTCCGGCCTGGAGTTGCATGCGCTCGTGTCCTCTCGCTGGGAAGGCGAGTGCCGTCGCTGCGTCGACACCATCGGCGGGGAGCTCGAACTGGACGTGTCGGCGTCCTTCGCCGACGCCGTGGGAGACGGCGACATCGATGCCGACGCCTACCCGATCGACGGCGATTGGGTCGACGTTGGTGAGGTCGTTCGCGAAGAGCTCATGTTGGCGCTACCGCTCACACCACTGTGCCGAGACGACTGCGAAGGCGCCGACCCCGAGCGATTTCCCACCATGGCCGACGGGTCTGAGGGCGACGAGGAACCGGAGGAGCCGGCGATGGATCCGCGGTGGGCAGCGCTCAGTCAACTCACCTTTGATGAAGAGTGATCAACAGCAGATATCCTTTGACCCCTGTGCGCCGAAGATGGCGCCCCGGGAACTCCGGAAGCTCGATCGACATCAGGTGACGTCATGGCTGTACCAAAGAAGAAGACCTCAAAGTCCAAGAGCCGCAGCCGTCGTTCGTCGGCATGGCGAATTCGTGCGTCGGGCCGCTCCAGCTGCCCCCGTTGTGGCAACGTGAAGCGTCCGCACACCGTGTGTGACAACTGCGGTTGGTACGCCGGCCGTCAAGCCATCGACGTCGACTGATCATGCTCCCCGTCGCAGTGGACGCGATGGGCGGCGACAACGCTCCGTCGGCAATCGTCGAAGGAGCACGACGAGCTGTCGAAGAACGCGGGATTCCCGTGGTGCTCGTGGGCCGACCCGAAGAGCTGGGTGACACCGGCGGTATCGAGGTCATTCCCGCGTCCGAGGTCATTGCCATGGACGACGATCCGGGTTCGTCGGTTCGGACCATGAAGGACTCCTCGCTTGTCCGGGCCGCCGAGGCCGTCCGGGACGGTGTTGCATCATCCATGGTCAGTGCCGGCAACACCGGTGCCACCATGGCGTCTGCGCTCCTTCGAACCGGTCGCATCAAGGGCGTGTCCCGTCCCGCGATCGCCACCGCGATTCCCGGCCCCAAGGGGCCGCCCACCGTCATGCTCGACTCTGGAGCCAACGCCGAGTGCAAGGCCGAATGGCTGGTGCAGTTCGCGCAGATGGGCGCAGTGTTCGCCCGAACCCGTTTCGCCATCGAAACGCCCCGAGTCGGGCTTCTTTCCATCGGCGAGGAAGCCGGCAAGGGTTCGCCGCTCGTCAAAGAGGCCTGGGGTCTGCTCGACGAGGTCGACTGGTCCGCCCACGGCGCCGAGTTCATCGGAAACGTCGAAGGTCGGGACCTCATGGGCGAAGAGGTCGATGTGGTCGTCACCGACGGCTTCACTGGCAATGTGGCGCTCAAGACCCTCGAGGGTTGCGCCCAGAACATCATCAGCTCGCTGCTCGAAGCCTTCGACTCCAGCGACGAAGCCCGCGACGCCGCCGGACAGCTACTCCCGGCTCTGGCGCCCCTGTACGAACGGTTCAACGCCGACACCTACGGCGGCGCCATGCTCCTTGGCACCAAGGGCGTGTGCATCATCAGCCACGGTTCGTCGAGCGCCGACGCCATGGCCAACGCCATCTCGGTTGCCTCCGAGATGGTGAACTCCGACCTTGTGGGTCGAATCTCCACCGCAGTCAACGCCTGACCGAAACCGGATTTCCGGAGCCGTAACCTGCGAACCGTCGCTGGTGTGGCTACGATTCCGTCCGCAACACGAGTTGGAGGAGTTGGCCGTGCCTGCGGAAACCCATGTAGAACGGAGCCCTGTGGAACGCGACGAGATTCTGCAAATTGTCCGCGATCGACTTGCCGAGATCCTGGAGATCGAGCCAGACGACATCCGGGAAGGCGACTCCTTCCAGGACGACCTCGACTGCGACTCGCTCGCACTCATCGAACTCGTTGAAGCGATCGAGGAAGAGCTCGGTGAGCGCTCCATCACCTTCCGTATCGAGGACGATGACCTCGAGGACCTCAAGACGGTCCGCGACGCCGTCGACTACGTCGTCGGTCGACTTGGCTGACGAATCGTCGGCTTCCTACGAATCGCTGTTCAGCGCACTCGGTCATCGCTTCACCAATGTGGAGTTGCTTCAGCTTGCGCTGACCCACCGTTCCTGGTGTGCAGAGAACGAAAGTCCCTCATCCAACGAACGTCTCGAGTTTCTCGGTGATGCCGTGCTCGGCATGGCCATCACCGATTCGTTGTACCTGAACGAGCCAGACCAGGCCGAGGGCGACCTCGCCAAGGCCCGCGCCGAGGTCGTCAGTGCCGACAGCCTCGCCTCCCTCGCACGACTGCTCGATCTCGGATCGCTGCTGTTGTTGGGCCGGGGAGAAGAGATGTCGGACGGACGCCAAAAGGACAGCATTCTCGCCGACGCCATGGAAGCCGTCATCGGCGCCATGTACCTCGACGCCGGCTGGTTCGTTGCCAAACGAGTCATCGATGACCTCCTCGGCGACATCACCGCAGCAGCACAGGTCACTCCCGGAGTTCGGGACTACAAGACCCGTCTACAGGAGCGAGCAGCCGAACTCGGCGTTGCCGCTCCCATCTACCAGGTCAATTCGTTCGGTCCCGATCACGGGCGCCGCTTCAGCAGTTCCGTCAACATCAGCAACGTCACGGGGACCGGCGATGGCACGTCAAAGAAGCAGGCACAGCAGGCGGCGGCCAGTGATGCGCTGAACAAGATTGAGGCCGAAGTGGCCACAACTACCCAAGAATCCACCATGGTGGAAGAAGTCGACGCACTTGCGGTCGGCGAAGGAGCACCGTCATGAAGGCAGAACTACCGGAGCTCGAGCTTGTCAAGCGCGATCTCGAACGCGAAATTGCCGGTCGGAAGATCAAGGATGTCGCCGCCGCAGGAATGTCCGTGCTGCCCCGCTACAAGAGCCGCAAGGCCTTCGGCTCCCAGCTCGACGGCGTGAAGATCAACGCAGTCCTTCGCCAGGGGCACCACCTCATCTTTCCGCTCGACAGCGAGGACATTCTCGTGATCCGCGCGGGCGACGGGCAGTTCCGGCGCAACGCAAACAAGGACAAAGAAGAGCCAGGCACCGAGCTCGTCATCACCTTCACCCAGGGCGGACAGCTTCGGTTCATCGACCCCGAAGGCACCGGCGAGGCCGCCGTCGTCCCCAAGGACGAAGTCATGGCCGAGTTCCCCAAGCTGAACGACCCGGCCATCGACCCGATCGAGACGCCGCTGTCATGGTTGGCGTTCCGCGACCTGATCGAATCGCACCCCACCACGCTCAAGGGGTTGCTCACCGACGGCAAGGCGCTCGTGTCGATCGGTTCCATCTACGCCGATGAGGTGCTGTTCGACGCTGGCCTGCGCTACGACCGGCAGAGCACCTCGCTGTCCACCCAGGAAGTGCGACGCCTATACCGTTCGCTCGTCGAACTGCTCCACAACGTGATCAAGTACCGCGGCACCACCCTGGAAGACCGGCCGTGGGCCGACGTCTTCGGTGAGCCTGGCGTCTTCGACCAGCACATTCAGGTCTACGGCAAGGCCGGCGAGCTGAGCCCACGGTCCCGAACCCCGATCCAGCGGGCGAAGTTCGGTGGCGAGTGGACCTACTTCTGCGAAACCCAGGTCTGAGAAACCAAAGTCTGAACGCTGGGTCCCGCGGCGCAGTGGCGAACGCTCTCGCCTCCAGCTGCGCTTCGCTTGCAACGTCG
>CAZFBD010000106.1:0-10181 GCA_964517125.1 uncultured Acidimicrobiales bacterium
CTCGGCGAGGTGTTCGGATGGGATGACGAGGTGTTGACCCTGCCGATTCCCGGTTGCACGGAAACGTCGTTGAGCGATCGGCTCTCACCGGAGCTCCGTGCATCGGTCGACGGGGTCGACGACAGCCAGTCCGAGTTTCAGATCGTCTACCAGACCGATGACGAGGCGGTGGTCGAGCTCTCAAACTCGACGGTTCATGCGGCCGTCCACTTCGCGTGGGTCTCGGCCGAAGGCGCCAACCACATCGGTCAGATGGGGATTTACGTGAAGACCCGTGGCCGTTTCGGTGGCGCATACATGGTCGCCATTGCACCCTTCCGTCACTACATCGTCTATCCAGCCCTCATGCGACGCCTCGAATCTGCCTGGCAGCAGCGCTCCCACCGCTGAACAGCGCCGAAGGTGACTTCCGGGGTCGCGTCTCGTTTGTCACCTTCGCTCGCGCGCATGGTGGTCGTGGTTGTGGAGTGACGACGGAGAGTTATCGGGAAGGTGATGGGTGAGACGCGACCCCAGGTGTCACCTTCAAAACGGACGAAACCCTCCGGGATTCCGGAGGGTTTCGTGATTCGTGTGTGGTGTTCTTTTGTGTTGTGCGCGAGGAGGGACTTGAACCCTCACGTCCTTTCGGACACAGGCACCTGAAGCCTGCGCGTCTGCCAATTCCGCCACTCGCGCGAGTGTGGAGAGACTGAGGCTAGCGTCTTTTCATGGGACTACGCGATCTGGAGAAGGCAATCGAGCGCGGCGTCGATGGCGTGCTTGGCCGCGTGTTCCGCTCCGAGGTCAACCGGCTGGAGATCAACAAGCGGGTCGAGCGGGAACTCCACGCCGGCACCCGCAAGGGCGAGCGGGCCGGACAGACGGTGCAGATCATGCCAAACGACATCGAAGTGCAGCTCAACCCGGCCGACGCCGACAACCTCGACACGAACACCGCCGAGCTCCAGAAGCAGCTCGTCGCCATGGTGCGCGAACACGCCCGTGATGCGAACGCCGCCTTCGAAGGCCCGCTCGTGGTCCGGGTCACCGAAGCCGAAGACGCCCAGAAGGGCACCATCGCCGTGTTCGCAACAGCCCGGCATTCGGTCGCTGGTGTTCCCCCCGGCACGCTCATCTACCCCAGCGGGTTTCGGTTGGATCTGTCGGCGTACGGCGAGGTGGGCATCACGTTGGGGCGCGATCCGTTGTGCGATGTCGAGATCGACGACGGCAACGCGTCCCGCAAGCACGCACGCATTCGGCCCACGGAACGAGGCTGGCTCGTCGAGGACCTGGAATCCACCAACGGCACGCGGGTGAATGCGTTCCGGATCTCGGTGCAATTGCTTGGTGACGGCGATCAGGTCACCATCGGTGGAACCGAGTTCCTCTTCGACGCATCATGAGAACCACCCAACATGTCTGACGCCGTCCTCACCCTCATGAAGTTCGGGCTCCTTGCAGCCCTGTATTTGTTCTTTGCCTGGGTGCTCTGGACCGCAATCGCGCAGCTCCGGGTTCCGGCGGCAGGAGCTGCGTCCGCAGGCGTGCCCGCTCCGTCATCGAGCCGCACACCGATGGTCATCCGGGGTCAGGTCACCATCCTGGAACCCCCGGCTCTGGCGGGCTCAATCATGTCGATCGGCGACGAGCTCTCGATCGGTCGGGCCGCCGCGTGCACCCTCACATTGGACGACACGTATGTTTCGCAACAACATGCAAGCATTGTGCGACGCGACCAGGAGCATCTTGTTGAAGATCGGGGATCCACGAACGGTACGTTCGTCAATCGCGAACAGATTCGCGGAGCCGTTGTGCTCCGAGCCGGTGATCGCGTGCAGATCGGCAGTACTGTGCTGGAGTTCTCATGATGCGTGCGGGAGTACACATGTCTAGGTGCGCCCAGGGCGGAAGAAGGTCAGCGTGACTGCCACGGCACTCAAATGGGGGTTGAGCTCCCACGTCGGACGGGTTCGTCAGATCAATCAGGACGCAGCCATGGCGAATGGCGCACTGTTTGCCGTTGCCGACGGCATGGGCGGCCACCGCGGTGGCGAGGTCGCGTCAGACATCGCTGCCGGACACTTCCGCATCCAAGAAGCGGTCGCAACCATCGAAGAACTCACCGAAGCGGTGAGCGAAGCCAATGCCCTCATCCGGGCCCGAGCGGCAATCGATCCGTCGCTCAACGGCATGGGTACCACCATGGTGGCGCTCGCCCGAATCCCGAGCGACGACGTCGAGCTCCAGCTGGGTGCAGCGAATGTCGGCGACAGCCGCATGTACCGGCTGCAGGACGGCGAACTCGAACAGCTCACGCAGGATCACAGCCTGGTGGCCGAGCTTGCACGCGCCGGACAGATCACCGAGAAGGACGCGGCCAAGCACCCGCAGCGAAACGTCCTGACCCGTGCGCTCGGTGTCGATGACAGTGTCGCCGTCGACAGTTGGGTGTTCGCCGGCGAAATCGGACAGCGCTATCTGTTGTGTTCCGATGGCCTCATCAACGAGGTGAGTGATCAGGAAATCGGCGCGGTCATGCGCAACGTCGAAGAACCAGCCGAGGTCGCCACCAAGCTCGTGGACATGGCCAACTGGTCTGGCGGTCGAGACAACACGACCGTGCTCGTGGTTGATGTCGTGGATGCCGCCGAATGCGATCCCGCCGAAACCGAGAGCTGATCCTCCTCGCCCTTGCGGCGGGCGGCACCGCTGGCGCGTATGCGCTGGCCAGCCTTGGGCGCAATGCGTCCATGCCAGCAGACCTGTTGCCGTTCTTCGGCGTGGTTCTGGGACTACTGCTGGGTGCACATCTGGTGCTGCGCTGGGTTGCCCCCCACGCCGACCCCACGATCCTTCCCGTGGTCGCACTGCTGAACGGCCTTGGCTACGTGTTCATTGCCCGGCTGTCGAACGACATCGGCAACGCCACGGCACTTCCCGGTCAGCAGGCGGTCTGGACGGCCATCGGCATTGGCGCGTTCACGGCGACGATGATTGCTGTTCCCCGGACGCGCATGCTCGACGACTACCGGTACATCGCCGGCATCTCCGGGATCGTGCTGCTCCTTTTGCCGCTGCTGCCGTTCATCGGCCGCGAAGTGAACTCGGCCCGAATCTGGGTCCGGCTTGGGCCAATCAACTTTCAGCCGGGTGAGTTCGCAAAGATCGCGCTCGCCATCTTCATCGCCAGCTACCTGGCCGAGAAGCGGGAGATCCTGCAGGTCGCCCGCTTCCGGGTGGGCCCGTGGTCATTTCCCGAGCCCCGCCACCTTGCCCCGGTGTTTGCCGCGCTCGGTATTTCGCTGCTCGTGATGGTGACCGAGAAGGACCTTGGGTCGTCGCTGCTGCTTTTCCTCGTAGCGGCGATCACACTGTGGGTTGCCACCAGCCGTCTGTCGTATCTGTTCACGGGAATGGCCTTCTTCCTGGCTGGCGGATGGGTGGCGTCGCGGTTGTTCGGCCACGTGCAGGATCGCATCGACATCTGGCTGGACCCGTGGGCGGATCCCGACGGCAAGGGTTTCCAACCGGTCGAGGCAACGTTCGCGCTCGCCAACGGCGGCATCACCGGTACGGGCCCGGGCCGCGGCGAGCCGTACCGAATCCCCGAGGTTGAGACCGACTTCATCTTCGCGGCCATCGGTGAAGAGCTCGGCCTCATTGGCTCCACGGCGATCCTGATTGCGTTCGTGTCGCTCGTTGCATCGGGGCTGCGAATCGCCACGGGTGCTCGTGATCAGTTCCCCAAGCTTCTTGCGGTTTCGTTGTCGGCGCTGCTTGGTGTGCAGGCGTTCATCATCATCGGCGGCATCATCCGCATCGTTCCGCTCACTGGCATCACGCTGCCGTTCGTGTCGTACGGCGGCTCGTCGCTGGTGGCCAACTGGGTTCTGGTGGCGCTGCTGTTGCGAATCTCGAACGATGCAGCGCTCCGTCCCGAGTTGGCGCCCACCGACGACTTCGAGATCGTGCCATGAACCGGCAGATCCGACTGTTGGGTATCGGCCTGCTCGGCGCCTACCTGGTGCTGTTCGTGCAGCTGAACCGGCTGCAGGTGTTTGGTGCCGAGGAGTACAACGAGCATCCGTCAAACAGCCGTCCACTCGTTGCCGACTTCGGCGCACCTCGCGGCGAGATACGAGCCGAGGACGGGACCGTCCTGGCGCGCTCCGTCGATGTCGAGGAAGGGCCGTTCGCCCGCGAACGCGAGTATCCGCAGGGTGAGCTGTTCGCCGAGGTCACCGGGTACTTCAGCTTCGACGCCGGCGCCACCGGCTTGGAGGATCGGTTCGACGCCGAGCTTCGGGGCGAACGAAACGAACTGGACGACACCATTCGCGAGCTCCTCGGCGGCGACTCCACCACCGCCGACGTGAACCTGACCATGTCCGTGCAGCTGCAGCAGGCGGCTCGTGAAGCGCTCGGCGACCGGCGTGGTTCGGTCGTGGTGCTCGACGCGCAGTCTGGAGCGGTCGAGGCACTGTGGTCCTGGCCGTCCTATGACCCGAACCTGCTGTCGGGAACCGACACCGCGCTGGCCCGACGTCAGCGACAGACCCTGCTTGCGGCTCCCGGCGACCCCCTGTTGCCGAAGACCATCCGCGAGATCTTCTTCCCGGGTTCCACGTTCAAGGTCGTGACCGCCGCCGCCGCCCTTGAAGCCGGCGTGGTCTCGCTCGACGTTCCGGTCTTTCCGACCGTGGACTCGTACACCCCGCCGCTCACAACCAATGAACTGTCGAACTTCGCCAACGGCCAGTGCGGTGGTCCGCTCCGAGACCTCGTTCGTCGGTCGTGCAATGCCGGCTTCGCCCAGCTCGCCGTCGAACTGCTTGGCCAGGACCAGCTGGTCGACACCGCCGAAGCGTTCGGCTTCAACCAGGTGCCGCCACTGGAGCTCCCCGACGTGGTTGCGTCGGTCATGCCCACCGACTTCGGCGAGGAACTCGGTCGGGACGTGGTTGTGTCGCCCGAGCTCGTGCGACAGCTGGGCGACCGGATCGACACGGTTGCGCTCACCGATGACATGCCGTCGTTTGCGCAGAGCGCCATCGGCCAGTTCGAGGTCAAGGCCACCCCGCTCCAGATGGCGTTGGTCGCAGCCACGATTGCCAACGATGGGGTGGTCCCCACCCCACACCTGGTCGACACGGTGGTCGACTCCGAGGGTGCCGTGGTGTTCGAGGGCGACTTCACCCCGTGGATGCGGGCGCTGCGACCCGATACCGCCGCAAGCGTGCGCGAAGCCATGGTTGGGGTGGTCGAAACCGGCACCGGCCAGTCGGTTGCCGTCGATGGCCTCCACGTGGGAGCAAAGACCGGTACGGCCCAGATCGGCGCATCGATCGAGTCCACCCACGCCTGGGTGATTGCGTTTGCCGGACCAAACCCGGATCGCCCGGACATCGCCGTTGCTGTGCTGGTCGAAGCCGACGAGGCCATTGGCGAACAGACCGGCGGACGGGTTGCGGGACCCATTGCTCACGACGTGATTGCTGCGTGGACGGCCCTGCAGTGACCGGGGGAACCACGGACGGTCTGCCAATCTGCCTCGATCTGCGTTCTTCGCAATCGGTCTGTAACCTGTTGCGGTTATGTCGGACACGCCTTACGAGGCCCTCGCGGGCCGATACGAACTGCATCGACAGCTAGCGACGGGCGGTTCCGCCGACGTCTACCTTGCTCGCGACCAGCTTCTCAACCGCCCCGTCGCCGTGAAGGTGCTGAATGCCGAGCTCTCCGAGGATGAAGCGTTCGTCGAACGGCTCCGCCGCGAAGCGCAGCTGGTGGCCAGTTTGAACCATCAGAACATCGTGGGTGTGTTCGATCAGGGCGAGGAAGATGGCGCGCCCTTCATCGTCATGGAGTACGTCGAGGGCCGCAGCCTGGCCGACCTGCTTCGCAACGAGGGACGCCTGCACCCCGACCGTGCAGCAAAGATCGCCATCGATGTCGCTGCCGCACTCGATGCCGCACACCGACAGGGCATGGTCCACATGGACGTCAAGCCCGGCAACGTGCTCATCACCAACGACGGCCAGGTCAAGCTCGCCGACTTCGGCATTGCAAAGGCGCTCAACGCCGGCGCCGAGACCGACATGACCGCCGAGGGCGGAACCGTTCTTGGAACCGCCACCTACCTGTCGCCCGAGCAGGCGCAGGGCCACAAGGTGGGCCCTCGCAGCGACGTGTACTCGTTGGCGGTTGTGCTCTACGAAATGATGACCGGCCGCCCGCCGTTCATTGGCGATTCCCCGGTGGAGATCGCTCGCAAGCACGTCGATCAGGCACCGCAGCCACCCCGCCGGTTGGGCGTCGAGATCGCCCAGTCGCTCGAAGCCATCACCCTCAAGGGTCTGGCCAAGAGTCCGGTCAACCGCTACCCCTCGGTCCGAGACTTCGCCGCCGACCTGAAGCGCTACCTGGGTGGCGCCCACTCCATTGGCGGAGGTGCGGCTGCACACGCGGCCACCAGCAACACGCCCAAGCCGGCCCCGGTCCGGCCGACCACCGGCCGTTCCACGCCTCCCGAGGTCGAGGACGCCACGGTGGTGCTGCCAGCGGCAGCCCCTGCAGCCCGTCCCGCAGCCCAGGCCGTGGCCACCATTCCGCAGCCGCAGCCCGTGCCAGTCGTTGCGGCAGAACCGGTCCCCGTCGATCGCCCGGCGGTCGCTCCCCGAGACGACACGTGGAAGCGCAACGCACTGTTCTTCGTGGCGCTGCTCATCCTCATGGTGTTGCTGGGCTTCCTGGTGAACGCGTTCCTCGACGTGTTGAACCCGCCCGACGAGGAGCTCGAGTCAGGTGATGACACCAGCGAGCTCGTCGACACGGTCGACCTTCAGGACTTCACCGGACTCGAACTGAACCAGGCCATCGGCCTGATCGAGAGTCAGGGCCTGGAACCACGGGTCGAATCCGAACCGAACTCCGATGTCGAGGACGGCCGCATCTTCCGTCAGGATCCGCCAGCGGGTCGGCGGGTCGAAGCGGGCTCCATCGTGACCGTCGTGGTGAGCGAGGCCGAGGGCCGCATCGAAGTGCCGGCGGTCATTGGACTGCCGCAGGACGAAGCGCTCCGCCAGCTCGGACGCCTGGGCTTCTCCGTGCAGACCCTCGAGGTTGACAGCGACATTTTCCCTGCCGGTGAGGTCATCAGCCAGGACCCGATTCCGCTGGAACTGGCCGACCGCGGGTCGCTCGTGGTCGTCGAGGTCTCGCTGGGCAAGTCGGAACGGACCGTTCCCGACCTGGCCGGCCAACCATTCAACGAGGCTCTGGCCGAGGTCTTTGAACTGGGCTTCCGCTTCGTCGAGATCAAAGAGCCCGACCCGGAGGTCGAGGAAGGCATCGTGCTCCGCACCGAACCGGCAGCGGGGTCGCTGCTGCGTGGCGACGGCTTGCTCACCGTCTACGTGAGTAGCGGTGTTGCCCAGGTGCAGGTGCCGTCGGTGGTGGACCTGCTTGCGGACTCGGCTCAACAGCAGCTCGTGTCGTCGGGGTTTGTCGTCGAGATCGAGTTCGAAGCGGTCACCGATCCGGCGCAGATCAACCGTGTTCTCGCCCAGACGCCACCGGCGTTCATCGAACTTGAAGAAGGCGCCACGGTCACGATCGTGATTGGTCAGGAAGCTCCGCCGGAGGAAACCACGACCACGACGGTGGCCCCCGAAACCACAACCACAACCACCACGACGACGACCACAACCACCACGGCAGCGCCGGCAGAAGACGGCTGAACCGTGGACATCCTGGTCATCGACAACTACGACTCGTTCGTCTACAACCTGGTCCAGTACCTGGGGCAGCTCGGTGCGAACCCCATCGTTCGGCGCCACGACGAGATCGACCTCGCCGGGGTCGACGAGATGAACCCCGACGCGGTGCTCATCAGCCCCGGTCCGGGCACGCCGGCCGATGCTGGTATCTCCAATGCGCTCATTGCGGACTCTGCCGGCAAACGGCCGCTGTTTGGTGTGTGTCTGGGGCTGCAGTGCATCGGTGAGGTTTTCGGTGGCGATGTCATTCGCGCACCCGAGGTCATGCACGGCAAGACCTCCATGATCGATCACCACGACATCGGGGTGTTCCAGGGGCTGCCGAACCCGGTTGAAGCCACCCGGTATCACTCGCTCATCGTGGACCGGACCACGGTTCCCGACGTGCTCGAGATCACGGCCGAATCCCGAGACGGACTCATCATGGGCATGCGCCATCGTGAGTACGACATCGAGGGTGTGCAGTTCCACCCCGAGTCCATCCTGACCGCGGCTGGCCACGACCTGTTGCAGAACTTCCTCGACCGCGCGAGCTGAGCCGCCAGACCCCTGGTTTCGTCCTTGGACTCCGGGGCAATACACTCAGCGCATGGCAAGTCCGAAGAAGCGCAAGGTCCAGGGCGGACGGGTGACCCCGAAGGGAACCCAACCGCACAACATGAAAAGCGTGGAGACGGTTCGCGAGATCGACGACACTCCGAGCCCCGCATGGGTGACCTATCTGCTGTTTGGTCTGTTGGCCATTGGCATGCTCATCATCTTCTTCAACTACGTGGGTCTCATGCCCGGTATCGACAGTGCCCACAACGGCTACACGCTGCTTGGACTCGGGTTCATTCTCGGCGGAATCATCACCGCCACCCGCCTGCACTGACGCCAAATCACATGGGTGTAGTTTCCCCCATGGATTTCCCCAACCTGTGGACAACCTGACGGCCGATTGGGCTGTTTTCACCGCTATCCACAGCGTCCACAGTGTTTCCCACAGCGTGTGGTGAATCGTTCACCCGGTCTCCGTCGCGGTGGCGAGCGTTGATTTTTCAAGTGTTTGTGCTGCGGAACAGGCGCGCCAAGAGGCCGATGTTGTTCATGTTGTTTGTGTTGTTCACGATGCGGAACGGCTGTGGACAACCAGCGACGCAAATCGAGGTGGTCATTCCACGGGAGCGACGAGGTCCATCTCCTGCATGCAATGACGTGGTGATTCTGGCTGCTCGTCATTGGCCGAGGTCATACGGACCTCGGTGCCACAGATCGCACAGCGAAACTGAATCTTGACCTTGCGGAGCTCACCCGGTGGCGGTGGCTCCGGGATGGGGGCAGCCATACCGCGAAGCAGCCCGAGCCCGGTGCGAATGATGAGCGTGGCAGCAAGAATCGCGACGATCAGGTTGACGATGGACACGCCGAAGATCATGAGCCCATGTTAGGAATCAGATCAGCTGTTTGTGGCACCAACCGGAACACAGTCCACAATCTCGATTGCCAGCGAGCTCGAACCCCGATGGACCAGGAAGGGTTGATCCGGGTTTCCGGTGAAGTCGATTCGGAACCGGGCGGCTGCCTCACCAAAGGCGGGAAGCGTGCCGACGCCCGTCTGGGTCCGGTTGGCAAAGTCCACGACAACCCGAATGGCGCCGTCATCGTCGTAGCCCACATGCACGACATCGGCGCTTCCATCGGCGTCGACCCGGCCGTCAGCGCGAACCGATCGATCGAGCGCACCGGTATCGAAGCGAAGCAGGCCGCAAGCGCCCGAGTCTTCAGCGACTGTTGTTGTGATGGTCTGCTCTGGAGGCGTCGTCGTCGACTCGGCCGGTGCTGTCGTCGGGGGTGCGGCGGTGGAGGTTGTTGTCGTCGTGGACGAACTACCCTCGACGCCACCGATCGCTGTGGCGGCGTCTCCGCGGAAGGCGAGTGTTTCAGGCAGCGTGCGAACGGGAACCGCGGGTTCCGCAGGCTCGGTGGACGGGGCGACGTCTGGGTCGTTGAGCGATTCGCCTGCTGGGGACGAACCAACGACCCGTGCGGGGGGAGCGTCGACTGCCTGTCGACTGGCACTCAAGACTTCGGTGGTCGGGGCCGAACCGCAGGCAGCAAGAACCAGGGCCAGCGCCACAATGCACGTTGCCGCATGTCGAACCGTCATAGGAACCAATCCCGTACTCCGCCCGGAGTGTCCCCATCGACCAATTCGCACACGAGTTGATGAAGTCACAGAGGGTCGAATCGCCCGCAAAGCCGCTACCATGGATGCCGAACCGGGGCCTTAGCTCAGTTGGTAGAGCGCTTGCTTTGCAAGCAAGATGTCGGGAGTTCGATTCTCCCAGGCTCCACGGGAACCCTTCGGGTTCCGTCAAGTTCGGCGCTTTGCGCCGAACTTGCTTCGTTTTTCGCCCTCCCTCAAGTTCAGTCCGC
>CAZFBD010000107.1:0-10131 GCA_964517125.1 uncultured Acidimicrobiales bacterium
GCCGGCTTCTTCTCGCCGAGGATCATGACCTCGAGTTCGGTGCCGGGCGCGGCGTGGTCTGCGGTCACGTACGCGAACGCAAGGCTCTTGCCGACGGTGAAGCCGTAGCCGCCGCTCGTTGTGAGGCCCACAGCAGCGTCGCCAGCGAAGACACCTTCGCCACCGCCACAATCGGCGGCGCCTTCGACGTCGAGGCCACCGGCATCGACGTCGAGGTACACGAGCTTCCACGGGTTGCCCGATGGGGGCCGATCCAATGCGTCCTTGCCGACGAAGTCGCCCTTGTCCCGCTTGACGAAGAACTCGACGCCAGCCTGGATCGGGCCGATGTCGTGGGTGAGCTCGTTCCGGGTGAGATACATCTTCTCAATGCGAAGCGAGTTGAGCGCATGGCCACCGAAGTCGGCGATGCCATGCGGTTCACCCGCGGCCCAGAGAGCGTCGTAGACGGCTTCCATCTGGTTGACGTCCATGTGGAGCTCCCATCCCCGGCCTCCGGTGAATCCGACACGCAGGGCGTACACGTCAACGTTGTCGACACTTCCGGTCGACGTCGGTTGTCCGCCGGAAGTGCGGACCGATAGGGGCGTGGCCGAGAGGAACGGTGCGGCCTCATTGGAGACGTCGGCCTCGGTGCAGGCCGACAGCACGTCGCGGGCGTGAGGGCCGACCAGCACCAGCACACCACGGGTGGTGGAGTGATCGGTGATGGTGACGTCTTCACCCTCGGCGACCGACTGGTTGAACCAGTCGAAGTCACGGCTCTCGCCCATGGCGCCAGACACGATGTAGAAGGCCTCGGCACCGGCCCGGGTCACGGTGACCTCGGTTTCTATGCGGGCCTGATCGTTCAACAGATAGTTGAGAGCGATGCGTCCTTCCTTCGGTATGCGACCGGTGGTGATGCGGTTGAGGAAGGACTCGGCGTCGGGGCCCGTGACCTCGAACTTGGAGAATGCGGTGAGATCCATCATGGCGACGCGCTCGCGCACGGCCTTGCACTCTTCGGCGACGGCCGGGTACCAGGCGGGACGACGCCAACCGTGGGCGTCCTCGAGCGGCATGTCTTCAGGCACGAACCACTTGGGCTGTTCCCAGCCGTAGAACTCGGTGTGCATGGCCCGCTTGGCCTTCAGCTTCTCGTAGAGGCCAGAGGTCCGAACCGGTCGGTTGGCGAGACGCTCTTCGCCGGGCGGGTGCACCCGGAACATCCACTCGTAGTCCTCGACTGCCTTGGGGTCGATGTAGTCGTGGTCGGCCCAGCCGAAGCGGCGCGGGTCGTAGTGACGCAGCGACAGCTCGGTCTCGCCGTGCACGATCCAGCGTGCGAGTTCGCGGCCGGCGCCGGGGCCCCATGCGAGGCCAATGGAGGAACCGGTGTTGAGCCAGTAGTTCTTGAGGCCGGGAGCGGGGCCCAGCAGCATGTGGCCATCGGTGGTGTGCGTGATGGCGCCGTGCACCCAACGCTTGATGCCCACTTCGCCCATGGCCGGAGCACGGTTGAATGCCTCGGCGAGCCAGGGTGCGATCTTGTCGATGTCTTCCGGGAAGAGGGGATTCTCGGCCTCCCAGGGGACGCCGTCCTTCCAGCACTGCTCGGCGCCCGCATGCTCATAGATGCCGATGAGGCCCGCGGTCTGTTCCTGGCGGATGTAGCCAGCTGCCCGGTTGTCCCGCATGACCGGGAACTCCCAGTCCGGACGATCGGCAAATTCGGGAAGCTCCTCGGTGACGAGGTAGTGATGCAGCACGTTGGCCTGCGGCACCATGAACCCGCTGAGTGCGGCGACCTGGTCGCCGTAGCAACCAGCGGCGTCGACAACGTGCTCGCACGTGACGGTGCCCTTCTCGGTCACCACGGACCATTCGCCGTTGGGCAGCTGGTTGACCTCGAGCACGCGGTTGCGACGGCTGATGGTGGCGCCAGCAGCGCGGGCACCGTTGGCGAACGCCATGGTGACGCCCGACGGGTCGACGTGACCCTCGCCCTCGGTCCAGATGCCGGCGATCACATCGTCGAAGTTGTAGAAGGGGTTGATCTCGGCCAGCGCGTCGGGACCGAGCAGTTCGATCGGGTAGCCGATGTACTCACCGACGCCGAGGTGCGTCTTGAGTGCGTCAACCTCGTCCTCGGTGTAGGCAACACGAATGCCACCGGGGGTATGCAGCGACACATCCTGGCCGGTCATGCCGGGGAGTTCGTGGTAGAGCTCGAGTGCGTAGTGATGGAACGCAGCGGTGGTGTAGTCGCCAACCGAGCGGGTGATCTGCCCAGCGGCATGCCACGTGGACCCCGACGTCAGCTCGGCCTTCTCGACGAGCAGTACGTCGGTCCAGCCTTCCTGGGTGAGGTGCCACAGCAGCGAGGCGCCGTGAACGCCGCCGCCGATGATGACGACTCGTGCCGTTTCCTGCATGCTCGACTGCCTTCCGTTGAACGCGTGGCCGCTTTGAGGCTCTAACCAAATGGTAAGAGGTTCTCACTGCATTTCACCAGCCGGCCCTCGACGGCGAAACCATTCGGATTCCCCCGCATTCTGCCGATGGACAGGCAGAGTCCGCGGACTCACACGGAAGAAACAACTTCTAAACTCCTTCACACCATGAAACATCGGCGGAGCCAGGGGTGGTTTCGTTGGTGTGCAGAGGAGACAAACACATGACTGAGCGCATTGCTGTGGAAAAGCATCGGCGCGGAAATCGCTGGATGCATTGGCTCAACTTCCCGTTGTTGACCGTGATGATCTGGAGCGGGCTTCGCATCTACTGGGCAGACCTTCGTGACCCGAACGTCCTCGGAATCGGTAGCTGGGAGGTGTTCACCTTCTTTCCCGACTTCATCAACGAACCGCTCGGATTGGAACGCCGCCTCGCCCGAGGCATGGCCTTCCACTTCAGTTTCGGCTGGCTCTTCTTGATCAACGGCCTGTTCTTCGCCATCTATCTGAGCCGGACCAAGGGCTGGCGCAACTTCGTGCCGAATCGCTCGGACTTCCGCAATATCGGCCCACTTCTGCTTCATGAGATCGGGCTGCGCAAGGAGGCGCCGCCGCAGGGCAAGTACAACATCATGCAGCAGCTCTCCTACGCCGGAGTCCTGATCATGGGATTCCTCGCGATCGTGAGCGGCTTCGCCATCTACAAGCCCACCCAGCTGAGCCTGCTCACCACACTGATGGGCGGGTACGAATCGGCCCGGTTCATCCACTGGCTCGTGACCATTGGCTTCCTGGCGTTCTTCGTGATCCACCTGTTGCAGGTGGCCCGGGCCGGCTTCGGGAACTTCTGGTCCATGGTCACCGGCTACGAACTCATCGAGGTCGAATCGCTCGACGGCATCACGACATCCGCAGACGAAACCACAACCGACCACGCAGCTGACGACGACAAGACCGAGGTGCCGGCATGAACGAAACCCCCAACCTCAACCCCCACGCAGGTGCGGACAGCACCGGCCGTGTTCTCAGCGAAGCCGAATTCAAGGCTCGCTCCCGCCGATCGTTCCTCACCGGTCTCGGCGGCATCGCGGCCGCCGGTTTGGGCTGGCGCTGGGTGCAGGGACGTCCCGAGTCCGACAACATTCCCGATGTGCTGCGTTCTGCGCACGAACTGAACGAGGACATCTGGCGAGGCCTGTTCCGTGAAGGCGCAATGGCCCCCACGTTCGACTTCGAAGAGTCGTCGATGCTTCGGGTGAACGGCCGCCACGGCATCCGCGAAGAGCTCGACATGGACACCTGGCAACTCACCGTCCTCGACGTCGACGGCACCGAACTCGGCGTGCACTCGCTCGATGATCTCCGGGGCCTGCCACAGGAGGAGACCATCGTCGAGCACAAGTGCGTCGAAGGCTGGTCACACGTCGTGGCCTGGGGTGGCCCCACGTTCGCCACCTTCCTCGACACCTGGTACCCGGAAAAGGCCAACCACGAGTTCGTGGGTCTCTCGACCCCCGACGGCGACTTCAACGTGGGACTCGAGATGCCAGCGATGCTTCATCCGCAGACGCTCCTTGCGCTCGACCTTCAGCGGGAGCCACTCAGCGATGAGCATGGTGCGCCCGTCCGCCTGTCGACACCGCTCAAGTACGGCACCAAGAACATCAAGCGCATCGGCACGATCCAGTTCAGCGACACCCGTCCAGAGAACGACTACTGGACCGTTCGCGGCTACGACTGGTACGCCGCGCTGTAGGCCCGAACCGACGTCCCACAAGAACCTCTCGCCTTCTGGCGAATTCCTCCACGTGCTCCGCCATCACGGCGCGCGGCGCAGCGGGGCTGAGGGTCAGCCGATCGCCTGCCCGTACATCACGCCGAGCTCATCGGCGATGAGTTCCAACCGCTCACCATCGGGCCCGGTGAAGTACAGCGACGTCTCGTGTTCAAAGTCGACCTGCACCCCTGCGTCGATGATCTTCTGACGGATTCGAGCGTGGGTCGCGGGCTCCATGGAGATCGCCAGATGGTGCATGCTGCCGAGAACCTCGGCGTAGGGTCCGAGATCCAGACCGGGGAAGTCGAAAAAGGCGAGCGCGTTGCCGTTCCCGATGTCGAAGAAGAAGTGGGTCGAACCCGTGTAGTCCCGGTTCTCGAACAGCTCGGTCAACGGGAATTCGAGCAGCCCCTGGTAGAAGTCGATCGTGCGCTCGACGTCCGAGGACAGAAGGGCCAGGTGGTGCACACCACTCGCCGTCGATGGTTGCCGTTCGGACGCCGGGAGCATGTGCGCATCGCGCATCCGCTGCCATTCGTCGGACCGGTCCACGTCTTCGCCGTGCTTTTCCATGTCTTCACCTTTCCATCCCCGGACGGGGCGTGTCAGCTCAGGCGTTGGGGACAGCCTGAATTTCGAGCTCGATCTCGACCTTGTCGCCAATGAGCATTCCGTCGAGGCCCACCGGCATGTTGAACTCGATGCCGAAGTCCGAGCGCTTGATGGATCCTTCTGCGCTGAATCCGGCGCGGGTCACCCCGTAACCGTCCACGGCAACGCCGTGGAATTCGAGGTCGAGGACGACCGATTGGGTGACGCCGTTGATGCTGAGGTCCCCGGTGAGCGAGCTCTCGGTGGCTGCGGTGGAGACGAAGGTCATCTGCGGGTTGGCTTCGGCACCGAAGAAGTCGGCGCTTTGCAGGTGTCCGTCGCGATCGGCGTTGTTGGTGTCGACCGACGACAGTTCGATCGTGGCCTCGACCGAACTGGCGAGCTTGTCCTCGCCAATGCTCAGGGTTCCGGCGAACTGGTTGAACTGACCGCGGACCTTGCTGAGGCCCAGGTGCCGAACGGCGAAGCCGACAGCGGAGTGGGAGGGTTCGATGGTCCAGGAGCCGGGGGTGAGGTCTGCCATGGTTCTGCTTCTTTCTGATGGGGGCGGTTGCACTTGTTGGGCCGACACGGCCACCACAACCATTCAATGTTGAACTAACAACGATCAATGTACTTCAATTTTGAACTATTGCAACCCACGATTCGCTAGGATGGTTGCGTGGCACCTTCTCGCTGGCTCTCCGAACCTGAAATGCGGGTGTGGCGCGGCTTCCTGGCTGCGTCCGCCAACGTCACCAAGCAGATCGATGGCGCGCTGAAGTCCGATGCATCACTCACGCTCGACGACTACGAAGTCCTGGTCCACCTCAGCGAAGAACCCGAACGTCGGCTCCGCATGGCCGACCTGTCGGCCCGGCTCATCCAATCCCGGAGCCGGTTGACCCAACGAATCGATCGCATGGAGGCCCGCGGACTGGTCATGCGCGAAAAGTGTGAGGCGGACGCCCGCGGAACCTGGGCCGTCCTCACCGACCACGGTTTCGCCACGATCGCTGCGGCAGCCCCCGATCACGTCATCGCCGTACGGCGATTCCTGCTCGACCACATCCCCGATGACCAGCTCGAGAATTTCGGCGAGCTTCTTGCCGGCCTGGCGTCGGCGCCACCGGACTGACTCGTCAGTCCGGAATCGACTCGTTCGGGGGCGGCGGAATCTGCAGTCGTCGACGACGGCGACGAGGAAGCATTGAGCGCATCTCTTCGAGGCTCCCGAAACACAGCAGTCGATCATTCGCCTCGAGCACGAAGCTCGCACGAGGGTTCGGGATCACCGTCGTGCCGCGCTGAACGGTCAGCACCATGATGTTCCGATCGTGAATGTCGCTGTCGGCGATTGACGAACCCACAAACGAACCATCCTCGCGAACGAGGAGCTCCGCCACGCCATGGCCGGTGCTCACTGAAAGCCGCTGCCGGACGTCGAGTTCCGGGAAGGCCACCTGGTCATCGACGTACGAGATGATGTCGGCGGCGATGTTGCGGCCGGTCGCCCGCTCGATTCCCTGAAGTCCGGGAGAGGAGTTGACCTCGAGTACCAGCGGACCTCGGTCGCTCTCGAGCATGTCCACGCCCGCAATTCGCAAGCCCAGAATCTGCGCGGACCGCAGGGCGGTCTCCTGGTAGTCACGCGGAAGGTCGATGGCTTCGGACTGGCCGCCCTGGTGGAGATTCGACCGGAAGTCAGATCCCGATGCCGTTCGCCGCATGGCGCCAATCACCTGGTCGCCCACGACGAACGCTCGAACGTCGGTCCCCCGGCTCTCCTCGACGAACTCCTGGATCAGCACGTTCTGGCGGGTGGCCAGAAGCGTTTCGATCATGGCGCGTGCAACGGTTTCGTCCGGGGCAAGCACGACGCCGACCCCTTGGGTACCTTCCAGCAACTTCACGATGACCGGGGCCCCACCGACACGTTCGATTGCCGACCCGACGTCAGCCCGATCGCGCACGAAGGTCGTGGCGGGCATGCCGATGTTGTGCCGAGCAAGGGTCTGGTGTGCCGCCAACTTGTCGCGGCTGTTTCGAATGCCGGCCGACGTGTTCGGCGTGTACACGTCCATCTGCTCGAACTGACGCACGACTGCGGTACCGAAGTAGGTGATCGATGAACCCACCCGCGGCAGTACGGCGTCGTAGTCCGACAGCTGACGACCCGAGTAGTGCAGGTCCGGCTCGGAGCCGCTCAAATCGATGGCGAACCGGAGCGTGTCCAGAATGCGCACCTGGTGATCGGCTTCCAGCGCGGCCTGCTTCAGACGTTGCGTGGAGTAGCTGCGTGGCTCTCGCGAAAGGATCGCAAGTCTCACTACACTCTCCCTTCGACTTGGGCGTTGGACATCAGCGCTCGCCTCAGTGTGTCGATCGGTTGGCGGATACTCAAGATGAGAACGAAGCAATGACACAACGCGAACCCCTCACCATTGGAACCGTCACGGTGAAACCCGGCCGTCGTGCCCAGGTTGAGCTCCCCGTGGCCAAGCTCATCACCGGCGCCGAAATGGCGATTCCCGTCATTGCCCTGCACGGAACCAAGCCCGGGCCAACCGTGTGGATCTCGGCGGCGATTCACGGCGATGAGATCAACGGTGTCGAAATCGTCAACCGCGTCCTTCGGGACCTCGACCCCAAGACCATGTCGGGCACACTTCTGGCCGTCCCCGTCGTGAACCTCTATGGCTTCATGACCGGCGACCGCTACTTCCCCGATCGACGCGACCTGAACCGCTCGTTTCCCGGAAGTCGCAACGGCTCGCTGGCATCGAGGGTCGCACACCTGTTCATGTCCGAGATCGTGGAGCGTTCCAACGTGGGCATCGACCTCCACACCGCCAGCGACCACCGCACCAACCTGCCCCAGATCCGCTGCGACATGAACAACGACGAGACACGCGAACTGGCCGAGGTGTTCGGCGCCCGGCTCTCCATGCACTCCAAGAACCGCAGCGGCTCGCTACGGAAGTCCGCCACCGACACCGGCTCCACCGTGTTGCTGTACGAAGCCGGCGAACCGTGGCGATTCAACGACGATGCCATCGAGGTCGGCGTGGCTGGCATCCGGCGCGTGCTCCGTCACCTCGACGTCGCGCCCTGGGACGGGCCCGAACACGAACCCGCACCCATCTCCAGATCCAGCAGATGGATTCGCGCCGGGAAAAGCGGCATGGCCCACATCAATGTGCAGGCTGGCGACACGGTCGAAGCCGGCCAGGTCCTCGGCACGATCGAGGATGCCTTCGGCACCAAGCTGAGCACGATCCGAACCAAGGGTGCCGGCCTGGTCATCGCACGAACGCTGTATCCGCTGGTCAACCGCGGCGATGCGCTCGTGCATGTTGCGACCATCGTCACCGACGAAACCTGATTGCAACAATTCCTCAAGGTTGGGCGGCAACCTTCCGAACTCGCTCCCATGGTGGAAACGTTCGACTCAGAGCCCGGTGGATCTCGTATGTTGCAGGCGCAGCAGCTTGAGGATGCTCGAGCGCAGGACATCATCGAACGCCACAAGATCGCTGGTCCGGCCTTTGTATCGGCCACCCCGACGCCTCGTCGCAGCCGCAAGCTCCGTCGCTGGGCCGAAGAGTCCCGCAAGGTCGGCTCCGCGCTGACGCTGCTGCAACAGAACGGCCTCGCTGTGCTCCACGACCGGTCCATTCCGGGAACCGACGGCAACATCGAACATTTCGTCGTGGGCAACCAAGGCATCGTGATCGTCCGAGCTGCACCATTCAAGGGCCGAATCCGGACCCGCAAGAACGACGTCCACATCGGCGGCAACAACGTCACGATCGTCGTGAACGGCCTGCTGTCCCGCGTCGACACCGTGCGCCACATGGTTGGCGGCGAATGTGATGTTCAGGGCGCGCTGTGTCTGATGGACCACAAGACGCATCCGAAGATGTTCGGCAAGACGATGATTGGCAGCACGCAGGGAACGATCGAGGAGCTTGCGCAGATGCACGCTTCGCTTCCACCGCGGGACGACATTGCGAAGCTCGCCAACGACCTCGACACCATCTTCCTGCCAGCCACGCTGCTGACCTGACGGGCGCCCTACGCGGGTGGCAAGACGTTCATGGCCTCCATGGCCAGAACGTGGCAATGCGGCCACTGCGTGTTGGGGCGGGTTGCCTCCCACCACCACTTCGCCACTTCATCCTGGACGTCGCCGGGAACGAGGTGCGGTAGCACGCCCTCGTACTGGGCGAAGCCCGACTGACGGGCGGCCGAGTTCCATGTGGCGGGCAGCCATTGCACCGCACCATAGAAGCCATTGCCGGTGTTGATGTCGTAGCGGTTCCCCGACTCGCACCGAGCAAGTTCGGTCAGGCCGACATCGGTGAGCAGTGGCCAGCCGAAGCTGTTGGTGCCCTGTGGTGCCTGGTCTGCGGGTACCGGGTCACCGGCTGGGGGATCGATGGGGCCCTGGTCTTCGGGCTCGGGGTCCTGCGGCTCGGGATCGACCGGTTCCGGCTCGTCGAGTGAGACACCTTCGAGGTTCAGCTCGCACGTTCGGAGACGGTCGCCGCCGGGGTTGCAGCGATCTGAGCCGCCGCCACCGACAACCACATCGACGTTCGTGTCACCGCTGAGCACGTCATCTCCGGCTCCGCCTCGGATCCGGTCGCGGCCCGCGTCGCCGCTGATGGTGTCGCGGCCGCGTTCGCCGCGGATGTTGTCGCCTCCGGGGCCACCAGCGAGCTTGTCGTTGCCACCGCCGCCACGGATTGCGTCGCGGTCGCGGCCACCGAAGATCGTGTCAGCGCCTCCACGACCGAAGATCGTGTCGTCGCCGTCTTCTCCGGAAATTCGGTCGGCACCCGGGCCCCCGTCGAGGTCGTCGTCGCCCGTTCCACCGATGAGACGGTCGCGGCCGGTGCCGCCAAGACCGAGGTCGTCGCCGCTGCTCAGGTTGATCTCGTCATTGCCAGCGCCACCGTCGACGGCATCGTCGCCCGTTCCCGAGCTGATGATGTCGTTGCCGTCGCCGCCGCAGATGATGTCGCCTGCGCCAGCTCCGGAGAGTGCGTCGTCGCCACCGAGCCCCACGATGAAGTCGCGGGTGGTGTTGCCACCGGTGAGCACGTCGGTTCCGTCGGTACCGATCTGGACCGCAAAGCCCTCGGCTTCGGCCGTGGCCACGTCCATACCCATGCAGACGATCGGCTCATCCTGGGCTCCGGCTGGGCTCAACGTGAGCAGCGGGGCGACGAGTGCCGCTATCGAAAAGAGGACGATCCGGTGTTTGGACATGACCAACGACGGTAGCACTCCGTCATGGTATTGAAACATTCAGGTCGG
>CAZFBD010000108.1:0-9952 GCA_964517125.1 uncultured Acidimicrobiales bacterium
CACTGGCTTTTTCGTCCTCTTCTCCGTTTTCAAGAAGCGCATGACACTCGGACGAAATTGCTGTCCGGTGGTGCCTTCCAGCTGCTGGCCTCTCGACCAGAGCGAAGCACAAATATACAGAGACCCCCCAGAACCAACAACCCGTTTCCGAAGAAAAGCTTGATTTTCCTGCGCTGGTGTGCGTGTCCGCGATCGTGAAACCTTGCCGAAACGTTCCAAAAACCCTTAGTTCACAACGATCAGGTGGCGGTTGCGCTTGCCCTTCTGCAGCATCGCGATTTCTCCGGATTCTGGAAGAATCTTGGTGGATGCGTCGATGCGCTCGCCGTTCCATCGGACAGCGCCGTCCAACAGTGCCTGGCGCGCGTCGCGCTTGGACGATGCCAAGCCCGACGAGACCAACAGGCCGACCACGGTTTCCGAGGCGTCCAGATCAGCGGGGTCGACCGCGGTTTCTGGAACGACGCCACGCAACGCGACGAGATCGTCGGCGCTTGGAACGATCCGACCGAACAGCACATCGGCGGCTCGCTTCGCGTTCGCCACCGCATCGGCGCCATGGATGAGTGTGGTGACCTCGTCGGCCAGGCGTTGTTGTGCACCCCGACGTTCGGGCGCCGCAGCATGCTCGGCCATGACCTCAGCCACCGTCGCAACGGGAAGCAGGGTGAGTTGCAGAAGGAAACGCTCGACATCGCGGTCGTCGACGTTGACCCAATACTGATGGAACTCGTACGGCGAGGTTCGTTCGGGATCCAGCCAGACGGCCCCGGACACACTCTTTCCGAACTTCTGTCCGTCGGCGCGGGTGATGAGCGGCCAGGTGAGTGCGTGCGCGTGCTTCCCGGTGCGCCGGCGGATGAGGTCGACGCCCTGGGCCAGATTGCCCCACTGGTCGCTGCCGCCGATCTGCAGCTCGCAGTCCATGTTCTCGTGCAGCCACCAGAAGTCGAACGCTTGCAGAAGCATGTACGAGAACTCGGTGTAGGAGATGCCGTGCTCCCCCTCCATACGACTCTTCACCGAATCCCGGGCGACCATCTGATTGACGGTGACGTGCTTTCCGACATCGCGCAGGAAGTCGAGGACCGAGACCTCTTTGGTCCAGTCGTAGTTGCTGACCATCG
Source organism: uncultured Acidimicrobiales bacterium (assembly GCA_964517125.1). Lineage (GTDB taxonomy): Bacteria > Actinomycetota > Acidimicrobiia > Acidimicrobiales > SHLQ01 > SHLQ01. The sequence goes on from CAZFBD010000108.1 coordinate 1,128, forward strand.
TGGCGTTGTCCATGTCGACGAGCCGCTCGAGCTGCGAGCGAATGCCCTCGATGTTGTGCTTCAGCGTCTCCTCGTCGAGCAGGTTGCGTTCCTCCGAACGACCACCCGGATCGCCGATCATTCCCGTGGCGCCGCCGATGAGCACGATGGGTTTGTGTCCGGCATCCTGGAAGCGTCGCAGCGCCAACACACCCACGTAGTTGCCGATGTGCAGGCTCGAGGCACTGGGGTCGATGCCGTGATACAGCGTGATCGGGCCGGCCTCCATTCGCTCCCGCAGAGCAGCGAGGTCGGTGGTGTCCTGCACAAGGCCCCGGGCAGCGAGGTCATCGAGAAGTGCAGCGCGATCTGACGGTGTTTCACTCACCCGACAAATCTACCGCCTTCGTGACGTGTGTTTTTGGCCGGGTTGAGCGAAAATGGTCTGATGCACTCCCCCCGCCGCCCGCTTCGTGCGGTCGCGCTCATCCTGCTCGCGTCGCTCATTGTGACTTCGTGCTCCTGGGAGAGCCAGAACCTCGTTCCTCCGGTGCCGGAAACCGCACAGACCTCGGTGATCCTGGCGCGTGACGGCACACTCATCGTTGAGCCGCCCTCCGATGAGAACCGCACGTCGGTCATCATCGACGAAATCCCGCTCGTCATGCGCAACGCCGTCGTGGCGATCGAGGACGAACGCTTCTACCTGCATGAAGGTGTCGATCTCAAGGCGCTCGTCCGATCTGCATCCCGAGGCGTCACCACGGGTGGCATCTCCGGCGGCGGTTCCACCATCACCATGCAGTACGTCGGCAACGTGTTCCTGGATCGCTCGCAGCAGACCGCCGACCGCAAACTCGACGAGATGATGCTCGCCCGTCAGTTCGAGCAGCAGTACACGAAGGACTTCATTCTCCAGGAGTACCTGAACTGGATCTTCTTCGGCGCACGGGCCTATGGCGTCGAAGCCGCCGCACAGCAGTACTTCGACAAGTCCGTCAGCAACCTCACCCTTCCGGAATCGGCGCTGCTCGCCGGACTCATTCAGGCGCCCAGCCGACTCAACCCGTACAACAACCGCGACGGAGCACTCGCCCGACGTCAGGAAGTCCTCGACGCCATGCTCCGCAATGACTTCATTGACGAGGACCAGTACCTCGAGGCGCTCGACGATCCCATGGCACTCGCTCCCGAGTTCGACGAGGTCGAGGACCAGTATCCGGCCGCCCACTTCGTCGAAGAAGTGAAGGCGTGGATCCTCAACGGCGAGTTCATGACCGAAGCATGGGTGCAGCAGAACCCAGTTCAGGCCGCCGAGCTGGCGACCTATCAGGCTCGCGAAGACCTGCTCTTCCGTGGCGGCATCCGCATTCGGACGACCGTCGACCTGGACCTGCAACGTCAGAGCGAAGCAGCCGTCGAAGCGATCCTGCCAGCTGGGGCGGGCATTCCTGACGCCGCCGCCGTGGTGATCGAGCCCGGCACCGGCGAAGTCCTCGCCATGGTCGGCGGCCGCGACTTCTTCGGCGAAAGCCAGTTCGCCAACGTCAACCTGGCCATGGGCACCGGTCGCCAGGCCGGCTCGTCCATGAAGCCTCTCGCTCTGGCTGCCGCGCTGGAGCAAGGCGTGTCCGTCACGCAGAGTTACGAGGCGCCGCAGCGGATCGAACTGCAGCCACCCGATCTCCAGGAACCCTGGAAGGTTCGCGGCGGTAGCCGCACCGGCGTCTCCGACCTGGTTGACGGCACGATCTGGTCCCGGAACACCGTCTACGCCCAGCTTGCGGTGCAGCTCGGCGCCGACGCGGTGGGCAACATGGCCGAGAAGCTAGGCATGACGTCCCCGATCGCTCCCGTGTACGCATCGGTTCTCGGCACCGAGAACGTCACGACGCTCGACCTCGCAGCGGCGTACAGCACGTTCGCCAACCGGGGCGTACAGCACGACCCGGTCTTCGTCACCGAGATCCTGAACCCCGACGGCACCACCTTGTGGACACACCAGCCTGCCGGAGAGCGCGTGCTCGAGAGTGCCAACGTCGACCAGCTCAGCTGGGTTCTCGGCCAGGTCATCAGCCGGGGAACCGGACGCGACGCCGATTTCGGCCGTCCCGCTGCCGGCAAGACCGGCACCGCCCAGAACTACGCCGACGCCACCTTCGCCGGCTACACCCCGAACCTTGCCGCAGCCGTGTGGGTTGGCTTCCCGCAGGGTCAGATCTCCATGGTTCCCTGCTCGCGCAAGACCTGCACCGAGGAAGACCCCGGAACCGACATCCAGGTCGCCGGTGGAACGTATCCGGCCCGTATCTGGCGCGAGATCATGACCGCAGCGCACAGCGGCATCCCTGCGACCGAGTTCGCTCCCCCGCCAGCCAGCGCTCCGCCCACGACCGTCCAGATTCTCCCAGACTCGGTGGACGTGCCGGATCTGTTTGGACAAACACTCGATCAGGCCGATGTTTCGCTCACCGACACCTCGCTTGTCATTGCGCCCGTCGAGGTCGAGACCGACACGTTCGAACCCGGGACGATCATCAATCAGGCGCCGCCGCCGGCGACTGCTGTCCCTGGAGGAACCGTGGTTGTGGTTGAGGTGGCCAGGGTGCCCACTCGCTATGTCGTGCCAAACGTTGTCGGATTGGCCGCCACCCCGGCCCGACGGGCACTTCGAGGCGAAGGCTTCATCGTCAACCAGAGCTTCGTCGACGCTGCCGGCAACCCGGTCGATACGCAGCGAACGTCGGGTACCGTCATCAGCCAGAACCCTCCCGCCGGGACCGAAGAACTCGCCGGGACCACCATCACCATCGTGATTCGACAAGGCTAGGACCCCATGGACGACAACGATCTCGCCTCACGTCTCGAAGACGTGCCCGGCCGCATGGGCACGGCAACCCGTGCGCTGGCCACCGTGTTCGTCGTGCTGGCCATTGCCTTCTGGCTCTTTGCGTTCAGTCCGTGGGCCCGAGACATCTTCCAGGCCCCCGACCAGATCGCTGACGAGACCTTGGTGGCCGCGCTCGACAACCGCTGCGCTGCCGCCCGTGCGTTGCTCACCGAGCTCCCGCTCGCCCAAAACGCGGCGTCTCCGGAAGAGCGCGCCAGCGTGCTCACAGAAGCGAACATCATTCTCGGGGACATGGCAGCAGACCTGGCCGAGCTCGATGGCGGCACCAACAGTGATCAGCGGTTGGTGTCGCTCTGGCTTGCCGACTGGGACATTTACCTGGGCGACCGGGAAACCCACGTGGGCCGCCTCGTCACCGAGGGCGACATTCGCTTCCTCACGACAGAGGAGAACGGTGTCTTCATCAACGAACGCATGGATGGCTTCGCCCGCGTGAACGACCTCGACAACTGCGAGACCCCGGGCGACGTCTAAGACCGCAGAATCCGACGCATTGGTCGGATTGGTTCGATTACGGTTGGCGCCATGCGGAAAATTCTCATGGCAGTCAGCATCATTGCAGCGCTCTTGGCGGTCGCTCCGCCAGCGGGAGCTCAGGAAACACCAACGTGCCGGGGCGTCGAGGCCACGATCGTCGGCACCGACGGTCGAGACGTGATCAATGGAACGCCCGGCGACGATGTCATCGTTGCCGGTGCCGGATCCGATCTCGTCCGCGGCAAGGGCGGCAACGACATCATCTGCGGAGGCGCTGGCCGGGATCGGCTCATCGGTGGAGCAGGCGACGACGTGCTCGTTGGTGAAGGTGGCCGTGATCGCCTGCTTGGCAACCGCGGAGACGATGAACTCATTGGCGGCGGCGGCAACGACCGAATGCTCGATGGCGGCCCCGGAGACGACGTCTACAAGGCGGGGCGCGGCACCGACACCTGTTCCTTCTACGACGACCCCCAGGAGATCCGGGACTTCGGCGTGTTCTTCGTGTGGGAGACCGACGCCGATCCCAAGTTCTGGTGTGAACTCGACGAGGACGGGGCACCGGTTCTTGGCATGCAAGGCGAGAGCCTCGACGGCTCGGGCGTGCCCACCCACTTCGCGGTGTTCAACGACTGCTCGCTGTCCAATGGCGGGGCCACCGTGAACTGGGCGGTCACCATCGTGAACATCTCCGACGAACCGCTCCTCATCGACCTCACGTTGTACGCCGGCGTCGACCAATCGCTCGCATCATCCGACTGGGCCGCCCAAGAGCCCCTGCAGCCGGGCGAGGTCACGTTTCTCCAGGGAGACGGCGCCTACCCCGCTGGATCCGAGCTGAGCGTCTGTTGGTTCAGCGAGTTCGAAGCCGCCTGATCAGGCCCGATCCTCGGCTCCGGCGCCCGCGTGCAGCTCGGCTGCCAGCGCACGGCCGGCGGCGATCATCCGATGTGTTCCAGGGTCCAGGTCATAGGACTCCAGCTCGTCGAAGGGAACCCAGCGGATGTCGGTGCTCTCGTGGTTCCCGTTGGGCTGAGCGCCCTCGGGGGCGAGCACCAGGAACCGAACGTCGAAATGCAAGATCGGTTCCTGGCCCGTTGGTGCCACGTTGTGGATGTCGAGATCGATCGCCGGGTCGACGATCTCCAGGTTCTCAATTCCGGTTTCTTCCCAGGCTTCGGTCAGCGCAACTCGGGCGAGGTTCGCTTCGCCGTCGGCGTGGCCGCCAGGCTGCAGCCATCGTTTGAGCTTGGTGTGCTCCAGAAGGAGCACGTGGGTTGCGTCGTGGTCGAACAAACACGCCGAGGCCGTCAGGTGCCCGGGCAACGCCGACCGGTCCAGAGCGTCGGGTTCGAGCGCCGTCAGCTGAAAGAACTCTCTCTTCACGTCGGCGAGTTCGTCGACGTGGATGGGTGAGATGTGGTGCCAGGCTGCCCGTGGTTCCGAGCTGCCGACCATCGCCGGGTCGTCCCATCCGTAGCGGGTGCTCTCTCGCATGCTGATCTCTCCGGTGCGGTTCGGGCCAAATGGCCAGACGTGGGTTCGTCAGCGGGCTGAAACCCACTCCGAGTCCCGAAGGTACCAGCGCCACGGCGTGTCGACGGCCACCGAGATCCCAATCCTTGTGGTCGTCACAACGCGCCCGGGTTCGACGGCTCGCTCGGCAAGCTCGATCCGAACGACGCTGTCGCCGTGCAGAAGGTCCTGGTCGTTGTGGGATCGGTCGATTCCAAGCGCCGCACAGAGCTTTCCGGGACCGTTCGTCAGGTCCCGATGCCGCTTGACCTGCCGGTTGGCCTCCATCGCGGTCGTGTCACCGATGGGCTCCAGCGCCCGGACGAGTACCGCCTGACCGTCGCCGACCGGACCCGTCACGACGTTCGCACAGTGGTGCATGCCGTAGATCAGGTACACGTACAGCCGGCCCGGTGGGCCAAACATGATCTCTGACCGAGGCGTCGGGCCGCGTGCGGCATGGCTCGCAGGATCCTCGGCGCCGCCGTAGGCCTCGACCTCCACGATGCGTCCGGCTCCCGCCGGGCCGTGCATGGTTGCCCCCAGCAGCGCCACAGCAACTTCTGTGGCGTGTTGCGATGGGTCGAGCATGAGCGGGCCGAAGGGCTCAGGCGATCGCGGTGCGGAACCGCTCGAGCTGCGCGGCCACGGCCTCGGGGCCGCCAGCGCCATGCGTGGTGCGACGGGTGAACGACACACCAGGCACGAGCAGCGCGGCCGCATCCGAGCCGAGGCGTTCGTCTGCGGCGACCAGATCGCTCAGTGCCCCCTTGCCTTCGAGCGCGTTTCGCACGTGCTCGCCGACCACAGCATGAGCGTCGCGGAAGGGCATGCCCTTGGCGACGAGGAACTCGGCCAGATCGGTTGCAGCGGCATACGGCGACGACGCAGCTTCGGCCATGCGATCGGTCCGGAACGTGAGGGTGGAAACCATGCCGTCCAGGGCAAGAAGGGTGAGACGGACCGTGTCGACTGCGTCGAACAGTGGCTCCTTGTCCTCCTGCATGTCCTTGTTGTAGGTGAGCGGAAGACCCTTCACACTTGCCAGGAAGCCGGTGAGGTTGCCGATGAGACGACCGCCCTTGCCCCGTGCCAGCTCAGCAATGTCGGGGTTCTTCTTCTGCGGCATCATCGATGATCCGGTACTGAATGCGTCGTCCAGCTCGACGAAGCCGAACTCGGTGCTGGCCCAGAGGATCAGCTCCTCGCCGATGCGGCTGAGGTGCACACCGATCATCGTGAGTGCGTAGAGCGTGTCGGCCACGAAGTCCCGATCGGCGACGCCATCGAGGCTGTTGTCGAAGACCGCTGGGAAGTTCAGGTACTCGGCGGTCTGAAATGGATCCAGCGGAAGGCTCGAGCCTGCGAGGGCGCCAGCACCCAGAACGCTCACGTTCGTGCGTCGCCTGGCGTCGGACAGACGGTCCATGTCGCGCTGCAGCATCCAGCCGTGCGCAAGCAGGTGATGGGCAAGTGCGACCGGTTGCGCCTGCTGAAGGTGCGTGTACCCGGGGAGGTGTGCGTCGCCGACAGACTCCGCGGCGGCAAGGATCGTGCGCTGGAAGCGTCGAACCAGATCGCTGACCTCGTCGATGGACGAGCGGGTCCACAGGCGAACGTCGGTGGCGACCTGATCGTTGCGGCTCCGGCCGGTGTGCATCTTGCCGGCAACAGCCGTCAGCTCGGTGGCTCGACGTTCAACAGCCGTGTGGATGTCTTCATCGCTCGGCGCCCATTCGAAGCGCCCCTCGCTGATTTCGGCCTCGACCGTGTCCAGCGCCGCGAGGATCTCATCCCGCTCAGCACCGGTGAGGATGCCAACAGACGCCAGCATCGTCACGTGCGCCCGGGAACCCTCAACGTCCTCACGGAACATCCGCTGGTCGAACGGCAAGCTGTCATTCAGCTGCTGCAACGCCTCGGCCGGCCCGCCAGCAAAGCGACCGTGCCAAAGCTGGCCGCGCTGCTCTTTCTCGACACTGCCGGTCGAGATCCCCGGCGAGCCCTGCTCTTTCTCGACACTGCCGGTCGAGATCCCCGGCGAGCCTTCTTGGTCGCTCTGCTGCTCTTCCTCGACACTTCCGGTCGAGATCCCCGGAACGTCTTGCTGGTCGCTCACGCTTGGCCTCGGGTGCTGGCGAGGGTGCGGAGACGGAGGGCGTTGAGCTTGATGAAGCCCTCGGCGTCGGCCTGGTTGTAGGCGCCGTCGTCCTCTTCGAACGTGACGACCTTCTCGTCGAACAGTGAGTACTCGGATCGGCGACCGACACACGTGATGTTGCCCTTGTAGAGCTTGAGGCGCACGTCGCCGCTGACCCAGTCCTGGGTCTGATCGATGGCGGCCTGCAGCATGCGCCGCTCGGGGCTCCACCAGTAGCCGTTGTAGATGACCTTGGCGTACTTCGGCATCAGCTCATCCTTGAGATGAGCGGCCTCGCGGTCGAGCGTGATCGATTCAATCGCACGGTGCGCACGCATCATGATCGTGCCGCCCGGGGTCTCGTAGGCGCCGCGGCTCTTCATGCCGACGTACCGGTTTTCGACGATGTCGAGACGACCGATGCCGTTGTCGCCACCCACGCGGTTCAGCTCAGTGAGCACCTCGGCCGGCGACATGTCCTTGCCGTCGATGGCGACGATGTCGCCCTTCTCGTAGGACAACTCGATGTAGGTCGGCTCGTCCGGGGCCGCCTCGGGGCTCACCGACCAGCGCCACATCTCTTCCGGCGGCTCGAACCACGGATCCTCAAGTGGGCCGCCCTCGTAGCTGATGTGCAGCAGGTTGGCGTCCATCGAGAACGGCGACTTCTTGCCCCGCTTCATCTCGATTGGGATCTCGTGCTCCGCTGCATAGGCCATGAGCGACTCGCGCGATCCCAGATCCCACTCACGCCAGGGCGCAATCACCGCAACGCCGGGCTTCAGTGCGTAGGCACCCAGCTCGAATCGAACCTGATCGTTGCCCTTGCCTGTGGCGCCGTGGCTGATGGCGTCGGCGCCGGTCTCGTCGGCGATTTCCACGAGTCGCTTGGCGATCAGCGGACGAGCGATCGAGGTGCCCAGCAGGTACTCGCCTTCGTAGATCGTGTTCGCCCGGAACATGGGATACACGTACTCGCTGACGAACTCCTCACGAAGGTCTTCGATGTAGATCTCGCTCTCGGGAACGCCCATGGCGAGCGCCTTGGCTCGGGCCGGCTCGACCTCTTCGCCCTGTCCGAGGTCGGCGGTGAATGTGACGACCTCGCAGTCATGGGTGTCCTGCAGCCATTTGAGGATGATCGACGTATCCAGACCACCGGAGTAGGCCAGGACCACCTTCTCGATCTTGTTCGTGTTGTTGCTCATTGGAGAGTTCCTTTTGTGCGGGCCACCGGACGGGTCCAGCGGCTGATCAGCGTACAGAGTTGGTGGTGTTGGTTAGGCGCCTGCGAGTGTTCGAATGGCTTCGGCGAGCTCGGCGCCTGTGGTCTCCTCGGTGGCGACCACAAGGATGCTGTCGTCGCCTGCCACGGTGCCGAGAACACCGTCCATGCCGGAGCGGTCGAGGGCGGATGCAACCACGTGAGCCGAGCCCGGTGGCGTGCGGATGATGACCAGATTGTGTGAGTGGGTCACCTCGGCGACCCAATCCCCCAGTACCCGCCGGAGGTGATCGGGCTGCGCAACCTGCTCGTTCGGATGTTCTGGCAACGCGTAGACCAGGTCGCCGCCGGGAACCCGCACCTTGATGGCGCCAAGCTCATCCAGGTCACGACTCACCGTCGTCTGGGTCGCATCGATGTCGTGATCGGCCAATAGCTCGACGAGCTGTGCCTGCGACACCACCGGCTCTTCGGCCAACAAGCGGATGATCACATGCTGCCGAGACGTCTTACTCATCGTTTCACGCTCCGCTCGGGACGTTTCGCCACGCAGGATCGTGATGTCCGTACTTTGGGCA
>CAZFBD010000109.1:0-7170 GCA_964517125.1 uncultured Acidimicrobiales bacterium
GATGCGACTCAGCTCGGAGCAAGGATCTCGTATCGCCTTGATTCCCGGACCAGTGGAGCCGATTGGGCCCGATGGCGGCAGAGCACGAGACAATCACCGGTTCGACGTTCTGGGAACACTCGACCGATACCCACAAGGCACCCGAGTCGTACTACGACCTCGTCGATGCGAGGATCCGATCGCTCGTGACACCCCGGCTCTCCGGTCAAGAACGCTGTCTCGACTTCGGCTGTGGAAACGGCGAGTTCACGAGGTTGCTGGCCAGCAACTGTGCCGCAACTCTGGCGGTCGATGTCTCAGAAAGCCTGATCGCCACGGCACGCTCAGAAGATCCGTGCTCCGACAGCACCTATGTCGTCGGTACGTCGCCTCCCACGAGCGATCAGTTCGATCTCGTCTCCTGTATGGGCGTGCTTGTCTGCGTTCTGGAGGACACACAATTTCAGGAACTCGTGCATGGACTCGCCCGCTGTGTGGCTCCTGGCGGCACCCTGCTCCTGCGGGAGACGCTCAGCTGGGGGGCTCCCCAGACCGTCGAGCTCGCAGAATACACGGCTCGATACCGAACGCCGCTTGACTATCTCCAGCCATTGGCCCAAGACGGAATTCAGCTGGTGCATGACGAGCATCTGGTCACGTGGTCCGAAACCGATGCCCGCTCGAATCACCTCTGGGTTCTTGAGCGCCCTTTGGCAGCCTGACTGTTCGCAGCGATCAGCGGACGTCGAGGACTTCGCGGCGATCGGGAACTGACTGACGTCGTTCCTTCGCCGGGCTGAAGGTTTCAAGTCCATCGAAGATCTCGGCGAGATCGTCGGCGTCGAGCGTCTCGTGCTCGATCAGTGCATCAGCCATTCGGTCAAGAACCGGCCGGTAGACCGTGAGAACTTCGCGTGCCTCAGCAGCTGCTCGGTCAACAAAGCCGCGGATCTCGTCGTCGATCTGATGAGCGATGTCGTCGGAGTAGTTGGCCTTCGTCGAGGCGGCGTACGCCTCGCCCACGCCGAGACCGAACTTCTGGAGACCGAGGGAGCTCATGCCGTACTCGGTGACCATCGAACGAGCAATGGCAGTGACTCGTTCGATGTCGTTGGACGCACCCGTGGTCGGGTCACCAAAGATGATCTCCTCGGCGACGCGGCCGCCGAGAAGCATCGCCATCTCGTCGGTCAGTTCGGACCGGGACTTCAGAACCTTGTCCTTCTCGGGCAGTGCCAGGGTCCAGCCAAGCGCCTTACCGCGAGCGATGATCGACACCTTGTGAATCGGATCGCTGTTGGGAAGGACATGACCGACGATCGCATGGCCGGCCTCGTGGTAGGCAATGACGTACTTTTCACGATCGGAAAGCGTGTTGCTTCCCTTTTCGGGTCCGGCGATGACACGGTCGAGGGCATCGTCGAGTTCGGCCTGCGAAATGCTCGTGAGCTGTCGACGGGCAGCGAGCAGCGCAGCTTCGTTCAGCAGGTTCGAGAGGTCGGCACCGGTGAAACCCGGGGTACGGCGAGCGATGGTGTCGATGGAGACATCGTCACCCAACGGCTTGCCGGCAGCGTGCACGGCGGCGATCTGACGGCGTCCATCCAGGTCGGGTCGATCAACAGCAATCTGTCGATCGAACCGACCAGGACGAAGCAATGCCGGGTCGAGAACGTCCGGACGGTTCGTAGCGGCGATGAAGATCACACCGGTACTCACGTCGAATCCGTCCATCTCGACAAGAAGCTGGTTCAAGGTCTGTTCCCGCTCCTCATTTCCGGCTCCCCCTCCGCCACCTCGGTGGCGTCCTACAGCATCGATCTCATCCACGAAGATGATTGCCGGTGCTTCCTTCTTGGCTTCCTCGAAGAGGTCACGCACACGGCTTGCGCCGACACCTGCGTACATTTCGACGAAGTCCGAACCTGAGAGTGTGTAGAACGGCACGCCGGCCTCGCCTGCAACGGCGCGGGCAAGAAGTGTCTTGCCGGTTCCAGGCGGACCGTAGAGAAGAACACCCTTGGGAATGGCTGCGCCCATGGCGCTGAACCGTTCGGGGTGGGAGAGGAAGTCACGAATCTCGCTGAGCTCGGTGACGGCCTCGTTCGCTCCAGCGACATCGGCGAAGGTCACCGACTGCATCTCCTGGGTGAGCTTCGCGTTCTTGGCCTTGAACTTGCCCGAGCCGCTGGAACCCATCCGTTTCCAGATGAGAAAGACAAGGGCCAGCATCAGGAGAAGCGGAAGAAGCGAGGTGATGATGAACATGACCGTGTCGCCACTGCCGGCGTCTGCGGCGACCGTGGTGATCGAGACGGTCGGGTCGGTTTCAAGGATCCGATCGACGGCGTCGTCGGAGTATCCGGGCGGAAGGATGGTCGTGTACTGATCACCCGAGTCGAGCGTGGTGGTCACCTGCGGCTGTCCGGACGTCATCTGGATCGTGTCGATGCGCCCAGCCTCGAGCTCGGTGACAAGTTCGCTGAAGCTCAGCTGCGGCAGTGGAACGGGTTCTTCCTGCCCGAAGGTCTGAAAGACCAGAAACCCGCTCGAGACGGCCAAAAGGAAAAGGAGAATACGAAGTCGTGTGTTGGTGCTCACGATTTCGAGAGTAGAACCTGCATGCCCACGCCGGATATAGCGCATTGGGCCCACTCAGCAGGCGGTGAACACCCGAATCTGATCTCGATCGTTCGGTGTGCTGTTGATCGCCAGCTCGATGCTTGTGCCGGTCACCGTGAACGTATCTGGCTCTCCGGTCGGCTGATAGTCGTAGTCCAGCCCGGCGATTGCAAACTGGTCCGAGGCGACGTGGTCCTCGGGACGAAGCGCGAGCCCCAGAATCGTGCGATGGAAGTCGATGTTGCTCACGATGTCGACGAGGTTCGAACCCGTGTCGATGTGGATGAACCATGAGCACACGACGGTCCCAGCACTGAGCACCGTGGTACCGGTATGGATGCCGTTGTGCTCCACCCCTTGAGTGAACGACTTGACCGTCAGCGGACTGCCGAGCGTCACGCTGTCGGCTTCCAGGAAGAGGTGCACATCGGTTGACGAGGTGAGCGAACCCCGGTCCAGATCGGCTGGCAGGTCGCCCGTCCGCAGCAGCGTGAACCCGGTGCCGGTCGGGGTGGGCGCCGGCGCAACGCTGGTTGTCGTTGTTGTAGTCGTCGTCGTGGTGGTGGGTGCCGCTGTGGTCGTCGTCGTGGTCGTTGTCGTTGGCGCGGCCGTCGTGGTGGTCGTCGTTGGGGCGACCGTCGTGGTCGTTGGCGCTGCCGTCGTGGTCGTGGTGGTGGGCGCTGCCGTCGTGGAGACAACCGTGGTGGTCGTCGTCGGAGTCGAGGTGGTCGTTGCGTCCACCGTGGTCGATGGAGCGGTGTCAACGACCGACGTTGTTGTGGTGTCCCGTGTCGTTGGCGCCGGGCTGATTGGGACGATCGTCGTGGTTGTTGTGGTGGTCGTGGACTGGACGGCAGCCACAACGGCGAGCGCTGGCGGAGGTGGCTCTGCCGTTGCGGCAACTCCGCCAACCGCAACGGTGGCCGAAACAACGGCGGTCGCCGCTGCGACGGGGAGCGTGGCGGCGTTGGATACCACACGGATCACGGAAGGCAGTTCGAGCACCCAGCTGAACAGGCCAAGGCGTTTCGGCTCGCGCAGGCCCACCCGCAACATGGCCCGGACGACGGCGGGATCGAACTGCCTGCCGGAACAGTTGACAAGTTCGTGGCGTGCCGCCTCGACCGACATCGGCGCCTTGTACGACCGGGTTGAGGTGATGACGTCGTAGGCGTCTGCGACCGCCGTGATACGGCCCGCCAGAGTGATGTCGGTTCCACGAAGGCCGGCCGGATAGCCGCCACCATCCCACCGCTCATGGTGTTGGCTCGCAGCCGCCGCCCATTGGCCGAGCCATGGAACCAGCGGAGCGATCATCTGGGCACCGGCCTGCGGATGGCCCTTCAGGATGAGCCATTCCTCGACGGCGCATGATCGGGAAAGACCAGGGTCATCTTCATGAGCGCAGCCAGTGGAGCGAACCGATTTGCGAGCCGCGATGCGAGCATGGACGCCACACCAGCAACGATGATGGCCTGCACCACCCACGCAGCAGTGCCCACCCAGCCCTGCGGCTGCCAGTAGGCGCCCTTCGTGACTCGGACAGCGAGCCAACCGACAATGATCGGAGCTACAAACAACGCCACACGAATCGCGAACGCGACAACCGGACGTCCGGCCCATCCTTGTGAGGATCCTTCGCGAGCACCGCGAGTGGGTTCTGTTGTCACGTCGCCGAATTCGACGCACCAAACACAACGCTTGAGACACTGTCACAGGGTTGCAACGGTGTGTGGGTCATTCGCCTCAGCGGCCTCGGCGCCGCCCTCGATTGCTCTTGCGTTCGCGCTCGACGACGCGCTCCTCGAGCTCCTTGAGTTCGTCGGTCATCGCACGCCACCGATCGAGGCGGCGAACATCGATCTCCCCGGCCTCGACCGCTGCCTGGACAGCGCAGCCAGGCTCGCTTCCGTGGGCACAATCGCCAAACCGGCACTCGTCGGCGGCACTCGCAATGTCGGAGAACACCTGTTGCAGCGCATCTTCGGCGTCCCAGAGCCCAACGGCCCGAATACCGGGCGTATCGATCAGGACGCCACCGCTTGGCAGTACGAGAAGGTCGCGGGTGATGGTGGTGTGTCGGCCCTTGGAATCACCCGACCGGACCTCCTGTGTTTCCTGGACCTCGACCTGGAGCAGCGCGTTGACCAGGGAACTCTTTCCGGCCCCTGACTCGCCGAGCAGCGTCCCCGAACGGTTGGGTTCGAGGAGCGAACGAAGCGGGGCCAAGCTGGCCTGGTCCTCGATACTGGTCACCACCACCTGCACGTCGGGCGCCACGGCTCCGACGATTCCAATGAGGTCCTCCCGGTCCTCGGCCGAGCCGAGGTCGGACTTGGTGAGAACCACCACAGGCACAGCGCCTGCGTTCCATGCGAGAACGAGGAAGCGTTCGAGCTTGCCTGCCCGAAACGGACGATCGAAGCCGTGAACGAGAAAGACAACGTCGATGTTCGCGGAGAGCGGCTGCTCCTCGCCTCGCTCTCCGGGGTCCCTCCGAACAAGTTCGGTGCGGCGGGGCAGGATGGCCTCGATATACGCACCGTCGGCATCCTCGGCAACCGATATCCAGTCGCCGGTCACCGGGGCTCGCTCCGACTGCGCACGCTGCGAGTCGGACCGTGCCCGCACGGAGCCGGACTCGGTCATCACATCGGACTCGCCGCGTTCCACCCGTATGAGCCGCCCGGGCTCGCCAGAGTGGTCGCCGGCCGTGAACAGCTGTTCCCAATCGGCGTCCCAACCCAGATGAACGATTCCGGAACGTTGCATTGGTTGCACACTAGCCATCTGTTCACACTGCTTAACTGAGCCCATGGCCATTCCGAACACTCCACCCATGGAACAGGCGTCCCCAACGACCTCGGCCCGCGCCGCCTTTTTCGCGGGCGTCATCGGTGCCGCTCTGGCACTTTCGATCGGCGAGTTGGCCGCAGCCTTCAACGACAACATCACGTCGCTCGTCACGGCAATTGGCGAATTCGTCATCGACATCACGCCCGGCGACCTGATCGCCGAGAGCATCAACACCATCGGAACGCTGCAGAAGCCCCTCCTTCTCGGCGGCATCACGATTGTCGCTCTGCTGATCGGAGGCTGGCTCGGCCTTCGGGGTCGGACGCAGCTCTCGACCGTTCCCGTTGGCTTCATGCTCTTTGGTCTGGTGGGAGCGTTGGCCGCGTCCCGCAGCCAGCTGACCAGCACGGGCCTGGCATGGCTGATCGCCCTCATCGCTGCGGCAGGCGGCGCAGTGCTCACCCTGCTGTTGCTCGGGGTCGCCAAACGACCCGCTCAGGAAACCGATTCCGACCCCGTCACCGGTGCCGTCATCGTCCCCGGATCTCCGCTCAGCCAGGCCGCCGACCGACGCCGGTTCATCACGTTTGGCGGAGCCGCCGTGGGAACTGCAGCCGTGTGGGGCGCCAGCCGCATCGGCGGTACGAGCGCAGCAGAACGGGCCCGCGAGCAGATCATCAGCCAAAGCGCCACCAGCACCACGGTCGCTCCGGGCGAAACCGCCGTCGCTGCCGAGGCAAGCACCAGCACCGTCGCCACACCGGCCGGCAACTTCGACTTCATCGAAGGCCTCACCACACGAATCACGCCGATCTCACCCGACGACGAGTTCTACCTGATCGACACCGCGCTCTCGAAGCCGCAGGTGGACCCCGACGACTGGCTCTTCTCGATCACCGGCAACGTGGACAACCCCATCTCCTACACCTACGAACAGCTGATGGCGCGCGACCTCGTCGAGCGAGAGGTCACCCTCTCCTGTGTGTCCAACCCAGTCGGCGGAAACCTGGTCGGAAACGCAATCTGGCGAGGTATCCCCCTGAGCGAACTGTTCGAAGAAGCCGGCATTCAGGACCCGATGAGCATGGAACAACAGGTGTTCATGACCTCGGTCGACGGCTTCACCTGCGGCTTCCCCACGCCGCTCGCCTACGACGGCCGCACCGCCATGCTCGCGCTCGAGATGAACGGTGAACCGCTCCCAATCATTCACGGCTTCCCCGCCCGAGTGGTGGTGGCAGGCCTGTACGGCTACGTCTCGGCCACCAAGTGGATCGAGAACATCTCGATCACCGATTGGGATGGCGTCGACGGGTTCTGGATTCCCCGTGGGTGGTCCAAAGAGGGTCCGGTCAAGACCCAGTCACGCATCGACGTTCCCCGAAACGGTGCCCGTGTCGACGCCGGCCCCGTCACGATGGGCGGCATCGCCTGGTCGCCGACAATCGGTATCGACCGCGTGGAGCTGTCATTCGATCAGGGGCAGAGCTGGCAGGAAGCCGAACTCGCCAACACTGAGAACGACGAAGCCTGGGTCCAATGGCGCTACGACTGGGACGCAACCCCCGGCGAATACCTCGTGGGCGTTCGCGCCACCGACAAATCCGGGTTCACGCAGTCGCCCAACCCGGTCGCTCCAGCTCCCAATGGCGCCGAGGGCTACCACGTCAGCCGCGTGCAGGTCTCCTGAGTCCAGGCAGCTACCGCCGCCCCAACATCAGGCAGCTACCGCCGCCCCAACATCAGGCAGCTACCGCCGCCCCAACATCAGGC
>CAZFBD010000109.1:7270-9844 GCA_964517125.1 uncultured Acidimicrobiales bacterium
AGCTACCGCCGCCTGTGTATCCCACACGCCTGCATCGTCGTTCTTCGTGAAGTAGATGTTTGCCACACGATCGATCGCCCCGCGATCCATGACCTTCGGTCGACCTTCGTAGTCGCAGATCGCAGTGAGGGTCTTCGCAAAGTCCATTGGATAGTACGGACGGAGATCGGCTTCGGTCTGATCACGAATCAGTGACCGCATGTAGTTCGCGGCCTCCTGATTGCAGGAAATGCTCATGGCCTTGCACACCGCGGCAAGGATCTGGTCGAAGGAACCATCGTCGATGGAACCAACAAAGACCTTGTTCGGAATACGACGAGCGAACGCATCGTCACCGAGCTGGTCGGGACGCATGTTTGTGGAGAAGACCACCTTTGCGTCAAAGGGAATGGTGAAGCTGGTTCCGTAGGCGAGGGTGAGAAAGTCCATGGCCCTCGACAGCGGCACAATCCACCGGTTGAGGATTTCCTCGGGAGTCATGCGCTGACGGCCGAAATCGTCGATCACGAAGATGCCATTGTTGGCCTTCATCTGCAGCGGCGCCCGATACACGCCGGTGCTCACGTCGCGCTCAAGCTCGAGCTGCTTGTTGGTGAGCTCGCCACCAACGATCACGCACGGCCTGTTGCACAACACCCAGCGGGGATCGATACCTGCGGGCTGAGGGGCAATCGGTTCGTGGATCGACGGGTCGAACACGGTGATGATCTGGTTGTCGAACTCCACGGCCCGCGGAACGAGAATGGGGTCCTTGTACATCTTGATCATGCGCTCGGCGAGACTCGTCTTACCCGTTCCCGGAGGGCCGTACAGGAAGACCGCGCCCTTCGACACGAGCGCTGGGCCGAGATCGTCAAGGAATCCAGGCGCGATCACCAGGTCTGCGAACGCCTCACCAAGTGTCGCCGGGGTGATTGGAGAGCGACCCTTTTGGGCTTCGACGACGGCGGTGTAGTTGTCGAGCGAGACCGGCGCCGCGCCGGCATAGGTACATGCTGCTCCACGAGACAATGCCTCGGTCTTGCCCTTGTCCGTGGGCGCAAGGATGTAGTCACGGCCATCCATGCCCTGAATTTCCAGGTACATGCGCTGCCGCAACGTGTCGACGGCAGCGTCGACGATGCCGACTGAAAGGGCGGTCGCAGCCGCCATTCGGGTCACCGAGGAACGACCATCCAGGACCAACCGCTGCAGGATCAGATCTTCGATCAGAACGTCCGGGACACCGAGTTCGGTGATCGACGACGGAGCGGACGGGTATGCAGGCGCTTGCTGAGGCGCTGCCATTGGCGCAGTCATGGGCTTTCAATCGTCAATTTTGGCTCGAACGTTAGCTGCCGAACGGCTGGCCGGGAATTGTGCACATACCGACCATTCACAGCCTGCACCGCCACGCCGCGTAACCTTTTTGCATGTTCTCGTCGTCGCAACGCCCTACCCGCCTGTCCGGCCTGCTCGTGGTCGGCGCGCTGATTGGCTCCCTCGTGTCGTTTTCGGCAGTCGCCGGACAGGACGAAGCGGGCCCAGAACCGCTCATCGCCGTGTCGGCCCCGGTGTTGGCTTCGGCCGACGTTGCCGTGGTTGGCGACGGACTTCTCGCAGGAAGCAACCTGGCCCCGCTGCGCGATGCCGAGTGCCGATCGTCGGCTGCGGGCCCCATTGAAACAGCAGCAGGCGCTGTTGCTGACACGGCGATAGATGTGCAGAACCTTGCGTGTGATGGCGCTTCGCTGCGCGATCTGACCCGCGAACAGATTCCGCAGATCTCCGCCGACGCCGACCGGGTCTTTGTGGGTGGAACCGCGCTTGAATTCGATTGGGTGGCGCTGGAGACCGCATGCCTCGCTTCAGCCACCCGCTCCCCCGGCGAGTGCATTGCTGCGTCGGAGTTCGCCCGGGCCACGGCCGCGAATTCCTTCTTCTCGTGGCGCTCGGCACTGCAGCAGATCGCACGGGAAGCACCGAATGCAACCATCGCCGTCGTGAGCGGACCCATGCCGGTGTCCGAAACGCCGCTCCTGCTTGGGAGTGCCTGTTGCAGCGAGCAGATCGATGCCCATGACCGGGTCCGCGCCGTCTTCGAGACCGCAGAAGCCAGCCGTCAGGCCGTTATCGAGTCGCTTCCCGACCTGACAATCGTGGTCGTCGACGCGGTGTCGCTGTTCGACGGGCACGCCGCCAACGACAGCGAACCCTGGGTCGCCGCCACCGGCGCCGGTCCAGGTCTGACCACGGGAATCCCGAACGCCATTGGATCGGCCGCTCTTGCGTCTGCCGTCGGGCCCATGATGCCTGCGGGATCTGCGCTGCCAGAGACCCCGGCACCAGCGAACGCCGACGTCGCCATCATCACCACGACGTCTCCCGCGGCGCTCGCGCTGTTGAATTCGATCGCCGATTCGTCCGCCGAATGGTTCGCCGACGCCGCCGAAATCGGAGCCACCCAAACGGTGTGGCTCGACACGGTTGCCGCCACGCCCGCTCCCGTCGAGGACCCGCCAGCCGACGATCCACCTGCTGACGATCCACCTGCTGACGATCCACCTGCTGACGATCCACCTGCTGACGATCCAC
>CAZFBD010000110.1:0-9816 GCA_964517125.1 uncultured Acidimicrobiales bacterium
CCGCGAACCCATTCGGGCAGGGGAGGAGTGGACTCTGGCCATTCCTCTGGTGGATTCCATTCTCCATCCGGGTCCATCCACCATCCGGGACCGCGGCGCAATTCACTTGCCGACATGTTGAGTTCCCGCTCCTTGACATCGGACATTCCCGAAAACCTACTCAATGAGTTGGCGATTCTAGATCACCGGGTCGGGGAGCTGTCCAAGTAGTCGGCAATTGATCCGTTGGAGTCAAGCAGAAATGCGGTGTCGCCCCCGTTGTTCCAAATGGGCGGTTCCGGGCTGCACCAGAACAGTTCGATCACATCACCACCACGTTCCTCGTCTCCGCAGCCCGTGCGGACCCGTACGCGTTGGCCCGGTTCGACCGAAACGTCGGGGAAGTCGTAGCGGTGTCGTGTGGACTCGTCGCGCAGTTGCCAGCCCGAAAGATCGGCGGTGCTGTCGCCCACATTCTCGAACACGACCCACTCGCCGTTCGGGTTCTCCTGGTCGTTGCCTGGAGCATCGGCCTGGATCTCGGTGAACTCGAATCGGGCGCCCGAATCCTCGCCGCAGGCATCGGCAGCCCAGAGTCCCAGTCGTTGCGACGAGGCAGCTTCCTCGGCGTTCTCGAACGCTTCGGCGAAGCCGTGGTCGCTCTGGTCTCTGGCGACCGCATGTCCTGACTCGATGAGCGACAGGTTCACGAACACGCCGTCGGCGACGAGGAAGCCGAGCTCGCGGCCGAAGTCGTCGATCTCTGCCGGCCAGGGCGAGAGCGTGACCTCGCCACGATCCAGCAGGGCTTCCAACCGTGCCTGCGCCTCATCGCCGAAACACTCGTCGCCTTCGGGTGCGTTCAGGCCGAGCAGCCGAATTTCCAGGTCGCCTTCGGCGCTGGTGGCGCGCACACTGTCGCCATCGCTCACCCGATCGACGGTGATGGACAGCGACGCTCCCGACGGAAGCTCGTCGGACGGGGCGAGCTCGTCGGCGTCGGGCGCTTCCTGGGACGCTGAGTCGGCCGAGGATTCACCCCCAGACGTGGTGGTGCTGACACAGGCCGTGGCAAACACGCCCAACAGGGCAAAAACCCATGCCAGACGGCACATCCCGGTGCCTGACGTCACAGCGTTTCTGCGTCCAAATCGATCATTGAGCGTTCTACAATAATGGACATAAGCCGGTGCTAGACACCGCAGCTGCAGTAACCCGTCCCCCCTTGGGTCTGACAGCTTTCCGAAGATCCCCGTCGAATCCCCCCTCGGCGGGGATCTTCCTATTTTTCGTCGCTCACGGTTTCTTCGAGCTGACGCCAAGCCGGTCAGCAACCGCACTAGGTTGTGTGCGTGCGCGTCGTCTTACGTTCGGTGTTCTCCATCGCTCAGCTACTGGCCGCTCTCGTCCTCGGCGGGACGGCGTTGGCGTTCACCCTTGCTGCCCTTGGCCCTTCCCTTGCCGACATCTGGGGAGCCAAGACCACGGCGTCGGCACCCATCGACCTGTCCATCCTCGAGCAGACCACCATCGTCTATGACGCCAACGGTGAGCTCATCGCCGAGCTTCGGGCCGAGATCGACCGTGAGAACGTGGCTCTGGGCGACATGGCACCCGAGATCGTCAACGCCGTTCTGGCTGTTGAGGACGCAAAGTTTTACGAACACGCCGGTGTGAACGTTGCAGCCATCACCCGCGCCGCTGTCACCAACGTGTCAGCCGGTGGCATTGAACAGGGTGGCTCCACCATCACCCAGCAGCTCGTGAAGCTCGGTGTTGTCGGCGACGAACAGGTTCTGGAACGCAAGATTCCCGAAGCGGCAATCGCCATGCGGCTCGAAGAGCAGATGACCAAGGAAGAGATCCTTGAGCGCTACCTGAACGCCGTCTACTTCGGCGGCGGCGCCTACGGGGTGCAGGCCGCAGCCGAGCTCTACTTCAACAAGGACGCTGGCACCCTGGACTACGGCGAAGCAGCGCTGCTCTCGGGGCTCATCTCGAACCCGAGCCTCTACGACCCCGTCTACCGCCCCACGAATGCACTCAACCGACGCAACGTGGCGCTTGGCCGTCTGCTCGCTGAAGGCTTCATCACCACCGAAGAGCGCGAGGTGTGGAACAACTCGCCACTGCCCCGGTACCGCCAGCTCGAGGGCGAGACCTTCCTCGACACCTACTTCGTTGAAGAGGTGAAGCGCACCCTGCTCGACGACCCTCGCCTTGGGGCCGATCGCGCCGAACGCATCAACGTCGTGTTCCAGGGCGGCCTCGAGGTGTACACCACGTTCGATCCAGTGGCGCAGGCCCTGGCCGAGAACGCCATGGCACAGGAGTTCCCCGACAACGATCTGGGCATCATCAGTGCTCTGGTGTCGGTCGAGCCTGGCTCCGGAGCAGTTCGCGCCATGATCGGCGGACCCGGCTTCGAAGAGTTCGAGTTCAACGTCACCACCCAGAAGGGCCGCCCGACCGGCTCATCGTTCAAACCCTTCGCCTTGGCCGCAGCCATTGAGCACGGCGGTTTCCTTCCGAGCGACAGCATCAATGCCTCCTCCCCGTGCGAGTTCGACAACCCGGGCGGTTTCCCCAACCCGTACGAGGCCGGCGACTACAACGGCTCCCGTCGCTCCGGTGCGCTCACCATCGAAGACCACACGCTGCGAAGCACCAACTGCGGATACCTTCGCATCTCCCAGCTCGTGGGCCTGAACAATGTGGTGGACACCGCAAAGGACCTGGGTGTCACCGAGTCCAACATCGAAGCCGTCATTTCGCTGCCGCTGGGCCCGTACGACATCACGCCGCTCGAGATGGCCAACTCGTATGCCACCATCGCCAACGACGGCATTCGGGTGGAGCCACACCTCATCACCCGGGTCGTTCAGGGCTCCACGGTGCTCATTGAGCACGACCCCAAGCCGTTCCGGGCAATCCGCCCACAGACTGCCCGTCTGGTGACCGACGTCCTCGAGAAGAACGTCGCATGCCCCAAGGCCTGCACCGGTCGCCGTGCACAGCTCGCCAACCACCCGGCTGCTGGCAAGACCGGCACCGGTCAGTCCAACTACGACGCCTGGTTCGTCGGGTACACGGCACAGCTGGCAACCGCAGTCTGGATTGGCGGTCAGGAAGGCCAGATCGCCATGCGTTACGACTGGCGTGACCCCGAACAGGACCGCGACGACTACCGACGAGCGTTCGGCGAGTTCGCCGACTCGGGTGTCACCGGCGGGTCGCTGCCGGCAATGATCTGGGGTCGCTTCATGAACGACTACATGGCTGGTCTGCCAGTGGTCGAGTTCATTGCGCCTGAACCCGGCCGCCGAGGCGAACGTCTGGCCCTCGACGCCGAGAACGAAGAACCGGAAGTCGTTCGTATCAGTCCGTGTGGCAACGTGAACGCCGAGGTCGATCAGGACGGCGACGGCGACGTCGACTGGTGCCGCCCGCAGGCACCCATCGCGGTGCCCGATACCGGCTGCCCAGCGCTGTTGGTGCCCGTCGACCGTCCCCCGAAGGACGGCATCCCCGACGACTGCGTGATCAAGGACGCCCCCGAAGGCTCCTACGACCCGCTCACCACGACGACCACCATCGCCCCAGAAGGCGGCGGAGAGGGCGACGGCGGTGAGGGTGACGGAAACGGTGAAGGCGAAGGCGGCGAGGGTGACGGCGGCGAGCCAGCGGAAACCACGACGGCCGCGCCAGAGACCACCGTCGCACCCACGACGACGGTCGCCCCATAGGACGTTCCGACCGCGCACTGACTAGCGTGGTGACATCGCCATGGGGGGTACATGAAGACTCTGACTGCTCTGCTCGACGTCCAGGCCCTGGACAACGAACTCGATCAGCTCCGCTATCGCCACGAGCACCTGCCAGAGCGTGCCGAGATCGCCGAACTCGACAAGCAGCGTGCGGCCCTCGACGCCGCGGCCGCAAAGACCGAAGCGTCTCGAGATGAGTTGCGCAGCCAGCAACGGCAGATCGAAACCGATGCCGGCGACATCGAAGCCAAGGCCGCCGGTCTCGACGCACGGCTGTACGACGGGTCGGTCACGAGCCCAAAAGAAGCCACGGCGCTCGGCGAGGAAATCACCAGCCTGAAGGGGCAGCAGTCGCAGAAAGAGGACGAAGCCATCGAGCTGCTCATGGAGATCGAGCCGCTCGACGAGCAGCTCGTGCAGGCCGAGGCCGCCCGTGGCGAAATGGACGCAAAGAGGGCCGAGCTGCAACAGGCACTCGACGCCGATGCCGGCGACATCGATGGCCAGATCGAACAAGCCACAGCGAAACGGGCTGCCGCTGCAGGCGAGCTCGACGACGACCTGCTCACGCACTACGGCAAGCTGCGCATCACCTACGGTCCCGACGCCGTCATCCAGTTCGATGCCGGCAAGGGCGGCGGCTGCCCGGTTGCCATGTCGGCGGTCGAGGTCGACCGGTGGAAGCACCTACCCGCAGGTTCCCTCGAGCCATGCACCGACTGTGGCCGTCTGGTCGCCAAGCTCGACTGACGTGTTCTTCTGGTTCCTCGGGCTGTCGTTCCTGTCGGTCCTGATCGTCTTCTCTTCGCCCGCCCTGGACTACCGCATGGTCATGTTCGGCGCCGTACTTCCGGTCGGCGAAGCGCTGGTTGGAGGGCCTTGGGTGCTGCACACGCTGCTGGCCGCCGTCGTGGCCATGACCGTTGTCATGCTGGCCACGCAGAACCGACGCCTCGTGCGCCGACAGTGGCTGGGGTTGCCGATTGGGCTGTTCATGCACCTGGTGCTGGACGCCAGCTGGGCGGACGCCGAACTGTTCTGGTGGCCGTTCCTGGGCGTGGACGGCGTGCTCGGCACCGGCACGATCCCCGAACTCGGCCGCTCCGTTCCGCTCATCCTCATCATGGAAGTCGTGGGGCTCGCAGCTCTTGGCTTTCTGGTTCGTCGGCTGGATCTGGCCGGCGAGGGCCGTGAACTGTTTCTCTCGAAGGGTCAGATTCTCCGAGACCGGATGGCCGACGACATCTGACCGAACGGGCCGCACATCGCAGCCACGCAACCGCAATGCCCTGGAGGCTCCACATGGTCCCGATCACACGCTCGCCGGCTGGTTCGCACGGCGCTGCATCCAGACCCCGAACCGGCCCATGCTGACCTTCGAAGGCCAAACGTGGACCTACGCGCAGTTCAACGAACGGGCTGCAAAGCTCGCTGGCGCACTTCGGGCCCAAGGGGTGGGGCACGGGGACCGAGTTGCCTACCTGGCCTTCAACCACCCGACGTTCCTGGAAACAATGTTCGCCTGCGCTCGGCTGGGCGCAATCTTCGTACCCCTCAACTTCCGGCTCACGGGCCCCGAGCTGCAGTTCATCATCGATGACGCCGGCATCCACACGATGGTGGCCGGACCCGACCACCGTCCCGTCCTCGATGGCCTCCGTGCCGACGTGCCGGTGCAGCGGTGGATCGGTGTGGAGGGCGCTGAAGACGGCTGGGAGGTCTACGAGGATGTTCTTGCAGGGGCGGACAGTGCTGGCCCCGAGCCTGCGCTGCAGCTGGAGGACACGGCCCTCATCATGTACACCTCGGGTACGACCGGCCGCCCAAAGGGCGCCATGCTCACCCACAGCAACCTGTGGTGGAACAACCTGGGAACGTTGCACACACAGGAGTACACCGACTCTGAGGTGACCCTCGTCGTGGCGCCGCTGTTCCACATCGGCGGGCTCAACGTGACCACCCTGATCGTGCTGCAGAAGGGCGGCGAGGTCGTCCTTCACCGTCACTTCGATCCCGAAGCCGCCCTGCGAGCGATTCCCGATCACGGCATCACGTCGATGTTCGGCGTGCCGGCCATGTTCCTGTTCATGAGCCAGCTGAACGAGTTCGATGACACCGACCTGAGCTCCGTCAATGTCGCCATCTGCGGGGGAGCGCCGGTGCCGGAACCGCTCATGAAGCGCTACGCCGGTGTGGGTGTGCCCTTCTTCCAGGGATACGGGCTGACCGAAACCTCGCCCAGCCTCACCGTCCTCACCAAAGACTTCACCGACGCCAAGCTCGGGTCCGCCGGTCGGCCGGTCTTCTTCGTCGACATGAAGCTCGTAGCCGAAGACGGCTCCGAAGTGACCGAACCCTTCGCCACCGGCGAGATCTGCGCCCGCGGCCCCAACATCATGAAGGGGTACTGGAACCGCCCGGACGCCACCGCCGAGGCTGTCGACGCCGACGGCTGGTTCCACACCGGCGATGCAGGGCACGTGGACGAGGACGGCTTCTGGTATGTGGTGGACCGGGTGAAAGACATGGTGATCTCTGGCGGAGAGAACGTGTACCCGGCCGAGGTCGAAGAAGTGCTGCTAGCGCACCCCGCCATCGGCGAGGTTGCTGTCATCGGTACCCCGTCCGAACGATGGGGCGAGGCCGTCTGCGCTGTGGTGATGCTCTCAGGCACCGACACGGTCACGCTCGAAGAACTTCGCGAAGCAGCGGGGGAGTCGCTCGCCCGGTACAAGTTGCCCACGCGACTCGAAGTCGTCGACGAGATCCCGCACAACGCATCGGGGAAGATGCTCAAGCGTGAGCTCCGCGTGCGCTTTGATACCGAATAGCTGCCCAGACGCGAAACCACCCCGGACGCAACGTCCGGGGTGATTGTGAACCGAGCCCGGTTGTCAGGACTCGGTGGAGCTTGCGTCGATCGCCGGAGCGGCGCCGACGCCAACGGCAACCTTGCGTGGCTTGGCGGACTCGGCGACCGGGATGGTGACGGTGAGGACACCGTTCAGCACCTCGGCGCTCAGCTTCTCGGCGTCAAGCTGGTTGCCCAGGTGGAAGACCTGAGCGATCTTGCCCGACCGGCGCCGGCGGGCCGTGACCGTGGCGCCTTCGGGAAGCGTCTGGGTTCGCTCGGCCTTGAGCGTCAGCGACCGGTTGTCGACGGTGAGGTCGACCGACTCGGGGTCAACGCCGGGTACGTCGACGAAGAGTGACACGCCGTCGGCGGTGCGAACAACGTCGTAGTCGACGCTGGTGCTGTTGGTAGCGGTGAAGGGATCAAAGGTACGAAGCATGTGAGGGAACTCCTTCTAGGAATCTTGAGTGGATGCAACTCAGGTTCTTGCAACGCCGAAGACGCAATCCAATTCCCGGGTTCGCCGAAATTCTTCGCGGAATGCGCTCGACCATCAGCCGGGTTCCCGATCCATGACGCCAACATCGGTCGATTCGAGCACCACGAACCTTCGGCCAGCACTGTTCGTTGCGCTTGTGCTCGTGATCTGGGCCGTGCTTGCGGCCCGACGACCAGAGCTCACCTATCACTTCGCTCCGCTGATCGCCGGCTTCGTCGGCCCAGCTGCGCTTCGAACGAACGGCCCAGCGCCAGCCACCATCGGGTGGAAGGTCGGAGCCGCCTCGGCAGTCGCCGTGAGCCTCGCATCGGTCGCACTGCACGTGCCCGGCGTCCTGGACGGCCCAACCTTCTGGAACGACGGCCCCGCCCTCACCGAAGCAATCCTGTTCAGCGCAATCGGTGCTTCCGTTGGCGCACGCGTGGCTACCCGTGAACGTGCCGGAATCCTGGGTTCATTTTTCGAATCCTGAGCGCGAGCGTGCAGTCAGGGAAACATGCCCAAGCACCAGCGAGGCCGGACCGACAAGAACGAGCGCGAGAGCGGAGGCGACCAGAAACGGCGATTCATCCCTGCTCTCCGACCATGCCCGTTGCCACAGGGCACCAACCGCAAAGCTGAGAAGTAGCGCACCTACGACGATCGACAGCCGTATCCGCTCGTGCACAACGAGATGGATCAGTACCGTCGAGACAACGAGGACGCCAACAGCGAGTGCTGCCCCGGAGGTGGTGACGATGTCGTCGTCACCACCCTCGCCCAACCCCAAAACGATCGCCACAACCACCGCAACCACCCAAAGCGCCAAAGCAACCAAATACCGAGCCAACAGCCGCACCACCTCCGCACACTACTTGCCCCCGGAACAAGACATTCGGGGTCGCGTCTCACCTGTCATCTTCGTGAGGTGATCTCCGGGACTATGACATTTGGACATTTGGGGTCGCGTCTCGTTTGTCATCTTTGTGAGGCTCACATCCCCGTATCGCCTGCGAGACTGACGGCATGACGACGATGTGGAAGATGCGAGTGGCAACCGGTGTGATGACCGCCGTCTTCCTTCTGGTGTGGCTCGTGCCGATCCCAGTCGCAGTTGAGGCTGCGCTCCTTGTCGTAGGACTGGGTGCGGCGGTCTGGTACATCCAGATGCACCGAGAGCTGCGTGCGGAGACCGATGGCGAGAGTGCCTGACGGCTCGGGCTCCGCCCGAGGGAATGTGGGGCGTGGTAACCCAAGCGTCCTGCTGAAGGTGACAAGTGAGACGCGACCCCGGTTGTCGAAGGTGACAGGTGAGACGCGACCCCGGTTGTCATGCTGAAGATGACAGGTGAGACGCGACCCCGATCATTGGCGCGATCGCATCTAGTCTCGGCACAGACGGCGCTGCCTTTCCTCCAAAGAGGGTTCACTCCGACCCGGCCGGCCAGCACCTCGCTCACCTCGGCTGAACGGCGAGGTGAAGCAGGCACGAGATCTAGCAATCGGGCGGTAGTTCGTCCTCATTGCCGGACCAGACCCGCCACTGAAAATTGACCTCGAGATCAACTACTGCATCGTTCAGTTTGTAGACAATACGGTCGAGTCGGGAGAAGTTCTCGGAATCGATGGGTCCTGGTGTGGTGAAAGCCAGTAGCCAGCGACTTGGACCCTCGACAGCTTCGGTACTTGGATCCACTAATTCTTCGCCCTCAATGAGCGCTATGTCATCAACCGTGCCCGCACCAACGCTTCCCGATCGAAGGAGGTGAACCGAATACCACGTAGGCTCGCCGCCGTCTGCTTCAAGGACGCGGAGTTCGGACAAAGACTCTCCCGGACGTAGATCGAACTCGCCTGGAATCACCACAGCACCGTTCGCAGAGAATATCGTGCAGACCCCTGAGAGCCCGAATGGCGATTGCAGCGAAGCATCGATTGATCCTTCGGAATCGCCTCCGCAACTCGCGATAGCAGCCGAGAACACCCCGACTGCGAGACCCGCCAAAAGTGTTCGTAGGTGCAACATGTCTGCCCCTCAGAGTAGTCAATCGTAGACTCGGCACGGAATGATGTGATCTTGTTTGCGGGGCTGTGTGACTCCCTCGCCCGTACTCCAGACGCTCTAGGAGGGGCCTGTGATGAGTTTCCCTGGGCCGCCACGCGACCCCGAACTTAGGAGGAGGGGAAGGTGACAGATGAGACGCGACACCGATCATGAAGTCGTGGCCCAGACACTTGAGAGGGAGGCCGGGTCAATGCGTGCGAACCTCCGCGGCTTCTACTTCACAATCAGCAACGATGGAACGACGATCACGATGGGCTGGAACTCTGGAACGCTGAACCCCAACGGGGAGGCGATGCCAGAGGAATTTCGCGCCGAGATCAGAGCCATCGTCGCCGAGCAGACAGGGCTTGTGGCGGTCGGATGAGGGCCTACTCGTTCGCAACAGCACGACCGCTACCCTCCCGGTACCTTGACGCCTTGGCGGACGGCAGGCTAACCGCCGTCGAGTCACGACGCTTCGCAGAGCTCTTCAACGTCCGGGTGCGCGGAGAATCGCAGGGGCCGCCTTTCGGCTTCCATTTCGTAGAGCGCTCGGCACTCGACGAGACTGCAAGCTTCCAGGCGGTCTGGCGAGATCAAGGGCCGGAGGATCGCATGAGCGGCACTGATCAGTTCGGAGGCGCTCCTGGTCGAATCGACTGCTCAGCAACTGT
Organism: uncultured Acidimicrobiales bacterium; assembly: GCA_964517125.1. Taxonomy (GTDB): domain Bacteria; phylum Actinomycetota; class Acidimicrobiia; order Acidimicrobiales; family SHLQ01; genus SHLQ01. The sequence continues at coordinate 9,797 of CAZFBD010000110.1, forward strand.
GATCCTTGGATTGCTTGATA
>CAZFBD010000111.1:0-9765 GCA_964517125.1 uncultured Acidimicrobiales bacterium
CCGGCATTTCGCGGGGGTCGGCGAGGGGTGCATGCGACCCCGGGCCATAGGGGTTCGCGGAAACGCCCTGGTTCTCGGTGCCGCCCTTCACTTTGTCGAGCATTTCCTTCGCTCGGTCAGCGAGGCCATCGACACTGTCGTGGTCATTCGGCGGGGTATCGGTCATGGAATTCAGCCCTCTTCTACATCTATCCGTCCGACGGAGGACGCTAGCCGCAACATAGAAGTCGCGCTAAAGCACGAGCTCTTTCCAAAAAGTCCTGTCCGCATTCGCGCGGTGACCCCAAAAAGTCGCCGATTTGAGCCGGTTGCGTGACCTTGCCCGATTTCAGCCCAGAACGGCGTCGACCAGCCGTTTCGCTTCGGACTGCACCTGGACGAGGTGGTCCTCGCCAAGGAAGCTCTCGGCATAGATCTTGTAGACGTCTTCGGTGCCCGACGGCCGGGCCGCGAACCAGGCGTTTTCGGTCTGTACCTTCAGCCCGCCGATGGCTGCACCATTTCCCGGCGCTTGGGTGAGGATCGCCGAAATGGCCTCGCCACCGACCTCGGCCGCCGATACCTGGTCTGGGGTCAGCGCCTTCAGCCGGGCCTTCTGGTCGCGGCTGGCCGGAGCGTCGATCCGCTGATACGCAGGCTCGCCATGTGTTGCAGTGAGCCGGGCGTAGTGCTCACTCGGGCTCTTCCCAGTGGTGGCCTGGATCTCTGACGCGAGCAAACACAGAATGAGCCCGTCCTTGTCCGTGCTCCACACGGTTCCATCGTGGCGAAGGAACGACGCGCCCGCCGACTCCTCGCCGCCGAAGCCGACCGAACCGTCGATCAATCCGGGGACGAACCACTTGAAGCCGACCGGCACCTCGATCAGGGTGCGGCCCAGACCAGCGGCCACACGATCGATCATCGAGGAGGACACCAGCGTCTTGCCAATGGCGGTGCCGGCGTCCCAACCCGGCCGGTTGGCGAACAGGTAGTCGATGGCGACAGCGAGAAAGTGGTTCGGGTTCATCAGCCCGTGGTCAGGGGTCACGATGCCATGACGGTCGGCGTCGGCATCGTTACCGGTGGCGATGTCGTAGTCGGCTCGGGCCGCAACGAGCGATGCCATGGCGTTCGGCGACGAGCAGTCCATCCGAATCTTGCCGTCCCAGTCCAACGTCATGAACCGCCAGGTCGGGTCGACCTCGGGATTCACCACGGTCAGGTTCAGGTTGTGGTGCTCGCCAATGGCACCCCAGTAGTCGACGGCTGCGCCACCCATGGGATCGGCGCCGATACGCACGTCAGCCGAGCGGATCGCATCGAGGTCCACGATGTTTGGAAGGTCCCGAACATAGGCACCCATGTAGTCGTGCGCGTGGGTGGTGTCCGCGGCCCGTGCGGCGGCGATGGTTGTTCGCTTCACTCCGGCGTTCGCTTCTCGGAGCAGTGCGTTGGCACGGTCGGCGATCCAGCTGGTGGCATCGGTGTCTGCGGGTCCGCCGTGCGGTGGGTTGTACTTGAAGCCGCCATCGCGTGGTGGGTTGTGCGACGGCGTGATCACCACACCATCGGCGCGGCTCGTGGCGGTGGATGGCAGGGAGGCGTTGTGTACGAGGATCGAATGGCTGATGGCAGGGGTGGGGGTGAATCGGCCAGCGGCATCGACCATGGTGGTCACGCCATTTGCTGCCAGCACTTCAAGCGCGGTGACCCAGGCAGGCTCCGACAGGCCGTGGGTGTCCTTGCCGAGGAAGAGCGGCCCGGAGATTCCCTGCCCGGCCCGGTAGTCCACGATCGCCTGCGTGGTGGCGGCGATGTGTGCGTCGTTGAAGGCACCATCGAACGCGGAACCGCGATGCCCCGACGTTCCGAACGCGACCTGCTGGTCGATGTTGTCGGGGTCGGGGGTGATGTCGTGGTAGGCGGCGAGGAGCTGGTCGATGTCGATCAGGTCTTCGGGCAGCGCAATCTGGCCGGCTCGCTCGTGCATGGTGGTCCTCGCTTGGCTGGGAACGGTCACTCCTTGGGTCGGAGCGCCCGGCAACAACGTTAGGCATCGACCGCCGGCCCATCAGGGGATCCGGGTCAGATTCCCCGTGTCTCAACCACCACGTCGTCAGGAACCGTCACTGCTGCTGGGTCGATTGCGTCGCCGCCCTTCAACATGGTGTCGAAGAAGTTCACGGCGAAGGTTTGTGTGAGCGTCTCGGCCCGATCGATGGGCATGTCTTCGGGGTCGCAGCCGGCCTCGGTTCGAGCAGACAGCGCGTCGACCACGAACGCCGCGACGGTCTCGACCTGCGGCAGGAAGTCGAGCATGTTGCACACGTCGGTGAAGGTCTCGTGTTCCGCGTCGAGGAGCTCGACCCGAACCGCCTGCTCGCTGACGATGAGTTCCCACGGGTCGTCCACGTTGGGGTCGGTCGGCGTGGTCACGTCGTTGGTTCCCGCGATCATCATCGACGGGATCGAGATGCTGGACAGCTGCTCGTCGGTGAGGATCGGTCGAGTGAACGGCGCCAGCGACACGATGGCGTCCACCCGTGGATCGGCGTCGAGGCTGCCGAACTCGGTGGTGAATCCTGATGCGAGCGCGTGGGCGGTGAAGCCACCGAACGAATGCCCGGTCACGCCCACCTGCTCGGCGTCGATGGCCGAGCTGAAGGGAGCCGTCACCGTGTTCGCCGGATCGAGCATTGCATCGAGCACTGCGGTCACGTCGTTGACCCGGTTCCACGCGGTGACCTCGGGTTCGGTCGCAGATCCGAGCAGCGCATCGGTGGCCGTGTTCCCGGTGTGGTCGGGGGCAACGACGACGTAGCCATGGCTGGCCAGTGCCTCGGTGTAGCTGGCATGGATGTACCGGATGCCGCCGCTGCCATGTGAGTAGACCACGAGCGGGAAGGGGCCATCAGCAGCCAACGTCGATGGGTCGGCGGTGATTGCGTCGGGCGACTCGTAGTAGCTGCCGGGCAACAGGGTGTACTGGTGCGGTTCTCCAGTGGTGCCGTCGGCCAGCGGCATCCAGACGTCCACGGTCAATGGGCGCTCATTGGCCGCATTCGCAATCTCGATCGTGGCCACCCCAACCTCGTAGGGCCCGGGTCCGATCAGTTCCAGCTCAGGTGGGGGAGCCGGGGTCGTGGTTGTCGCCACGGTTGTGGTCGTCGTGGGAGCTTCGGTGGTCTCGGTTGCTGCTGCGGTCGTTTCCGGAGCGGCCGTCGTTGTGGCGGCCTCGGCATCGGACGCGGTGTCCGAGCCGCTCGAACAGGCCGCAGCGATGAGTGAGGCAACGACGATGCAGGCGATTCGGGAGCGCAGGTTCATGGCTCCAGTGTTGCCTGAAGTTGTGCGCTCCAGGGGGTCGGAGCCGATCGCCATTGGCGCCTGAGCCCTCGGCTCAGTCCAGAATGCGTTCGCAACCGTTGCGGGTCTCCACCGAAACGCAGCGATCATCGCCGAGACCACCTTGTGCAGTGTCGGTTCCGAGGCCTCCGGAAAGACGGTCGTTTCCACCACCGCCGATCAGGACGTCGGCTCCAGCGGATCCGTTGATCCGGTCGCGGCCGCTGTCGCCGCTCAGCTGGTCGGCACCCTTGTTTCCGTGCAACACATCGCGGGCCTGTCCGCCATGGAGTTCATCGTTTCCGGTGCCTCCGGCGAGGCGGTCGCGGCCGTCGTCGCCATGGAGAACGTCGTGTCCGTCCTCGCCGTTGATGCGGTCCATGCCATCGCCCCCTCGAACGATGTCGTCTCCGCCACCGGCACACACGACATCGTCGCCAGCGCCGGCAGAGATGAAGTCGTTGCCGGGTGTTCCAAGGATGACGTCGTCGCCGCTGGTGGGGCGTTGGCCCTTGTTGAAGTCCACGGTCACGACGCGGGATCCGCAGAACTCCACGTCGACCTGAAGGATCGTGGTTGTGGTTGTGGTTGTGGTTGTGGTGACCGGAGGTTGCCCGGCCTCGAACACGGCAAGCGCCGCGGCTTCGCCGGGGCCGAATGAATCTGCGATGTTCGTCTGATCGCAGGGTGTGGAATCGCCGTAGCCGGCGCACCAGTTCCAGCGTCCGCTGTCTCCATAGAGGTAGCCGCTGACACCTGCGTCCTTCGATGCTTGTGCATCGGCCGCCATCTCGGCGGCGCCGGGGTTGCGCCACACCTCGGGCAGCCACAGAAAGTCGTTGTTGAAATAGCGGGCTTCGCCCATCCAGACCGGAATGTCGTAGGCGGCCACCGCCTGCTCCATCTCCCACTGACCCCGGCTGGGTGTCTTGTTGTGTCCGATCTCGGGTGCGGCGAAGTCCAGGAAGTCGACGTCGGCGTAGAGCAGCGAGTCGAACTCGTAGGGAGGAAGGTGGATGCCCTTGTCCAGCGTGGAACCCTTGTCATCGATGGCGTCGGCCATGATCTCCCACACGGTGATGTTCGCAGCGGTGTTGTTCGTGCCGCTGTCGCCACCGAAGATCCAGGCGTTGACCGCAGGGTGGGAGCCGAATGCGTCGACCATCTGCTCGCCGTATGCGTAGGCGTTGGCCGTGGTGAGTGTTCCGCGAACCAGGTCGCTGGCGGGTACGTGTTCGTCGCTCAGCCCACCGGGCAGGTACAGGTTCTGCCAGGCAACGACGAGCCCGACCTTCATGCCGTGGTCGTCGGCCTTGTCGAGAATTGCGTTCACATGGGCGATGTATCCCGGTGACAGGACGATCTCGCCATTCGTGTAGGCGCCCACGTTTCCGCCGCCCGGGTACGTGTGGTTGTAGGTGCTGGGAGCATGGCTGATCACGGCCGCCCAGGCGCCGCTGAAGCCCTGGTCCTTGAGCTCTTCGAAGTACTCGTCAGCCTCGGAGACCGTGGCTCGGGCGAACATCTGCCACGCCGTGTCGTACACGGGAATGGACGTGTTTGCCGTGGGTGCGATGTACGCCGAGGAGGACTGTTGTGCGGTGGCAGCCGAGCTGAAGACAACGAAGCTCACCAGCAGAGCAATTGCCCCAAGGAGGAGGGTTCCGGTCCGGCGCAGGTGAGTCACTCCACCCAAGATATCAACGCACATTCTGTGGTCGGAAGGGTCAACCGACTCACGCGTTGCGACCATCCAGGACCCGCATGAGGCCCTCTTGCGCCGACGATGCCACGAGGGTTCCATCTGAGGCGAAGTAGTGACCCAGGTTGAACCCTCGGGCATTCGACGCCGATGGCGAATTGAGCGAATACAGCAGCCAATCGTCGGCGGTCACGTCGCGGTGGAACCAGAGGGCATGATCCAGGCTTGCCGCCATGAGGTCGGTGAAGTCGGAGGCGTGGGCACGAATCGATGTGCCAAGCAGCGACAGGTCGCTCATGTAGGTGAGAAAGATCCGATGCAGGGCCTGGTCGTTGGGAAGGGTGCCGTTGGCGCGCTGCCAGACCTCGCCGTCGGTCGTTCCTGCCTCGGGGTTGTCCTGGGGCGCCATCGTGCGGCGGACCTCGATGGGCGCGGCCATGTTGTTCCAATGTCGAGGCATGAAGTGGGCGGGGGTGACGCCGTGGTCCTCGGCTGTTGGCACCTCCTCGACCGGAGTCACTGCGGGCATGTCAACCTGATGCTCCAGCCCCGGTTCCTCACGGTGAAACGACGTCGACAGGTTGAAAATGGCCTCGCCCCGTTGGCGGGCGACCACGCGTCGGGTGACGAAACTGCGGCCGTCGCGAATGCGGTCCACATCGAAGACCACCGGGATGGATGCATCGCCCGGCCGCAGGAAGTAACCGTGCAGCGAGTGCACGTGGATGTCCTCGACCGTGCGGTACGCGGCCGCCAACGACTGTGCCGCAACCTGACCGCCAAACAGTCGGGAGACCTCCCACTCGGGGCTCTCCCCGCGGTAGAGGTTCAGATCGATCTCCTCCAGCTGCAGGCTGGCGACGACGGCATCAAGATCGGGTTGCATGGGCGAATGCTACGCCAGGACGTCCTTGGCGATGATCGTCTTCATGATCTCCGAGGTGCCGCCGTAGATGCGGGTGACCCGAGCGTCGGCCCACGCCCGGCTGATCGGATACTCGGTCGTGTAGCCGTAGCCGCCGAACAGCTGCAGGCAACGGTCGGTCACGCGACCCTGCAGTTCGGTACCCCAGAGCTTCGCCTGGGCTGCTTTGGCCGGCGACAAGTCACCCGTGATCAGCTCGCTGATGCATTCCTGCATGAACGGTCGGGTCACGGCAATCTCGGTGGCCACGTCGGCGAGTTCGAACTTGGTGTTCTGAAAGCTGGCCAGCGGCGAACCGAACGCGGTGCGCTCCTTCACGTAGTCGACCGTCCAGTCCAGGGCAGCCTGTGCGGCCGCCAACCCGTAGATGCCGATGGAGAGCCGCTCCTGAGCCAGGTTGAACGTGAGGTATTCGAACGCCTTGCCTTCCTCGCCGAGCATGTTTGTCGCGGGCACGCGAACGTCGCTGAAGAAGAGCTCGGCGGTGTCCTGTGAGTGCTGGCCGACCTTCTCCAGGTTCTGACCGCGCTCGAAGCCGGGCATGCCACGCTCCAGCACGAGAAGCGACATGCCGTTGTGGCCGCCCTCGGCCTTGGTGCGACACACGGTGATGACCAGGTCGGAGTTGATGCCGTTGGTGATGAAGGTCTTGGAGCCGTTGACGACCCACTCATCTCCGTCACGAACCGCAGTGGTGGCAATGCTGGCGAGGTCGGAGCCCGTGCCCGGTTCGGTCATTGCAATCGCGGTGACGAGTTCTCCCGAGGCCACACCGGGAAGCCAGCGTTCGCGCTGTTCGTCGGTGCAGTACTCGATGAAGTACGGCGTCGTGATGTCGTTGTGCAGCGTGATGCCGAGCCCGGCACCGCCGATGCCTTGGCGGGCCAGCTCTTCACTGATGATGGCGTTGAACCGGAAGTCGCTGACACCGCCGCCGCCGTGCGCTTCGTCAACAGAGAATCCGACGAAGCCGTGCTTGCCAGCTTCGGTGAACACCTTCCGGTCCATGATCCCGTCGCGTTCCCAGTCGGCAAAGTGTGGGACGAGTTCCGCGTCAACGAACGCGGCGAAGCTCTGTCGGAACATCTCGTGGGTGTCGTCGTAGATCGTGGCCATGTTCCGACCGTAGCGCTCCGACCAACGGTCGTCCGGCTCTAGCGATGGATGGCGATGAGCTCTCCGCAGACACACACGGCGGCGCCCGGTCGGTGAGGGTGCACGTGCTGCCAGCTCAGATGAACGACCTCGTCGAGCGTTGTGCACAGCGCGGTGACCAACACGTCCTCGTGCTCTTCGGCGGTGGGGTAGAGGGCTTCCCGAAGACGACGCATGCGATGGCGCGCTTCGTCGAGCGAACGTCGGCTCGCCGCCAGCCGGGTGACCGCTGTCCGGGGCCGCGCCTTGAGGTCATCGTGGTGGCGCCACGCCATGAGCAGATCGTCAAAGGCCGCCTCAGCCAGGTAGTGCAACGCCATGGCAGAACAGTAGTTAGCCTCGGGCCATGACGGTTGCCGCGGCGCTCGCCGCATTGCTTGAACCCACCCGGCTCCAGCTCGCCGGGCATCTTGCGTCCGGCGTTCACAGCACCGCAGACTTGCAGGCCGAGTTCGACGTGAAGCCCCGAGCGGTCCTCGAGGCGCTGGCCGCCCTGCAACAGGCCGGCCTCGCCGTGTCCACGGATGCGGGCTGGACGATCCCAGCCGAGAACCTCAGGTCGCTGGCCGCAGCAGCCGCCGATGCCGAGCTCCCGATGGATCCGTACATCGGCTTTGGAATGCTCGACGAGGAGCGGACGATCCTGTCCCGGTACTTCGAAGGTCGGACATTGGTGGAGGTGCCTTCGAGCAGGGCGAAGCGCAGGATCGTGCTCGAACGCCTTGCGCTCGAGTTCGACATCGGTCAGCGCTACGACGAATCCTCCGTGAACGACATCCTCCATGCGTTCCACGAAGACCACGTGACGCTGCGCCGCTACCTGATCGACGAGGGACTCCTGGATCGTGACGACAGCCAGTACTGGCGCAGCGGCGGCCGGGTCGAAACCTGATCACCGTGTCGGGTGTCAGCGCCCATACATTCTTCACGTCGCCGGTCGGCGATTACGTGGTTGCACGAGAGCGATGGCGGGCCACGCGGGCGCGCACCTGACAGGTTGTCGTGCAAAAGCGACGGTTGTGTCGTCGCGACCGATCGATGAACACGTCGACACAGTGATGTTCATCGCACAGGCCAAGACCATGTACGGCTGGATCCGCAAGTGTGGCGACAAGCCGTCGTCCAACCTCGGCTTCGAGGTCCGGGGCGTCTGAGGTTCCGAACACGAGGACGATGTCGCCGTCGATGACGGTCGGCGACACATCGTGCTTTCCCATGAACAGTGCGCCGAGGGCGTCTGCGATTCCGGTCGGGTCTGGACCCGCCGCAACGACAGCGAACGCCTTGTTTGCTGCATTCACGAGGGCCGGTTCGCCGCAGCGGAGGAACGCAGCGGGAGTCTCAGGGTGATCGCCGAGGCCGGGGTACGGGCCGCCGGTCTCATTGCTCAGGCGCCGTGTCTCGTCGGCGAACTCGTTGATGAACCAGACCACCCAGTCCTGTTCTGCTTCGGGTTGGTTCGACGGCTCCATTGGTTCGATCGTAGCTGTCTTACGATGTTGGGTAAAACTTCATTTATGCGTTACCGTGTCGAACGGTCGTTGCCAGGCGGCCATGTGAGGGGGACCCATGACAAGGCGACTGTTCGATCTGCACCAGTCCGGCACCTTTGTGTTGGTGAACGTCCACGACGTTGGCTCTGCAGCCATCGCGCAACATGCAGGCGCACAAGCACTGGGCACAACGAGCGGTGGCCATGCGTACTCGATCGGGCGCCGCGACGCCGCTGGGGAACTGTCGAGGGAAGAGTCCATCGAGAGAGCATCCGAAATCTGCGCCGCTGTCGACATTCCGGTCAGCGTCGACGCGGAGAACGGGTGGGGGCACGAACCGGAGGACGTGGCCGAGACTGTTCGACTGCTCATCGAATGCGGACTAGCGGGAGCGAGCATTGAGGACTGGTCGGGCGAGACCGAGCGTGGTTTCTACGAACGCTCGTTGGCCGTCGCTCGTATCGAGGCTGCGGTCGAAGCTGCAAACACGGCCGAAACCGGCTTTGTGATCTGTGCTCGGGCCGATCGGGTGATGCATGAGGGCATGGACGCCTTCGAGGACACCCTGTCCCGACTGCAGTCGTTCGCCGCCGTAGGCGCCGGGTGCCTGTACGCGCCCGGCGTTTCCGGTGAGGTGACGATCGGGCGAGTGATCGATGAGGCGGGCGGTCCGGTGAATGTTCTGCTCGGCATGAACAGCGGGCTGTCGATCCCAGATGTCTCTGCGCTCGGCGCGCGTCGGATCAGTCTGGGCAGCTCGCTGTATCAGGCAACCATGGGCGCATTCTGTGAAATGGTGAAGGAGGCCCTCACAACGGGCTCACTCAACGTTGCCACCCCGGTGCTCGACTATGACCTGATCGAATCCCTCTTCTGAGAGATGGAAGACATCGAGGCGTAGTGTCACCTTTGCTGGGGCTGTCTCGTCAATATGGTGAGAAGCGAGCAGGAGAGACTTCCATGTCCAGCACCACACCGACCGGCGGACGAATCGATCCGGCAGATCACAACAATCCGGCGTGGCACATTCACGAGGTTGCCCACGACTTCGAGCTGATCGACGCGTGGAGGCTGCCGGTCGCCGGCGGCGAAGAGGACTTCGCCGAGTTCATGACGATGTTCCTTTCACTCGACCTTGCCGACAACGAACAATCCTCGGCGAG
>CAZFBD010000112.1:0-9493 GCA_964517125.1 uncultured Acidimicrobiales bacterium
CGACCTGAAATTCTTGCGACTTCCAAAGGAGGATCGAGCTGGTCGGAGCGTCTAGTCGGAGAACAGCGAATGTGCTGGTTGGCCGGAATGAGAACGGCTGATGTATCCGAATGGGAACGCTTCCAGTTCGCTTTGCTTCCTCCGGAGGCAAAGATCGTTCGAACTCGGCGATCTTGAGTCCCTGGACTCCGCGAGTCCAGATCACCAGTAGCCAAAGGCCGACCATCAGAGATGCGAGGAGCAAGCCAACCGCCATTGCCGGATGGTACCGCTGGGGCGATTGGTGTGCCCATCAGCCTTCGTAGAATTGACCGCATGGGATTCATCGACCTGAGCCATGTCATCACCGACGGGATGACGACGTATCCCGGGCTTCCTGAGCCACGGATTTCCGACCATCTGACCAGGGAGGCTGCGGAGGAGATCTACGGGCCGGGCATCACCTTCCAGATCGGCATGGTGCATCTGTGTACGAACACCGGCACCTACCTGGACGTGCCGTTTCACCGGTACGCCGATGGACACGACCTCACGGGCCTTGCCTTGGAACGAGTCGCCGATGTTCCAGCGGTCTGTCTGAACCGGGTGGGGGAACGGACCATTGAGCTCGCCCCAGACGACGTCGCCGGGCTTGCTGGTCACGCTGTTCTGTTGCGGACCGACCACGCCCGTACGTGGGGTACCGATGCCTACTTCGACGATCACCCGCACCTGAGCGAGGCCTCGGCACACTTGCTTGTTGAGGCCGATGTGGCCTGTGTGGGGATCGACACCCTGAACATCGATTCGACCGAAGGGGGAGCCCGACCGGTTCACTCGGTGCTTTTGCGCTCCGACATCCCAATCGTCGAGCACCTCACTGGCCTGGACCAGCTTCCAGCCACCGGTTTCTCGTTCACGGCGGTACCGCCGAAGATCGAGGGGGCCGGCACGTTCACCGTGCGGGCCTTCGCAACCGTGTGACCCTCAGCCGAAGGCGGGCATGACGTCGCTGATCCAGGCATCGATGGCATCACTGCTCCAGGGAGCCCGAAGTGCAATGTTGACGCCAGCAGCACCGGCGTCGCGGTATGCGCCGAGCTGTTCGATCACCTGGTCGGGTGTTCCAATGAGTGCGCCGTCCCGCACTCGGGGCCACATGGGCCCCCAGAACGCCTGCGTCTCTTCGAGCGCCTTGTCGGCCTCGGCCTGATCGGCTCCAACCACGAACTGCAGGTTCACCGTTCGTTCGATGGTTGCAGGGTCGCGGTCGATGGTCTCGCAGGCAGCGTCGAGAACACCGTTCAGGCGCTGGAACTCGGCCGGGGAGATGTAGGCGGCGTTCCACCCACTCGCATACTGGGCCGCCAGAGGAAGGGTCTTCTTCTCGCCCACGCCGCCGATCCACAACGGCAGTTTCGCTTGCAGAGGCTGCGGCAGATTTGCGACGTCCTGCGTGCGGAAGAACTCGCCTTTGAACGTGGTCCGGTCGCCGGAGAGCATCGAAGAAATGATCTCGGCAGATTCCTGGAGCATGCGGAACCGGACCGACAGCGACGGGAAGTCGTACCCGAACGCGGCCGCCTCCCACTCGTGCCAGCCGGCGCCGATGCCAAGCTCGAATCGTCCGCCGGAGATGTGGTCCAGGGTGGCAGCGACCTTGGCGAGCAACGCAGGGTTGCGGTAGCCCACGTAGAACACGAGGCAGCCGATCCTGGCGTTGGTCGTGTCGGCGCAGAGCGCTCCAAGGGTGGATACGGCCTCGAAATGGTCGATCGTTCCGCCGGCTGGTGGGGCCTCGTACAGGTGGTCCCACACCGAAATCCAGTCGGCCCCGGCCTCATCGAATCGGGTCCAGGTCTTCCGGAGTTCCGCCATGGACATGTTCTGCTGACCGATGTGCACACCAAGCTTCATCTCCCGAACGTATTGCATGGGAGCGTTCCCGTCAGCAGTAGGCGTGTTCGGGTCTGCAAGGGTTGGTGTGTGGCGATTGCAATGAGCTCCGAGGAACGACGGCGACGACTTGCCGTTCGGCACCGGTTGATCGTGCCGGAACGGACCGACGACGTTCCGGCGCTCACCAACGATCTGGTCGCGTTGCATTCGTCGGACCCGGCCACCGTGTACCTCTCGTGTCTCGTCCGAATGCAGGCACCAACGATCGGCGCTGTCGAGGCAGCCTTGTACGCCGACCGCAGCGTGATCCGGCATCATGCGATGCGTCGGACCCTCTGGGTCATGACCCCCGAAGTGACTCGACTGGCGCATGCAGCGTGCACTGCCAAGATCGCCGCAACTGAACGCCGGCGAACCCTCAAGGCCATGGTCGAGTCAACCAGTATTGCGAACCCGGCCGAATGGTTCGACGACGGTTTGGCAGAGATCACGTCCTTGCTGCGATCTGACGGTCCGCTTGGGACACGGGACATCGGCCGGATGCTGCCGCATCTCGTGGTGCCCGTGGTCTTCGGACCCCCGAAGAGCAGCGCCACACTCAACGCGCACACGAAGATCCTGCAAGGTGCCGGTTTCGACGGGTCGATCGTTCGCGTGCAGCCAACGGGAACGTGGATGTCGTCGGAGTACCTGTGGTCCGACGCAGCCGAGTGGTTCGGAGGGCCGATCTCCGGGTTGGAGATTCGGCCTGCGGCAGCTGAACTTGTTCGGCTGTACCTGCTTCGCTTTGGACCGTGCACGGAGACCGACCTCCGTTGGTGGTTCGGAGAGACGGCCACGTTGATCCGAAACGCGCTTGCCGACCTGGAGGCCGTGGAGCTGTCCCTCGACGACGGCTCCACCGGCTGGTTGGCGCCAGGGGACGACGAGCCAACGGCCGACGTGCAGCCGTGGGTCCGGCTGCTTCCGGGTCTGGATCCGACCCCAATGGGGTGGAAGGAACGCGATTGGTACCTGCAGCCGGAGCATGTCGGCCGGCTGTTCGACCGGTTTGGCAATGCCGGCCCCACGATCTGGGCCGACGGGCGGGTGGTCGGCGGCTGGATTCAACGACCCGACGGTTCGATCATCGTGGATGTTCTCGAACCGCTCGGTGGCCGGCACCAGCATCTTCTGGACGAGGCGGTCGAGGAGATGGAACAGATGCTCGATGGCACCGTGATCAAACCAAGGTTCCCCTCGAACCATCAAAAGGCACTGCTCGTCGAGAACTCGTAGAGCCCAAGAGGCGTCCAGAACATATGTTCGATTAGGCTCGAACGGCGCATGGGGTTCAACAATCCTTCGGTGCCGTGGTCCGAGCTGGAGCGACGGCTGTCCGACCGCACACCGACGCGCTCGTCGTCAGGTCACGACCCCGTCAGCGGGGTGGAGCGCACCGGTGGCGACAGCCCAGCATGGTCTCGCAAACGCCAGGACTACCAGGCACCGGCCCTCGACCGGCCCACCCCCGCGGTCGCCTACGCCGAGTTGCACGCCCATTCACACTTCAGCTTTCTCGATGGAGCGTCGTCGCCCGAAGAACTGGTCGAAGAGAGTGTGCGGCTGGGGCTGAACGCCATGGCCCTCACCGACCGAAACGGCTTCTACGGGGTTGTTCGCTTCGCCGAAGCCGCCCGCGCCCACGGGCTCCCCACCGTTTTCGGAAGCGAGTTCAGCATCGATGGTGTGGGCGATCTGGTGTTTCTGGCACGTGGACCCGAGGGGTACGCCCGGTTGGCCCGTGCTGCCAGCGAGGGGCAGATGGCGGGGGAGAAGGGGGCACCCCGTTTCGAACTCGACCGGCTGGCCGAACTCGCCAGCGGGCACTGGGTGGTGCTCACCGGAACGCAGCACGGCCCGTTGAACCGGGCGCTCGCTGCCGATGGTCCCCATGCAGCACAGCGTCGACTCGATGGTCTGCTCGAACGGTTCGGTCGGGAGAATGTGGCCGTGGAGCTCTGGGATCACACCACACCACTGTGCAGCACCCGAAACGACGCTCTCGTCCGGCTGGGCCTCGAACGCGACCTCACCGTGGTCGCCACCAACGATGTTCGCTACGCAGGGACCAGCCAGCGCCGTCTGGCAACCGCATTGGCTTCGGTCGGCAACCGCCGGTCCCTCGACGAACACGACGGATGGCTGCCATCGGCGGCGGCCGCTCACCTTCGTAGTGGCGAAGAACAGCAACGGCGGTTCTCCCGGTACCCGGGTGTTGTCGACGCAACGCTCCGGCTCGCCGACCAGTGCATGTTCGATCTGCAGCTGGTGGCTCCGAACCTGCCGCCGTATCCCTGCCCTCCGGAACACGACGAGATGTCCTGGCTTCGGCACCTGGTGGAGCAGGGTGCTCGCAAACGCTACGGAACACGAAGCAACGAACGTGTACCGGGTGCGTACGACCAGCTCGACCACGAGCTCGACCTGATCGAGCAGCTCGGCTTTCCCGGCTACTTCCTGATCGTGTGGGACATCGTGGAGTTCTGTCGCAAGTCCGACATCTACTGCCAGGGCCGAGGCTCGGCCGCAAACTCTGCAGCCTGTTTTGCGTTGGGCATCACCAACGCCGACGCGGTGGCGCTCGGCCTGCTCTTCGAGCGGTTCCTGTCGCCGGAGCGCGATGGTCCACCCGACATCGATATCGACATCGAATCGAACCGACGGGAAGAGGTCATCCAGTACGTCTACGAGCGGTACGGCCGGGAGCACACGGCCCAGGTCGCCAACGTCATCACCTACCGGTCCCGGTCAGCGGTTCGGGACATGGCCAAGGCACTCGGCTACGCCGTGGGTCAGCAGGACGCGTTCTCCAAGAAGCTCGACGGCTGGAGCAGCCTGGGCTCCCAGACGTCGATCATTCCCCCCGACGTGGCCGAGCTGGCACTCGAGCTCGAGCACGCGCCCCGGCATCTCGGCATCCACTCCGGCGGCATGGTCATCTGCGATCGGCCGGTGGTCGAGGTGTGCCCGGTCGAGTGGGCTCGCATGGAGAACCGCAGCGTTCTCCAGTGGGACAAGGACGACTGCGCCGCCACCGGTCTGGTCAAGTTCGACCTGCTGGGTCTGGGCATGCTGTCGGCCATTCACTACGCCATCGACTTCGTCGCAGAGAACCACGGTGTGCACATCGACATGGCGTCCATGCCACAGGATCCCGAGGTCTACGACATGTTGTGTCGGGCCGACACGATCGGCGTGTTCCAGATCGAATCCCGGGCACAGATGGCAACACTCCCGCGGCTCAAACCCCGAACGTTCTACGACCTTGTGGTGGAGATTGCGCTGATTCGGCCGGGGCCCATTCAGGGTGGTTCGGTGCATCCGTACATCCGTCGTCGCAACGGCAAGGAGCCGGTCACGTACCTGCATCCGCTGTTGGAGAAGTCGCTGTCGAAGACCCTGGGCATTCCGTTGTTCCAGGAACAGCTGATGCAGATGGCGATCGACGTTGCCGGGTTCACTCCGGCCGAGGCCGACCAACTGCGACAGGCCATGGGCTCCAAGCGCAGCCGGGACCGCATGGAACAGATCCGCACCCGGCTGTACGAGGGCATGGCCGAGCGGGGCATCGTTGGCGATGTGGCCGACCAGCTGTGGGAGAAGCTGGCAGCGTTCGCCAACTACGGCTTTCCCGAAAGTCATTCGGTGTCGTTCGCGTATCTGGTCTACGCCTCGTCCTGGCTCAAGCGGTACTACCCGGCGGCGTTCTGCGCGGGGCTGCTCAATGCCCAGCCGATGGGGTTCTATTCGCCTCACACGCTGGTGGGTGATGCCCGTCGTCATGGCGTGCCCGTCCACACCCCCGACATCAACCTGTCGGCTGCGGGAGCCACGCTCGAATGGGAACGGCCCGTCTCCGATGAGCAGCGGGCCAATCGGCAGGGGAGCGGGGTGGCGCCTGACGCATGGGGTGAAGCAGGGCCTGCCGTCCGCCTGGGGGTGGGGTCCATCCGTTCGGTGGGCGAGGACCTGGCCCAGGCGCTCGACGAGGGCCGCCCGTGGACGTCGCTTGAAGACATCAAGCGGCGCACCGGATGTTCCCGCGAGGTGCTCGAAGCGTTGGCCACGTCGGGGGCCGTCGATTCACTGCTCGACGACGACGGGACCCGTGGTGGTGCACGACGACGTGCGCTCTGGGCAGCAGGTGCAGCGTCACAGGCGTCGGATGCGCGCCTCGAAGGGATTCTGACCGGTGTCCGATCGCCAACGCTGCCGGGTATGAGCGATCGGGAGCTGGCGCTCGCCAACCTGTGGGCCACAGGAGTGGCGCCCGATGGGCACCCCACCGTCTACCACCGAGACGAGCTCGACGCCCTCGGTGTGGTGCTCTCGTCGGAGTTGCGCAACGAGACTTCGGGCGACCGGGTGCTGGTGGCGGGCACGGTGACACACCGGCAACGCCCAGCAACTGCCGGCGGCACCACGTTCCTGAACCTGGAGGACGAAGGTGGACTCATCAACGTGGTGGTGTCCAAGGGATGTTGGATGCATCACAAGCAGGTGGCACTCACCGCTCCCGCAATGATCGTTCGTGGGCGGGTGGAGATCGCCGAAGGGGTCATCAACGTGGTGGCCGACAAGCTTGTGGACTTCGCCCTGCACACCCCGTTGGCTTCGCGGGACTTTCGCTGAGCGGCGACCTCGGGGCAGTCATCCAAGAGCAATGAGCGTCGTGGCCACCAATGCCACGATGAACCCAATCAGCTGCAACCTGGTCATCCGTTCGCCCAGAACCACTCGAGCCAAAAGCACGGTGGAGATCGGGTAGAGCGACGTCAGCACCGAAACCGTCGTCAGGTCACCGGCCTGTAGCGCATAGAGGAACAACACATTCGATCCCGTGTCGAAGATGCCGGTGAGGGCAATCAGCCATCGTCCTGTCCCGTCGGCCGGCATGATCGGTTGGCGACGAGCGAGCAACCACACCACCAGGGCCACCGAGGTCAGGAGCCGGGCGCCAACGATGGGCCACGGGGCAGCTGCCTCGGACGTGGTGTCGAGAAAGATGAAGAACGTGCCGAAGCCGGCACCGGCAAGTAGCGACTCCGCAACAACCTGCACCGTCACTGCAGCCTCACCCGAACGGTCGCTGGTGGACGTGAGCCAGATGGCCACGAACGCCAGGGCAATCCCAAGCCAGCCCCACGTGCTGAATCGATCACCACTGATGACACCCCAGACAGCGGGTACCGCAGCCGAGGTGACCGCAGTGATTGGCGCAACCACCGACATGGGCCCCGTGGACAACCCCCGGTACAGCAGGGCGACCCCCAACCCACCGAACGCACCGGCCAACGCTCCAAGTACAAAGTCCTCGGCAATGAAGGTGTTGTCGATGACGATGGCTGCGACGAGAACCCCCACCAGCCCCACAGCGTGAGAACCGGCGATGACGCGCAGTACGTTGACCCGCTTCGCCGACATTCCGCCAAAGAAGTCACCGGTGCCAAAGAACACCGCAGTGACCAGGCTCAGGAAGATCGACATCGTCCCACGCTAGGGATCTGTCAGCGGTTCGGTGTCTTCACGTTTCGGAGTGGTTGCACCTACGCGACGGTTCGGTGAGCACGCTCGACTTTCGCCGTCGCGCGTCGTTGGTACATCAAGGTCCAACCGCGGTACCACTCCCGGCGAGACGGCGCTGGTACTGGTGCGCGGTTTGATTCGAGCAACCCACCAACCAGATCTCAAGGAGATTCACATGACCATCAAGAAGTTCGCCCTCGCCGCAATGACTGCAGCTGCAGCCGTCGCCACAGGTGTCAGCGGTTCCGTGCTCGCCGTTGGCGTTTTCATGATCTGAAGCGTCTCAGCGTTCGTGAAGATCGGGGTTGCTGCAACCCCGATCTTCACGTCGCGAGCAGATGCATGAGGCGTTCGTCGCACAGCAGCGGAACGCCCAGGTCGGCAGCGATTGCTTCGGCCTCCCGAAGTGCAAGTGATGCACACAGGTCGGCTCCTGCCGTGAGCGCCTGTTCTGCAATTTGCACGAACATTTGATCGCTACGTATTCCCAGCCGTAGTGCGGTCTCGAAGAGCCATGCTGGGGCGAGACGATCGGTGTCGGTCGTATCCAGTAGCGCTTCGAACACTGTCTGTGCGAGATGCTCAGCGTGAGATCGCTCGATGGACATCTCATCGTCGTACATGTCCCCCGGAAGCAGCGGTCCGGCATACAGATTGAGCGCATCTACGCAAAGAGGCAGGGCCTTGACTCTGGTCGGTTCGGCGATCGCCCGCTGCGCCGCGTAGCGAAACATACGAAGGTCCGTTGAGACCGTGGGTGCGAGCTCCAGCGTGGACGCAGTTCGTACCACCAGCGGGATGTTCGAGATCTTTCGAAGTCGACTGGTGACATTCTTCAAACGTCGACGGCCCACGTCCAACGTTGCGTCGGGCCAAAGTCGATCGATCACATGGTCCACCGACCTCGGCTCATCTGCGACGACGAGAACCTTGAGGAGTGTGGACACGTTGCCGGCAGGAATACTGAGTTCGCCCTCGCTACTGCGAGCTCCGAACGTTCCAAGAACTGTGAGCGTGAGTTCTTCCGCGATCGGTGCAGAGCTTTCGGGCTCAGCCGAGAATTGCACCGGACTGAGGAGCTTGCGGGCCAGAGGATCGAGTCCCAGCCGAGCGGCGCTTGAACGCACACGTTCGACAAGCGCTTCAGCATCCTGAATGGTCGCCTCGGCTCGGTCGCTTGCAACAAGGCGTTCTGAGTGCACGCGCCAGTGCCAGTCCGGAGGCAGCGTGGTGTCCCGCAGGAACTCCTGAGCGCGTTGCTCCGCAACCTGCGGGTCTCCCAACCGGGCAGCGTGCGTGATTTCGGCCATGGCGGCTTCCAATCGCCCGTTCATGTCGTCACTGTCGCGGCAGCGCGAGAGACAGTCGAGCGATTGCTCCGTGTCGCCGAGTCGGGCAAATATCTGCGCAGCCTCGGCATGGAAGATCGTGCCGGTGGTGTGTTCCAAGAGCTCTCCCAGGTGGAGGCGCGCATCCAGAAGTTCTCTCCGGGCCTCGGAGATGTTGTTCGACAACCCGGCACGCAGCATCCGAGTCCAATGCATATAGCCAGAGAGCCAACTGACTCCGACGGCGTTGATGAGGCCCTCGGACTGAGCGAGTGAACGATCGAGTTCTGAGAGCTGCCCGGAAAGAGCCAAGAGCCGACAGTGCACCTGCGCACTTGCTGCCATTCCAAGCGGGTTGTCGGGTAGGAGCGTTGCTTGTCCCGCCATGGAGGCTCCTTCGGCCCAACGTCCAAGGAGTACAAGTGGGCCGAGCGCGAGGCGCCGCAGGGCCGACGCGCTCTGCGGACGATCTCCCAACATCTCCCACTCGGCAGCGACTTCGCGGAAGATCTCAACCGACCGTTGCAGATCACTCGCATGTCCGCTCGTGCACAGGATCAGAGCTCGGGCCTCGCGTAGGCGAATGCGAGTCGCTCGGTCGGTATCTTCGGGGGCGTTCGATTCGAGTCCGCTCAGCTCTGCCTGAAGCGTCTCTGCTCCAGACGACGGGGTGATCGACAGCACGAACAGCTCGACTTCGGCTGCGAATGATGCGGCCG
>CAZFBD010000113.1:0-3295 GCA_964517125.1 uncultured Acidimicrobiales bacterium
CCACCCCTGCACCGCAGCCCAAGTCAACGCCAACCGCACCACAATCGCCGGCGGCGGATCCATTGGTTCCGTGGCAGGCTCCGGCGGCGCCGGAGTTTCGGGCACTGACGTTGCAGCTGGCGGACTCGCCGCAGGTGGCGCAGCCGCCCTGGCCGGCAACCTCGACGGAGCTGGCAGCGCAGGAGCCGCGGGTGGCGCAGCCGCCTCGGCCGACGGTGTTGCAGCTTCGGCTGACGCCGGTCTCGACGCAGCTGGCGACGCCGGCGCAAACCTTGCCGACAAGGCAGCCGACACCGCCGGTTCGGCTGGCGCTGCTGCTGCCGGAGTTGCCGGTGGCGCAGCCGCTGCTGCAGCTGGCGTAGCCGGTGGCGCAGCCGCAGCCGCCGGCGGACTCGCCGATCGGGCCAAGGGCCTGGTCAGCGGCGCCAAGGACAAGCTTCCCGGCGGTGGCGCAGATGACGCCGACGCCGACGCTGGTGCCGGAATCGGCGGCAAGCTCGCTGGCGCAGCCGGCGGAGCGGCCGCCGCTGCAAGCGGTCTTGCTGGCAAGGCCAAGGACGCCGTGACCGGCGCCGCCGATGCCGTACAGGACAAGGCAGCAGGTGCCGTCGACGCAGTGCAGGACACCGCCGACGATGGCGCAGCCGCAGTTTCAAGTAGCGCTGCAGGTGGTGCTGGTGCCGCAGCAGGCGCTGGTGCGACCGTCACGTCAACGACCACCACCGTCGCAGGTGGCGCAGCCGTGGCCGGAGGCGCAGCAGTGGCCGGAGGTGCTGGCGGAGCTGGCGGTTCCGGTGGAGGCGGCTGGTTCGGCAGCGACGACGATGACGAAGAGAAGCTGTTCGCCGACCTTCCGATGTCTGGCACCGCCCAGATCTTCGGTCTCGGTCTGCTCGCAGCCGGCATCTTCCTGTTCGGCCCCCTCATCTGGGGAACCCTGTTCGGTGGCGGCGAAGAAGTCGCCACCTCCGCACAGCCCCTGACGGCAGCGGTCGAAGGCCCCTGCGCCGACGTGCTCGAGGAACTCGAAGGTAATGACACCATCGAGTCCGGCGAGCTCGACGACATCCGTTGCGAGTTCGAGAACGGCGAGCTGACCCTCACCGGCAACGTCTCCAGCCTCGAAGCCAAGACCACGATCGGTGCTGCTGCTGGCGGCGCTGCCCTTGGCACGGCGCTGCTGAGCAACGAGCTCGAATGGGAAGAGCCCGAGGTAGTTGAAGAACCCGAGGTTGTCGAGGAAGCTGCTGCCACCACGACGGTCGCACCGACGACCACCACGGCTGCTCCCACCACGACGACCGAGGCTCCCGAGACCACGACGGAAGCTCCGGAGACCACGGTTGCTGTTGCGGCACCCTTCACCATGTGGGATGCCCTCACCGAGTCCGGACAGGCTGGTCAGTTCGCAGCTGTTGGTTCCGCACTGGGACTGCAGGCCGATCTCGAGGCGCTGGTCGATGAGAACGGTGTCGAGGTGGACCGCACACTGTTCGCCCTGAGCGATGAGTCCATGGCGCTCCTCGACGTGCCGGCACTGGCCGACGATCCGGACGGCGCTGCCGCCCTGGTCGGCTACCACTTCCTCGATGAGCGGTTGCTTGCAGCCGACCTGGCCGCACTCGACGGTCAAACGGTTCAGACCCGCACCGGGCTGCCAATGAGCATCACGGTCGACGGCGACGACATCCTCCTCAACGGAAACTCGCTGGTCATCGCCGCCGATATCGAGGCCGACAACGGTGTGATCCACATCATCACCCCGGCACTCACGCCGCCCACGATCAACGAGGTCATCGCACTCGAGAACATTGAGTTCGAGGTCAACTCCGATGTGATCACGGCAATCGGACAGGCCGAGCTCCAGAAGGCAATCACGTTCTTCTCGGAGAACCCGAACGTGACCGCTCGCATCGAGGGTCACACCGACACCGACGGCAACGACGTCTCCAACCAGGACCTGTCCGAGCGTCGTGCACTCTCGGTGAAGGCCTTCCTGGTCGACAACGGCATCAACGGCGACAACCTCGACACGATCGGCTTCGGTGAAACCCGTCCGATCCTCGAAGATGGCGTCGAGAACAAGGCGGCCAGTCGCCGCATCGAGTTCAACGTCCGATAGTCAACGCCCGGGCGTTACGCCCGCACGGTTTCAGCCCGATCGTTCTCCGAGAATCCAATCTCGGGATCGGTCGGGCTCGAGATCGTTTTGGAGGTATTCGTCCAGGCGATCGTCGAGTGACGGGTCCTGGCTGGCCCAGCTTTCGTACAGCGCGGTGGCGTCTGGTGCCGTGAAACCGGGTCGGATCTTCTCGGCTTCGTGCTGCGCCTGACGAATCAGTTCGGAGGCGTGCTGTTTTGCCGACTCCAGAATCTGGTTTCGGCGCTCCTTTGCACTCCGGGCATCGGCTTTGATGGCACGAACGGCTCGGTGCACTCGCAGGAGCTGTTCCTCGGCCACCCGGCAGCGCTCATCGGCGTCCTCGACCGCCTGACGCAGGGCTGCGTTCTCGGCAACGAGGTCCGCGGCATCAGCGCTGACAGGCAGGGGATCACGATCGTGATCTGTTTCGATGTTCACCACACCCGTCCATCGGCCACCGTCCAAGGTTCATGAACACTCTTGCCGGACGATTCCGTGTCGATTCGTGCAAGGAACTTCTCACTTTTCTTCGGCACTGCGCCGATAAGTAGCACAGCAAGTCCACTAGTCAAGACAGCTGTGCCGAACCCGGCAGACCGGCACTTGGAGTCCCACCATGACCGACAACACCGAGCGCGAATGGCCAACATTCGGCGACATCCTGAGCGAACTCGACTCGCTTGGACACCTGACCCAGGCGCCTACTGCGCCGACACCTGAGGCGTTGGCCGCAGAGATCATGGCTGATCACGAGGGTGCCGGGATCACCTTCGCTGAACCAGTTGAGCAGATCGCCGTGGCCCCCGAGCCGCTGCCTGCACCAATCCCCGTCGTCCAGGAAGCTCCTGAACCACTGGTTGCGGAGCCTGCACCCGAAGTTGCCCTGCCGAGCACCATCACCCCCGGTGCGCAGGCGATCGATCACTCAATCGTGGTCCCGATCCTGCCGCCGTCAACACTCGACACCAGTCTGCTCGCACCATCGACAGACGACATTGGTGGCGTCACCTTCGATACCTCGGCACTCGAACCACTTGCGCCAGCACCCGACATGGACGTGGACGCTCTGCCAGAGCCGACGTTCGAGGCCGTGGCCGACGTGGACGTTCCCGACGCTGGCTCGGTCTTCGAAGCTCCGGCATTCGAGGCTCC
>CAZFBD010000113.1:3395-8864 GCA_964517125.1 uncultured Acidimicrobiales bacterium
CCGGCATTCGAGGCTCCAGCCTTCGAAGCCGTGGAACCCATGGCCTTCGAGCCGGTCGAGGTCGAGACACCTGACCTGCTTTCCTTCGAGGCTCCCGAAGAGCCACTCATTTCTGATGTCGCCGAGCCAATGGCCTTCGAGCCGGTCGAGGTCGAGACCCCAACACTTCTGTCGTTCGAGCCGTCCTCCTTCGAGACGCCGGACTTCGCCGAAGAGTCCATCAGCATGGACTGGGCCGAGGTCACCGATTCCAACGAGGCGACAAGCGACCCGGGCGCCGTCTTCTCCTTTGAGCCCGACGCAAGCGACATCGCCGCATCCGCAGCCATGGACGCTCCTGTTCCGGCCGAAGAAGACTTCACTTCCACGCAGTGGTCGATGGGTGGCGACGAAGCGGTTGCCGACAACGTCACCAACTTCGATTCCGTCGCAACCGCCGACGCAATCGAGAGCGATCTTCAGGACCTCTTCGCCCTCGACCAGTCCGTCTCCGAAGAGAACTTCGACGCCTTCATGGGCGACGCTGCAGCACCAGTCAACGATGCCCCGGTGGCCGATGTGGTTCCCCTTCATCCGGTGAACGACGGCAAGGGTGAGGCCGCCTTTGGCCTCGACGCCGTGTTCGACCCCGAAGCCGAGACCGTCGACGATTCACTCCAGTCCTGGGTTGGTATCCAGGACGATGAGGACACCCGCGAAGATCCGTGGGCTTACATGCGCCCGGATGAGGCAGAAGACGTCAAGGGCGGATTCTGGTCAAGCCGACCGAAGTTCTTCGGTGGCAACGAGCGCAAGGCAAAGAAGGCCGCACGTCAGCAGGCCGCCGCTCAGCAGGAGATGCGCAGCAACCAGACCGGGCCCACCTGTCCGAACTGCAGTGAGATTGGCCAGATCGACCTCGACGACCCTGTCGGCGGGAAGATCCACGCCAGCTGTCAGCACTGTGGTCACGTGTGGTCGCAGGCCTCCGACGCCGACCTCCACATCGAAACAGCCTGATCTGTTCGGCTGACCCGGACGGGTCAGCCGAACATCGCCATCCACTGCTCTGCACTCGTTGGCGCAAAGACCATGTTGTGCGTCCGCGTATGACCCATGGTCGCGCACGGCTCGGGAGAGTATTGATGTCCCGGGAACAGCACGGCATCGTCGGGCACCTGTGAGAGCACCTTCGTGAGGCTCTGATAAAGCTGCTCGGGATCGCCGCCCGGAAGGTCGGTGCGTCCGCATCCCTGCAGAAACAGTGTGTCGCCGGCAACCAGTCGGTTCTCCACCAGGAACGATTGCGACCCGGGAGTGTGACCCGGCGTGTGCAACAACTCGATGGTGATCTCGCCCACCTGCAGCGCCTCGCTACCAGCGTGGGTCCGTAGGTCGGCATCGGTCAGACCGGTCACCTTCTTGACGTACTCGGCTTCGTCGGCCTGGATGTGCAGCGGGATGGACTGGTGCTCCAACATCTCGGCGGCACCGGCCACATCGAAGCCCATCATGGATCCACCAACATGGTCGGCGTGATAGTGCGTGCCCAGCATGCCCGTGCACGTCATGCCGTCGGCTTCGAGGATCTCCAGGATTCCCGCTGGGTCATAGGCGGGGTCCACGATGACCGCTTCGTTCGTTTCACGGTCGCCAATGAGGTACACGAAGTTGACCATCTGTTGGGCCACCGGGTCGCTCGTGGCGAAGTCGCGGCCGGAGAGAAGCTGACGGAAATAGAGACGATCGTCGGTCATGGACTCATCGTATGTGCTGGTTCCGCCAGCCGGGAACAGCGAGTCAGTCGTGTGCGGAGTCGCGCCACAACTGTTCGGCGCGTGCTGCGACTTCGCGAACCGGCATGTCCAGTGCTGCTGCGGCAACCACGGCGTCGTCGTGTTCGGCCTTGCACCGGTGCGCGGTGACCTTCACCCGAACCTCGTGCCCGTCGACCACGACCATCTCGATGCGTCGTTCGGCGGCGTCTCGTTCCAGGTGCGTCCGACGCACGCCGATGCTGCCGGTCTCGGCAAGCAGAATGGATGACAGTGTTGCGGCGTGATCGGGAACGGCCAGGACCGACACGGTGTGCGCCGGCCGCCCCTTCTTCATGAGGATGGGAGTGATCCACGCGTCGAGCGCACCAGCGGTCATGAGTTGTTCGAGCGTGTGGCCCAGGATCTCACCGGTGGCATCGTCGACGTTCGTTTCCAGGAGGGTCAACATTTCGGCGGGAACCGTGGCCCGCTGCCCGAGCACCACC
Source organism: uncultured Acidimicrobiales bacterium (assembly GCA_964517125.1). GTDB lineage: Bacteria > Actinomycetota > Acidimicrobiia > Acidimicrobiales > SHLQ01 > SHLQ01. The sequence continues at coordinate 5,638 of CAZFBD010000113.1, forward strand.
TGCAGGAGGTTTGGGAAGTCGTCGGGTTCCGCGTCGCCGGCTCCGAAGCCTGAACCAGCCACGGTCATGGCTGGCATGGGTCCCGACGCCGAACCAAGTGCGGCGACGATGGCGGCGCCGGTTGGAGTCGTGAGTTCGATCGGGGTTTCGAGTCCCTTGACCTCCCACCCAGCGAGCAGCTCCACCGTGGCTGGTGCCGGGTTCGGGATTCGGCCGTGGGCGCTGCGGACCATGCCACGCCCAACCGCCACCGGACCGATGACCAGTTCATCGATCTCGAGCAGCTCGAGCGCACAGCACACGCCGACCACGTCGACGATGGCGTCGATCCCGCCCACCTCGTGGAAGTGCACGGTGTCGGGGTCCTGCCGGTGGATGTGCCCTTCGGCCTTCGCCAATGCTCGAAACACTGCACCCGCACGTTCGACGACGCGGACAGGCAGGTCGGCAGACTCGACCAGCGCAATGATGTCGCCGGCGGTTCGGTGCACGTGCCCCTCGTCGGTCATCACCTGAACGTTCGTGGCACCAATGCCGCTGCGGAAGATGGACTCCACCTGCAGCTCCCAGCCATCGACTCCCAGTGTCGACAACATGGTCGTGACCTCGGCTGCGTCTGCCCCGGCGTCGAGCAATGCGCCAAGCATCATGTCGCCGGCGATGCCGTTGAAGGGATGCACCCACAAGGTATTCATGAGGCGTCCGCCATTCGGAGCGTTCGAAGTGCGGCGACCGCAGCCCCGTACCCGTTGTCGATCCCGACGACGGTGAGCCCAGCCGCACAGGAGGCCAACATGCCAAGCAGGGCGGTCACACCCTCCAGACCGGCTCCGTAGCCAACACTGGTGGGCACCGCAATGATCGGGGCACCGGTCAGGCCACCAACCACGCTCGCCAGTGCACCCTCCATGCCGGCGATGACGATGACGATGTCGGCGGCAACGAGTCGGTCGGTCTCGGCGAGCAGTCGGTGGATTCCGGCCACGCCCACGTCGGTGATGCGGTCGACGTTCCGGCCATAGGCGGCGAGCGTTCCGGCCGCCTCATCGGCAACCGGAGCGTCGGCGGTCCCAGCCGTGACGACGGCGATGGTTCGGCCATCCTCGACCGGCTCGCTGGCCCGCCAGGTCATGAGCGTGCCCTGCAGCGTGGCCGAGGGATGCGCGTCGAGCAGGGCCTGCTGCTGTTCGGGTGTGGTGCGAGTGACCAGCACCGGGCCGGACCCGTTGGTGAGCAGCTCCTCCACGATCGTCACACAGTCCTGTGGAGACTTGCCCGGGCCGTACACGGCTTCGGGCAGCCCCTGCCGGAGAGCTCGGTGGTGATCGATTCGGGCAACGCCCAGGTCCACGAAGGGAAGCCGGCGGAGCTCTGCCATGGCCTGCTCGGGTTCGATCTCGCCGCTTCGAACCTGGTTCAGCAGCGTCTTCAATGATGCGTCATCCACCCGCCACAGGGTACGAGACAACCGGCGATTCAGGCCCCACCGGTCACCCCCGGTAGCATTGCGGGATGGCAGAGCTCTCTCGTATCGCATACCAAGGCGTCCGTGGCGCCTACTCGCACCTCGCATGTGCGAGTGCGTTTCCGGACATGGAACCCGTTGGCTACGACACGTTTTCTGCTGCCTTTGCCGCCGTCGAGGCCGGACAGGCAGAACTGGCAATGATCCCCATCGAGAACACGCTCGGTGGACGTGTTGCCGACATGCATCACCTGCTTCCGGAATCGAACCTGTTCATCATCGGCGAGCACTTCCAGCCCGTTCGCCATTGCCTGCTCGGGACCCAGGAAGCGTCGCTCGAAACGCTCAAGACGGTGGCGTCACACGAGCAGGGACTGGCCCAGTGCCGCGGGCTCATCCAGGAACTCGGCGTCGAGCCAATGGACTTCGGCGACACCGCCGGCGCGGCAAAGGAAGCCGCCGAGCGCAACGACCCCAGCTACGGCGCCATCGCCAGCGAGCTCGCGGCCGAGATCTACGGCCTGAAGGTGCTGCGGACCCGCATCGAGGACAAGCTCGGCAACACCACTCGCATGGTGGTCATGTCCCGCAAGGCCATCGACCCCGACCCGCGCGACGGCGGGGCGATGACCTCGATCGTGTTCCAGGTGCGCAGCGTGCCCGGCGCGCTCTACAAGTCGCTGGGCGGGTTCGCCACGAACGGTGTGAACGTGACCAAGCTCGAGAGTTACATCACCGACCAGAGCTTCACTGTGGCGCAGTTCTACGCCGAGTTCGACGGCCACCCTGGCGACCCCGCCGTGAGCAACGCCCTCGAAGAGCTCCAGTTCTTCTGCAGCACCCTCAAGCGTCTGGGCACCTATCCCAAGTCCGACTACCGGGCCAACCAATAATTTCGGGAACCAACGTGTCGGTTCGGTCGTACAACTCATTGTGCGGCCAACCATCCAACACCTACGTTCCATCCTGGCGCTCTTCGTCGGGGCCTTCGCTCTGGCGGCCTGCGTCGCTGAGCCAAAGGAGCTCGATCCGCTCGCAGTAGCCGTGCCAACCACCGTCACACGTTCAGATACAACAACGACGGCACCTCCGAACGCGGTGATCTCACGGATCCTGTTTCGCGAGCACTTTCAACACACCGCTGTCTATCTGAACCACGTGCGGCACGAGGTCGATTCGTACGACTCCGCGATCTGGACGTTCCAGGATCGACTGTTCCCGTCCAGCTGGACCGTGCTGGATCTGAACGGCCGGGTCATCGATGAGGGAGAACTCACGATCGAGTTTCACCGTGGCGCCCCCGACGAAGAGTTCGAGTGGGTCGGCATTTCCAACGGCTGTTGGACCACTGGTTGGGTCGTGGGCTGGGTCGAAGCCGGCGAGGACTTCGGTGTCATGCGGCGCCGTCTGGACCAAACCATCCAGCTTGAGCCCGAGTGCGATCTGGCGCCACCAGCGTGGCCGTTTCCACGAGGCTGGATTCGGGCCGACCTTGATAAGGAACTGCTTTACCTTGGCCGAGCCGATGACACTCTGACCGCTCGGCGCACGGCCGACACCCCGTCCGGATGGGTCGATCCGTTGCCGGGCATGGCCGAGGCACCGACGGAACTCCGGGCTGCGCTCATGGGGGCCGCGTGGAACGTCCAGACCGAGGAACCGTCCGACCCGTCCACGCTTGCCTTCACGAATCTGGGCGCCGACTGGGTAGGCCTCTACAACGGTTGTGGGGTCCGAGCTGTCTGGATCGAGGAGTGGACGG
>CAZFBD010000114.1:0-8725 GCA_964517125.1 uncultured Acidimicrobiales bacterium
AGCGCTCGCAACTGTTCGACGAGACCACACCCAGGCAGAGGTCGATGCCGTTGCCGCCCTGCGCCGTGTCGTTGCCGACACCGCCGTTGATGCGGTCGTTTCCGCCGCCGCCAACGATCTTGTCGTCGCCGGTGGAACCGTTCAGACGGTCCCGGCCACCATCGCCGTAGAGCTCGTCCTTGCCCTTGTTGCCATGCAGCACATCACGGGCGTCGCCGCCGTGCAGTTCGTCGTTGCCAGCGCCACCGAACACCCGGTCACGATCGGAGTCGCCGAACAGAGTGTCGGCGCCATCCTGACCGTAGATGGTGTCCATGCCGGCACCACCGCGGATGACGTCGTTGCCGTCGAGACCACAGATGCGGTCGTCGCCACCAAGTGCATTGATGGTGTCGGGGCCGTTGGTGCCCTGAATGACATCGTCGCCATTGGTGGGCTGCTGGCCCTTGGCCAGGTCCACGGTGACCACACGGCCGCCGCACAGGTCAGGAGGAGGTCCGGCAGGGCCGGTGACTGGCGTGGCACCAATGGTGTTCAGGAAGCCAGCTTTGTTGCGAGCAACACAGTTGGGGCTGTTGCGGTCGATGGTGACCCGGCGGTCAACGCCCGACACCGTGCATGACGAGAACGAGCCGTCGGGCCACATGATCTCCACCGGAGCGATTGCCGTGGTCGAACCCAACCCGAAGTGGAGGGTGCCCCAGTCCTGCGAGCGGTGGTTGCGGTGGCCGGTCTCACGGACCTGCCACTTGGTGGTGCCCACCATGACCTGGGCACCCATTGCGTCGGGGTTGCCCGAGTTCGCCAGGTCAATCTGCAGCCAGTGGTTGCTGGTGCCACCACGGTTCATGAACACCTGGTCCAGGGCCATGTCGAAGTCGTAGCCGTTGGCCACAAAGGCATCCATCCAGCCGTCGCCGTTCAGGTCGCCGGTGACGATTGCACCCGGGGTCTCGGCGATGGTGGCCGGCATCTGGCCGGTGCCGGCAATGGAGAAGCCGCCCGAGCCGTTGTTCAGCAGGAGGATGTTGCGGGTCTGCCCCTGCTCACGTTGAGCGCAGCCGGCGAAGATGTCGATGTCGCCATCGTTGTCGTAGTCGGCGGCAGCTGCCGAACGGCAGTTGCCCACCAGGTCGCTCACGGGAAGTGTTGCCGTGCGGCCGTTGCCAGCACCGCTCACTTCGTAGATCTTCATCTGGTGGTTGTTGGCAGCGTTGGCGTCGCCATGAACCGCCAAGAACTCGGGGTGCAGGTCGCCATCGAAGTCGGCAACCAGGACCTCACGAATGAACAGGCTGGTGTCGACCCGCGGCGTGGCCGGGTTCGACGGCTCCTGGAACACGCCGGTACCCACGGCGATGGAGTCCTTCGCCAGGTTGAAGACGTCGTGCGTGGCAACGATCTGCGGTGTGGCCGGGCCGGTTGAGGTCAGCGAGGCGATGCGGATGTGGCCGTCGGACATGATCTCGTTGGGGTCGGCCACCTTGGCCCATGCGGTGCCCAGGCCATTCAGGTTCTCGTAGAGCTCGCTGGGCTTCAGCTGGCGCTCGTTCTGCGGCACCGGGTCGGACCGCAGGTCCAGGTTGGTGACGATGACGTCCATGTCGCCGTCGTTGTCGAAGTCCAGGAACAGCGGCTGACGGCCACGGCCGAAAATGTCCTCAAGGGCACCCGCTGCCACAAAGGTCAATGTGCCGTTGTCGTTGCGGAACAGGCGGTTCTTGTTGTTGCGGCCCGAGACCTCGAAGAGGTCATCGTCGCCGTCGCCGTCGATGTCGGAGAACGCCACACCATGCGTGTCGGGGCCACTGTTGGTGGGGTCGCCGGCGGTGATCGACGTCTGGGACGACTGGTTGCCCTGGAAGATGTCGACGATCGCCTCGGAAAGGTTGCCGTGGTTGTTGTTCCAGATGTCGACGCCGTTGCCACCGAGGTCCTCGGTGATGCCGAGGCCCCATGACGGGCTCGTGCCCACACCGACCGCTGACGGCGCCGTGTTCACCTGAAACCCGAGCCATCCCTGGCCGTCGGCAGTGCCGGATGCCGTGACGACCGCTGCAGAAAGAGCCGCCACCAAAGACGCCTTCGCAAGTTTGTTGCGCATGTTGTTGCTTACCCCGAACGTTGCTGTACGTCGCGAGAGTAGACCGTCCACTCACGCCCTGTCGTGGGCTCCTCGGCCCACCGCACGACCCGTCATTCATCGCCGAACGAATGCGACGCTGCGTCGTTCTCACCCTCGGAGACGTGGCCTGACTGGTCATCGTTCGCAGTTCTTCTCAGTCTCGAAGTCGACGCAGATGTCGATGCCGCGGCCGGCGTTCACGATGTCGCCAGCGCCGCCGCCGCCCTTCAGCCGGTCGTTTCCGCCATTGCCGTCGATCGTGTCGTTTCCGGCTCCGCCCTGAATACGGTCGCGGGCGCTGCCGCCGGAAATGCGGTCGCGGCCACGGTTGCCATCGATGAGGTCCCGGTTCTCGCCACCATCGATCTGGTCGTTGCCCGACCCGCCGCTCAGGCGGTCACGTCCCGAGCTCCCAAGAATCGTGTCGTCGCCGGCCTCGCCGTACATGCGGTCGTTGCCAGGTCCGCCGTTCAGCAGGTCGTCGCCCGCTCCCCCACAGATGACGTCGTCGCCACCAAGGCCGTTCACGACGTCGTTGCCTGCAGTGCCCAGAATCACATCGTTGCCCTGCGTGGGCTGGTCGCCGTTGGCGATGTCGACCGTGATTGCGCGGCCGCCACAGCGCGGCTCGGCCGGCTCCTCGGGTTCGGGCTCTTCCGGTTCCTCGGGCTCTTCCGGTTCCTCCGGCTCTTCGGGCTCGACCGCTTGCGAGTTCAGGATCAGGTAGACGATGCCGTTGCGCTTGTTCAGCACGTAGATCTCGCCATCGGGGCCCTGACCGAAACGCACATCGGCCCGCCCGGAACCGTCGTAGTTCGCCGAATCGTCGAACACGTCCAGCAGGTTGTTCCGGGGGACCGGAGCACCGGCGCCATCACCGTCGGCGTCCAGAAACACCTGTGCCTCGCCGATCATCGCCTGCGTCAGATCCTCGGGCGAGTCGCGGTTCGGGTTGCCGGCGTCCAGCTTCGTGACGGCGTTCGCCAAGTCATCGACACCCATGTGCCAGATGGTCCCGGTCTTCGGAAAGTCCGCTGCCAGGTACAGGCCGTCAAGAACCGATCCGTTGTTCGTCGCGTACCCGCCCGCAACCGCCTGCTGCGCTGCGTCGGGATCATGGCCCACCTGCGCGGCCGGGTAGGTGTAGCCGTTGACCACGTCATCGGCAGGAAGCGGATCGACACCGGTTTCCAACCCGCCAGCCGACAGGTGCACAAACGTGCCCTCACGCTCTGACCAGCCATAGTCCTCGCCAATGGACACCAGGTTGATTTCCTCGACGTTGTCACGACCCGGCTCCGCAGTCACCAGATGCACCGCATCGTTCGAGTCCCGCACAAACGCAAGATGATGCGGGTTCCGATGCCCCAACGAGAAGACCTCGTCGAGCATGTCTGTGTCGCCCACGAACGGGTTGTCCGCAGGAACCGAGTACGCGTCGTCACCGGAAACCATCGGGTCGATTCGCAGCACCTTGCCCAACGCGTCGTTCGCCTGACCACCCCCGGCAAACACCGACCAGATGCTTCCATCACCATGCCCCACGAACAGCAGCCCGCGGTTCGGGTCCCCGGGCTCAGCGAACGGGTCGAAGGCGATCTGCTTGATCGGATGGTCATACACCGGGATGCCCACACGGAACACCTGCCGATAGCTGGTGGCGTCGGCGGCACCCGTCTCTGAGTCGACCGACCACTCGACCAACACACTGTCAGCGTCCACCGGCTGATCGAAACCACTCAGGTAGTCGTCGGCATCGGGAGATGGCGAACGGGTCTCCATCACCGACGTGTAGAACAGGCCATTCACCGCAAAATCAGGGTGGAAGGCAACACTTCGCAACCCGCCGTGAAACAGGTTCGTCGTGTCCATCGTGCGGCCGGTCTGGGCCGCAATCGCCGCACCCACATCCAGGAACAGCGAAGCCTCGCGGCCATCGGCACCCTCGACGATCTCCCAGATGCGGCCGCCGATGTCCTCGGCCACAAACATCCGTTCACCGGCAACAGCCATGGAGTTCAACCGTGGCGCAGCATCGCCGTTGAACGGCACCTCCACAAAGGGCGAGACGATCACGTCCACACCCCGATTCAGAATCGGCGGCGTCAACGGCGAATCTGCCGACAGCGCGTCAGCGAACACCACCGACAGCACAACCACCAACACTGTCCATCGGCCCCACCGGCCACCACTCGTCCGCACGTCACTCCAAAACTGAGTCCCAGCCGCGACGGTACATGTCCACGCCCGAAGAATCGAGGGGTGCCCGAAAACCACAACGGGTGCTGGCCCCAAAGGAACCAGCACCCATTGTGTGTTCTCACCCCCGAAGGGGTTCAGAGATCAGCGGTAACTCAGGCTTCGCAATTCTTCTCGACCTCGAAGTCGATGCAGATGTCGTTGCCCCGGTTGCCGTTGACGGTGTCGTTGCCACCGCCGCCCTTCAGGCGGTCGTTGCCACCGTTGCCCTCGATGATGTCGGCGCCGGAACCACCCTGGATGCGGTCACGGGCACCGTCACCAAAGATGACGTCCTTGCCACGGTTGCCATCGATGAGGTCACGGTTGAGTCCACCATGAATCTCATCGTTGCCAGCACCGCCACCGATCCGGTCGCGGCCCTCTTCACCCATGATCGTGTCGTTGCCGTCCTGACCGAAGATGCGGTCGATGCCGTCGCCACCAAGGATGCTGTCGTCGCCGTCGCCACCAAGGATGCGATCCTCGCCGCTGCCACCGTTGATGGTGTCGTCGCCGCCCTCACCACAGATGGCATCGTTGCCAGCAAGGCCGTTGATGGTGTCGTCGCCATCGGTTCCCCAGATGACATCGTCACCGTTGGTTCCCGTGGTGCCGAACTCGATGGCGAACGGCTCGTCGTTGTACATGTCGGCCACAGCCTGATCCAGAGAGATCGTGATGGGCTGGCCGTAGCAGAGCGGACGTGGGTCCACGAGCACCGGGTACACGGGAGCAGCAGCAAGCGTTGCCGCAAGGTCGGTGATGACCTCACAGCCGGTGCCACCCTGCGAGATGGTCACACGTTGATTGATGCCACCATCGACTGTGCACTCTTCGACGGTGCCCTCGGGCCAGACGACAACAACCGGAGCGATCTCCGGAGCGTCACCAAGACCGAAGTGCAGCATGCGGGTGTCCTGACCACGGTGGTAGGCGTGCGCAATTTCGCGAACCTGCCAGTCGGCGGCGCTTGCGGCAGCACCGTCGGGCGTGGAACCAACAAACACCTGAGCGCCCATGGCGTCGGGGTTGTCGGTGCTGTCCAGGTCAATCTGCAGGTAACCGTTGGTGCCGCCACCGTTCGTGTACGAGAAGTCCTCGCCGCTGGTGGTGTCGAAGCCCTTGGTCACGACGACGTCCATGAAGCCGTCGCCGTTGAAGTCGGTCACGGCCGACGCAACCGCACGAGCGGTGGTGGTTGCGCCGAGCGGGATGACCGAGAAGTTTCCGGCGCCGTCGTTCTCGAGCAGGATGTCGTTGTCCTGCGTGTCGAACGTGCAGCCACCGAAGATGTCGATGTCGCGGTCGTTGTCGAAGTCGCCCATGGCCAGCGTGCCGCAGTTGTCGGCACGAAGGTCGTTGGAGATCTCCGCCATCGGCGTACCGATCTGCGCAATGTTCGCCGTGACGATCGGACGTTCGCCGAGGTTGTCGGGGGTGCCGTCGGCGACGCCGCCAGCATCATCGTCGTTGTCCTCGCCGTCGAGGCGGGCAACCGCGTACTCAACCGTGCTGATGTCGCCATCGAGGTTGCCGAACACAATGTCGCGAATGTTGTTCGCGTTGTTCAACGCACCCTGAATCTGGCCAATGCCGGCGACAGCCGCAGTCGGAACTGCAACGTTCACCGCAAGGCTGTCGAGGCCAACCGTGAAGTTGTTGTGCGTGACGATGACGCTGTCTGCGCCAGGACCCGTGCGGGTCATGGAGAGCAGCGTGATGTCGGCATCGTTGATGTCGTCGTTGTTGGCGTTGTCGTCGGTCGAGGTGAAGCTGAGGTCACCCTCGCCCAGGTAGACATCGCTGATCGCCGGATCATCGCCGGAGCTGTCGAAACAGTCGACGTCGGGATCGGCATCGGAGTCGTCGTCACAACCAAGGACCGTGCGGTCCAGGTTGCCGATGACGATGTCCATGTTGCCGTCCCAATCCATGTCGACCGGAAGCACGGCGCGGCCACGGCCGCGATCGTCCTCGGCGCCGACAACGTCTGCTGACACGCCACCAATGTTGGTGCCGTTCGTGATGGCGTTGGCGTTGTCACGGGCACGAACCTCGATCAGGTCCTCGACACCATCGTTGTTGAAGTCGGAGAACGCAATGCCGTGCGAGTCGAACGCTTCAAGAGCGGTCGGCGTGGCGGGCACCTCGTCGCGGGCTCCCGCAGCTGCGGCGCCGATGGCACCGTTCGGGTACCACTCGGAAGCGAGTGCGTGGTTGTTGATCCACACGTCGGCGCCAGCGCCGGCGATGTCGTCGGTGGTGGCAACGCCCCAGCCGGGAGGGTCAGCCGCGCTGACTGCCAACAGGGCTGTCGAGTTGGTGAGTCCAACACCTGGGTCGAAGCCGTCCCACGTGCCGACGCCCGGCGCAGCGCCGACCCCCTGTGGTACTGCGAGCAACGCAGCAATCATGGACACCCCAAGTAGGAGGTGCACTATCTTTCGTCGCATTTCATAACCCCAATCATGTTTTTGGCAGCGCAAAGAGATGTGTCGTGAAACGCCACCGCCATCTCTATGTTCTCGCACTATCGTCGGCAATTGGTGGCAAGCTGAAAGTTCATTTCCTGAACTTTTCGCCGATGAGGATTTACGACGTCGTTACACGGTCGAGGAGACTGTCAGAGAATGAACAAAATCGTCTCCAAACTTCCTCTGCCTGCACGGCTTCGGACGATGGACCGGCAACAGTTCGAAACCCTCTTCACGAGCTCCGCCTTCATCATCACAACCGGGCTGATGTTCCTGAACAGCATCATGCTCGCACGTGCCTTGGGCGACGACGGCCGAGGCGCCGTGGCGGCCGTCTTCGGCAACACGGTCGTGCTCGGTTGGGCGTTCCAGATTGGCGTACCCAACGCCGTGGCCTACTTCGCCAAGGACATGGACAACCGCCGACTCATCATGTCGTCGTGGGCAATGACCGCCTTCGTGGCCATCCCCATGGCCATCGCCCTCACCCCCTTCTTCATCTGGCAGATGAGCGGCGACGTCTTCAACGACGCACGCTTCGACGGACTCCGCATCTTCTACGTGATGTTCATCGTGCTCCAGCTCTTCAACGGCCCCTTCACCTCGGCCGTCTTCTACCTGCGCGGCATCGGTAACACCTTCCGATTCAACCTCCTGCTGGCGCTGCCCCAGTTCCTCATCACCTTCGGGTACTTCGTGCTCTTCGTCACCGGCACCATGACCGTGGGCCGGGCACTCACCTCCACCTTCTGCGCCATGCTCTTCGGTTGGGGCTACACGCTGTTCAGCACCCGCTCGCTTCCCGGCAGCGGGTTCGACCGCACCATCCTCAAAGAGGTCCGCCACTTCGGGCTGCGTGCGTGGGTGGGCAACCTGTCGTTCGTCATGAGCAACCGCATCGACCAGCTCGTGCTCGTCGCGTTCGTGAGCCCCGAAGACCTGGGCCTCTACGCAGTCGCTGCGCCCGTTGCCACCATCTCGGGCGCCGTGGCCCGTGGCATCGCGCAGTCGCTCCTGCCGTTCATCCGCAACGCCGCGTCCGACGAAGAGCGCCTCGCCCGCATCCGCAAGTCGGTCGTGTGGGTGGGTGCGGCCTCGGCCGGCATCCTCATCGTCATCGGCGCCTCGGCCCAGCTGCTCGTGCCGCTCGTGTTCGGCTCGGTGTTCGCAGAGTCCGTCACCCCACTACTTCTCCTTCTGCCCGGAGCCTTTGCTGCCGATGTGACCCAGGTGTACAACGTGGCGCTGCAGTCCTTCAACAAACCCGAAGACGCATCCAAGGCCCAGATCGCCGCCGCGCTCATCACCATCGCCGGCCTCATTCTCCTGCTCCCCAACTACGGCATCGAAGGTGCGGCCATCACCACCACCGCCGCCTACTGGGTCGCGCTGCTCGTTTCGGCCTACTACTGGAACGTGCACCGGGCCAAGGTCCTGCGTGGCGAAGCCACCGGCCACACCGAACAGGTCAAAGAGACCGCCTGATGCAGAACCCGTTCCGTCTCCTCGCCCGGCCATCGTGGCTGGCCATCATCTTCGTGTCGGTCGCCGCCGCTGCCACCGTCGCCCTCGTCATGGGCCTGCAGCAGGACACCAAACACACCGCCACCACCTTCGTCTTCGGACAGCGGGTCGGCTACATCGATCGCCCGAACCCCATCCTCGACGATCACCTCGACGACCTCGTCAACGCCGTCGAATTCCCCGACGTGTTCTTCGCCATCGAGGACCGCACCCGCCTCAGCGCCGAAGACGACTACAGCTTCACCATCGCCCGAGTCGACGACACCCAGAGCGTCATCCAGATCGACGTCCGAGCCGACCGAGCAGGCGACGCCGAACGCATCGCCCGCATCCTCGCCGAAGAGGTCGTCAACTTCGTGCT
>CAZFBD010000115.1:0-5025 GCA_964517125.1 uncultured Acidimicrobiales bacterium
CCGGACATGAGCACCGTATGGCGGTCGACTTCGAAGTATCGACCGAAGCTGTACGTGTTGTTGCCGACATCCACCGCGATGACGGCGTCGGAATCGACGGCAGTTGTCAGCTCGGCGAAGATCGCCGCTGACCCCAGGCCCTGTCCCCGGTCGTCCTGCGCTCGGGAGGCCTTTTCGTCTCGCCAGATCTTCCGCCGATCGGCAACCTCGCTCCGGCGATCGACCGAAGCGTTTCCGCTCACCAGTCCGTTGATCTCTTTGGCAACAACTCCGACGTGGCCGAGCAGACCAACGGTGACCGGATGGAACCGTCCGAGCGCCATTGGATCGTGGTCGACCTGAATGATCGGCTTGTAGGGCGAGATGCCGGTGTGATTGGCGAACGATGCGCCAAACGCAAGAATGAGATCGCTCTCGTTCATGAACCAGCTTGCGATCGGCGTTCCCGACCGACCGAGCACGCCGCAGCCAAGTGGGTGATGATCGCTGATCTGGCCCTTGCCCTTGAACGTCGTGGCGACGGGAGCGCCCAAATGCTCCGCCAGCTCGATGATCGCGTCCATGTCCTGACGCGCACCAGCGCCCACGATGATCAGGGGGCGCTCAGCGTCAGCAATCAGGTCCACCGCTGCGTCGAGCGTTTCCGTTGGTGGGGGCGTTGACCGTGGCCATGTGCGTCCCTCGGGGCCCGACGCCGGTTCGTCGCTGGGTTGCACCTGTACTTCGTCGGGGAAGATCAAATGGGCCACGTCGGCTTCGACCAGGGCGGTCTTGTGCGGCTCATCCGGCCGGCTTTCGCACCGGTGTGTCGCGCTACAACAACGACGAACAGCTGCACAAGTTCTCGTCGTGGATCGAGGAGGGCGACCTCTTCGTCGATCTTGACGAGGTCATGGCGTGGGAGGCCGCGAACCCCCAGCCGTATGATCGCGATGCCTACCAGGGCGCCTACCAGGACGTGCACGGTACGTAGTCCCAGCCATGTACGCCACAGATCAGATTGTCGCCTGCAACATGGCCGTCGGCCATGAGCGCTCCCCGGTGCTGGCACCGGCCAAAGAGCACCGAATGGTTCTCGTCGAACCGGACAATGACGAGATCCACGTTCGACACGAGCACACCGACCGGCGTGCGGTCTTCGATCTCGGCCCACGTAGCGATCTTGTGGGGTTGCATGAGACGGGTCCTTTCGAGGAGCGACGTGCGATTTTCCCGCCGCAGGTTTGCGGTGTCACGGCCACAACCCGACTGGGTCGGGTCGAATCTGGACAGTTGACCGACCCTCCCCGTGGGGAGGGCCGGTGCGTGGTTGACTACGCCGCGGCTGAGGCCGTCTGACCCCGCTGCATCAGGACGGCGCGCACGCAGATGCCGAGGCAGATGATCTCGATGAGCATGATGGCGAAGAAGGCGGCGTTGAACTCGACCATGACGTCGCTGAGTTCGCGGCAGATCGCACCGGCGAATGCGGCGGCGTATCCGGCCGCGTTGCGCATGGCCACGGCGACGAGCATGGCGATTCCGAGGCCCATGTTTCGTCCGGCCCAAGACGTGGCCAGGTCATCGGCTCCAGCAACGAAGTTCACCGCTGAAGTCGGATCGGCGAGCGCTGAGATTCCGATGACGGTTCCGCCGAGCCCCATGAGGATGGCGAACAGTGTGATGGCGATGTGCACGCCCTCAGCCTTGATGAATTGCATTGTGACTCCCTGAATCGTTGCGGTTCGATCACCGCAGTTGGATTCTTGGAGTCGGTTCGCGTGTCCGTCGAGGTCACGATGCGACCGGCGCTGGTCGGAATGGGACAACCCGCGGCGCGCTCGCGCGCCGCGTGACTAGATGTCGAGGAAGCGAACGTCTTTGGCGTTCGTCTGGATGAAGTGCTTGCGGCGGCTCACGTCTTCGCCCATGAGCGTGCTGAACACCTCGTCGGCGATGGCGGCCTGATCAACCGACACCTGCAGCAGGGTTCGGTCGCCCGGGTTCATCGTGGTTTCCGCCAGCTCCTGCCACTGCATTTCGCCCAGGCCCTTCAGACGCTGGAAGTCCTTCTTGTGCTTGGGGTTGTTCTCGGTGAACAGGTCCTTCTCGCGGTCGTCTTTGAGGTACATCTTCTCCTTGCCAACCGTGGTGGAGTACAGCGGCGGCTGGGCGATGTAGATGTGGTTGTTCTCGACCAGTTCGCGCATCTGGCGGAAGAAGAACGTGAGCAGCAACGTGCGGATGTGGCTGCCATCGACATCGGCGTCGGCCAGCAGAATGATCTTGTGGTACCGGATCTTGGTGATGTCGAACTCTTCGGCGATGCCGGCGCCAATGGCCTGCGCCAGGGTCTGGACCTCGTTGTTCTTGAGCATTTTGTCGATACGAGCACGCTCGACGTTCAGGATCTTGCCGCGGATGGGCAGGATGGCCATGGTCCTCGGGTCGCGGGCCTGGATGGCCGAACCACCAGCGGAGTCGCCCTCCACGATGAACAGCTCTCGTTCACGCGGATCCTTGGAGGAACAGTCCTTGAGCTTCTCAGGCATGCCGGCGCCATCGAGCGCCGTCTTGTTACGAATGGTGTCGCGAGCCGCTCGGGCAGCCTCGCGGGCCCGCTGCGCGGAAATGGCCTTGTCGATGATGACCCGGCCTTCCTTGGGGTTCTCTTCGAGCCATTCGGCAAGCTTGTCGTTGGTGGCCTTCTCGACCATTGACCGGACCGACACGTTGCCGAGCTTGTCCTTGGTCTGGCCCTCGAACTGTGGGTCCTGCAAGCGCACTGAAATGATGGCGGTCAGGCCTTCACGAACGTCGTCGCCCGAGAGCGATTCCGATTCCTTCAGATAGTTCTTGTCGTGTCCGTAGGCGTTGAGCGTACGGGTGAGCGCCGAGCGGAAGCCGGTCTCGTGCATGCCGCCGCCACCGGTCGTGATGCCGTTGGCGAAGCTGTGCAGACCATCGGAGTTGAAGCCCGTGTTCCACTGGAACGCGATCTCGACTTCCTGCGTCTCCTCGACAACCTCGTAGTAGCCAACCTTGCTGAAGAGCGCTTCCTTCGCCTCGTTCACGTGACTGACGAAGTCGATGATGCCACCCTCGTAGTGGAACTCGATCCAGCCGTCTTCGTCGGCATCTTCGTGTGGTTCGTCGCGGCGGAGGTCCTGGAACCGGATCTTCAGCCCGCGGTTGAGGAACGCCATCATCTGGAACCGGTCCAGAAGTGTCTGGGCTCGGAAGTCGGTCTCTTCGAAGATGGTTCCATCGGGCCAGAAGCGCACGGTGGTGCCGGTGCGATCGTCGGGCGCCTTGCCTCGAACCTCAAGCTTGGTCTGCACGTTTCCGCCATCGGCGAAGTCCATGTAGTGATGGTCGCCCTGCCGGTCGATCTGGACCTCGACCCGACTGGACAACGCGTTCACGACCGAGATGCCCACGCCATGCAGACCGCCGGACACCTTGTAGCCGCCGCCACCGAACTTTCCGCCGGCGTGCAGCACGGTCATGACGACCTCGGCCGCAGACATGCCTTCGTACTTGGGGTGTTCCCCGGTGGGGATGCCGCGACCATCGTCGCGGACCTCGGCCGAACCGTCGGGATGGATGACGACCTCGATGGCCGAGCAGAACCCGGCCATGGCTTCGTCGACCGAGTTGTCGACGACCTCGTACACGAGGTGATGCAGACCCTGAGGACCGGTGGAACCGATGTACATGCCCGGGCGCTTGCGAACCGCCTCGAGACCCTCGAGGACGGTGATGTTCTCCGCGCTGTAAGACTCCGGTGAATCAGCCACGAGACATACCCCTTTCGTCGAGAAATTACGACCATGTAAGTCTACCAGACAGGGGGTGACATTCGGCTCAGACCAGCCGGTTTCTTGCGAGTTTTCCACAGGCTGGATTTACTGAAAATTCAGGTTTCACCGAGCCTTCGGACGACTGGTGCCAACTACTCTCAATCCATGTTCGGATGGCGGTTCCTGACAGGTGCGATCCTGGCGTTCATGGGCCTTCCGATGGCGTTCCAACCCGCCCCGGCAGACGGTTGCCCCGACGCCTTCGATACCGCGTTTCACGACGCGTTGAGCAGCGACGTTGGCGACCTGACAATCACAGCCGCCGTTCTCGACACCAGGACGGGATGCGAAATGCACCTGAACCCCGAGCTTCGCCTGACCACCGCGTCGGCGATCAAACTCCACCTGTTGGGCGCCACGTTGGAACGCCACGAACAGTCCACCGGCCAACTCTCCCCAACCGATCTGGCCCGCGTGGAACGAATGATCCACTTCTCCCACAACCGTCCGCCGACATCGGAGCTCTATGTGGCTGCCGGCGTCGCTGGTATGCAGGCATATGGCGACGCCGCCGGGGCCCCCGGAATCTCCCACACGGCCGTGTACGGCATCTCACGAGCGTCTGCAGCCGAACTCAACGCGGTGGCACTTGCCACCCTCCACGACGGCAGCCCGGGTTCGCTCACGACCTAGAGTCGGGCGGTTGCCCGAGACGTGCTCGCGGGCGTCCACCACTCGCAGCAGTGGGGAATCTCAGCCGCCGTGCCCGATTTCATGGCAGGCGCTGGCAAAGAACGGCTTCTTCCCGTGTTCGTCGTCGAACTGTGCGCCGTTCGCCGGCGTATACACGTGGCGGGTCGCCAGCACCGGAGTTGTTCGCGGGCCCGATGGTGAAACGGTCGCCATCAGCATCCTCACCGACGGCGCCGCCACACAGGCCGAGGGCATTCGAGCAGTGGAATTCGTGGCGGAGGCAGTGGGGCTCGAACTCTTCGGCGAGCTCGCCTCCGAACGGCCGGTGGACTCGGCGTCCTGTACAACGGTGAGCACCGGCGACACGACATCGTCCATCGTCGCCCGTCTCGGGCTCCCGGCCCCCAGCTGGGCCGACGTCAAGTGGGTATCGGGCAACGAGGGTCCCCTCCGAGGACAGCTCATGTGCGCCCCACTCCCCCTGGCCCAAGTCGCAGCGTGCATCTGCGCCCCTCGCCCGTAACCAACGGTGCCTGGCACCTTGACGACC
>CAZFBD010000115.1:5125-8261 GCA_964517125.1 uncultured Acidimicrobiales bacterium
GTCGCTGGCCACAACCCCTGATTTTTCAGGAACTTCCCACGAAGGTGCCTGGCACCTTTCGCCTTCAGGGAGCCTGGCACCTTTGATATATCAACCGTGTATCACTGGCGTCGTCGCTCAGCGGCGGAGGAGTACCAGCGCTTCGTGGAGTTCGGTGAGACCACGTTCTCGCATGGGTGCGGCGTTCTCGATGACCGAGACGTCTTCAACCGGTGTCAGCACAAATGCAGGAACGAAGCGTTCGGTGACTTCGGCGTGGGTGACCGAATGGGGTGGTCCCGACATCTCGCTCTGGTCGTAGGCGAAGGTCACCAGAAAGATCGGCGCAGCCTGCGGCACCACCGCGGTGAGATGGTCGGCGAAGCGAACCCGCATCTCGGGCGGCAACGCCACCATGCTCGCCCGGTCGTACACGGCCGCAACGCCGGCGAGCGTGTCGGCGGTGAACGCAAACAGGTCGCCGCACCACAGCTCGTAGGCCCCGGCCGACGAAACGGTGAAGGCTCCCTCGGTCCGGACTTCGGGTTCGAGTCCAACCCCGGCAAAGAACTCGGAGATTGCGATTGGGCTGAGCTCCACACCGAGGACCCGGTGCCCGTGGTCGGCCAGCCACACCATGTCCACGCTCTTGCCACACAAGGGAACAAACACGGTGGAACCCTGGGACAGGTTCAGTTCACTCCAGTGCTCGTCGAGCCACCGGTGCGGCACCTGCTGATCAAAGGCCGTCTGCCCCTGCTCCCACCGTTCGTGCCAGAAGTCTGCGTCCATCTCAGTTCCCCTCGAAGCTGTACTTCCGGAGCCTACGCAACTCTCTGTCGAGTGGTTTGCGGACCCGACGCTGGCCGCCCTCCTCGGCGATGCGATCGGCGAGCGCTTCGAGCCGACCGACCAGCCGCAGCCTGTCGGGGCACCAGCCATTTCCCTCGCACTCGTTGGCCCAGTCGGCGAGCGTCCGATGACCACGCCGGCCATTGCACCGTCGACAAGCCGCCACCTCGTTCTCGAGCCAGCTCGGCCCGCCCTTCACGCGTGGAATCACATGTTCGGTGGTCGCCTCGACGAGGCCCACATTCACCGGTCGCCGACACCAGACACACGTGGGTTCGTCACGCTGAAGGATCAGGTCAAGGCGTTCCCGGCGGTTGAGCATCGTGATTCCACCGTACTTACGTCGACCCGCCGCCGACGGCCTCCGCGGCCCTGCATCGTGAACGCTGGAACATGATCAATCGTCACTAGGTTGTCCGATACCCCCAACACCCACAGATGAGCTCCGTGGTCGATTCTGGACAGGCACCCAACCGGCCAAACCGAGCCGACATCCGCCCGGTGGGTTTGCGTCCAAGCGACATCCGGACCTGGCGATCGAGGTTGTCGAGTTCGCCGATCTGCAGCGGCGACGCCAGGGAAACGTCGCCGACGGCGAGCCCGAACGCCCATCATTCGAGCACTTCCTCATCATTCGAGGCGGTACGGGAGTGCACACCATCGACTTTCGCACCGAGTCACTCCAACGAGGCCGAATGATCCGGGTTCGACCCGGACAGGGGCAGCAGTGGACGTCCTCCGACTCGCTCGATGCGGTCCTGGTTCTGGCGAAGGATGCTCATCGAGCCGATCGATGGTTCGCCGGCCGCCTTTCGCTCCGCGGTTGCCCTGTAGGGATTCAGCGAGGCTTGGCGATACGAACCGTGAGCGTCTTCACCTGGTCCGTGTTGAGCTTCTCGCGCACCTGACGGACGAGCTCCTCGCCCATCCACTCCATCTCGCTCGCCCAGGCCGGATCGTCGACCTCGATGAGCAGGTTGCCTTCTTCGATCTTGACCGGACGGGTATGGGCACCAATGACCTCGCCGACGATGTCGGCCCAGTTGGAGAACACGGACTCGACAACCGAAACCTCGGGCGCCTTCATGTGCTTCATCAGCCGGTTGACGCTGCCGCTCATGGGGCGCGGACCGTCCCACGCCTCGCGACGCGTCCGACGGTACGGTCGATCAGACGGAGACAACGTCGGCCTGGCCAAGTCGGATGGTGGCGTCGGCGACCGCACCGGGCGGAAGGTCGGTCGCGGACGTGAGCAGGGTCTGACCCGTGGGGAGCGCAGCGACGAGGGCGGCGGATCGGTCGTCGTCGAGCTCGCTGAACACGTCGTCGAGAATGAGCAATGGAGCCACACCGACGGTGGAGCGAACAAGCTCGTGGCCAGCAAGCCGCAGAGCCAGCGCGACCGAACGTTGTTCCCCTTGCGAGGCGTGGGTGCGAGCCGGCATGCCGTTGAGCAGCAGCTCGAGTTCGTCGCGATGTGGACCCACCGTGCTGATACCCCGGCGCACATCGTCCTTGCGAGACGCTTCGAGTGCGGCCGCCATGCCGGTGTCGTCCCAGGGGGCAACGTAGGCCAGCGACACCTCGTGATCACCGCCGGCGACCGCTCGCAATGCGGTCTGCACGACCGGCGTGAGCTGCTCGATGACGTCGGCACGAAGGGCACACAACTGGTCGCCGATCTGAGCGAGCTTCTCGTCCCAGACATCGAGCGTGAACGCGGCCTCGGAGCTGAGGCGGCCATGGCATCCCTTGAGCAGGGCATTGCGCTGCTTGAGCACCTTCTCGACCTCGGAACGGATGGCTTCGTTGCGCGGGTGGAACCCCAGCAGGACATGGTCGAGATACGACCGTCGTTCGCCGGGAGATCCCTTGACCAGGTCCAGATCGTCGGGCGCAAACACGGTGACCGACATGACCCCAAGCAGGTCCTTCGTTCGTTGGACTCGTTGCCGGTTCATCTGGATGCGGGCACGGCCGGTGCGAGGGAGTTCCGCTTCGAGCAGAAGCTCGCGGCCGTCGCTGCGAAGTTGTGCTCGGGCGACGGCCCGCTCGGCACCGCGTTGGATGAGCGCATCGGTCGGGGCACCGCGGAAGGATCGCATCGTGGCAAGCCACGCCGTCGCCTCGACGATGTTGGTCTTGCCTGACCCGTTGGGGCCGACGATGGCGGTCACTCCGGGAGCGAACTGCATCTCGAAACGTGCGTGCGAACGGAACCCGGTGAGCCACAACTGTTCCAGGACGAGCGCCGACGCGGCAGATTCGGCGGGTGCAAGGTCGGTCACCTCCTGAACCTACCGCG
>CAZFBD010000116.1:0-5483 GCA_964517125.1 uncultured Acidimicrobiales bacterium
GCTGAACCCGCTTCTGGGTGGGGCGAACACCTGTATGGTGGGCGGATGTCCGTCGCTGAGCTCACCGCTGGTCTCAATCCCGCCCAGGAAGACGCCGTTCTCCACACGGAAGGACCGCTGTTGATCATTGCCGGTGCAGGGTCCGGCAAGACCCGGGTCCTCACCCACCGGATCGCGCACCTCATTCAGGAACGCGGCGTGTCGCCATTTGAGATCCTCGCCATCACCTTCACCAACAAGGCCGCCGACGAGATGAAGACCCGCGTCGGCGGGCTCGTCGGCCCCGTCGCCGAGAAGATGTGGGTCAGCACCTTCCACTCCGCATGTGTCCGGATTCTTCGTCGCGACGGCGACCGCCTCGGGTTCCCGTCGTCGTTCACCATCTACGACCAGGCCGACGCCGTTCGCCTCACCGGTTACGTCTTGCGAGACCTCAACCTCGACAGCAAGAAGTTCCCGCCGCGCACGGTGCACGCCACCATCAGTGCGGCCAAGAACGACTACCGCACGGTCGAGGAATACACCGAGGGCGCGCAGACGATCTTCGAGCGCAAGATCGCCGAGGTCTACGCCGAATACCAGGCCCGCCTCCGGAAGGCCGGCGCCATGGACTTCGACGATCTGCTGTTCAACGTCGTCGAGCTGTTCCGCCGCAACCCCGACGTGCTCGAGCACTACCAACGACGGTTCCGCCACGTGCTCGTCGACGAGTACCAGGACACGAACTCCGTGCAGAACGCCATGGTCACCATGCTCGGCCAGGCCCACCGCAACGTGTGCGTTGTTGGCGACGGCGACCAATCCATCTACAAGTTCCGCGGCGCCGACATCCGCAACATCCTCGAATTCGAAAAGACGTTCCCCGACGCCACCGTCGTGCTGCTCGAGCAGAACTACCGGTCCACCCAGACCGTTCTCGATGCCGCCAACGCCGTCATCTCCAACAACGAGAGCCGCAAGCCCAAGGAACTCTGGACCGAGCAGGGCGAAGGCGACAAGATCCTGCGGTACTTTGGCGACGACGAGGTCGACGAAGCGCAGTGGGTCACCCATGAGCTCGCGCGTGTCCACGAAGGCGGGCTGCACCGCTGGGGGGACATGGCCGTCTTCTACCGAACGAACGCGCAGAGTCGTGCGCTCGAGGAATACCTGGTTCGGGTCAACATCCCGTACAAGGTCGTGGGTGGCACACGGTTCTATGACCGTCGCGAAATCAAGGACGCGCTGGCGTATCTGAAGGCCGTGGTCAACCCCACCGACGAGGTCAGCCTCAAACGCATTCTCAACGTGCCCAAACGTGGCATCGGCGATTCCTCGATCGGTAAGCTCGACACCTGGGCCAACGCCAACGGTGTGCCGTTCATCGATGCACTTCGCAACTACGACGAAGCCGGCATCTCGGGTCGAGCGCCCCGCGGAATCGACGACTTCCTGGTGTTCCACGACGAGGTCACGGAACTGCTCGACAAGGAGACCCCGGCCGAGCTGCTGCGGATTCTCCTCGATCGTTCCGGCTACCTCGCCGAGCTCGAAGAGGAACGTTCCATCGAGGCCGAGGGCAGGCTCGAGAACCTCGGGGAGCTTGTCGGCGGCGCCGAAGAGTTCGAGACCGTCGATGCCTTCCTCGAGAACGTCAGCCTTGTGGCCGACACCGACGCGCTCGACGATGACGAGTCACAGGTCATCCTCATGACACTGCACTCGGCCAAGGGGCTCGAGTTCCCCATCGTCTTCCTGATCGGCCTCGAAGACGGTGTGTTTCCGCACATGCGATCTCTGGGCGAACCCAAGGAGCTCGAGGAAGAACGCCGCCTGGCTTACGTCGGCATCACCCGTGCCATGGAGAAGCTGCACCTTTCGCATGCGTGGAGTCGGATGCTCCACGGCCAGACGCAGTACAACCCGCCGAGCCGGTTCCTCGACGAAATCCCCTCCCATCTCGTGACCGACGCCGAGGGGTCCCGCGCCCGACGTCGGTCGTCGAGCTTCGGGTCCGGTGGCTGGAGCTCCGGTGGGGGCAGTGGCGGTGGTGGTGGCAGCAGCTATCGCAGCGCCAACCGTGAGTCCATGGTCGATGCCGCCATGAAGGTGAAAGGGCCGCAGCCCTCGGGGGCCGACGAGCTCGGGCTCAAGATCGGTGACGACGTCCGACACGCCAAGTGGGGCGAAGGTGTGATCCTCGACATTTCCGGTTCCGGGGACAAGGCCGAGGCCCGCGTTCGTTTCCCCGACGCCGGCGAGAAGCACCTACTCCTCAGCTGGGCCCCACTCGAGAAGATCTAGGGATGGGAGTTCGGCGGAGCCGAACTCGGTAAGTGAGCGAAGCGAACGACGCTGGGCCCCACTCGAGAAGATCTAGGGATCAAAATCTGCCTTTTCGACAGGTCAGCGCTCGTTATCGGCAGACTTGGGCGATTTCTGGACAAGAAATCCAAAGAATCGGCCCCAAAAGACAACTAGTTGTCAGATTCGAGGGGTCAGAGCTGGTGTAGTAGTGGCACAGAGGCGGCGAGCCCCTAGTAAAAACCAGGTGATGTGCTGGCGGGTATACATCGGTGGACTTGGTTTCGAAGCGTCCCGGGAGGTGGGTTTCCTGGGGCGCTTCAGTCTTTTTTGTGCCACCGCGCAGCGGTGCGCTTGCGCCGGGCAGGGTCAGCTGTCGGCGTCCTCGGCCTCTTCTTCGGCTTCGGCCTCGGCAATCAGGTCTTCGAGGGACTCGTAGCCCCGGAACTGATCGGCGTTGAACACGCCGTTGATGTCCACGATGAGCTCGCGGGAATCGAAGAACACCGGGATCTGCGGCAGCCCCTCGCCGTCTTCGGGATAGGTCACCTCGGTGCAGGGGTCGGTGAAGATCCGCGTCTCCGGGTCCCAGATCACATTGCATTCGCGTCCGCTGCTCGTGAGACGGGCATCGAAGGCCGTCCACCCCGTGGCATTGTCGTCGCCAACGTGTTGCAGCCAGATGTCCCGGCTTCCGCCTGCCACATCGGGCCACAGAACCGGGCCCTGTTCGGCGATGGATTCGGCCATGCGGTCGGTCTCGATCCGTTGGAACGCCGAATCGCCCAGGCGAACCTCGATGTTGCCCGAGCTTTGGGCAAAGAACAGCGCCGCAATGCCGAGGCCGAACACCACGACGAGGGCAATGCCGCCGAGCACCGCAGCGCTTCGCAGATCGAACTTCGGGCCTTTTGCGACGGGCATGGGTTTCCCTTCGGAACGGGTGGGTGGATGAATCAGGAATCGTCGTGAATCCCGGGCAAAGCTCGGGATACAACGGTCCGCCTGCCTAGTATCGCTGGTGGTCACTGCGATGACGACGCGGTATGACCGACAAATCAAAACCCCCTTCGGAGGCTCGCAGTGGATCTGTTCGAATACCAGGGCAAGGAGTTCTTTGCCGAGTACGGGATGCCGGTTTCACCGGGCCAGATCGCGTTTTCGGTCGATGAGGCCGTTGCCGCAGCCGAGAGCCTCGGCACTCCCGTGATGGTCAAGGCGCAGGTGCACACCGGTGGACGCGGCAAGGCCGGTGGCGTGAAGTTCGCCGCCGACATCGACGCCGTTCGCGAGCACGCCACCAACATCCTTGGCCTCGACATCAAGGGCCACATCGTCCAGCGAGTCTGGATCGAAAAGGCCTCCGACATCGAAGAGGAGTACTACGCCAGCTTCACCCTGGACCGCTCCGCAAAGAAGCATCTCGGCATGCTCTCCAAGGAAGGCGGCGTCGAGATCGAAGCCGTTGCCGAAGAGAACCCCGACGCCATCGCCAAGATCTGGGTCGATCCCGTCGTGGGGCTCAGCGAAGCCGACGTTCGTGCATGGGTCGCCGCCGCCAATCTGCCCGAAGCCGCTGTCGAGGGCTCGGTCGACATCCTGCAGAAGCTGTACACGGCCTATGTCGAGGGCGACGCCGACATGGTGGAGATCAACCCGCTCATCCTGACCCCAGAAGGTGTCGTGCATGTGCTCGACGCCAAGGTCACACTCGACGGCAACTCCGAGTTCCGTCACCCGGACTACGCCCAGTACGACGAGACCCAGACCCGCGACGAACGCGAAGAGGCCGCCCACGCCAAGGGCCTGCAGTACGTCGGACTCGAGGGTTCGGTCGGCGTGATCGCCAACGGCGCCGGGCTCGCCATGAGCACCGTCGACGTCGTCAACCAGGTCGGCGGCAAGCCGGCCAACTTCCTGGACATCGGCGGCGGCGCCAACGCCGACGTCATGGCTGGAGCCCTCGAGGTCATCAACAACGACCCCAACGTGAAAGCCATCTTCATCAACATCTTCGGCGGCATCACCCGCGGCGAAGAGGTTGCCGAAGGCATCATCGAGGCCATGAAGCGGGTGTCCATCGACAGCCCGATCGTCATCCGCCTCGATGGCACCAACGCCCAGCAGGGTCGCGACATGCTCGCCCCGCACCTGGGTGACGCACTCATGATGGAAACCACGATGCTGAGCGCCGCCGAGAAGGCCGTTGCGCTGGCAGCCGGCTGACGAACGACTACGGACTGAAGGAACTGAACAATGAGCATCTTTCTTGATGAGAACACCAAGGTCGTCTACCAGGGCCTCACGGGCTCGACCGGCCGGTACTACGGCAACCTGAACCGCGAGTACGGCACCAAGGTCGTCGGCGGCACCCACCCGAAGAAGGCCGGCACCGACGTCGACGGCATGCCCATCTTTGCCAGCGTCGCCGAAGCCAAGGCCGAGACCGGTTGCACCGCATCGTGTGTCTTCGTGCCTCCCGTCGCCGTACGTGGTGCGGTCATGGAAGCCGCTGAGGCCGGCATGGAACTGGTCGTGGTGATCACCGAGGGCGTCCCGGCTCACGATGAGGCCTGGTTCTACAACAAGCTGAAGGCTGACTTCCCCGACACCCGACTGCTCGGCCCCAACTGCCCGGGCATCATCAGCCCCGGCAAGGCCAACATCGGCATCACGGCGGGGCATATCGCCAAGGCTGGCGGTCCGGTCGGCGTCGTGAGCCGCTCTGGCACGCTCACCTATCAGGCCGTGTACGAGCTGCAGCAGAAGGACATCGGCGTGACCACCTCGGTCGGCATCGGTGGCGACCCGGTTCCGGGCACGAACTTCATCGACTGTCTCGAAGCCTTCGAAGCTGATCCCGAGACCCTTGCGATCATGATGATCGGCGAGATCGGTGGCTCGGCCGAGGAAGAAGCCGCCGAGTACATCAAGGCCAACGTGACCAAGCCGGTCGTCAGCTACGTCGCTGGCGTCACCGCCCCTCCCGGCAAGAAGATGGGCCACGCTGGCGCGATCGTGTCGGGCGGCAAGGGCACCGCAGCCGCAAAGATGGAAGCCCTCGAAGACGCAGGCGTGAAGGTCGGCCTCAACCCGACCGAAGCCGGCGACCTCATGGCCGAAATCGTCAAAACCCTCTAGCCCATCCAAACTCTGCCCCTTCGGAATCTGTGGACGGAGCGTGTAGGGTATCGCACCAC
>CAZFBD010000116.1:5493-8056 GCA_964517125.1 uncultured Acidimicrobiales bacterium
CCGTGGGTATGGTGTGCCGGGTTTTGTTCGTAACGCGAACATCAGCGTCCACAGTTCCCAAAGTGCAGAATCTGTGGACTTAGCTAGTCGCATAGCGACCACGCGGGTCCACAGAACTCAGGTGGCGAGTGCTGTGCGGACTGTCCCGACGAGTGTGTGCGGCCGCTCGGTGTAGTCGGCCCAGGTAAACGTGAGGACGGTCCAGCCAGCCAAGGTCAGCGCGTTCTTTCGTCTGGGGTCCCGCTCGAATGATTCGCGGTTGAGATGCCATCGCACACTGTCGAGCTCGATGGCCACTCGCTGTTCTGGGTAGGCGAGATCTACTCGTCCGATGAACCGGCCGTTGCGGTCCTCGATCGTGAATTCGTGGGTCGGAGTGCGAAGCCCGGCAGATTGCAGTAGCCGCGAGACCATTCGGTTCCATGCGCTATCCGGGATCGGTTCCTGCTTTGCTCGTTCGTCGATGAGAGCCCGCAGCGGGCCGCACCCGTTCCTTCCCTGAATCGAGTGTCGGATCAGGACCTCGACGAGGTCGTGCCACTCGCAGAGCTTCTGACGCAGTACGGCATCGATGACCCGTTCAAGGCGGCGAAGTGAGATCACTGCACCGAGGTCGAGAACCGTTCGAGGCAGATCGGTCACTTCGATCCCGTCGCGAAGCTCTGGATGGATGAGTTCGAACTGGGTCGAGCGGTGGACTCGGACGGTTTGCGATCGCGGTCGCCGATCTTTGGGAACGACCACCTCGATGGCCGCCGGTGTGAAGCCGTCGATTCCATGAAGGACTGCAGCGCTTCGGTGACTGGCCAACCCGCTGGTGGTCAGCGTTGCGGCTCGGGTGCGGCGCAGCCAGGTGTCGGGTGATCCAGCTACGCCATAGACCGAGGGTGCAAGTCTGATGAGGCGGCCAGCAGCAACATGGCGCGTGAGCCGCTGATCGGACAGGCCGAACGATCGGGCTTCGGCGCGGGAGAACGCACCATGGTGTTGGGCCGCGTGGTGATAGAGGTCGTGCACGGCAGTTCGCCTGAGGTCGTGGTCGCAGGGGAAGTGCTGGGCTCGAACCTACGGCCGCCCTATGACAGTGCGGATTCTGTGGACCTCGGTCGTCGCTATCCGGCCACCAGCGTCCACAGAACCGGGGTTTGGGAATCTGTGGAGTTGTATGGCCTGTGGGCGGACATCAGGGTCCACAGATTTTGGGTTTGGGCTAGGGGGCTTAGGGGAGGGGGAGGGTTAGGGAAGGGAGAGGAGACGGTTGGCGTTTTGGCCGAGGATGGCGTCTTTGGCGGCTGTGGGGAGATCCTCGTTGCGGATCCATGCGAGTTGTGTGGCGAGCGTGCGTCCGGTGTTGGGGGCGTCGGTTCCGAGCAGGAGCCGGTCGGCGAACGTTGCCAATTGCTGGGTCAGCCCGGTGACGTCGTGGCCTGCGTGCACGACCACGGGCATGTTGAGCTCGCCCGCAGTCGTGTACACCGGCGCGAGGCGCGGATCATCGGCCTGATACGAGCCCACCGAACAGTGGAGCTTCAGGACCCGGGCGCCGTGCACTTCGTGCGCCCGGCGGAGCGTGTCGGCCGGTGCTGCATCACCCGGATGAACGGTCGCGCCGGTGACGATGCGAACCGTGTGGCCCGAATGGTCCGAGGCGACTTCGGCCATGCCAGCGTTCAGCGCTTGAGCCATGTCTGGCTTGTGGGCATAGGGAAGGTTCCACACTGCGTCAGCGCCGTCGGCTTCGTGCTGGTCGAGCACGGCGCGGACGTCGTTGGGGTAGACGAGTTGGTCGCCGATGTGCCGTTCGAAGAAAACGCGGATGGCACGCGCAAGACGCGGCGGCATCAGATGAACGTGGCTGTCGACGATCATGGAGTCTCCTCTGGAGAAATCGTACCGGTCCGATCTTGCCGACTCGGGTTGGACTGCTCGGCAGCGGAATTTGGCCCGTCCTACACTTTCGGCCACGGCAGTGGAGGTGCTTCGAGCACAGGGAAGGGAGAGGACGTGATGTACACATCGCTGAATCGACCGAACCCACTCCGGGGTACCCCCGGGGGAGACGCGGTGGAATGGCATCGCACCGGATGCGGAATGGCAGGCTGCGCCTGCGGCACCGCACCCACAACACGCAGAGTCGGGGCCCTCCGCTGTCGCCGCTGAACGCGTCGACCTCGATCGCCCTTCGTCGGCGCCGAGTTGTTGAGACGATCTCGTTCGCGTTCCGCGACGGATCGTGGCATTCGCCGTTGATGGCGGCGAGGGCGGCGCATGATCTTGCCATCGACGTCGAGCCCTGGCTGACGGAGCTTGCGGTGCGAGCCAGTGCCGTGTTCGTCGAACGGCCCGAGCGGTCAGAAGTGAGGCTTGACACCGAAATCCGGGGCGGCCTGGAGGGCGCCCGCAACGGACGAAGCGGCGCCCAGATCATCGAGTGGATCGAGAGCCCACCGACGACAACCGAGGCTGGTGCTTGGTTCGGCCCGGCGGCCTCGAGGTCAATGGAAATGGGCGCACGACGATGGCCAGTTCCGGAGATCGCCACACCGCTCCAGCTCGCCACGTT
>CAZFBD010000117.1:0-225 GCA_964517125.1 uncultured Acidimicrobiales bacterium
CCAACGGCGTGGCCACGACGGCGAACGTGGCGATCAGAAGGCGAAGTCGGGTCATTGGAGTCCTCGGGGCACGTGGCCACATTCACCGCCGAAGATGAACGCAAGCTGGCATTTGGACCACCAGTTGAGCAACACCGGGCAACGTTGTCGAAACGCGAGCCGGCCCCCCCCCGGGTGGGGGGGGGGCGCCCGGCGGTTACAAAACAAAACGCCACCACCCCCAGC
>CAZFBD010000117.1:235-3336 GCA_964517125.1 uncultured Acidimicrobiales bacterium
CGTTTCCCCCCCCCGGGCCACGTTGGCCACCCGGCGCCCGGCCCCCCGGGGGGGGGGGGGGGGGCCGACGTGCGTTTCCATCACATCCGGAACCAACCGGATGCGGTTCGTTTTTGCTACTCCTCGTCGGGAAGCCCCACGAAGTTCTGTGTGGAGTATTCGTCGATGGGAAGCTTGCCAATGGTTCCAGCGGCGTCGTCTTCGACGTAGTCGATGAACGTCTTGGCGTAGTCGAGGAACGTGTCGACGACTCGGCCTTCGTCACTGATCGTGCCGAAGGTCAGGTACCCGTCGCGGCCGCCAGCGATGAAGTCGTTGGTGGCAACGGTGTAGGTGGCCTCGAGATCCAGCGGCGTCCACGCATCGGCGTCGGGGCCCTTGACTTCGAGGTTGCTCAGGCGGCTGCCATCGGCGGCGGTGAGGTCCATGTCCCAGCGCAGTCCAGCTGCGTAGGGGTAGGCACCGGTGGAACCGTCGGGGTCGATGGCAAAGGCTGCTGCTTCTTCAAGCACCTGCTTCAGTTCGGCGCCCGTCATCTCCAGGTTCACGATGGTGTTCGCGAACGGCAGGAGTGTGTAGGCGTCGGCGATGGTGAGATCGCCAGCCGGGATGTCGATTCGGACGCCGCCAGCGTTCTGGATGGCGATGTCGGATTCGAAGCTCCGGGAACGGAAGGCCTCGGCCACAAGCTGCTGGATGTCGCCACCGTTGGTTGCGGTGTCGGCAACGTCACAGATCTGGCTGCGGCCCTGACCGGGGATGCGCTCGAGGCACAGGTCCTCGGTCACGGTGCCAATGACCGTCTGCGTGAGCTCGTCGACCTGACCAGAGAATCCGTCGAGGATTGCCTGGGCATCGGCGTCGGGCGTCACGACCGACAGGTTCGCCGTTGCGGCGATGTCGTCGAGCACTGCCTGACGGGCGTCGCCTTCGAGTTCCACACGGTCGCCATCTTCGACAAGGCGCCGCTGGAAGGTGTCGTTCAGCAGGAGATGAGGGGTGCCCTCACAACCGGTGATGACACCGTTGCCGTCCCAGCTCACGTTCACCTCGCCCACGATGGCCGAGTACTGCCATGCCTGCACGATGCACACGGGGTTGCCGGCTGCGTCGGTGGTCTGCACGGGGTAGTCGTCGACCGGGTTGAGCCCGCGGTCGGCGAAGTCTCCGAGCAGCGAATGACTGTCGCCACCCACGATGACATCGACGCCGGTGACGGCTGCCGCCAGGTCGAGGTCGTTGGCCAGCTGGATGTGCGTGACGAGCACGACCTTGTTCACGCCGGCTGCACGAAGCTCATCGATGTTGGCCTGCGCCGTCTCGATTTCGTCCAGGAACTGCGTGGTCTCGAGTGGGCTCGAGGAGTTCTGCGTCTTGCCCACGATGTCGAGGCCGACGTAGCCGACCTTCTGGCCGCCGTAGTCGATGACCTTGGATGCTTCGAAGTAGGTCCGGTCCTCGGTCGGGGCAAGCGGCGTGTCCGCTGCCGGAACCACATTGGCTGCGAGCACCGTGGTGTCGCAATCGCCTGCGGCGAGGAAATCGAGGAAGTCGGCCAGTCCGGCATCGCCGTCGTCGAACTCGTGGTTGCCCAGTTCGAACAGGTCGAAACAGACCTCGTTCATGAGGGCAGCGTCGGCCTCACCCGAGAACAGGCTGTAGAACAGCGTTCCCGTGATGGCGTCACCGGCGTGCACCTTGACGACGTTGTCACCGGCGTGGGCAGCTTCGAGCTCGTCGAACTTGGCCACGACACTTGGGAAACCGCCGACGGACACTCGGGTCTCTTCGCCACCGAGGACGAGGTCGGCCGAGCCGGGGTCGAGGTGTGAGTGGTGGTCGTTGATGTGCAGGATCGTGAGATCGAGCGAACCAGCCGAGCCAGACTCGCACTTGCGAATTCGGGTCGTGCCCTGATCGTCATTGCAGACGTCGGTGCCACGACCGCCGTCGAGGCGATCCTTGCGACCGTTGTTGCCAATGAGCGTGTCGGCACCGCCGCCGCCCTTCAGCCGATCGTTGCCCTTGCCGCCGTCGAGAATGTCGGCGCCGCGGAACCCGAACAGCTGGTCGGCGTTGTCGCCGCCCTGGAGAGTGTCGGCACCGAGGCCGCCGATGAGGACATCGCCACCTGCGCCGCCCTGGATCATGTCGCGTCCGGCGTCGCCCAACAGGATGTCGGGGCCGATGCCACCACGGATGAGGTCGTTTCCGCCGGCTCCACAGATGAGGTCGGAGCCTCCCTTGCCGGAGATGACGTCGGCGCCTTCGGTTCCGACGATGACGTCGGGACCACTGGTGCCTTCGGTTGGGACTCCTTCTTCGGCGATGATCGTTGCTTCAAATCCTAAGCACGTCACCACGTCCTGGGCAGCGAGCGGTGCTGCTGCAAGCGTCGCCCCCAGAATTGTGAATGCACCCAACAGCGCCATCCAGCGCTTGTGCATACGTCCATTGGTCATGTCGTTGGCCTCCTTGACTACCACCCGCAAACGGTACGGATTCGCAGTCTGTCAAAGTTCGGCGGAGCGTGACGAGTGGAAGCGAAATTCCGCGTCCGAGTGGTTGTGCCACCCATCGCCCAGCGGCTCGATGGGCGCCTGCTACGTTGCCGCGATGGCAGAAATCGAGGACGCAGCAACAGCACTTCGGCGGGTCTTCCAGGCCCTCCACCCCGACGTCACCACCGACGGTGTGACCGGTTCGGCCGTCTACGACCCGCAGAAGGAACACCGCGGCGCTCCCGGCTGGGTGCACGGTGGGCTGGCCGCGACGGTGCTCGACGTGTTTTGTGCACGTATCGCAAGCGCAGCCCTCGATTCGAAGGTGGCCACCGGCACCCTTGACCTGCGGTACCGCCAACCGGTGTTGCTCGACGGCGGCCCGTATCGAATCGAGGGCACCGCCGAAACACCGGGCTCCCGCTCGGTCCGAGTGAAGGCAGCGATCCTCTCCCCCGAGGGCCGGCCCCTCACCGAAGCCACCGGCCTCTTCGTCGCCGTCAAACGCTAGTGGCCGAAAATGCGGGCTTTCCGATGCGAGCATTCTCGAGGTTCGTCAGAGATAGTCCGACCACGAACCCGTCATGAGCTTGTGTTCGT
>CAZFBD010000117.1:3436-6320 GCA_964517125.1 uncultured Acidimicrobiales bacterium
GCGAGAGCCTCTAGGGTCTGCTCATGAACGAAGGCTTGCGTTCTGGACTCTTGCCCGCGCTGATCATGGCCGTTCTCAGCGTGATCGTGCTGATCTTCGGCGTTTCGAGTCGTGATTGGGGAGGCATGCTCCTCGGGGGTGGAATGCTGCTGTTCTTCGCGGGCGGCGCAGCCGTACTCGCCGCGAACAAGTACCTGAGCACGGTCCTGCTACATCGGGTGGCGCAGCGCTACGAAGCCTTGGGACTCGCCACTCGATTCGCCGCGATCACGAGCGATTCAAGCATCTATCTGACACGGATCAAACGGGGAGCGATCGCGGAGATCGAAACCGCTCTCGCTCGTGAACAAGAGAGCTACGACCGAATGGCTTGGGTCGACGACGCAGAGTTCGCCTACGAGGCCGGATGAGCATTGCACTCTCCTCTCCGTCGCTCGTCGTCCTGATTGGCCCGCCAGCCTCGGGGAAGAGCACCTGGGCGGCTGAGAACTTTCGCCCTGAACAGATTCTGTGTGCCGACACCTTGCGAGCGATCGTGGGCGAGCACGAGCTTGATCTGGCCGCGAGCAACGATGCATTTGCGGTGCTCGACCAGATTCTGGCCATGCGGATGGGCCGCGGCCTCACCACCGTCATCGACACGACCGGACTCGACGATGTCCGACGCTCCGGGTATCTGGAGCTGGCACGTTCGAGCCATGCCGAGGCTGTTGTGGTGCGGTTCGCCACCTCGGCTACGGAATGCAAGCGTCGGAACCGAGAACGAAGGCACCCGGTTCCGCGAAAGCGCTGGAGACGCTCGTGCGCCGGTTCAAGGAAGTCTCCCGTGCACTCGACAACGAAGGCTGGGACCAGATCATCGAACCGAAACCGGTCCGGACGGTGACCCCCAAGCTGGCGCAGGCAGCGGCGCCTGCTCCGAGCCCACCGATCGGGCCTCCCCCGGCACAACAGCTTAAATTCGGGCTGCACATCTCGGACTTCGAATGGATCGAGAACAAGGAGGATACGTCCGAAGCGCTCGGTGACCTTGCGAAGAGAGCCGAGGCGGTTGGCTTCGAGAGCTTGTGGGTGATGGACCATCTCATCCAGATTCCACAGGTTGGCCGCGAGTGGGACTCTTTGTTGGAGCCGTTCACGACGTTGGCCCACCTGGCTGCGTCGACGGAGCGGTGTCGCCTCGGTGTGTTGGTGAGTCCGGTGACGACGCGTCATGTGGGTGTGTTGGCAAAGCTCGTGGCAACCCTCGATGTCCTCAGCGGTGGCCGCGCCGTCTGCGGAGTGGGAGCGGGGTCATCACCCGCCGAGCATGAGGCATACGGCATTCCCTTCGGCCCTGCACGCGAACGGCTCGCCCTGCTCGAAGAGACCGTGCAGGCCTTGCGGATCATCTGGGGCTCTGGTTCGAAGGCGTTCGAGGGCGACGCGGTTTCGATCGAACGTGCCGTCGGCTACCCACGTCCGCTTCAGGACCCGCTGCCGATCATCGTGGGAGGCTCCGGCGACCGGACGCTTGGTATTGCTGCCCGGCACGCCGATGGCTGCCACGTCTTCGGTGACATCGACACCGCCACGCGTCGAATCGAGCGAGTCCGAACGTTGCTCGAAGCAGAGGACCGCTCCGTCGACGAGTTCGAGATCAGCCACCTTGGCAACCTTCTCGTGGCTCGTTCGTCACATGAGCTGAACGAGCTGGTCGATGCTCGCCGGCCGCCGAACATGGGACCGGACCGTTTCGCCAACCGTGCCAACGCCGGCACCGTCGACGACCATGCCGCCGCCTTCCGATCGCTTGCGTCCGCAGGACTCGACACGGCGATCGTCTCGACATCGGGCCTCGGGGAGCCCGACACGATGATCGCCTGTGCCGAACTCATCGAAACAGTCAATCGAGACTCACGCTGGTCCCATGGCCAAGGGCCAGAGCAAGAAGGACGACAGCACTGAACCTGCAGCAGAGCACGTCTGATATATCAACTACATATCAAAGGTGCCAGGCTCCTTGAGGCTCAGCCGGAGCCTCTCGAACAGGCAGAACGGATGTCTGGCAAGATCCAGGATTCACTCGATTCGTGTCGGGGACGACCGCCATCGGCAGTCCGCTGCCAGGACCGCACTCACCCGTCGGGCGACGCTCCAGCATCGGCTTCTGCCACGAACTCAGGTGTCGGCACGATTCCGCGCATGGTGAGATCGTCAAAACAGACTGACCTCTCTTCGGGGCTGGGCCCGGTCTCGATCTGCCAGTACAGCCAGTCGGAGCCGCTGCGTGTCGCATATATCGTGGCGAGGTTTCGACTGACCTCACCATTGCGGGTCCATTCCTGATATCCCTGCAGATAGTGGAGGTTCTCTTCACGCTCCGATGGGACGGACCTCACGGCCACGAACCTGAATTGCTCGACGTCCCTCAGAGCAGCGTCCCAGCACTCGGTCCACTGCTCGAGGGCTATCGCCTCCCGCACCTGCGAGCTGGCAAGGTCATACGCCCCGTCGTAGTCGCCTAGGGAGATCTGACCCATGAACACCTCAGCGAGCTGTTCGGGCGTCTCGAGCCCTGGGTTCATGCGGACCCCACAAGCGCCGAGGCCGATGACCAGTGCCGCAGTGAGTAGCCACCATCGGCCACAACAGACTCCGCTCATTGATGACTCTTCCAGTTTCACGACATGGAATCTAGAGCCTCGGAGTGTGCCAGTCCCACGCACTGCTTTGGCCTCACCCAAACCCGCAGCCCGAGCGTTTCGGCCCCCAGGGCCGAAAGGCGGTAAGTGACGAGGCCGCTAGGCCGAGGAACGACATTGACAACACCCACCAAGACTGTACGGTTGCATACAGTCATGAGCGCTACGAATTTGCACGAGCTTGATGCGCCGCCTTGGCG
>CAZFBD010000117.1:6420-7574 GCA_964517125.1 uncultured Acidimicrobiales bacterium
CGCCAACTGCTGGCCAGCCTGCTGCTGCGCCTGCAATCCAACATCGCCACCGCCCGTATGGGCGAGACCGAACCCAAAGCACCACATCCAACCCACAACGGAGACACCAATGCATGAAGCAGTGATCGTCGACGCCGTCCGCACACCAGCGGGCCGTCGCAACGGCATGTTGAGCGACTGGCACCCAGCGGACCTCGCTGGCCACGTCCTCAAGGCACTCGAAGAGCGCAACAACCTCGACCCCGCCCTCGTCGACGACGTCGTCATGGGCTGTGTCATGCAGGTTGGCGAGCAGTCGCTGAACATCGGCCGAAACGCCGTGCTCGCTGCCGGATGGCCCGAGAGTGTTCCGTCCACCACCGTCGACCGCCAGTGCGGTTCCAGCCAGCAGTCGATCCACTTCGCTGCGCAGGGCGTGATGGCTGGAGCGTACGACGTCGTCGTCGCTGCCGGCGTTGAGGTCATGACCCGCACGCCAATGGGCTCGAGCGTCGTCAAGGAAATGGGCTTCCCCTTCCCGAAGTCGATGATGGACCGCTACGAAGACACCGGCCTTCCGCCGCAGGGCATCGGCGCCCAGATGATCGCCGAAGAGTACGACATCAGCCGCGAAGACCTCGATGCGTTTGCCGCCGAGAGCCAGCGTCGTGCTGCACAGGCCACCGAAGAGGGCCGCTTCGAGAACGAGATCGTTCCCGTTCCGGTGACCATCGATGGCGAGACCGTGATGATGACCCGCGACGAGGGCATCCGTGAAGGTTCCACCGCCGAGAAGCTCGCCACGCTGAAGCCCGCCTTCAACGAGGAGCATTACATCACCGCCGGCAACGCCAGCCAGATCTCCGACGGCGCTGCCGCCGTGCTCATCATGAGCCGTGAGAAGGCGGAGGAGCTTGGCCTCAAGCCCCGCGCCGTCTTCCGCAACTTCGCACTGGCCGGCACCGACCCGGTCACCATGCTCAAGGGCCCGATTCCCGTCACCGAGAAGCTGTTCGCCAAGAGCGACGTGAAGTTCGAAGACGTCGACCTGTTCGAGATCAACGAGGCATTCGCTTCGGTCGTGCTCGCATGGCAGAAGGAGACCGGCGCCGACCTGGAGAAGGTCAACGTGAACGGCGGCGCCATCGCCCTCGGTCACCCGCTCGGCTGCTCCG
>CAZFBD010000118.1:0-7474 GCA_964517125.1 uncultured Acidimicrobiales bacterium
AGCTCGAAGTGTTCGTGCGTCCGGCGCTCACCCGGGCCGGCTACGGCGACATCGTCGTCCGGGCCGACAACCGCACCGTCGTGCTCGAGGGCGAACTCGCCACCCGAGCCGATGTGGTGGCCGCCAGCGCCGTTGCGAGCTCGATCGCCGAGGTCGCCTACGTCGACAACCGGCTGACCTACGTGGGCGAGCCCGAGCTCGGCGACATTGCCGGCGACAACACGCCGGGCCCGGTCCAGGGCGGCGCCACGTCGTCGGACGATCTCCTGTTGCAGGCCGAGATGGCCGGTATCGCTGCCCGCGATCCCATCGAGTTCGAAACGGGGAGCGACGAGCTCACACCGGAGTCGGCCACAACCATCGCCCAGATCGCAGAGGCGCTCCTGGAGCGGCCCACGGTCCCCGTGGAGATCCGTGGCCACACCGACAGCGACGGCGAACCGGAGGCCAACCAGCTGCTCTCAGAGGCCCGAGCCAATGCGGTGCTGAATTCGTTGTTGTCTGCCGGCATCGAGGCAGATCGGATGACCGCCGTCGGCTACGGCGATGCGCGGCCGGTCGACACCAACGAGACGGCCGAAGGCAAGCGTCGCAACCGTCGCATCGAATTCCTCGTCGTCATCTGACGCAGCCACTCACCGGCCCGTCGCCCCATCTCACCCACCGCGCGCACTCCACCACAAGTGGGGACAGACCTCGATGTGGTCGTCAACGCGCGCTGCGTGAAGGAGCCTGGCACCTTTTGCCCGAAAAGGTGCCAGGCACCATGGCTGTGGTTGGCCCTGTGGCAGAAGAAAACGACGAACGCCGTGCCCCGGAGGACACGGCGTTCGTATCGACTTGCGGAGGCCGGAGCCTCGGTGCGTGGAGCTATCGCTCTTCGCGGAAGACCACGTGCTTGCGAACGACGGGATCGAACTTCTTGAGTTCGAGCCGCTCACGGGTGTTGGTCTTGTTCTTGGTGGTCCAGTACTGGTACCCGGTACCAGCGGTTGAACGCATTTTGACGAGAGGACGCTTGTCGCTTGCCATCAGATCTTCTGTCCCTTCCGGCGCATGTCGGCCACAACACTTTCGATTCCACGCTTGTCGATCGTCTTGATGCCCTTGGCAGAGACGGTCAGCGAAATCCACTTCTTCTCAGAAGGAAGGTAGTAGCGCTTCTTCTGGATGTTGATATCCCAACGACGATTGGTGCGGCGGTGCGAGTGCGAAACGTTCTTACCGAACGAAGGCTTCTTACCGGTTACCTGACATACACGTGACATGGTCACATTCCTCACTGTGCGAACAAATGGAAGCTGGGTTGCGGAAGCAGGCGCAAACCGAGCCAGCTGATAAGGCTAGCAGCGGTCCCGGACCGCAGAAACTCGCGTTGCGAGCATTCGCGACCCGGGATTCCGTGGTGCCAGATCAGCCTGTGGAGCCAAGTGTGGCCGACAGGATGAGGTTCTCGCCATTCCGATTCACTTCGATTTCGATCGTGGTTCCTGGCGGGTTGTCGATGACTCGGGCCCGCAGATCGGTGCTGCCCCGAACGCTCTCGCCATCGAGCCCGACGAGGACGTCGCCGACCTGCACACCAGCGTTGGCGGCAGCCGATCCGGCGACCACCTCAGCCACGAGTGCGCCGGGCGAACCGTCGGCCGATGGCTGCGTGCTGACGCCGAGGAGGGCGAGCTGTGGGGTTTCTCCGGCAAGGATCTGATCGGCGATGATCTCGGCGA
Organism: uncultured Acidimicrobiales bacterium; assembly: GCA_964517125.1. Lineage (GTDB taxonomy): Bacteria > Actinomycetota > Acidimicrobiia > Acidimicrobiales > SHLQ01 > SHLQ01. The sequence continues at coordinate 1,728 of CAZFBD010000118.1, forward strand.
GATCGATGCTGATGGCGAAGCCCACACCGGCGCTCGTACCCGACTCGGTGAAGATGAGATCGTTGATGCCCACGACCTCGCCAGCGAGGTTGATGAGCGGGCCACCCGAGTTGCCGGGGTTGATGGGAGCGTCGGTCTGGACCATGGACGGTCCACCCTGCGTCGTGATGCGATCGACACCGCTGATGATGCCTGCGGTCACGGTGCGTTCGAAGCCGAACGGCGATCCGACGGCGACGGCCAGCTGACCGACCCGAATGTCGTCGACGTCGGCCAGAGCTGCCGGGACCAGGTTGCGTCCGGCCGGATCGATCTTCACGACAGCCACGTCGGTGGGCACATGTGCGCCGACGACCTCGCCCTCGACGGTGGAGCCGTCGAAGAGTCGGACACTGACCTGACTGTTGGTCCCGACGACGTGGGCAGCGGTGAGGATGGTGCCCTGCTCGTCGATGATGAAGCCGGACCCGAGGCCATCGGCCAGGGTGAGCTGCACCACGGAAGGTTCGATGATCTCGGCGGCCACGGCGAACGGTTCATCTGCGAGCGACCCTGCGTTCGCTGCTTGGACCACTGCCGGTGTGGCAGCTGGTGCCGGCGAGCTGGAATCGGCAGCGACGGGTTCCGCCTGTGCCTCGATTGGGGTGTTGCCGGAGTCGTTCGTGGAGTCGGCGACGAACCAGGCAAGCACGCCGGAGGCACCGATGGTGAACAAGGCAAGGAGCAGCATGGGCCACATTCGGCGCTTGGCCGGGGCTGGTGCTGCGGTCATCGTTGCCGGGCCACCCACCGCGGCTGGAGCCACACCGGAGACCGAGGAACGAGGCGACTCGAATGTGGGCTTGGCTGGCGGCGGTGTTGCGCCGTTCGATGGCGTGGCCGCTCCGGCGGCTCGGGCCGGGCTGGCGGCGGGGGAAAGGGAGAAGGGCGCACGTTCGGGCGTGGCGCCTCCACGTTCGAACGCAGGTGGCGTGACCACGGGCGCCGACGGGGTCATGGCTGTTGGTGCCGGCATGGGCGGCGAGGTTGGTGCTGCTGGAGCGACCGGGGCGACGGGAGCCGGCGGTGTGCTTGCGGCTGCCTGCACGATGGAAGATGGGCGGACGACGGGTGCTACCGGTGTGCTGGCGGCTGCCTCGGAACGCCACGGCGGACGAACGTCGACGGGCTTCGATGGTTCGGGGGTATCGGACGACGACTCGGTGGGCGTACCAACGGAGGGCATCCGTGGCGCGGTCACCTCGTCATCGCGTTGAGGTGTGTCTCCGCTTGGCGAGTCCCACATGTGTTCGGCAGTCCTTTCACTCTCGTGCCTCTGGGGCACTTCCTACCACTACCACCCAAACGGATGAACGTAAGGCCGGGTTGAGAGTCTCCTGAGGTGATCGGCAAAACCACGCAAAGACTGATCATGTTCCCGACACCTTCAGAAATCTGGGATGCCACTGCTGGCAACCCGAGTCCGTGACACTTTGGCCGGGTCGCTATTCTTGGCCCGATGCAGTCTGCTGTGCACTCCGTCCACGACGTCGACTCCGTCGATGCTTCGACGTGGCGCGTCACTGGGGGCCGACCAACCCTGGCCCTCGACGAGATCCCGGCCGCAGGTTGGTACCTCGTTACGACCGATCTCGATGGCACGAGCGAACTTGACGACGAAGCGTCAGCCGACGCACCTGTCGCCCTGCGCTTCATGCCGGCCACCGGGACCGTCATGCTGGCGAGGAGACCCATTCCGAGGGTTGCCGGCCGACGAGCCCGAGTCGTCCACGTGCCCGAAGGGACCGAGCGGGTGCAGCTCGATGTCTCGCCATGGTTGTCAGAGATCGTCGTGACCCACGTGTCGTTTCGTCCACTCCGACAGGTGGCTGCGGCGTCGATGATGTCAGCCGATGTGGCTGCATCGGGCGTGGGTGGGACGACGGATCGCGGCGGCCTGTTCGCCGACGTTCGTTCGGCGTTTCAGCGTGGCGGCGTCCGTGGCTCCGTGGAGCAGGTGGCGATTGCCTACGAGCACCTCCAGCATCGACGAGCTGGCGATGGCGTCGACTATCCGTCGTGGCGCATTCGGAACGCTTCGCTGTTCGACGACGACATCGAACGATTGCGTGCCCGCCTGGCCGACCTGCCCGGTGGTGGTCCGTCGTTCACGGTGATCATGCCGGTGTATGACCCCGAGGAACGATGGCTGCGCGCAGCAATCGAGTCCGTCCGGAGCCAGATTCACACTCGGTGGCAGCTCATCGTCGTCGATGACGCATCGCCGGGAAGCACAGCACGTCGCGTCCTTGCCGACTACTCCCACGACCATCGCATCCTGGTCCGCCATCGCACCACGAACGGCCACATCGCTGCGGCAACGAACGACGGTCTCGAACTCGCCTCGGGTGAGTTCGTGGCCTTCATGGACCACGACGACGAGCTCGCTCCGGCCGCCTTGGCGCTCCTCGCTCTCGCATCACCCCAGGCCGACGTGCTCTACACGGACGAGGACAAGATCGACGAGAACGGTCGACACTTCGATCCACATTGCAAGCCCCCGTGGAACCCTGAGCTGTTGTTCGGGCAGAACTACATGTCGCACCTCACCGCCATTCGGCGCCTTGTGGTGGACCAGGTCGGTGGACTGCGAACCGGGTTCGACGGTTCGCAGGACCATGACCTGCTGTTGCGGGTCACGGCCATCACGCCCCCGGACCGAATCGTGCACGTCCCACACATCGCCTACCACTGGCGGGCAATCAGCGGCTCAACTGCGCTGTCCACCGATGCAAAGGACTACGTGGAGGATGCGTCGGTTCGGGCATTGCAGGACCGGCTTCCCGACGATTGGACCGTGGGACCCGCTGCCGCTCCCACCACGTACCGGGTCACTCCGCCCTCGCCCGAAGACTTCCCGCTCGTCTCCATTCTGATTCCCACCAGGGATCGCGCCGATCTTCTGGAGCAGTGCATCAGCAGCTTGGCCCGCACCACCTGGCCAGCGTTCGAGATCATCATCGTCGACAACGACTCGTCCGAACCGGAGACCCTCGAGTGGCTCGACGCGTTCGACAACGGCCACGACCGTCGGGTGGTCCGCCACCCGGGCGCCTTCAACTATTCGGCGGTCAACAACCACGGAGCAGCTGAAGCCCGGGGCGAGTTGCTGTGCCTGCTGAACAACGACACCGAGGTCATCGAAGCCGATTGGCTGACCGAGATGGTTCGGTGGGTGTCCCAGCCGGGTATTGGCGCGGTGGGCGCAAAGCTTCTCTATGGCGACGACCGCATTCAGCATGCTGGCGTCGTGTTGGGGCTCGGAGGCCTGGCCGGTCACGGCCATCACCTGCTCGACGCAACCGACTACGGCTACTTCAGCAGGCTCACGATGGCGCACGAGGTTGGTGCTGTGACCGCCGCGTGTCTGCTCACCTTGCGGTCCACGTGGGATCTGTTGGGTGGACTCGATGAGGACCTGGCGGTGGCGTTCAACGATGTCGATTTCTGTCTGCGTGTGCGGCACCACGCCGGTCAGCGAATCATCTGGACTCCGCATGCTGTGCTGCATCATCACGAGAGCCTGAGCCGAGGAGCCGAGGACGACCCGGCGAAGGTTGCTCGGTTCAATGCCGAGGTTGACACCGCATTGGCGCGTTGGTCCGCGGTTCTTGACGGCGATCCTGCGTACTCGCCAAACCTCACGCTCGATGCTGACTCGTTCACCCTGGCCCGCCAGCCACGGCTGACCCCTCCGTGGACCGAAGCCGCAGCCGAGGACTAACGAACGAGGAGCGCAAGGCCCGCGCCGACGGCGATCGCCAGCAAGAACAAGATGGCGATCAGCACCCAGTTGGGTCCGGTTCGAACTTCAGCCTCCGGCAGCGGAACTTCATGATGAGCGTCATCACGAACAGACACCGGCACGAGCGGCACCGTTGCTGGCAGAGCGGCCGGCCGCTGCTGCACGAATGCGACCTCGGCATGACGTCCGTACCGGCCGCCGGTTTCTGGCGCCGCAGCCTCGGTGAGACGGCTTGGGGTACGCTCCGCGACCACATGGGTCGGCTCTGTCGGGGCCACCTCGGGTGCGCGTAGGTCGATGATTTCAGGATCTTCGGCTGGAGCGATCGTCGGTGGGTTCGAAGCGGCAACCACCGGCACATCGACGGGTGCAGGTTCGACCTGGGTGGTCTGCGGATACTCCTGCATGGCGGCCGCCGGTTGGATCGGCTGCAGCAGGGCTTCGGCTGGCACCGAGTCGTGCGTCGCGTGCGATGACGGGACTGGCGGTGGCGCGCTGAGGTCAATGGACCGTGGCGCGCGGGACATCTCGCTCAGCCGACTGAGGATGTCCTCAAGCGGTCGTTCTTCGCCACCCACCGAATTCATGGATCCATGGTGACTCGCTGACGGTGGTCCGTCAATCACAGAGCGAGTTGTTTGCGCGACAATTCACAAAACTCCAGCGTCAGCATTGTGTGGCGTGAACGCCGTACCGCATCGCACCGCGCGATGACAGAGCTGAGGAGGCAACCATGAGTGCAGGACGAATGATCGGATCGCTGGTCGGAGCGTTTGGTGGTCGGGCTCTGGGTGGCATGCTCGGCGGCGGCACCGGTCGCATGGTCGGAAGCCTCGTGGGTTCAATGCTCGGAAGCCGTGGTGGCCTCGGAGCCGTCACGGGCGGCCTGGGCTCGGTGCTCGGCGGCCTCGGTGGAGGCGACGACAACAAGCAGGATGCCCCCGCTCAGATCGATGACGACACGGCGCTCGTACTCATTCGCGCCATGACCAACTCGGCCAAGGCCGATGGCGAAGTCACGCAGGACGAGATCGACGCCATCATCCAGCGTGCCGGCGACCTCGACGGAGAAGAGGAAGCACTCCTCCGCCACGAGCTCTCCACCCCGCTCGACCTGGACGGACTGGTCGAGAGTGTCCCGTCCGGCATGGAGCGCGATGTCTACATTGCTTCGCTGCTTCCGATCGAGGTCGACACCATCGAAGAACGTGATTACCTCCGCGACCTTGCCGACGGCCTTGGTCTTCGTGAGGACGATGTCATCGAGATCCACGCTGCGCTCGATCAACGATGATCGGGCGCGGCGGGAGTTCGCTCAGCTGAGGTCGTAACTCGCCACGGTGCAGCTGACGGCGAAGATCGGAATCGGTGCGGTGAAGTGCACGGTTCCTGTCGCTCCCCCAGCAGCTGCGCTGACGGTCAGGAACGTGCGGATCTCAAACCCACCCTGGCCGGCGTCGGCGTAGACCGTGAGGTCGTCGTAGTCGAGCAGCGCGTCCTTGTCGTTGCGACACCACCGCTCGAGGAAGTCGAGATCCCAGGCCTCGTTGATCTTCCCGGAGTCTGGTGTGGCCGGCCAGTGGCTGATCCCACCGGTGCCGACGATCGCGATCTTCTCGGGAACCGCGTCTGCGGCGCGGCGGAGTGCCTCGCCGAACGCCCACGCCCGATGGATCGGAGTGAGCGGCGGGCCCTGACAGTTGATGTTGACCGGGATCACCGGCACGTCGAAGTTCGGCGTGAGGAAGTGGAGCGGCACCGCAATGCCATGGTCGAACTTCCACTCCTCGGCGTAGCTGACGTCGACCGTCTGCATGACCTCGGTGATGATCCGCTGCGAAAGGTCCTTGTTGCCGGGTGCGCGGAACTTGTCGATGCCGAGCCACGCCGGGTCCTCGATGGGGCCGTCGTAGAAGTCGGCCATGCCGATGGCGAAGCTCGGCATGTTGTTCATGAAGAAGTT
>CAZFBD010000119.1:0-5788 GCA_964517125.1 uncultured Acidimicrobiales bacterium
GCGCGTACTCGACCATGGCAGCACCACGCTCGGACTTGGTGTGAGCCTGAAGCCAGGTGCTGAGGATGTTGAACTGGGTAATCATGTGAGGTTTTCTCCTTGTGATCGGACCCGAGAGGGGCCCGTTGTACAAAAGAGAACGGCGTCCTGAGCGATTCGCTGGATAGGCCGTCGGACCCCTTCACGTAGGGCAGACATCCTGCGAAATCGTTGATTTTGTTGTCTAGATGGCGGGCTCGAGCGGGCCGGGCTCGACGACGTCGCCGGCCGGGCTCGTGGCGGTGTCGGTATCGGCCCGCATGGCGCGGGTATCGAGGGCCCACAGCATCAGGAGAACTGCTGCCAGTGGCCCCACCACCACGTTGAGCCCTAGGAAGATTCCTCCCCAAGAGCCGATCCACAGTCCGGCGGCCGCCACGCTCGCTTGGCGGAGCCGACGTTCGGAGATCCACAGCCCACGGCTCCCCCACCATGCAAGCACTCCAACAACCATGAGCACACCGTCGTAGAAGTACAGCCGTGGGTTCGCTGCGACGAGAAACAGCGCAAGCCCGCCAACGGCGCGAAGCCGGGATTCGGCGAGTGCCTTCGGGCTCCACAACACGAGTACGGACACGCCGGTGAGCAGCGCGGCAAGACCAAACACGGCAACGACAATTGGGGACCGTGAGCCCAGCCCGCTGAGAGACTGGAACGACGTCTGTACGGTGATCATCTTGTCGACGAAGGCAACGTCGCGAATCTGCACGTCGGCGGTGCTTTGCAGGTTCCTGATGAAGCCCTCCCAGCGGGAGAGCCCAAAGGGAATCGACAGCACGAGCAGGCCCATGCTGGCCAGCGACATGCCTCGAAGCACCCGCCACGAACGGGACCACACAAGGACCACGGGCACGGCCAGACCGAGATTCGGTTTGATCAACAACACTGCGAGGGTGGCGCCAGCAAGTTCCTCACGGCCACGTTCCCACAGCACCAGCGCGCCCACCAAGGAGAGCGCCCACAAGCCGCTGTACTGGCCGATCAAGGCCGCCGAGATCGTGGTGCCGGAGAAGACCGCTCCGGTCATGACGGCACGGTTGGACGGGTTGTCGGGAACGTGCCGCATGACAAGTCGGTATGCGAGCACGCTCGACGCGAGGGTCGCCACGACCGACAACGCGAAGGAACCCCAGAATCCCAGAAACCGCAGCGGCAGCGTCAGCCACAGCGCAAACGGCGGATACAAATACGGCAGCGACTCTTCGTCGTACGACCGGTAGACCGCGTCGTCGCCGAACAACCTGTCGGCGGCACGATCGAACGCCGTCCAATCGGTCGAGACACGCTCAACGGGGTCGCCGCTGATCCAACTGATCAGCATGATGATCAGCACTCCCCCGACGAGGACGCTGGAGAGGCGGAACAGCCGGGCAATGTCCGGCTCGTTCGTCACGACGTTCAGTCGAGGTGGACGATGCCCATACGCACTGCGGAGAGCACGGCCTGCGTGCGGTCTCGGGCGTCGAGCTTCTGGTAGATCGAGGCGAGGTGGTTCTTGACCGTCTTCTGGGAGATGAAGAGACGCTCGGCAACCTCGGGGGTTGAACAGCCATCGGCGATGAGCTGCAGCACTTCTTCTTCACGCTTGGTGACGACGCGCTCCTGCTCGGGGACCGGCTGGTCCATCCGGCGAACCTCGTCGAGCATGGTGGCTGCGAGCTGCGGGGAGAGGGCGGTGTCGCCGGCGGCGGCCATACGAACGGCTGCGGCGATCTCGTTGGTCGAGCAGTCCTTCACCAGGTACCCGGATGCACCGGCACGGATGGCGTTGGCAAGCACGTCCTGGTCGGCATGCATGGTCAGCATGACCACACGTGCGCCTGGCATGACTTCACGAATCTGTCGGCATGCCTCGACGCCGTCGAGCTCGGGCATGGTCACGTCCATGAGGATGACTTCGGGCTTCACCTGGGTGGCGAGCTGCACGGCTTCGGCCCCGTTGCGAGCCTCGGCGACAACGTCGAACCCCTCTTCGCGCATCGATCGGCTCAAGCCTTCGCGAAGCATGCGATGGTCGTCGGCAAGCATCAGTCGGATGGTCATGTCAGTTCCTCAGTACGGTTTTCTGGTTGCGTCTCTGGGGTTCGTTGCGCCCGCTTCGGACCCAGAACTCCATCGACCAGATGGTTTGGGATGTGAGTGATCAGAGGTTGCCCATGATCGAAATCATGGCGGGAACAAGGATCACGACGAACAGCGATGGGAAGATGCACAACACCATGGGGATCAGCATCTTCACCGGCGCCTTCTGCGCCTTCTCCTGGGCGAGCTGGCGGCGGCGGATTCGCATTTCGTCAGCCTGTGCACGCAGCACACGGCCAATCGAGACACCAAACGTGTCGGCCTGCAGAACTGCAAGCACGAACGAACGGACTTCGGAGATGTCGATGCGGGCGTCCATGGAACGCATGGCATCGGCACGGCTGGAACCTGCACGTGTCTCACCGAGCATTCGAGCGAACTCGGTGGAGAGTGCGCCAGGCACGGTTGCGATCGTCCGGTCCAGTGCCTGTTCGAAACCAAGACCGGCTTCCACACTGATCGTGAGAAGGTCGAGGATGTCGGGCAGGTCCTGAAGGATGGACTGCTGGCGGCTGTCGACGGCTCGGGTGAGCTTGGCCTCGGGACCGAGCAGCAGCACGGCAAGGGCCAGGCCGAAGATCATGATTCGCGTCATGCCTTCGAACGCCAGCGGGTTCCACACGAAGAAGAACACGAAGATGAGCGGCACTGCGAGCAGCGACATGACGCGGCCGGCAAGGAAGCGATCGACCTCGGCGGTGGAATCACGACCAGCCATCACAAACTTGTGACGCACCTTGTCGACATAACCGGCCGGCGTGAACCGATGTCCGATGCCGCCCATGTTGGAGAAGAGCTGACGACCGATGCGGTCCATGAACGAACCCTGCAGGTCACCCGTTTCTTCGATGATCCCGGCGCGAGATGCGGCGGCCACGTCGTAGCCGTCGACCTGCGACAGCGTGTCTTCGAGTTCCTTGCGCTCGGCCATGCGGCTGAGCACGGTGAAGGCAACACCCGCAACGGCAACGCCGGCGAGCATGACGGCCATGTAGGGCCCGATTTGGTCAAGAATTTCCATGTTGAGCTACTCCCCCGTCAGATCTTGATGTCGATGATCTTGCGCATCCACACGCTGCCGACCACCATGCCGAGTGCACCGATACCCATGGCAATGAACCCGTAGGTGTTGCTCCAGAGGTTCGAGATGTACTCGGGGTTCATGAAGTACATGGCAATACCCACGAGGATCGGAAGGGCCACGAGCACGTAGGCCGACATCTTTCCTTCTGCGGTGAGTGCTGCAACTTCACCACGAAGGCGGGTTCGAGCCGTCATGGTGTTTGCCACGGTCGAGAGGAGCTCGGCGAGGTTACCGCCGACCTCACGCTGGATCTTGATGGCCACGACGGCCCACAGCAGGTCGACCGAGTCGACACGTTCGGCAAGATCGTCCAGTGCGTCGTCGATGTCACGACCGAGACGGGCTTCGTTCACTGTGCGGCGGAACTCTCCGGCCAGTGGTTCTTCGGCCTCGTTGCCGACGGCGTCGATTCCCTGCAGGAAGCTGTAACCGGCCTTGAGCGTGCTCGAGAGCAGGTTCAGCGTGTCGGGCAGCTGGGATTCCAGCTTGGCCATACGACGCTTGACCTTGAACTTCACGAACATCGACGGCAGGATCGCTGCGGGTACGGCGAAGCCGAGTGCACCGAGCGGGCTGCCGGTGAAGAGCAGACCAATCACCATGGCGATCATGATGATGCCGACCTGGACGGCCATGGCCTCGCCCACACGGAGTGGGATCTCCGCCTTCTGGAGCATGGTTGTGGTGGTGGCCAGGGAGCCTCGCGATTCCGCGGCACTCTCCGCCTTTTCGACCACCTGCTCCACGATGCGGGAGCGGACACTTGCGAACGCGTCATCTGCTGCTCGCTGCTCTTCGGTCACCTCGTCGGCGCCGTACACGGCAAGCGTGTTGTTCAGCGTGTTGTCGTTCCCAGCGAAGATCTGCATCATCGCAAAGGAGAACAACAGCGTTGCCACCACACCGAGGCCGACGGCGATGATTGCACCCCGGTCACCTCGGAGGATCTCAAGACGAGACGTCGTGGGTATTTCGGGGGCACGGAGGCCCTCGCCGACTGCAAGGCCGTCGGGAACGAAACGAACGGTTTCGCTGACGCCGCCGAGCGACACGGTGAGTGTCGAGGCGGTATTGGGGATCTGACGCTTGTCGAACTCGACGACGAGCGTTCCTTCGTGCAGACGTGCTGCTTCTCGGCCAGCGTCGGCCATGGTGCTGTTGTTGTCGGCACGGATCACGAGGCCGCCGCGGACAGAGTCAGCAACTCCGGTGAACTCACCGATCTGCAGGTTCTCGGTTCCGGGAGCCACAACCGTGAGGCCGGCGTTGGCGTTGAGAAGGTTGCCACGAGCGACAGAGGCCGGAATCGTCGAGGACGAACCGGGGCTCGCCATGACAGCAACAACCGAACGAATGCCATCAGGCTGGCCCATCAGTGCGCCAGCCGAACGGGAAATCGAGTTCCACATGACGCTACCGCCACCGGGCTGCATGGCCTCGATTGCGGTGCGAATCTCGCTGTGGTTCGTGGTGAAGGGAACGAGCGCCTCGACCTCGGGGTTACCACCACCACCAGACACCAGCATCACGCGGGTGTTGGCGTTGAGTGAGTTGAGGTAGCTGAGCGCAGCTTCCTTCACCTGGGAGAACCCGACGACCTGATCTGCGGTCTCGGAATCGTCCACGATGAGCACGGTTGCAATGCCGACAGCAGAGCGACCGAGCGGGCGGGTGCCTGCCGGGATGATCTGTTCGTCGGAGGTCACGTCGACCTGCACGATCTCGGGGGTCTCTGCCGGACGGAACGTCAGAACACCGGTCGGGTTCTGCAGATCGACCCGGAGCACCTCGAGCTCAGCATCAGAGGTCTGCGCATTGAGCGGGCTTGCAAGGAACAGCGAAGCCAGCATCGCGACGAGCGCGAGCGCGGCCATCCGCTTCCCCCTGCGGGTGGTTGACGAACTCATCGCATACCTCGCGTTGGGGTGAAGACCTCGGCACCAAGCTTGATGCCGTGATCCGAGAGCTTCTCAGCAAACTTCGGACGCACACCCGTGGGTTGCAACGTTCCGATGAGCTTGCCGTCTTCGCCCACACCAGCACCAAAGTCGAACAGGAAGATGTCCTGGAGGATGATGACATCGCCCTCCATGCCCTGCACCTCGGTGATGTGGGAGATCTTGCGGGAGCCGTCGCGCTGTCGACCGATCTGGATGACCAGGTCGACGGCCGACGACATCTGCTCACGAATTGCCTTGATGGGCAGGTCGTAGCCCGCCATCATCGTCAGCGTTTCGATACGGGTCATCGCGTCACGAGGGGTGTTTGCGTGCACCGTGGTCAGCGAGCCATCGTGGCCCGTGTTCATGGCCTGGAGCATGTCCAGCGCCTCTCCGCCACGACACTCACCAACGACGATTCGGTCGGGACGCATACGCAGGGAGTTCTTGACCAGGTCTCGGATGGAGACCTCGCCCTTGCCTTCGACGTTGGCTGGACGGGACTCCATGCAGAGCACGTGGTTCTGTCGGAGCTGGAGTTCCTTTGCATCCTCCACCGTGATGACACGCTCGCCGTCGGGGATGAACGAGGACATCACGTTGAGGGTGGTGGTCTTACCGGAACCGGTACCACCGGAAATGA
>CAZFBD010000119.1:5888-7178 GCA_964517125.1 uncultured Acidimicrobiales bacterium
GAGGACATCACGTTGAGGGTGGTGGTCTTACCGGAACCGGTACCACCGGAAATGATCACGTTGAGTTTGCCGATGATGCAGGCCTGCAGGAATCGGGCCGACGACGGGGTCAGCGTGCCGAATCCAATGAGGTCCTCGATGCCCAGCGGGTCCTTCGAGAACTTACGAATCGTGAGGAATGGGCCGCCAACAGCGAGCGGCGGGATCACGGCGTTCACACGGGAGCCGTCGGGAAGGCGTGCGTCACACAGCGGAGACGACTCATCGATGCGACGGCCGACCTGGGCCACGATCTTCTCGATCACCCGGCGCAAGTGGTCCTCATCGAGGAACTTCACCGGGGCAATGCCGGCCTTGCCGCCACGTTCGACGTAGACCTGGTCCGGTCCGTTGACCATGATTTCCGTGACGCTCTCGTCGTGGAGGAGTGGGTCGATGGGGCCATAGCCAAGAACGTCATTGGCGATTGAGTCGATCAGCGTCTGCTTGTCCGCCATCGAGAGCGGAACCCGCTCCTCGGCAACGGCCTGCTCGAGCTTGGTGTAGACCAGCGCCTTGAGCTCAGCCTCTGGCATGTCGCTGTCGTACAGCGTGCCACCGAGTTCATCGATGAGACGACTATGGACGCGGCGACGCAATTCGAGGCCCTGGTTGACGGCCTGCTGTGCCTGATGCTGCTGCTGTTGTTGCTGAGCGGCAGCCGGATCGTTGGTGGCTCCGGCGCCGCCGGCAGCGGCTTGCCCACCACCCTGGACTTCAGAAAGGCGTTGGTAGAGCGACATGGTGTCTCCTCAGGTACGAAGTGCTGTGTGTACGAACGTGTTTTGACGTGCGTCAGCCGCGCTTGCGGCGACTTTCAACGTCGGTGTCAGTGAGTGTGTCGGCGAGCGCACGGACCGCTTTGGCCACGCCGCTCTTTGGATGTGAGTGCACGAAGGGCACGCCCTTGTTGACCGATTGTGGAACAACCACATCGCTCGGGATCAGGGCATCGGCAGTGACCTGAAGCGTTCGCTCCACGCCGCCGATGTCGAGCTTCACCTTCGAGTTCGCACGGTTCAGGATGAGCCGCAGCTTCTCCATCGGCGTGTTCAGCAAGCGAAGGGTCTGCAGACCGATCTTCACGTTCTTGATGTTCGGGATGTCCATGCCGGCAACCAGCAGGACGTCGTCGGAGACCTCGACGAGGCCGAGCACGACATCGTTGAAATAGGCCGGCGTATCGATCACGACATGGCTGCAGAATCGGCGAAGGACTTCGACGATCTTCACCATCTCGGCGGCACCGAT
>CAZFBD010000120.1:0-7136 GCA_964517125.1 uncultured Acidimicrobiales bacterium
CCCCATGGCTGATCGTGATGTCGAGAAGGACGTTGCCACGTCACAGTTCGTCGACACGCTGCGGCGCCTCGCCGACGCGCTCGAGGCCGGCGAGTCGTTTCGCATCCAGGTCGCAAACGCCCGTTTCACCGTCCCGGCCGACGCCGACCTGGTGATCGAGCACGAAGCCGATGGCGGCAAGGAGGAACTTGCGCTCGAACTCCAGTGGAGCAACGCTGACTGACGCCCGATCCCGAACCCGTGGACCCGCGTCGCCGCATGACGGGCGGAGCGGTCCACGGAGCCGGTCTAGCCAGCGACCCTGCCCCGGCGAACCCGACCAACGCCGACGACTGTTGCCGCAAGGACCAGACACGCCAGCGCTACCGCGCGCAGCTTGAGGATGGGAGCGAGCCTGTCGTCCGCAAGACGTTGAAAGCTGAACTGCACCGCCTCGAGTGCCGGATCAAGGAACTCGCACTCCCCTGGTCCCGGGCAGGCGGTGAAGTACACGATGCTCTCGGAGCCGAGCCCGATGTTCCAGGGCGGACCGTTGCCACCGTTGAGCTCGACCGCGTACCGCTCGGCGCCAGCATCCCCAATCGACTCCCCCACGAGCGTCAACCGCCCGGGCGACATCGCATCGATCGACGTACGGTGTGATTCCTCGATCACATCGACAAGGTAGAAGCCGTCGGGCAATTCAACCCGCTCGTCGACCCGGGCGTTGACGAATTGTTCGGGTTGCCACGCCGGCTCCGGCAGAATCCGCGCTGGTGCGATCGCCAACACCGCCCCAAGCACGACAAGCACGACCACCACGGCACTCTTCATGACAGCTCGGACGCCCGCACAGGGAATCTGTAGGACCGGCGTGTCCGGAGGACGGCCACCTCAGTCCACACAGCTCAGGAAGTCGACGATGCGCTGGACGCCTTCGCCCAGGTCGTCGTCGCCGAGGGCGAACGACAGGCGGGCCGCGCCACCGGCACCGAACGCCTCGCCGGGAACGATGGCGACCTTGGCGTGCTCGAGCAACGCGGCCGCGAGATCGAGCGTCGAGTCGATCTGCACGCCGCCGATGTTGCGGCCCAGGAAGCTCTCGAAGCTCGGGTAGGCGTAGAACGCACCCTCGGGCTCGGCGATGTCGATGCCCTCAACCGCGGACAGCATGGCGAACATGTTCTTGCGGCGCCGGTCGAAGGCTTCCCGCATCTCCACCACGGCGTCAAGCGGACCCGACACGGCGGCCAGAGCGGCACGCTGGGCGACGTTGTTGACGTTCGAAGTCATGTGCGACTGCAGGTTCGTGGTCGCCTTGATGATGTCGGCCGGCCCAACCATCCAGCCGACGCGCCAACCCGTCATCGCGTAGGTCTTCGCCACGCCGTTGAGGATCAGCGTCCGGTCTGCGAGCTCCGGAACCACAACCGGCATGCTGTGGTGCTCGTTGTCGCCGTACACGAGGTGTTCGTAGATCTCGTCGGTGATGACCCACAGGTCGTGCTCGACGGCCCAGCTGCCGATCGCCTCGATCTCCTCGCGGCTGTACATGGCACCCGTCGGGTTGGACGGCGAGACGAAGAGCACCACCTTCGTTTTGTCGGTGCGGGCGGCCTCGAGCTGCTCGACGGAGGCCTTCCACCCGGTCTCGACCGTCGTGATGACGGGAACGGTGTTCGCTCCCGTGAGGCCGATGGCCTCCGGGTACGTCGTCCAGAAGGGCGTCGGCACGATCACTTCATCGCCCGGGTCGCACAACACGGCGAAGGCGTTGGCCACGGCCTGCTTGCCACCGTTGGTGACGATCACGTTGGCGGCTTCGCACGAGAAACCGGAATCGCGCAGCGTCTTCGCAGCGATGGCTTCACGCAGGTCGGGCAGGCCGCTCGACGGGGTGTACTTGTGGTTCGCCGGGTCGGAGCAGGCCGCGATGGCAGCATCGACGATGTGCTGGGGCGTGGCGAAATCGGGCTCACCAGCGCCGAAACCGATCACCGGTTCTCCGGCGGCCTTGAGCGCCTTGGCCTTGGCAGTGATCGCAAGAGTCGCCGACTCCTGGATTGCACCAACTCGGTCCGAGATGCGGGGTCCCATGAAAAGCTCCAAATTTTGTTCAGGGATCAGCGCGATTTCGCAGTTCCCACCTGCGAAACTATCGGTATGACAGAGATACCTGACATCCAGATTCCCGACACGATGCGCCCGGTCGACGGCCGTTTCGGCTCGGGCCCGTCGAAGGTTCGCTCGGAAATCGTCACCGCACTCGCTGCAGAGGCCGACGACTACCTCGGAACCAGCCACCGCCAGGACGGCGTGAAGTTCGTCGTGGCCGCCCTTCGCAACGGACTCAACGAACTGTTCAACGCTCCCGACGGCTACCAGATCCTCATGGGCAACGGCGGCGCAACCCTCTTCTGGGACGCTGCCACGTTCGGACTCATCGAGAACGCATCGCAGCACCTCGTGTGCGGCGAGTTCTCCAACAAATTCGCCAAGGCCGTTTCGCTCGCTCCTCACCTCGGCGACCCAGACGTCATCGAAAGCGATCCGGGTACCGCTCCGTCGATGGTCGCCAACCCGAACGTCGACGCCTACTGCTACCCGCACAACGAAACCTCGACCGGTGTGTCCCTGCCCGTGGTGCGCCCCGAAGGCGGCGACGGGCTGGTACTCGTCGATGCCACGTCGGCTGCTGGCGGCCTGCGGTTCGATGCCAACAACTGTGACGTCTACTACTTCGCTCCGCAGAAGTGCTTCAGCTCTGACGGCGGACTCTGGCTGGCCCTCGCCTCCCCCGCTGCCATGGAGCGCATCGACAAGATCGCCGCCACCGACCGATGGACCCCCGAGATCCTGAACCTGAAGACGGCCATGGACAACTCGCTGAAGGACCAGACGTACAACACTCCTTCACTTGCCACCATCTTCATGACGTTGAAGTACACCGAGTGGGCGAACGAGAACGGCGGCATGGACTTCGTTGCCGGTCGCTCCGATCAGTCGGCCGAGATTCTCTACGGATGGGCCGACGCCAGCGAGTACGCCACGCCGTTCGTCCATGACGAGTCTTTGCGTTCCCACGTGGTCGCCACCATCGACATCGATGACCGCGTCGACGCTCTCACCGTCTCAAAGGTGCTTCGCAAGAACGGCATTCTGGACACCGAGAGCTACCGCAAGCTTGGTCGCAACCAGATGCGCATCTCGATGATGCCGTCCGTGGACCCGAGCGACATCGAAGCGCTCACGGGCTGCATCGACCATGTCGTCGAGGCGATGAGCTGACCCGACCCATCCGCCGCTGATGCTCGATCGATCCACACCGCTACCCGGCTATCACCTCGGGTCGTCGTGGCCGGTCGAGTGCGGCGGCAACCGTCGCCAGAAAGCGAGTCCGGTTCGGCTCGATGCCGCGTCGGGCACTGCTTCGGTCGTTACGCGCACAGACGATCGGTGGCACGTCATGGTGATCGAGCGGGATCCGGGGCAGTGGTATGTCGGCGGCACCATGCCCGCGTTCACGGGCCCTCCACCATTCGGTTGGGTGGATCGGCTCGACCCGGAGACGCTGCAACCCCTCGCCCGTAGCGCCGATCTTCCCTGCGGCGACCACGTGTGGTGCGGGGCCATCCTGGCGCACGCCAACGGTTCCATCATGTCCGTGAATGGTTCGTTCCTGCATCGACTCGACCCCGACGACCTGTCCGTTCTCGTGGAGCGCGAGCTGCCCACCGATTGTTCACACAACGGGCTGCTCTCGTTGTCCGACGGATCTCTCATCACAAAAGACCTTCGGCTCGAAGGCCGTGGGGGTACCACGATCACCCGAATCGATCCCGATTCGCTCGAGATCCTGGAAACCTTCGTTCTGCCCGAAGGTTCGATGGGCCGGATCGCTGCCGATGTCGATCCGCAGACAGGCGAAGAGCACGTCTACGTGCCGGGCATCGAACGGCTGTTCCGCATTCGGATCGACGGCGATGCCATGAGCCTCGACCCCGAATGGGCGCCCCAGTACCGGACCGCTGGCGGCTCCCAGGGTCTCGCCTGGGACTCCTGCATCAGTGACGGATTCTGCTGGCTCATGGATTGCGGCGACATCGAGTCCGTCCGCATGATCCATCAGCGAGACCCGAATGGCCGTTGGGACGAGCACCCCGGGCGACGGCTGTCCTGGCGACAGCCGGCTCCCTGGGATGGACCTCAACGACTCCTGCGAGTCGACCTGGCCAGCGGCGATGTGGCCGAGATCGCCCCCTTCGGCACACCGGGCGGCGGCATCATTGCGCCACCCGTCCATGTCCCGGAGTTCGGAACGACGATTGCGTGGGATTCCGTGAACGGTGGCCTTGCTGGCATCACGGGCAGCGACGAGCTCGACGTCGCCTGGCAACTCGACGTTCGGCCCAGCATGCAGCCGGTGGTGTTTCCCGAGTCGGGCGAGCTGGTGATCAACGACTTCACCGATGCAGGCACCGACGACCTCATCGTGGTCGACATCGAATCGGGCGATCTCATCGACCGGGTCGACACCAGAAGTCGGGTCGCCAACGGCATGTTCCTCAGCCCAGGGCCCGACCGGAGCGTCTTCTACTGCTCGACGCTCACACTCGCTCGCGTGTCCTGGACCTGATCTGACACCGAATAGTCGAGGCAGGTCAGGTGCCGATGGCCCCAAGGCCGCCCAGGATCAGGTCGAGAACGTGCTCGAAGGACTCCCCATGTTCACCGTGCGCATGCTGGTCGATGTGGTGCAGAACCCGACGGTGTGTCTCAGGTGAGAGCTCCTGACGTATCGTCGCCACGATGTCGTCGAAGTCCGCCTCGGAGAACGGCATCACCGCGTTCTGCAGTACATAACCGACGACGTGGTTCGTGAGCGCGTGGTACCCGTGGTGGGCCTGTTCCTCGGTGAGTCCGTCGATCGTTGAGACCGTCTCGAGTTGCCATTCCATGACGGCCCACCGAGCGGGCCCGGGAAGTGTTGTTGCCCAACACATCGCCGCCCACGGATGTGATTCCAGGACCTGTCGCAGCTCAATGCAGTGTGCCCGCAGTGCCGCGAGCGAGTCCTCCACGGCAGGCAGCGGGAGCTCCTCGGCAACCAGATCGGTCATGCCACGAATGAGGTCCGGCTTGTTGCGCACATGGTTGTAGAGGGCCATGACCTCGAATCCCAGCTCTGCGGCCAGCTTTCGCATGCTGAGCGCATCGAGCCCGTGACGATCGGCGAAGTCGACAGCGGCCTGCAGAACACGTTGGCGCGTGAGCGTTGGCCGTTGGTCGTCGCTGCTCATCAGGCGAAGTGTAGCGCCCGGCAAAAGTACAGTGTACGTTCTATGTACGTACACTGTACGCATCGGCGATCGACCAAGGAGCACACACCATGCAGGCGGCCACACAGCACAGCTAGGGACTGGACGCAATCAGCGTCAGCAACCAACCCGAACCTCAGCCCGAGCCAGGGCAGGTCAGGGTTCGCATCGAAGCTGCGTCCATCAACCCCGCCGATTGGCATCTCTCCACCGGCACGCCGTGGTTCGTTCGGCTGAGCGACGGACTTCGCCGCCCCAACAGGACCATCGTTGGCACCGACGCCGCAGGCGTGATCGATGCCGTCGGGGACGGAGTGGACGAGAGCCGCATCGGCGACCGGGTGTTCGGAAAGGTCCACGGCGCATTCGCCGAGCTCGCCAACGCCGACACCGACCGACTTGCCCTCATGCCCGAATCGATGCCGTTCGAGCACGCCGCCGGGCTCCCCATCGCTGGTGTCACCGCCTTGCAGGCCGTTGACCGAGCCGAAGTCGACGGTCGGTCGGTCGTGATCAACGGAGCGTCAGGCGGGGTGGGCCACTTTGCGGTCCAGATCGCTCGGGCCCGAGGCGCGAGCCGCATCACCGGCGTCTGCAGTGGCCGGAACGTGGAGTTCGTCAACGGGCTCGGCGCCGATCAGGTGATCGACTACGAAACCGACGACTTCACGGACGAACCACACGATGCGATCATCGACTGTGCTGGGAGCCGCACGGCCACCGACCTGCTTCGGGGCCTGGATCCGGACGGCCGGCTGATCATGGTCGGCCCGAAGAAGGGCGGACCGATCCTCGGGCCGCTTCCCTCGATGATCGCCATGGGGACGAGGTTCGCCCTGTCCAACAAGTCCTTCGTGGGTTTCGTCGCCGACGAGACAGCCGAACGGCTGGAAGCGTTGGCAACTCTGCAGGCCCACGGAGCGCTCCACACATTTGTCAGTCGGGAGTTCGCGCTCACCAACATCGCTGATGCCTTCGAACATCTCGGCACCCACCGGGCCGTCGGCAAAGTACTGATCCGCCCCTGACCCGCTCGTTTCACTCGGGTACGGGGAGGCGAACGACAACGTCTGCTGAAATTGAGTTCTGCTGAACCCAGGTGGCATTCGGACCATCGTTGGTGGTCCATCGACGTTCCGCCTCGGCCCGGTCCAGCCCGTGGCCAGACCATCGTTCAAGGATCCGTTCCTTCAATTCTGCCTGAGGGACGTCGAGCGACACTGTCAGATCGAACAACGGGGCAAGCGATGACCACGGCGCGACATTGGCGAGAAGGTAGTTGCCCTCGACCACCACGATCCGTTGTCGCTCAGCAACGACGGCCGCGCAGTTTCGGCTGAGCTCCAACCCACGATCAAACCGCGGAACCGAAATCTCCAGCGATGGCTGCAGCCGCAGCGCCTCGACCAAGAGCCGCAAACCCGCGACATCAAAGGTGTGCGGCGCACCCTTGCGGTCACGATGCCCGCGCTCGAGGAGGACGGCGTCATCGAAATGGAAGGCGTCCATCTGCACCAGTGCGCAGGCGTTCTGACCGAGTCGGTCCACAAGAGCATCTGCAATCGTGGACTTGCCCGATGCCGGCGGACCAGCAACCGCGATCAGAAACCGATGGTCGGTTGGCAGGGTCGTTGGGAGCGACGCAACGATCTCTTCAACGGCACGCATTCGGCCGATCGTAGCGAGCCACTCCGGACGAAGGTCCGTTCAGGCTGCAGCGAGGCGATCATGGGCAGCACCTTTCTTGGGGGTGCTCTCACTATGACGATCGGCTGTTTCGGCACCGTCGTCTTGTCCTTACGGCCGGGTGAACCCTGCGAGCCACGAGGTGACGGATGC
>CAZFBD010000121.1:0-7133 GCA_964517125.1 uncultured Acidimicrobiales bacterium
TTGAACGGCGGCCCATTCCGCAGGACGATCCTGCAGCCTTCGTAGCCGAGAACCTTGGCCGGGTTCCGCAACCCTTCGAGGTCGAGGTCACCCTTGCGATCGGCAGCCAAGAACTCGTTCAGGACATGCCATGGTTGGAGGAACGAATGACCACACAGTCCGAATCCGCAACGGGCGTTCTCATCCGTGGTCGAACCACGGGGCAGGTCGCCGCACAGGCAGCACGTCTGGCGATGGGATCCGACCTCGTGGTCACAGGAACATCGCCCGCAGCCGAGGATGTTCGCCAGCAACTCCGTGCGTTGTCGGACCGTCTGGCAAACGCCTGACCCCTGCCTCGGCTGGGCGTCCAGCGATTCGTCCGTCGTATCGTCGGTCCATGACGGAGCGCACCGATCAACAACGGCTCATGGATGGCATCTACTGGTACGGCATTCCCACGCTGTTCCGAGCGCCATACGACGCCGACCCGAACAACGCCGACATCGGTCTGGTCGGCGTGCCCCACAGCACCGGCAACGGCACGACGCAACGAGATCAACACCTCGGTCCCCGAGCGGTTCGCAATGTGTCGGCGATCGGACGGCGTGTGCACAACGAGTTCGGCATCGACCCATGGGAGTCTTGCCGCATTCACGATCTCGGCGACGTGCCGCTCTCGGAAGGCAACAACAACGAACGGTCGATCGAGATGATCACCGACTACTACAACGAACTCGACGCAGCCGGCTGCCGGCCGGTCTCCATCGGTGGCGACCATTCGATCACCGGCGGCATCCTGCAGGCGCTCGGCGGCGAAGGTGGCCAGATCACCAACGGCGAGAAGGCCTGCCTACTCCACTTTGACGCCCACACCGATGCCTTCCACAACGTGGAGCACTTCATGGGTGCCAAGAAGTCGGCCGCACACTGGGCGAGCTATCTGGTCACGCAGGGCCACGTCGACCCGGAGCATTCTGTGCAGGTCGGTATTCGTGGCAATGTTCGCTCGCTGGACTGGCTCGACCCCAGCTACGACCTCGGCTACACGGTCATCAAGAAGACCGAGTACGACGAGATGGGTGCCGAGCGGGTCATGCAGATCATCGACGAGACCATCGGCGACCGGCCGCTGTACATCACGTTCGACCTCGACTGCCTCGACCCGATGGTTGCGCCCGGTGTCGCGAACATCGAGGCAGGTATCGAGGGCTTCGGTATCGATCAGGTGATGCAGCTCATTCGGTCCGTGCGTGGCAAGAACGTGATCGGTGGCGACGTCGTGTGCCTCATGCCGACGGTCGACTCACCGAATCAGATCACCAGCTACCGGTCGATGGCCGTCATGTTCGAGATTCTCAGCCTCATCGCCGACCGCGTCGGTTCCTGAGTCTCAGACGGCGTCGGTGGCCGGACGGTTCGACACCGACGCCGACCACGACGGCGCAAGAATCTCCTCGCCAACGACCGGGCCCGACTTCAGACGGAAGAACACCGCCAGAAGCAGCGCAGCCACGGCACCGGCGTACAGCACGACGTCGAGCGATGTCGCTTCGACGATGGGTCCGGCGATCGCGTTTGCGATCGGCACCGTGCCGCCGAACGACAGCACCCACAGCGCCGACACGCGACCGCGAACGGTTTCATCGACATGTTCCTGCCAGACCGACGCCAACACAGTCGGAAGGCTGAAATAGAACATCGCGACAAGAAAGATCGCCACGTACGCAAGCGTGAGGTCCCGCAGCGAGCTCAGCCAGGCAATCGTGACCGCAAAGCCCACGAGACCGACCCGAATCATGATGCGGCTATCGACCTGAGCCAGCACGGTTCCCACCAACGCTGCGCCCACGAGGCCACCAAGTCCGAACGTGGCATAGAACCAGCCGTAGGCCGGTGCCTGCGCATCGATGCCCAGATTGATCTCGGCGATCGCGGGCAGCTGTCCGATGAACGGCAGGCAGAAGAACGCGTAGAACGCCATCAGCAGCAACGGTCGCCCAACCTGCGGAGCTCGATACGCGACCCGAAATCCGCCAAAGACCCGGTCGGTGAAGCTGGCACCCGCGGCCGCCGTCGACATTGGAATGTTGGTCCGGCCAATGGCGAAGATCACCACGAGGTACGCGAACGCATTGATGGCGAACACCTCGGCGAAACCGAACTGTGCCGCAAGCAGGCCGCCGAACGCCGGCCCGAGCACTCTCGAGGCATTCAGCTGGATGGAGTTGAGGGCCACCGCAGCCTTGATGTTGTCGGCACCAGCGATCACCGGAAGGATCGAGGTGAAGATCGGCGCATAGAGCCCCTGGCCGATTCCGATGATGAAGACCAGAAGCAGAAGTGTTGACTCGCCGATGACGTCGTCGAGCACCAGCGCTGCGAGAACAAACGTCCACACCATCTGCCAGGTCTGCGTGGACATCAACAGCACGCGCCGGTTTGATGTGTCGGCGAGCGAACCACCGATCAGACTCAGCACCGACATTGGTGCGAGCTGCGCAAAGATGAGCAGGCCCAGGAACGTTGGTGACTCCGTCAGCTCCCAACCAAGCACACCGAGGGATGTCATCTGCATCCAGCGGCCGGTGTTGGAGATGAACGTGGCGCCGAAGATGCGACGGAACGCGGGCACGCCGAGCACGTCGCGTGCCGTTCCTCTGTGCTGCACCTGGGTCATTGTCGTTCGCTTCGCTCTCTTACCGAGTTTCGGCTTCGCCGAAACGTCGTCTTCCGTGGCACGGGTGCATCTGGGTCATTGTCGCTTCGCTTCGCTCCGCTTACCGAGTTTCGGCTTCGCCGAAACGTCGTCTCCCGCCTCCGGGGGCCTTTCCACCATACGGTCGCGCTGTTCTCGCGCCCTGCCTCTGGGCGGACTTCACAGCTTGTGTGGTGCGATTTGAGTGGGTTGGCGATGGGTAGATTGAGCTGATGGGGGAACGAACGCCGCTTGGATCTGCTCGCTCGGATGAGGTTGCCGACTTCTGGCAGCGATTCCTTCGCTCGACCGGTCGGCCCGCCGATACGGCGCAGCCCGATGCTTGGCCGTTCGGCGACTCGGTCGAACTCGCCGACGAACTCCTTTCCCTTGTGCTCGAAGGCCCAAAGCGGGCGACGGCGGGAGCGGTCGCCGAGTACGAGCTCGACCAGATTCCCGTGCCCCAGGTCGGCGACCTCGAAATCATCCTGGACGGCGCCATGCGGCCTCGTGCCGTGATCGAGATCACCGCCGTTCGGATCGGCCCGCTGTCATCGGTGGACGACCAGTTCGCCTACGACGAGGGTGAAGGCGATCGCTCACGCGACTACTGGCTGAAGGCCCACACCGAGTTCTTTGCGCGGTTCCTCCCGGCGATTGGCGTCGTCTTCGATGCAGAGATGGCAACGATCTTCCAGCGCTTCGACGTCGCCTATCGGGAAGCCTGACCGTCGCGGCTCCAGGACTGGCGCGCATGTGATGCAGCGGTCGACTCCGGTCCGACACGGTGCGTGCCGATAGACTTGGCACGATGTCCACGATTGAACGCCTCCCGCTGACCCGTCAGCGAATCGCTGAAGCAGCCCTGCTGCTCGGCGACGAAGACGGTCTGGACAAGCTTTCCATGCGCAAGGTCGGTGCCTCGTTGGGTGTCGAAGCCATGTCGCTCTACAACCACGTGGGAAACAAGGACGATCTGCTCGACGCCGTCGGCGATCTGCTTTACGGCGACGTCCTGTCCCGTTTCACGAACGACCCGCAGGTCAGCTGGCAGGACAACGCACGAGCGCTTGTGTCGGCCTTTTGGGATGTGGCCATGGAGCATCCCAACGTCGTCGCGATCATGCTCGATCGCCCAATTCCGTCCGTCACCAAGATGCTGTTTCTTCAGCAGTGCTACGACGTGTTCGTCTCCGCCGGTTTCCCCGTGAAGGAAGCAGCGCTTGCGTTCAATACCGTCGCCGGATGGATGACCGGTGTCGTCCGGTCCGAGATGACGCTCATGAAGGCGCTCTCGGAACAGGGCAACCCATTCAAGAAGGACGAGGTGCCGCCCGAGTTTCATGGAGTCATCGACTTCATGGATTGCTGCAATGCGTGGACACCGATGCAACGCGTCGATGCCGGCTTCAACACGCTGCTCGCTGGTCTCGAGAAGGAACTCGCCGACAAGGGCTGGTAGCTCCAGAAACAACAAACGAGCCCGCCGACCAGAGGGGAAACTCCAGCCGACGAGCTCGTGTTGTCGCTGCGCCGATTCTCCGGGGGCGGTGCTCAGACCAGGGAGGGTTCCCGGTCGTCGCCCATGACCGTGTCGTCGTCTGCCACAAACAGGTCGATGACGTCATGGTCGCCCGGCTCGCTGAGGCCGAAGCGGTCGTGGAAGCGCCGCAGGGGAGCGGGCGCCCACCAGTTCCACTCGCCCATCAGCTTCATTGCAGCGGGGACAAACAGCATTCGGACAATCGATGCGTCGATGATGATGGCCGCAGCCAGGCCCACACCCAGCACCTTCATGTCGATTGACTCGCCGGTGGCGAACGCTCCGAAGACGAGGGCGATCAGCAGCGCCGCCGACGTGATGACCCGTCCGGTCTTCTGCAGGCCGATGGTGACGGCGAGATCGTTGTCGCCGGTCTCATCATGGATCTCCTTGATGCGGGACAGCAGGAACACCTCGTAGTCCATGGAAAGGCCGAAGGCCAGGAAGAAGACGAGGAACGGATTCCACAAGCCAATGAAGCCTGGTGACTCGAAGCCCAGCAGCCCGCTGAGGTTGCCGTCCTGGAAGCCCCATACCAGCAGTCCGAACGTGGCGGTCAGGGAGAGCAGGTTCATTGCCATTGCCTTGAACGGCATGATCACGGACCCGGTGAGCAGGAAGAGCAGGACCAGCGTGGAACCGGCCACGAACGCAAGGGCGTAGGGGACCCGACCGAAGAGTGCATCACGTTGATCGATCAGCTCTGCCGCCGGGCCACCGACCGCGATGTCGTAGCCGAGTTCCAGCGTTCGAAGTTCCTCCACCACCCTCTCGGCGAGCTCACCCTGCGCCGTTCCTTCGGGAAGGACGTCGATGATCGTTGCGTCGGGTGTGGCGAACCGAACCTGCGCCCCGGATACGTTCGGTACGGCGGCAATGCTCGCCAACAGTGGTGCGGTGTCGCCCGTGTTCTGGGCCACGATCGTGATGGGGTCTTCGCCGCCGGTCGGAAAGCGCTCGTCTCGGATGTCGAGGATCTGTCGGGTCTCGAGCGATTCAGGGAGCGACTCGGCGCCCGGGATCTGCAGGCGAACACCGGCAAAGGGCGCAGCGAGCAGAAGCAGACCGCCGGCAATCACCACGGCGACCAACCCGGCTCGTCGCTGAACCAACTCGGCCACCCGACCGAAGACAGCGCCGGAGTTTTCGGCGTTCTTCATCGGGCGGATTCGGTGACCGACGAGCCCGAGCATCGCCGGAAGCAATGAGGTGGCCGCGAGCATTGCGAGCACGACGACGCCGATGCTGCCCATGCCGATCGAGGGGAACACGTTGCCGCTCATCATGAGGAATCCGCCAAGGGCGAGGGCAACGGTGACGCCGGAGAACAGCACGGTCACGCCCGCGGTCCGAACGGTGCGTTCGAGTGCCACCGGAACCTCAAGCCCTCGGGCCCGTTCCTCTCGGAAGCGGTTCACGATGAGAAGGGCATAGTCGATCGCCAAACCGAGGCCGAGCATCGTCGCTGCGTTCAGGGCGAACAGCTGCACCTCGGTCACGAGGGTCAGCAGCCAAAGGATGAACAACGACCCGGGTATTGCGACCAACGCGATGGCCAGGGGGAGGGAGGCAGCCAGCAGGCCGCCAAAGACGAACACGGCGGCAACCAGGACGACCGGAAGGGTGATCAGCTCGGCGCGTTGCAGATCCCGCTCGGTTTGCTCGACCGACTCGCGGTCGAGAACGGCTACGCCGCCGACCAGCGTGGTCGGAGCGCCGATCGTCCGGAGTTCGGCTTCGACCGACTCGACGAGCTCATCGAACTCGGCTTCCGGAAGCGAACGATCGAGGACGACAGCGACAAGCGTCGCGCTCCCATCGGTCGAGGAGAAGAGCGGTGCCTGTTCGCCGATGTCGGGGTCCCAGGTGTGGCTGACGTTGGCAATGTGAGGAGTGAGTGAAAGTCGTTCATCGAGTGATCGCACCTCCTGTGCGAGGGTGGGGTTGGTGATGTCGATGCCGTCGTAGAGGGCCACGACATCGGCCGAGCTGGCGCCGAGTCCGAGGAGGGTGTCCTCGACGAACTGCGACTCCGTGTTCGTGTCGCCCACGGGAACCGTGGACAGTCGGTCGACGGCGCCTGCACCCAGCACGATGGCCAGGACAAGGAAGCCGAGCCACACGCCAAGCGCCGCCTTGGGGCGACGAATAGCGAACGTTGCATAGGTGGAGAACATCGGGAGGACCTGCCTTGAAGCACAACGTTACTTACGTCGTAAACTTATAACGTAAGTTGTAGAGCCTTACAACGTAAGTGTCAAGCAGAATTCCTCACCCCACACCACCCCACCGCATCAACCAATCCGCCACACCAAAACCTCACGCACCGCGTCCGACCTGCTACATCAGGGGCCAGGCCCCTCGTGTGGTGGACTGACCGCGTTCCGTCGTGTCTTTGCGTTCGGGCCGTTGAAAAGTCAGGGCTTGTCGCAGACGGTCTCATCGGATCGTGTGGTAAATCGCGCGGAATGTGGTCGAGATCTCACAGGAGGGGCCAGGCCCCTTGGTGTTGTTGGTGTGCGGTAGGTTCGTCGGGAGATGAGGGGGAACGTCAATCACCGGGGATGGATCGTCTTGGAGAGCATCAGCTCCGACGACTCGCAGTTGTGCGTCGACTTCTTTCAGGATCCGGCCGGGGGCTTTGGCTTCGAGCACTTTCGAGCCGACCCGGAGGACCGGGGTCGCTGGACTGTCGTGGGCGGCTTCGCTGGCAGCCGATACCCGACGGCGCTGGCTGCGGCATCCGCAGCCAGGGAAGCAATCGGGTGGCTCCGGCTGCATCCGAACGCCACCGCCGCACTCAACGTCTGGACTACCTCGATCGACCAATAGCGTCATGCAGTTCGGGCTGCGGCAACGCGTCTGTGAAGTCTCGGCCGGACGTGGCGAGCGAGATGCAGTTCGAGCTGCGGC
>CAZFBD010000122.1:0-6954 GCA_964517125.1 uncultured Acidimicrobiales bacterium
CACGGAGAGCACTTCACGGCGGACAAGGTGATCGTGCTTCCCCGGCCCGTGCAGGAGCCTCGTATCCCCATGTGGTTCGCCGCCCGTGGATCGGCCCAGAAGCCGGTGCGACGCGCCGCTCGCTACGACGGGCTGTATCCCATCGAGGTGACCGAACCCAGCCTGCGCTCCGCGGTGGATCTCGTCGTGCAGGAACGAGGGTCACTCGACGGCTTCGACGTGATCGTGCGACCATCAACCGAGTTGCCGTATCGGTTGCTCGAAGAGCTTGGCGTCACCTGGGCCATCATGGGTACGGCACCAGGCGACATGTCCATCTTCGACATGGCCCGCAGCCCCCCGGGCGACGTGTTTGGCCTCAGCGGTTGATTCCCGCCGACTGGGTCTCGCCTCAAATCAGCCTGTTCAACACCTTCGAAGACACCGAGCAGATTCAGTAGCTCGTGATCGGTGACAGTTTGAAACTATTCTTTCTCTTACTAGTCTAAAGAGAAGAATACTTTCGATTGGGGAAGTTGATGGCAAAGTCGATCACTCCGCAGGCTCGAGATGCAGCGCGCGCCCTGGGTGCCCAGGTCACAGCGGCGAGACGCCGCCGCCGATGGAGTACCGCACGACTCGCTGAGCAAGCAGGCGTTTCAGCGCCAACTCTTCGAAAGGTCGAGCGTGGTGACCCGTCCGTGGCTCTGGGGACCGCACTTGACGTCGCTGTGCTCGTAGGCGTGCCGCTCTTCAGCGCGAGCCCATCGGAGCTCGCAGTGCTCGCTGACAGCTTGGTGGATCGTGCCGTCCTGCTTGGGGAGCGAGTTGTGCCGATTTCCGATGTGGGACTTGACGATGACTTCTGAGAGCCCAGACCGGGCATTCGTCTGGTCCTGGTTGCCAGGCGCAGTCGAGCCGATACCCACGGGCGTTCTGGAGGCGTTGCCCGGACCGGCTGGCCCCGTAGTCACGTTTGCTTACGGTCGCTCGTATCTTGCGAACGAAGCCGCCACCCCGCTGTATCTCCCGGAACTGCCGCTTCGTCGCGGCCGTATCGAACCGGGACCCGGCCTCGATGTTGCGGGTGTGATCCGCGACGGGGGCCCCGATGCCTGGGGCCAGCGCGTCATCATGAGGCAGTTCGCTCTCGACGCACGAGTGCACGATCCCGGAGAGGTTCCGCTCCTCGCCTACTTGCTTCGATCGGGTTCAAACCGGCCCGGCGCACTTGACTTCCAGAATTCGCCCACCGACTACGTTCCCCGTCTGCATGATGCGTCGATCGAGGATCTCCTCATCGCCGCCGACGCGGTCCAGGCGGGTGAGGGAATCGACGCCGGTATCGCCGAGGCGTTGACCGCTGGTTCCTCCGCTGGTGGCGCCCGCCCAAAGGCCACGCTTGCGGCCGGTTCCCGAAACGTCATTGCGAAGTTCTCGGCGCCGACCGACACCTACCCCGTCATGAAGGCGGAGGCGGCAGCCATGCAGCTTGCACGGCTCGTTGGGTTGGACGTGGCTGATACCGAACTGGTCGAGGTCGCTGGTCGCGACGTGCTTCTCGTCGACCGGTTCGACCGCGACGGTGGCGGTAAAAGGAGAGCCTTCGTTTCCGCTCTCACGATTCTTGGACTGCATGAGATGGCTGGGAGGCACGCGACCTATCACCACCTGGCCGACGTCGTCCGCCAGCGATTCGTTCGGCGGAAGCAAACGCTCCACGAGTTGTTTGCTCGCATCGTCTTCAACATCATCGTCGGTAACACCGACGACCATGCGCGGAATCACGCAGCGTTCTGGGACGGTGATCGTTTGGAGTTGACGCCCGCATACGACATTTGCCCACAAGCCCGCGTAGGCGGGGAGCAGATGCAGGCCATGGCAATTGCGCCCGACGGCAATCGCCTGTCGCAGTTCACAACGTGCCTACATGCTGCCAACCACTACGACCTATCTGAATCACAGGCGCGTCGGATCATCAACCAACAGGTCCAAGTCGTCTCGGAGAGTTGGGATGAGGTCGCCGATGACGTGGGTCTCACCGGTCTTGAACGACGGGAACTCTGGGGAAACCAGGTGCTCAATCCCTTTGCTTCCTTGGGCTACGCGACCCAGTGATGAGCGCAAGGTGTTCTCGACCGGACGATCAGCTACGTCACGCCGGTGGTGCCTGCGCAACGTGCGTTCGATCGTGCTCCGCTCAAGGGCAGAGCGAGCTTCATCGTTCAGTTGATCGTGGGTGTCTGGCTCCTGCTGTCTGCAAAACTGTCGATAGAACTCAAGCGGGTTGAGGAGGCGAAGGCATGCGGAACTCGATTGTTGTGATTCTGGTCGGTGTGTTGGCGCTGCTCGGTGCGTGCTCGAGCGAGCCGGAGCAGGTTGTGGTCGGAGGTGGCGACGAGGTCGTGGCGCTGCCCGGTGCATCAGAGCTGCCCATGGAGGGTGTCGCCCCGGTCGTTCAGGGTCTTCCAGTGCCCAGCATGTGGCGGCTCTCCGACCCATTGGAGGGAATCACCGACGCTTCCCTCGCCATATTCGCTGACCCGGCAGGTGACGGTTTCGTCATCCAGTTTTCCGACGGCTGTGTTCGTGCCGCACGTGAAACCGAGGAACCGGGTACCTATGAGGTGATCGCCGACCTGGGGCCTGAGGTGGCCTGCAGCGACTCGCTGGCCGCACGATTCGCCGTGGGAGTGACCTTCACCGCCGGGGTTGAAGCTCAGTGGTTGATCATCAGCGTCGATGGCTTCGGTATCGAGGCGATCGCATTCGAATCGATCTCGGATCATGGAGGCAGCACGACCACTGCAGCACCCCTCGAAGAGGCGGCCACGACGACAGCGCTGGGACCCGAGGTTTCGACGACCTTCGGAGCCGAGGTCTGGATCGATCCCAACAATGCTGTCCTTCGTACGCCCGGAGGCAGGTGGGGTGACGCCGACGTGACAGAGGCATCGGGTCCAACCGCGGAGCCTTCTCACTGGCCGTTCACGTCCGAGTCCGCAGACCCGATCTGCTGGCGGATTGGCGAACTGCTCGACGCACAAGCGTTGGGCACCGCTCGTGCCACAGCTCGCGACGAGGAGCGAGGTCATGATCTGGATCATTCGGTCATCGACGTCGGGTCGGTCGCATCTGCTGTGTCTCAGGCCTTTCGAGCCTTTCCCGAGCAGTGTCCGGACGTGACCGACACGAACGGCGACGTCTTCACCGTTGGAGTCATCGACATGGACAACGCGAATGCGTTCTCGTTGACGAGCCCCAATGGAGAAGCCGCCTGGTTGGCGGTGGACTATCGGAACAATCTGGTCTCGATCCTCGCGGTCCAGGAGACAACAGAGGACAAGCTCACGGATGCCGACATGGAGGACTTCGAGCGACTTGTGCGCTTGGCTTTCGACGAGCTCGCCAACGGATGAGGCGTCGCTTTCCGCCACAGTCCGGCGGAGACGGTTCGCAGCGCTCAGGGCGCGTTCGAATCGGACCGATCAGAATCGGGTGACAACAAACGATCCGCTTCCGCTTTCTGAGGCTCTCGACATCGCGATCGCCTTTGACGACCACCGGGTGCGGGAGCGGGCGGCGAGCAACCCGGCACTGACCGTTGAGCAGTTGGGTCGGCTCATCGACGACGAGGCTGCGACGGTACGAGCCGAGGCACTCGCGCATCCGAGCCTCTCGCCCGAGCAAATCTCGCGAGCCCTTTCAGATGAGCGAGACGGCATTCGGGCCGCAGCTCTGGGCAACTCGAGAGTGAGCGAGGAGCAGTTGGAGCGAGCCATCGGCGACGACTCACCTGCGGTGCGGTCGCAAGCGTTCCAGCACCCCAACTGCAGTCGGCGACTCGTCGATGCTGTCATGAACGGGCCATACGCGCACGAGGCAATACTCAGTCCACACCTCGACTCCGACGACGTCGAGCAGCTCTCTCGGGACGACAGGTGCCATGGCGCCGCGGCGCAACACCTGTCGGCAAGCGCTGACACGCTCGACTGGCTCGCACGGAACTGTCCAGAAACGATCTGGCGTGTCGCCAACAACCCCAACACAAGCATCGCGACGTTGCGTTGGATCGAGTTCGAGAGTGACGCAGCGGATGGAATGACGTTTCGGAATCCACACACGCCGGACGAATGGCGGGTCGCTGCGCTCGACCCTTCGAACGAACGCGAGCACATCAACCAGGCGCTCTGGTTCGCCCAAGACACAGACGCCGTGCTTGCATTCTTGAGCCAGGTCGACGACGTCCACTACCACGAGAACGCAACAGGCGCTGGAATGAAACCAGAGGTTGCCCGCTGGCTGTATGAACGTCACATCGGTTCCATCGACGTCTGGGACTCGATGTGGCTGCTCAGCATTCTTGTGGAAAACGAAGACACGCCAGATGACGTGCTTGCAGCGCTTCTCGACGACCCAATCGTTGCTGAGTCAGCGGCGTTCGAACACCTCCATGACGTCATGTTGTCTCGTGAGCTGATCGACATTGCGGCTCGACAGCCCGATGCGTGGATCCGCGCCGCCGCTGCTGGCAGTGACCAGATCACGGATGAGCAGCTCTCCAGGTTCATCCGCGACGAGAGCCCCAACGTTCGTGCTGCGGCAGCTTGGAACGCCAACGGTAGCGGTGAGCAGGCGCGGCTTGGACTGAGCGACCCTGAGAGTGAGGTCCGCGGGGCGGCCGCTGGTGGCTACGCCCTGCCGCGGGAGCTCCTGCCGCAAGCCGCCGCAGACCCTGAGCCGCGAGTTCGTCAAGCCGCAATCAGGTCGGAGACTGCGTGGGCAGAGCTGCTCTGGTCCATGAGGGAAGATCGTGAGGCTATGGACCAGAAGGAGTGGAAGCGGTATTACCTGCGGGCCCGCTGCTTCGATGTGTTCGCTCTGCTGGGCTGCCGGCGCTGCGGTCGGCCATACCGCCATGGTGGGGACCGGAGGCTCGGCGGTGGCTGCGCCTATGTTCGGATGTAGACCGCCGAATACGCCCTGAGCCGATCGGGGCGCGGACTCCTCCTGACTTCTGTGCAGCAGACTGTTCTCATGCGACCGATGCGTCTTCGAAGCGCAGTTTCTCTACCCCGAGCTGTGAAACTCTCGATCGTCGCCGGGGTCGGCCTGGTCGTGTTGTCGTGGGCTGCTGTGGCGTTCCTTTCCCGGGGCCAGATCGTGTCCGTGGCCGAGACCCCGACCGCCGAGGTGGCCATCGTTCCAGGAGCTCGGGTTCGGTCCGATGGTCGGCCGACGTTGGCCCTCCGGCAGCGTCTCGATGCTGCCGCCGTGCTGTACGAACAGGGAGCGGTCAGCCACATTCTCGTGTCGGGTGACAATGGCGAGGAGCACTACAACGAACCGGTCGCCATGCAGCAGTATCTGCGCGGTCTGGGCCTGCCCGCCGAGGACATCACGCTCGACTACGCCGGCTTCGACACCTGGGACACGTGCCTGCGGGCAACGGAACAGTTCGGCGTCGTGGATGCGGTGTTTGTCACGCAACCTCGCTTTGCCCAACGCAGCGCGGCCCTGTGCCAGCGCGCTGGAATCGACACGACGGTCGCTACGACCGACGACTATCTGGGCCGCACGTCACGACGGCTCGAAGCCGACCTTCGGGAACGCCTCGCAACCGTGAAGGCGCTCGGAGACATCCTGCGGACTCCTGGCGCCCACCACGGCGGCCCATTCGTGGGCCTGGTCGGTTCGGACGATGCAAATCTGTAGCCGCACTCAGCTTCGTCGAAGTTCAAGATTGCGCGTGCCTCCGGCGATGGCAGGGAGCGCAACGAAGGACGAGCTCGTCGACGATCGTTCGTCCGGTGAATGCGTAGTCGGGGGTGTGGTCGTACTCGAGCAGGTCCTGACTTCGGCAGTCGACGCAGCATCGGTCCCGCTCTTTCACGACCCGTTTCTGTCGGTCGGTGGGGTGGCGCTGTTTCCCTGAAGCGTTCAGCGGTCTTCCTTGTGCGTCGTGCACGAGCGCTCGAATGAAGGCGTGAGGAACGATGTGTTGGACATCGGAGTGGGTCAGCGGGGTTCCGTCGTCCAGGCTGCACCCGTCGCCACGCACGTGGACGATGACTTCGGGCGTGATTGCGAACGGCTGCTCCAGGTTTCCCTCTGCGAGTGCTGCCAGTTCAACGAATGCGTCGGCCCTCTGCTGGGCGAGCGATGGCCACGCTTCTGGAGCTTCAGTGGGCCGCCGTGACGCGTCAGCGGACGCGTTTTGGTGACCTTGCGTGGGCGCGAACCTCACCGAGCGCGAGGCTCGCATGACCAGAGCCTCGATCATGGCGATGATGAACGCAGCCACCATCGGCGGGAGTCGGAAGTGGCCCTGAACCATGCCATCGGCATCAGTCCAGGTGGTGAACGCCCGGGCATCGTGCAACCGGTCGTCTCGGTCATCGTCGGATTCGTTTCGTTTCAGGTAGTGCGCGAGCTCGATTCCCAAACGATTGGCTGGGGTGCGCTCGGCGATTTCGATGAGGTCCGCTTCGTTGTCGGGTGTTGCCACCCTGCTCACCGCCCGGATTTTCGAGTACGACAGTTGGTGTGTTGCGAACGCCTGATCGAGTCGTGGCAGGTCTCTCAGAACGCGGCCGATGCGTACCCATTCGCGGGCTGTCGACACCGAGAGGTCCAACGCGTCGGCAATCCAATGTGCAGCGGTGTTTGCGTACAGTGCCCACTCGTCGGATTCGTCGAGTGCTGCGGCCAGGGTGACCATGTCGTACTGCGCACGGTGGAGGATGGCGCCGGTCGAGATGATGCGCTCTGCGATGGTTGGAAACCGATGAATGGTTGCCGTTTCGTTGGTGGCACTCGTCGCCATGATGCCCTCCGCTTGGCCAACTCAACCGAGGTGCACTGTGCCGGTTGAGCTCCGCTCAACTGAGCCTAAGAAGGGGGTATGACACGAACGGAGCCTAAGAAGGGGGTATGACACGAACGCGCCCAGACGCGGACTGCGCACTCAGTGTG
>CAZFBD010000123.1:0-6745 GCA_964517125.1 uncultured Acidimicrobiales bacterium
GTTTCCCCACACACGCTTTCCAAGCGTGCCGATTCGGCCGCTCTCGCACTCCTCCGTGCTTCCGAAGAAGCGAAGGACAACGATAGCGGTTTCGCGTCGGTGTTCAGCCTTCGGCGACCGACGGCATCTCTATCGAGAACCACTCCTGCAGAACGCCGACCCACTCGTCGTCGGCGACCGGCTCCTCGGTCTCCACACCGTCCCGGCGGATCTTGAGGCGGTCGCCCAGAAGGGTCACCCGATCTGGGCCGCCGTCGATGAGCCGGGTGGCAAACCGCTTGTTCGACCAATGCAGGTCGGGGTTGTCCTGCAGGGCGTCCGACGCTCCAGTGAACTCCACCAGTTCATGGTGCACCCGGCGAAAGCGATATTGGGGAACGGGTACTCCGGCATCGTCGTGCTGGGTCAGGGTCAGGCCCTGGCTGCTGTCGATCAGTTCGTAGGTGGCATCCAGTCCGTCCTGCGGTCCGCGTCGGTTCAGGTCCAACGGCACGGTGAACGAGTCGCCGAACCCAACATCGACCAGCCACGAACCGTCGAGCGTGACCTCGAGACACAGGTGGTCAATCACGGTGGTGGGGCCGTCGAGCAGGACGGCTGCGCCAAGGTTCAAGACGTCGAACCCGAGCGATCGGAGCAGCGCTCCGAACGACCCGTTGTTCTCGTAACACCAGCCGCCTCGGTTGGAGTCGACGATCTTGGAGACGGAATGGTCAAGGGAGGTATGGACCCGTCGGCCGACGAACACGTCGAGGGCCTCGAACGGCACGGTGCTCAGATGGGCTTGCATGAGCGTGCGAAGACCGTCGAGGTCTGCTGCTGGAGCGGCAGACAGGCCCATTCGTTCCAGGTAGCGGTTTACCGTCTCCGGCGTCAGTTCGGTCATGCGACGACCGTATCCCGCGACCCACCGAGGCGTTGAGTCATTCGACCACCGACAGGAACAATCGAACACAAACGCGCTACCGTCGGCATACGTGAGGGCGAACAGGGTGTCATACACAAGAGCGGGTGTGCTCGGCCTCTTGGCTGGGTTGACAATCGTTGCTGTTGGCGCGTTCGTGGTCACGGGGCAACTGATTGCTGCACCGGCCTCCGACGTGATCGCCGAAGGACCAGAGGCATCGGTGGCGGAACCTGCGCCCCGGTCGGTTGGTGAGCCGGCACAGCGCACGTTGGACACCGCCGACGAGCCTGCCGAAACCACCACCACTGTCGAGGTGCAGGTGGAGGCGGAGACGACGGTTGCGCCCACCACCGTGGCTGACGACGAGGCAACCACCACCACAACCACCCTCGAGGTGACGGTCGACCCCGACCTGCTCGATGAGGACGGCGAGCTCGTCGAGACCACAACGTCCACGAGCAGCTCAACAACCAGCACCACGACGACGACCACGACGACCACCACAACCACGACCGTTGCCCCGACGACCACGACGGCTGGTCCTCCAACCACGCGTGCGGGCGCACCCATCACCGACGAACTCGACCGCATCCTCAACCTGCTCCCCGACGAGATCGAGGACATCATCCTGGAGATCGACGTGCTCGGCGATCAGATGGCGTTCGGTGTGGCGTCCGAGTCCGACGCCGAAAAGGTCGACGAGTTCCTCAGCCAGAACACGACGGCGCCGTACTCCATCCGTCTCGCCGGAGGCTGAACCTCAAAGGTCGCAGGCCGACAGCCCGTCGAGTGTGCCCGTGCGAAGGCTGGCGATCGTGTCGAACACAAGGCCAGGGTTGCTCAACAGGTCATCCGACGTTGCAAACGTCTGAATGGCTTCGTCCAGATCGAACGGCGACAGCTGACCGGCCGCCGGATCCTCGCTCGACAAGACATCGTGGAGCCAGGCCCCGGTGAGGCAGGCACGCTGCAGCGCCGCGTCAGCCCCCTGAGTTTCCAGACCTTCCGCCTCCTGGAGTGCCTCGGCGTACCGCAGCGAGTATTCGGTTCCGACGGCGTTGTCGCCAATGGCGTCGTAGAGATCCTGGAGGTCGTCGATACGTGGTAGTTCCACGAACTCCTCGAGTGACTCCGCGGTGAGTGATTCATAGAATTCGCCCACCTCAGTTGACAACAGCTCGTCCGCTTCGTCGAACGGGAGGTTGCCAGCGTTGTCCTCGTCCTCTGCGTCAAGGAATCCGATCTGGGTGATGGGCGGTGGGTCGTCGTCGTAGCCCTTGCAGAATTCGACGCCTCGCTCGTATCCCTCCTGCGTGGCCCGGACCCGGTCGAAGCCGTTGCCGTGCGAGTCTTCGACCTCGGGATCGACGCCGATCTCATCGCGGGTTTCGAGTGTGGAGATGATGGCCAGGTCCAGGGCCGCCGGGTCGGTGAAAGGTGCGACATCGTTGTCCTCAGCCCACGCCGCGTAGGCACCGGACCAGCAGTCGGCCTGCTGCTCGGCGAGCAGGCCCTCCTGGTCGAAGAGCTCCAGTTGAAACTGGATGACGTGGCCCCACTCGTGGGCGAACAGCATTGCTGGGCCGGCTCCCCGATACTTACGCTCCAGCGTGGGGACGTACTCGACGTCGTCATAGACGACGGTGATTCCCTCGTCGCACCCGGTGACGAATGCGTTGTCGATCACATCGTTCGGGTCGAGCTCTTCGGCCTCGCCGCCGTAGCTGCACGTCGTGTCTCCGACACCGTTCTCAAGTGCTGACCTGGCGATGATGCGGTTCGGGTCGAGCGGTTCGTAGGCGAGGCCAATGCTGTCGGCGACCTCAAGCCAGAAGGCCTCGACCTCCAGGATCTGGGCCTCGGTGAGTGTGATGGCCGCACGTTGTTCCACGGGTTCATCAACTGCCACGTCTCCGTCAGCGAGCGTGGAACAACCGGCCACGGCGACAATGGCGGCGACCAATGCGAGTTGGATACGTGAACGACGCATGGCGTGCTCCCTCAGCGGCGGACGACGCACGTTACCCGGCCCACGATGGCGCCGTCGCCAACGCGTCCGAACGTGCGCCCATCCTCGCTGTTGGGCTCAGCGGCGTTGTCACTCAGCAGCATCCAGCCATCGGCGGCCGTTCCTTCGACGAGCCGCTTGATGATCTTCAACCCGGTCCGTCGAGGATGCAGGGCGACCACGACGTCGCCAAGCATGTGTCGACCTGGTTCGATCAGAACCACCTGACCCGCTTGCAAGGTGGGCTCCATCGACGGGCCCACCACAACGAACCGGGTGCGTCGACGGAACACCCATCGGGCCAGCTCGATGCGGCTGGCATCAGGAACCCCCACTGGTGCAGTCACATCCGGATCGTAGGGGCGGGAGCGGCCTCTCGTAAACAGAACGCTACAGAATCCAGTGAATCTGCTCAGAATGAACGAGATCATTTACACCGCCTCTCTTGCTCAGGGAGCTTGGGAGATGTAAAGTTTCGTATACGAGTGGTCACGTTTCGTGGATGTTCGTATGGTTTCATTTACCATTTGGAGTTGGAATGATGTTTGAAGACCGGTCAAATGCTCACGTCCGCAGTGTGCTTGGCTCGCGGCTCAGTGCATTCCGTCGCAGCCGTCGTTTGAGCCAGCAGGAGCTGGCGGACCGCGCCGGCCTTTCTCGGCCCACACTCTCCAAGCTGGAACGGGGTCACGACGTGAACCTCGACTCGCTGCTGGCAACACTGCGGGCGCTGGACCTTCTCGACGGGCTCGACCTACTGGTACCAGAGCCGGTGAAGAGCCCAATTGCGCAGCTTGGGCGTGTCGGAATGAAACGCCCAGAGCCCGCCGCCTGGACATGGGGTGATGGCCAGTGACCGTGGCCGAGGTGCGCCTGTGGGGAACCAGCGTCGGGGCCGTCCACTGGGATCGCGACCGGGGCCTTGCTGGCTACGAGTACGAACCAGGCTTCCTGCGGAGCGGAATCGAGCTTGCCCCCATCGGAATGCCGCTGGGTCCAGGAGTCTGGAGCTTTCCTGCGCTCTCCAAGGAGACGTTCAAGGGCCTTCCCGGGCTGCTGGCGGACTCGCTTCCAGATCGTTTCGGCACCGCGTTGATCGACGCCTGGCTGGTTCGGAACGGTCGGCCGATCGACGACTTCAACCCGGTCGAACGGCTCTGCTACGTCGGTAGCCGGGGCATGGGGGCGCTCGAGTTCGCACCCGCAATCCCGTCCGATGTCGGCGACCACGGTCCCGTTGACGTGGCCGAACTGGTGTTGCTCGCGCAGAAGGCAATCGCTCCAAAGGCTCGCCTGCAGATTCAGGCCGGCGTTCCCGGAACTGACGATCTCACGAACATCATCCGGGTAGGCACGTCGGCTGGTGGTGCCAGGGCCAAGGCAGTCATCGCGTGGGACGAAGACAGCGGTGAGATGCGGTCCGGGCAGCTGGACCAACCAGCGTCATTCACCCACTGGCTCCTGAAGTTCGACGGCGTTGACGGCAATCGGGATCGCGAGCTGGCCGACCCACTCGGATACGGAAGGGTGGAACATGCCTACGCACAGATGGCGACTGCGGCAGGAATTTCGATGCCGCGCACTCGGCTTCTCACCGAAGGTGGCAGGGCGCACTTCATGACGCAACGCTTCGATCGCGTCGACGGACAGCGACTGCACCAACAGTCGCTCACCGCCATTGCCCACTTCGACTTCAACATGGCCGGCGCCTACAGCTATGAGCAGGCGCTTCAGGTAATGCGTCGGCTGCGCCTCTCGAACGCTGATCTTGTCGAGCAATTCCGGCGAGCGGTCTTCAACGTGGTGGCAAGGAATCAGGACGACCACACGAAGAACATCAGCTTCCTGATGGATCGGTCCGGGTTCTGGTCGCTCTCACCCGGCTACGACATCACCTATGCGTACAACCCCGACGGTGCATGGACCAGCGCTCACCAGATGACGATCAACGGAAAGCGCGAGGACTTTGTCCGCGCTGACCTCGCACGATTTGCCACCGCCGCAGACTTGACCGAACGCGAGGGGCTTCGAATTCTCGATCAGATCATCGATGTTGTCGGCGACTGGCCTTCCTTCGCAGATCGCTCAGAGGTGGATCCGGCCTTCGTCACGTCGATTGCTGCCAACCACCGGACGTTGGCACTCGCACGCTGACCGACCGCTGTCCAAAAATGAAACGAGCGCCCGACCTGCTGGCCGAGCGCTCGATCTCGAAGTTGCTCAGGTGGTGTACCAGGAGACGTCGTCGCGGCCCTTTGTGGCC
The DNA here is from genome assembly GCA_964517125.1 of uncultured Acidimicrobiales bacterium. Taxonomy (GTDB): domain Bacteria; phylum Actinomycetota; class Acidimicrobiia; order Acidimicrobiales; family SHLQ01; genus SHLQ01. Next base: position 5,179 of record CAZFBD010000123.1, read on the forward strand.
CAGAAGATGTTGTGGATCTCTTCGATGGCGGCCATGAGGGCGTCGGCGGCTTCCATGCTCACGTGCACCTTGACTTCGGAGCATGCCTTGGCGGCGTTCCAGAAGGTGGTGTGGAGGTCGGGGTAGGCCTCGAGGTGCGGCGGCTTGAAGTAGTCGGTCCAGAGGACGAGCAGTTCTTCTTTGGCGATGTGCGCCTGCTCTTCCTTGATCGCGATGTAGCGCGACTGGGTGTTGGCTTCTTCCACGGTGCTGGCGGGGCCGGCGTCGAGAAGCTTCTTGGTCATCGAGCGTGCGGCTTCGGCGGCAATGCGGGCCGAGGCGGGGTCGTACACGCCGCAGGGACCGTCGCAGTGTGCGCTTACTTCTTCGGCCGGCAGGCTGGCTGCGAGCTTGCGAAACATCAGATGTTCTCCTTGATCGAACGATTGTCTCGAACTCTACACCCACGGCAAGTTCGGTCGTCCACCCTTTCGGCCCTCGTTCCAATCGTTTGAGGATGCGGTCTAGCGTGCGGGACATGACCGAACCGAACGACCTCTACGAGCATCCGTATCCGTCGCCGGAACTCGCGGCTGAACATCCCTTCGTTCCGTACTCGCCGACGCCGGTTCCGGCTGGCGAAGCCCTCGACCGTGGTCAGGCTTTCCATGACCACATGGACGCCCGTCGGAGTGTGCGGATGTTCTCCGACGAGCCGGTTCCTCAGAAGCTGATCGAGCAGGCGATCCTCACCGCGTCCACCGCTCCATCGGGCGCGCACAAACAACCATGGCGGTTCGTGATGACGGACAGTGCTGCGGTGAAGTCGGCCATCCGGGAGGCGGCCGAGGAAGAGGAGCGCGTCAACTACCTCGACAACCGAATGAACGAAGAGTGGCAGGAGGCGCTGGCGCCGCTCGGCACGGATCACCACAAGGAGTTCCTGGAGGTTGCACCGTGGATCGTGGTGCTCTTCGAGGAGCGCTATGAGCAGCGGCCCGACGGCGAGCGGCGCAAGAACTACTACGTGAAGGAGAGCTGCGGTATCGCCGCCGGCCTCTTCATTGCCGCGCTCCACACCATGGGGCTCGCCACGCTCACCCACACGCCATCGCCCATGGCGTTCCTGTCCAAGGTGCTCGGTCGCCCGGAAAACGAACGGCCCTTCGTGTTGTTCCCGATCGGCTATCCGCTGCCGGGCACACGTGTGCCGGACATCGCCCGCAAGCCGCTCGAGGACGTGGCGGTTCACGTGGCCGACCTGCCTTGAGCACACTTCGCCCGAGCGCTGCCGTTCGGTCTGTGCTCGCACAGCTCGGTCTCGTCAAGTCGAAGGCCAAACGCCCATCGGTCCGGACTTCTTTCGGTTCCGGGCGGCTGCAGCATGTGTCCTTTGCATGGGCAGGCAGCACCCAGCCTGAGTAGAGTCCGGCAACGTGTGGACCTGGCGCAGCGATCGGCGGTTGACTGTCTTCGGCTTGTCGGTGGCAATTGCCGTCATCTCGCTGCTTTGGTTTGGCGGAATTGGCCGTGCCGGCCTCGGCCACGCCTACTACTCGGGTTCTGCTCGAACGCTTGCACACAATCC
>CAZFBD010000124.1:0-6582 GCA_964517125.1 uncultured Acidimicrobiales bacterium
GTCCTCTTCGGTCATGTCCTCTTCGGTCATTGCCGCGATCTCCGCCTGGTGCTCATCGGAGCTGACCAGCGTGATGTCGTAGGTGCCGGCCGGAATCGTGACCGGGAATGGCCCTGCAGATGCGCTGAACTCATCATTGACCAGCTTCGTGCCGGAGAAGTTGAAGCTGAGCTCTCCGCACGAATCGTCCTGGGCGCCTGCGAACGAAATCGTTCCGTCAAGCGTGGCAGCGAGAAGGACTAGAACCGCCGCTGCACCCTTCATCAAGTGTCGAAGAGCGCGCGTCTCTTCGGCATGTTCCCGCCGTTGTCTTTTCATGTGTGGAGTGCCTTTCGGGTCGAAGAGAGGTTCTCGCCACCTCTCAGCTCCACCAACCGAGTCGGCTGAACCATCGGGCCCATGAGCCGTCCGGACGCCCAATGGGCCAAATGGCCTATTCAGCCCAACCGGCGATGATGCCGATCACTTGGCCAATCGCGGCGTTCGCCGACACCTCGGCGTTGCGCCGATGTGCGGCACCGAGCGTTCTCAGCCCCACCCCAGCTCATGCAACCGGTCGTCGTCGATGCCGAAATGATGCGCCAGCTCGTGCACAACGGTGACCTGCACTTCGTGGACGAGCTCGGCATGGTCTGCACACATGTCGAGGAGCGACCGCCGGTAGATCGTGACCCGGTCGGGCAGCTCGAAACCGCCGTATTCGCCTCGTTCAGTGAGCGGAATGCCCTCGTACAGGCCCAGCAGATCGGGTTCGTCGGCGTGCTCGTCCTCGATGAACACCGCCACGTTGTCCATCAACGCACCGAGCGGTCCGTCGATCGAGTCGATGGCATCGACCACCAACTGTTCAAACTGGGCCTGCGACACCTGCATCGCCCTTGATTCTACGCGTCACATGAAGTTGGAGTGACTCCCGCGACCCGCTAGGTTTAAGCGCTGGTTCTGCGCGCGTTGCACGCAGCACCGTGATTCCTCAGGAGGAAGTACCATCGCAAAACCAAAAGAAGACGCGATCGTGTTGGAAGGCACCGTAACGGAGCCCCTTCCCAACGCAATGTTCCGGGTTGAACTGGAGAACGGGCACAAAGTACTGGCCCACATCTCCGGAAAAATGCGGATGCACTACATCCGAATTCTCCCGGGCGATCGAGTCCAGGTGGAACTCACCCCTTACGACCTCGAACGAGGACGTATCACGTACCGCTACAAGTAGCGGCACGTCCGGCGGAATTGCTCCGTCGAGCAATTCTCCCACTCCCCAGCGCAACACGTGCTGGGCATCAAAACGTACGAAAGGACGCAGCCTGTGAAGGTTCGAGCAAGCGTCAAAAAAATGTGTGACAACTGCAGGGTCATCAAGCGGCACGGCCGCGTCATGGTCATCTGCACGAATCCACGCCACAAGCAGAGGCAGGGCTAAGCGCCAATGGCACGTATTTCAGGTGTTGACATTCCCCGTGAGAAGCAGGTCCAGATCTCTCTGACCTACATCTTCGGTATCGGGCTGACCACGTCGCAGAACATGCTGACCGAACTCGAGATCGACCCGACACGCCGGGTTCGCGACCTCACCGACTCCGAGGTTGCACAGATCCGTGCCTACATCGAGGCGAACGTCAAGGTCGAAGGTGACCTGCGTCGCGAAGTGAGCCAGGACATCAAGCGCAAGATGGAAATCGGCAGCTACCAGGGACTGCGCCACCGTCGTGGTCTTCCCGTCCGCGGCCAGCGCACCCACACCAACGCTCGCACCCGTAAGGGCCCGAAGAAGACCGTCGCCGGAAAGAAGAAGGCCTGATCGTCATGGCAACGCCGCAGCGCAAGAAGCGCAAGCAGAACAAGAACGTCACCCACGGGGTGGCGCACATCAAGAGCTCGTTCAACAACACGATCATCACGATCACCGATCAGGACGGCAACGCCCTGTCGTGGGCATCGGCCGGAAACGTGGGCTTCAAGGGCTCACGCAAGTCCACGCCGTTCGCCGCTCAGATGGCCGCCGAGCAGGCTGCCCGCCGAGCCATGGAACACGGTGTTCGCCGTGTCGACGTCGTCGTTCGGGGCCCCGGCTCCGGTCGTGAAACCGCCATCCGTTCCATCCAGAACACCGGCATTGAAGTCACTGGTATCAAGGACGTCACCCCCGTTCCACACAACGGCTGCCGTCCCCCGAAGCGTCGGAGGGTCTGACACATGTCTCGTTACACCGGACCGAAGGCACGCGTCTCGCGTCGTCTCGGCACCAACATCTGGGGAACCAAGGGCGAGACCATCGCTCTCGACAAGCGTCCCTACCCACCCGGCGATCACGGACGTACCCGTCGCCGCGGCAACGTGAGCGAATACCTCATGCAGCTCCAGGAGAAGCAGAAGGCTCGCTTCACCTACGGACTCACCGAGCGTCAGTTCCGCAACATCTACGACGAGGCATCCCGTCGCACCGGCGTCACCGGTGAGAACATGCTTCGTTTCCTCGAGCTTCGTCTCGACAATGTCGTGTACCGCTCCGGATGGGCCGCCACCCGCCCGCAGGCCCGTCAGTTCGTGAACCACGGACACGTCGAGGTCAACGGCAAGCGCGTGAACATCCCCAGCTACCGGGTTCGCCAGGGCGACGTCATCACCATCCGCGAGAAGGCACGCAACGGCGTGACTCTGCAGTGGAATGTCGACGTTCTCGATCGCAGCAAGCCACCATGGCTCGACGCCGGTGACGACAAGTTCACCTCGGTCGTGCATCAGCTCCCCCTCCGCGAACACATCGATGTTCCGGTCCGCGAGCAGCTCATCGTCGAGCTGTACTCGAAGTAGTAGCGAGCCCTTCGGGCTCGTTGACCCAGAGTTTTCATCACATCCCTGTCCACTATCCATCACTAGGAAATACCCCGAGTTCATACACTGGCTCGGGGGTCGCCTTCGAAGTTCCGAGGAGAACACATGCTGGTTATTCAGCGTCCGACGGTCGAAGCGATCGGAGAAGAGCAGAACAACACGCAGAAGTTTGCGATTGGGCCCCTCGAACGAGGACTCGGCCACACAATCGGAAACAGCCTGCGTCGTACGCTTCTGTCTTCTATTCCGGGAGCCGCCATCACGCAGGTCCGTTTCGACGACGCCCTGCACGAGTTCGACACCATTCCCGGTGTTGCCGAAGATGTCACCGACATCATCCTTGCGCTCAAGGACCTTGTCCTGCGCGTGCACGCCGAGGAAGCCGTGACCCTGCGTCTCGACGTCCGCGGTCCCAAGGACGTCACCGCATCCGACATTCACCCGCACGCCGACGTGGAGATCCTCAACGGTGATCTGCCTCTGGCCACGCTCAACAGCAAGGGTCACCTTGCCATCGACATCACTGTCGATCAGGGCAGCGGTTACGTGAGCGCCGATCGCAACAACACCTCCGACACGATTGGCGTCATCCCCATCGACTCCATCTACTCGCCGGTGCGTCGTGTGGCCTTCACGGTCAGCCCGACCCGCGTCGATCAGCAGGCCGACCTCGACCGCGTCGAGATCGAAATCGTCACCGACGGTTCCATCACTCCTCGCGATTCCCTGGCATCCGCTGGCGCCACCCTGCGTTCGCTGGTTCAGCTCGTCGAAGAGATGAGCGATGAGCCGCAGGGCCTCGAGCTGGGCGAAATGAGCCCCGTCGTTGCCGGTTCCCCCGACCTCGAGAAGCCGATCGAAGACCTCGATCTGTCCGAGCGTCCTCGCAACTGCCTCAAGCGTGCCCAGGTCAACTCCGTGGGCGAGCTCCTCGAAAAGACCGAAGACGATCTTCTTGCCATCACCAACTTTGGCCAGAAGTCGCTCGACGAGGTCATCGAGAAGCTTGACGAGCGCGGCCTCACCCTGCGAACGAGGGACTGATCATGGTTGCACGTCCAAAAAAGGGCCCCCGCTTCGGCGGTAGCGCCTCTCACCAGAAGGCCATGATGGCCAACCTCGTTGCGTCGCTGATCGCTGCCGAAGCAATCACCACCACCGAGGCCAAGGCGAAGGCCATGCGCCCCATCGCCGAGAAGATGATCACGAAGGCCAAGAAGGGCGGGGTGCACAACCACCGTCAGGTCGTGAAGTTCCTGGGTGACCGGGAAATGGCGACCAAGCTCTTCGACGAGATCGGCCCCCGGTACACGGAGCGCCCGGGTGGATACACCCGCATTCTCAAACTTGGACCGCGCACGGGCGACAACGCCCCAATGGCTCGGATCGAGCTGGTCTGACCGTCCGGTCGTCAGTACTGCAATGACCAATGTGAAAGCCACCGTCGCATATACCGGCGGTGGCTTTCATGGTTTCGCAGCCAATGACGGGGTTCGAACCGTGGCGGGCGAGATCGAGGCTGCGTTGGCCAAGATCGCGGGCGAACACATCGCCGTCACCTGTGCGGGTCGTACCGACAAGGGAGTGCACGGTCGGGGGCAGGTCATCTCGTTCGAACTTCCCGGCTCCGGCGACGGCCACGACACCATCAACGACCTCGACAAGGTGCAGCACTCGCTCAACCGGATGTGCGGTCCCACGATTGCCATCAGCGGCATGCAGCGTGCTCCCGAGTCGTTCAACGCTCGCTTCTCCGCCACGTGGCGTCAGTATCGCTACCAGGTGTGGAACAGCCCCACCCCCGATCCGTTTCGGGTGGGCAACTCCTGGCACGTTCACCCCGAACTCGACGTCGACGCCATGAATCGAGCGGCCAGCCATCTGATTGGCACGCACGATTTCTCGTCGTTCTGCCGGCGGCCAACCCCGGCCGAAGGCGAGCCCGAAAAGTCCCTCGTCCGAGACATGTTGAGCGCTGAGTGGTTTGCAGGCGCTGGCCCCGACGCCGAGCTCCTCACCTTCTGGGTTCGCGCAACGTCGTTCTGCCACCAGATGGTCCGGTCGTTCGTCGGCACCACCGTCGATGTCGGGCTGGGCCGAATCGACCCCGATCAGATTCCGGCGATCCTCGCCGCCATGGATCGGCAGGCGGCCGGGCGTGTGGCACCTCCCGAGGGCCTCACCCTATGGGAAGTCGGGTACTGATCAGAACGCGTGGTCGGTGCCGTCCCACTGGATGAAGCGGCCCGAGTCTGCGAACGAGAGTGCATCGATGGTTCCGGCAATGACGCGGCTGGTGTCTGCTGCATCGAGTGCCGCGTTTGGGCCGCCCATGTCGGTGTTCAGCCAACCGGGATGCAACATGACCACACCGATGCCGTCGGGGCGAAGTGCGGCTGCGGTCTTCACGCTGACCATGTTCAGCGCAGCCTTCGACACGCAGTAGGCCGTGTCACTTCCGAAGTCGGCGGCGACCTTCATCGAACCCAGTTGGGAGCTCACGTTCACAACCATGGCCTCGTTTCCGGCTTGCAGCAGCGGAAGCAGATGGCGAGTGAGCAGAAGGGGCCCCGTGGCGTTCGTGTTGATCACCGCATTGAACACGTCGGCATCCAGGTCGAAGGGTCCTCGTTGTCCGGCGGGTGCACCGAAGCTGCGGGCGTCGGCGCCGGCGCAGTTGATGAGCAGGTCCACCGATGAGGTGAGCGTCGTAATCTCGGCGCTGGCGGTCACGATCGATTGCTCATCGGCCAGGTCCACGGCAACCGATCCGGCAAGGCCAGTCGGAAGAGCACCGGTTCGAAAGGTGCCGAACACCTGGTCGCCGTTCTCGACGAAGACCTGCGCCAGCTCTCGGCCGAGGCCCCGATTCACTCCAGTGATGACGATGTTTCGCTGACCCATTGCCCGACCCTAGTCGTGCGCCTGGTTGGCTCGACAGGTTGTACCCGGCCTTGTGTGGTGCTGACCGACCGGTGTCTTGTCAGCTGGCCAACGTGGCCGCGATGGGTAGCCAGATGTCGCGGTCGAGGATCATTCCCGTGTGGCTCGAGGTGACCTCGATGTTGCGCACGTCCGGGCTGTCATTGTCGATGCAGGCTCGCCAGTCGACGGCGCCGTCTCGCTTGCTGAAGAACGCAGTGATCGGTCGCTCGATCGGGGTCAGGTTCCGTTCGTTGATCTGGGTTTCGATGGCGTCGAGGCGTTCCGATGAATAGGCCGACGCAGACCGCGTGTAGCGGGGTCCGCCAATCACCGGAGTTCCAAAGGTGAAAACCCGGGAGACCAGGTCGGGCCGGCTGCGGGCGACCTCCCGGGCAAAGACGCCACCCAGGCTCCAGCCAATGACGGCGGCCGGCGTCCCGGCAGCCTGAACCCGTGTGGAGACGATGTCGATGATTGTGTCGAGGTCCTCGCCGACTTCGCCGCGATTCACGCCAATTCCCCAACCGTGACAGTCGTGTCCCCGGCTGCCCAGGAACGTCCGCAACGGCCAGGTGGCGCGGTCGCCCGTGCGGAATCCCGGAAAGGCAACCACAAGCTGTTCACCTCGAGGCGCCTGGGCGAGTGCTCGGGCAGCGGCGATGAGCCGTGGAAGCTCACGAACGAAGCGCAGTTCCGCCCGGATCAACGAGCCTTCGGGAGCCGCATATGGCAGTTGACCCAGCGGCACCGGTGAAGACATCCCCCAACGCTACCCACCCAACGCGACCTTCCGGCCACACCAAGTAGCACGAACCTAAGCCCTAG
>CAZFBD010000125.1:0-6567 GCA_964517125.1 uncultured Acidimicrobiales bacterium
ACGACGCGATGTAGTCGGTGTTGATCGTTCCGTACCGCGGCATCAGGCGGTCATCTCTAGCTCTCGAAGCCGACGTAGGAAGCCACGTCTGCGTTTTCCGCCCGACGGGACACAACATCGTTGGCAACGAAGTCGGGGTCGGGCCAGCCCATGGCCACACAGGTCATGATGACCTCGTCTTCGGGGATGTTGCCGTGTTCGCGCACCACCGATGACTGCATGATGCCCTGGCCATTGATCACGCAACCCAACCCCTTCGACGTCGCAGCCAGGACAAGCCCGTACGTCGCTGCACCGCAATCGAAGTGACCAATGGTGTCGTCGGCCAAGGCGGCATCCAGCGTGACGACCACCGAAACCGGCGCATCGAACTGACGGAATCCTCGCATCACCCAGTCCTGGCGGCGTTCCTTGTCTTCGCGCGCAATCCCCATGGCTTCGAAGAGCTGCACCGCAATCCCAACCTGACGGTCTCGGTGGATGCCTTGATAGCCGTGGTCGGCCATCTTGATCTCCCGATCGACAGCGGCACCGGCGAGCATCCGCTCGGTGTTGCCTTCTCGCACCAACTCCAGCGGAGCACCGGTGAGCACGTGAAAGTTCCATGGCTGGGTGTTCATCGACGAGGGCGCCCGCTGGGCAAGGTCGATGATTTCCATCATCAACTCCTTGCTCACCGGCTTGTCGAGATAGCCGCGCGTGCTGCGCCGGGCTCCAACCAACGATTCGAAATCCATCCGAGGTTCCTTCCCTCTCACCCCGCCGGCACCTGTTGCTGACGCCCATGTGCGGGCCGAGATCTAGTGCCTGCAAGACTGGCACATTGCACAGGCGATGCAGACATCAGGAGTAGTCGACGACCTCGCCGAGGTTCGTGCTGCTGTCGTTCGGCCCGAGAAGCAGCTGGTTCGTTCTACACTCTCCGACCATTCCACGATCGTCCTCCAGGAGTTGTCGACATGGCCGAAGTAGTCCTCTTCCACCACGTGCTGGGCCTCACCGACGGCGTGCGCCGCTTCGCCGCCGAACTCGCTGGCGACCAGCACATCGTCCACACCCCCGACCTCTACAACGGAGCGACTGCCACAAACCTCGAAGACGGCTTCGCCATCAAGAACGGCATCGGCGACGAGGTCCTCGCAGAGCGCACCCAACTCGCGCTCAACGACCTACCCGCCGAGATCGTCTACGCCGGCATCTCGCTCGGCGGCATGACCGCACAACGACTCGCCCAGACACAGCCCGGTGCTCTCGGGGCCCTGCTCTACGAAGCCTGCATCCCAATCTCCGGGGAGTCGACGTTCGGCCCGTGGCCCGACGGGCTGCCCGTACAGGTCCACGGAATGGACAACGATGAGTTCTTCGCACACGAAGGCGACCTCGGCGCAGCCCGCGAGCTCGTCGACTCCGTCGGCCCTGACGTCGGTGCCGTTTTCACCTACCCCGGCGATCGACACCTGTTCCTTGACAGCTCACTGGACTCCTACGACCCCGAAGCAACCGCGCGTGTGGTCGAGCGCTCACGCGAACTACTCGACCGCATCGGCTGACGACGTCGTACGTCGCCGAAAGCACCGCTGTTCTGCTTAGGGCTGGCCGAACCAGACCTAGGCTTCACTCATGATTCCCCTCTGCCCAAAGACCTATTGGAAAGTCTGAACGTGCAGGTCCGCACGCTCGGCGACGGCGAAGTCGAGGCCTTCTTGCTGTGCCAGCGCGAGGCAGACGCTGACTCCGGTGTCGGTGGTCAGGGATGAGCCTCGCTGTCGGCTGACCACAGTCGATGCCGGGGGAACGTCGGATGGGGGACTTGAACTTCCCTATCCTGACGGGCAACTGACGTTGTTCTCCGGCAATCAGCTTCATCCGGACCGCATTCAGCGACACTCGAGTCCACTTCCAACAGCTCACAGTAGTCAGCACCTCATGACCGAGCTCCGGCTAGGTGTAGCACAGGCGTGCTACACTTTGACCCATGAGTACAACGACCGTCCGACTCGACGACGAAGATAGAGCCCTGCTCGACATGTTGGCCCCAGAGTACGGAGGGCGCTCGAGCGCGATCCGCCAAGGCCTCCGCAATCTCGCAGCCGACCGGAAACGCCAGCACGCCCTCAGCTCCTTCCTCGCCGAATGGGACAGCGAAGAAGACCCGATCAATGACGAAGAGGTCGCAGCGATGGCGGACCGCTACAACCTGTGATCCTCGACGCTGGCTTCCTCATCTCCGTTGACCGAAGCGCACGAGACGCCCGCGCCTTTCTGAACGCAGCGAACAGGTCGGAAACGACTCTCCACACCACCCAGCCCGTGGTGGCGCAAGTTTGGCGGAACGGGTCGCTCCAAGCCCGCCTCGCGGCATTCCTCAAGACCATCACGATCCACCCGCTCGATGACGGCCGCCCAGTTGGGCAGCTTCTCGCCCAGACCAAAACATCCGACGTCGTCGATGCACACGTTGTGATCACCGCCGTGCGTCTCGGCCACGACATTCTGACGGGCGACCCAGACGACCTGACAACGCTCAGCGCACCACTCGGACCCGCCTCGCCCAACGTCCACGCCTGGCCCTGAAACCTGCAAGTACCTGGCAAGCACGAATGCCGTCTGCCTCACGGCAGCAGAACACCGATCGGCCATTTCGATGACGCTCGACGTATTCGCTCAAGCTGCAATCACTGAGCAGCGCGCTTCGTTGCACCTTCGATCACGCCACCTCCGTGACCGAGTCGTTGTGGCTCCTCGAACACCCCAGCCGATACCGCACCGATGCCGCCAGGACCTTCGCCAACTGGCTCCTGAACCAGTAGTTCGGACGCAACCACGACGGCTTGCACCAAGTCGCATAGCGACCACTGGCTGAGGCAGGTGGCGAAGGCGGCCGAGGAAGGCTGAGCGCCCTGACCAGCACGCCGCTGGTGAGCAAGACCCGATAGTCACTTCGACCCGGGATCAGCTCGGGGAGATCGTCGAACTGCACGGCGAATCGGTCGACGACCCGCAACAACTCGATCGTCTGGAAGTCCGCTGTCGACGGTTCACCGTTCGGTCCGCGCTCCGAGCCCAGCTGACGGTCGAGATCCTCGAAGAATCCGTACGTCGCCCGAACCGGACGCCGATCGGTCAAGACCGCTGAGTCGGTTCGTTCTCTTCGATCCGACGCAAGATCCGCTGCCAACCGTCAACTACGTTCTCCGCAAGAATCGGGCCACCGCCGAAGGCTCTCTCCTGGGCCTCGTCGCCGACCAGATCAAAGCCTCGTTCGGATCCGCTCCATAGCTGAGCGAACGAGTCACGATCGCGACCGAAGGCAACTTGGGAGTCGTTGCATCGAGAGCCACCGCAGCGATCGCACCAAGGCGCTATCTGTACGCTGGACAGCCATGCGACAGACGATTCGACCCATCGGCGCTGGCAAAGATGGATCAGCACTCGCCTTCGGTAGGTCGATGGCGTCTCCGCGAGCTGGGTTGGTTCTCCAATCGGGCGCCGAGATGCCCAACGACTGGCCCACGAGCCCCCAATCCGGCAACACCGAGGACAACCTCGGTCATGCCTTGGGCTGGACGCTCGAAGTTCGCCGCCGTGAACTGCTCATCCTGAACCCGCTCGGCGAGGGCTTGGTGAAGGCCGACGTACCCGACCTCGATGAGCAGTGGTTGCAGAACGTGCGAGCCGACGGCAGTTGTGCTGCGTTCCTCGTTCCGCTGGACACCGGGAGCACAACGGCCGACGGGATGATCAAGTCAGCGGCCGGAATTGGTAGAGCTGCCACGATCCGCGCCGCCATCGCCGACGGCTACGGCAAGGTCGACCCGGTCGGCCGCAATGAGCCATGCCCCTGTGACTCGGGCAAGAAGTTCAAACACTGCTGCGGATAGTCCTGCCGTCATCGTGGCGCCACCACCGCTACCCCGTTCGAAACCGCTGCGTCTGCCAGACGATCGTCGTAGGTGATGAATCCCTCGAGATCGTCTCCCAGGTCGAGTGCTGCCGCGAGATGAATTGCGTCGAGCGACCGCAGCCCAGTCGGGTCGAGCCGGCCAGCATCCTCGAATACCGCTGGCGTGACGTGGACCAGAGTGACCGCATCCAGGACTTCACGCGCCTGCAACACCCGGTCTGGCGTTGCCCTGCGCACGGCCCGCATCAATTCGGTTCGAGCCAAATCGCACGTGACAAGCTCGCTACCCGATTCCTTCAACCATTTTCGGAGTGCTGCCGTCTCTGACTCGGCAACCACCAGCTTCACCAGCGCCGAGGTATCAACGTAGAACACCACGTCAGTACCGCTCGTCGTCTCGCATCTCCTGCAGCGCGCTCGAGAGATCGGGTCCTGGCTCTGGGGCCGGCAGATCGATCAACCTGCCACGGGCGGGCCGAGCATGCCCTTCTTCGATCAAGGCCACCAGACGCGACTTCGGAATCGCCGACATACGAGCAACAGGACGGCCACGATCAGTAATCGTCACCGTCTCCCCAGCAGCAGCCTCAGCAACCACCGCCGACGCATTTTGCTTCAGTGCGCGTATCCCAACTTCAGACATGTGCTTCAATGTAGCACATTAGTGCTCGAGGACAAGGGACTTGCCCCACGCCTACCTCTCCCTGCCCAAGCCAGCGTCTACGAGTCCGCCTTCGCACGATCGTCGCGTAGACGTGTACGAAGCGTAGGCACTTGCGCCTCGCTACTGCGGCTCGGTCCTTCGCACTGCAGTCGCGACGATCGGGTGATCGTCGATCGAAGCACTCAATTGAACGCCAAGCGCTCCAGCTCCGACAACGTCACCCGCCAACGCGCGGCGAAGAAGTGCAGCGTGGTCCAAGCCGACGTCATCAATAGTCAGCTTCGGCGCATCAGACTGTTGAGCCACAACGTCGTACTCGAAGACGCCATCGTGCCTTGACCCGACCCTCGGCACCGAGCCGGGTACCCAAACCACAACAACACCTGTCTCATCTCGCACCAGCTCGAGTTCACCGCTGCCGATCCCGATGAGTGGCACGACTTCGCCAACAATCGTGCCCCGCACCTCAGTCCGACCTTGTGCTTCTGCCAACTCGGCAATCGTGTGAGTGGCACCCTTGACCGCCAACGACGACTCATCGAGACCTCGTGCCCGCAGCCAACGGGCCGGCTGCTCGAGGATGTTCATCGGATCAAACGGACCATGATGCTCGGCCGCCAGTCGCCTGCTCATCCGCTCGTCCAGATATCTGCTGTCGATGCTCTCACCTGGAGCAAGGATGCCTCTTCCGTGGTCAATGACGTCGCCAGACAGGAAGGTTGCTGCGGCTATTTCGAAAATCGCAGCAAAGCTAGATACTCGGAGCCGAAAGCCATCGTCGGCATAGCAGTAGTCGAACACCCACGCACCTGGCGACTCGGAGTACTCAAGCTCCACCGCAAGGAAACAATGGCTCTCGTAGGCGACAGGCAGGAGAGCATGAGGCCAGAAATCGTCGTCCTCCAATACGTCCAAAGCGAAGCCAGGATCAGTGAGTCCTGGGTGCCCTGTGAGCAGACCGAAACTCGAGGAATTCCAAGTGGTCCAAAACCACTCGATCTCAACGGGCAGCCCTAGTGTCCCGAGTGCTTCCTTGATTCGACAGACCGTCGCCTGAGCTCCGATCTGTTCGTCAGCATCCAAGAGGCGCGGAACCTCCGCTGCACCACTTGCCTGCGCCGCTGCACACAGCGAATCAATCGCTTCCGCCAACCGCTCTATCTGAGACTCCACGCGCCAACGGTAGTTTCACGTTCGGTCAAACGGGAATCAGCGCCGACACTACGGTTGGGCCGATGGGCTCTGAGAACCGCTACGACAGCCGCAACGTCGACAACATGGAGATGCTGTACGGCCGCGGCTTCCTCTCGGGGGGCGGTGCCGACGAAGTCGCGCTGATCTTTGACGGGATCGACCTGCGCGAGGCTGATGTCCTCGACCTCGGGTGCGGTCTCGGAGGAGCCACCGTCGCAATGATCACCCGGCTCGAGGCGAAGCACGTGACGGGGTTCGACGTCGATGCGGGGAACCTGCAGCGGGCCGAGGAGCTCGTGGCCGAAACGGGAATGCAGGCACGTGCAACCCTGGTCGAGGGTACGGCCGGCCCGTTGCCGTTCGAGGCGAACAGCTTTGACTCCGTCTACGTCAACGCGGTGAGTTGCCACGTGGAAGCACTTGCCGACTTCTTCGCCGAGATTCGACGGGTGTTACGACCAGGGGGCCTGCTCGTTGGCTCGGAATGGCTGGTGCGAGAGGACAACGCTGCGTTCAAAGGCTGGGACGACCTGCTGCGGGACAGAGGACTGAGTTTCCACTTCGTGGATACCGCGACGTTCGTCGCCGCGGTTGAGGCAGGAGGACTTGTTGACGTGTCGCTCGTTGACCGGACGGATGCCTTCACCGAGTTCTCACACCAGCTGCTCGAACGCACCGACAGCGTGCTGCGTGAACGGCTCGTCGATTCGCTTGGCGAGGTTGGGTTCGATGCGTTTCGGAAGTGGTGTGAAGTCCGCTACGTCGCCCTCCGCGATGGCGGGCTGCTGCAGAGCCACTTCCGGGC
>CAZFBD010000126.1:0-6346 GCA_964517125.1 uncultured Acidimicrobiales bacterium
AGGCAAGCGTTTCGAGCTGCATCCGCCGACGAATGGTTTCGCCGCGCATCACGGAGGTCGCCGCTGCTGGATCTCCGTCCGTTGCGGTTTCGCTCGTGCCGGCGAACCACCCGACCGCAGATGCAATGACAACACCAAGGAGCGCCACGCTCAGCACCCGGCGACGATGATCCCCACGTCACGGCTACCCGAATTGTTCTCCATCGACTCAACCTCAAACATCCCGCCGCGGATGATCAGTTCACTTCGATCTCATCGGCCACGTCCTATCAGCCTTTACCCGCCGACCCGGGCGATGCCGGGGCGGATCCGATCAAGTCTGGTCGTCGATGCGTCGACACTGGTCGTGTGATTGCCAAGGACTACATGGACCGTGTGCACCTGCGGAACGCCCGCGCCGCGTCCCGCCTCGCCACCGAAGAGGTCATCGCAGCACGACACCACACCAGCGGTGAGCTCGGCGAGATCGACGAACGAATCGACCGCCTGTCGCTCCTGTGTGAAGCCATGTGGAGCCTGCTCGCCGAACGGACCGACCTCACCGAAGACGACCTCGCCCGCCGAGTCCTCGAGCTTGACGGAACCGACGGTCGGCACGATCTTCGTCGTCAACGCAGTTCACGTCCGTGCGCATGTGGGGCCAAGGTTCCGCCGACCGCACTCAGCTGCCAGTACTGCGGGGAACCGGTCGCCGTCGACACCCCGTTCGACATCGTCTGAACCTGCGACTCAGGCCCGGGCCAGGAATGTCTCACTTTCGTTTGTGTATCGAACAAATGTTCGATACGGTGTTGATATGGGAAGCGGAACCCACACCTCCACTGCGGCGGCAGACCAGCAGGCTGTTGTCGATGCAATGCTCGTCATCGAGCATGCTGTTGCGTGTGCCGGGCCCGATGCCGGGTTGCAGTTGCTTGGGTTCTGTCGGCGCCGTTTGGATGCTGCGGAAGCCTCCATCGTCGCCGGAAGGTACGAAGCCGGTGCGTCCGACTCGCAGGTCGAAGACCTGTTCACCTCCGACGGCAAGACCTCGAAGGCACAGGCCCGGAAGAAGGCCTCCCGCGGCAAAGTCGTGCATGCGAACCCCACCATTGGCTCGAAGCTCGCCTCGGGTGACCTCTCTGCCGAGCAGGCCGATGTATTGGCCGACGCCGCCGAAGACACCGACGGTGCTGCCGCATGCGACGAAGAACTGATCGAGTCCGTTTCGAAGGTCAACCCCGAACAGGGCAAGCGCAAAGCGAAGGACTGGGTCACGAAGCGCAAAGACGCGTCCGACGTGCAGTCCGAACACAACCAGCAACATCGAAACCGGAGTGTGCATCGGGTCCGCAAGCGCGACGGTCGGCATCAGCTGATCATCGAAGGATCCGAAACCGCCATCGACCGCATCGAACGTCGTGTCGAGGAGCAGGGCAATGCCGAGTACCAGGCCGACGGCGGGCGCGACGTGCCCCGCCACAACCATCCCCGTACTCGTGACCAGCGCCGATTCGATGGAACGGAGCGGCTGTTCCGAACCAGCGATGGGTCAACGGGCACCGATTCATCCGGTCCAGATGCCTCGGCCGAAAGCCCTCGCTCCGCTGAACCGGAAGCCTCTAGAGCGTCCGTCGAATTCGGTGCATCAGAGCCGAGTCCGAAGTCGTCGGGCAGTCGCGCGGCCACACGGCAGTCCACCACCTTCGTCGCAATCACGCTCGACCAACTGAACGGCGTCGACCGTTCCGTCATCACCTCATGCGACGGCAGTCGGCTTCCACCTTCCGTCGTCGAACAGTTGGCGTGCGAATCCGACCTTGTCGGAGTCATCTTTGACGAGATTGGCGAACTGCTGTGGCAGGGGCGAAGACACCGAAGAGCCACCCCGGCCCAGATTCGGGCATTGATCGCCCGAGATGGCGGCTGCGTTCGCTGCCACGCACACCACGACCAGTGTGTGGCCCACCACATCCTCCCGTGGGAAGCCCCCGGCAAAGGAAAGACCGACATCGACAACCTGGTCTTCCTTTGCGAACGCTGCCACGTACGCCTGCACCAGCAGAACCTCACACTCGTCCGAGACGTCGAAACCCAAAGCTGGAAAACCCGGCCGGCCACCCCGGCTGAAACGCCACCCTCGGGTGGCCGGCCGCCGAAGCGTCGGCCCGGCGAACGAGCGCACGGGCATCGGCAAAGCCAACGAACGGTCGGGGCCAAACCAAGGCTCGACGAACTCCGCCGCAACCTCCATCAAGGCGAGCCCACCGGAAATCTCCGAATGTCCGAACCCGCCGAGGGGCGGTCTGCGGGGCCATCCAACGATTCATCTGGAGAATGGCGAGAGTGACAGGCTGGCCGTGCCCGGACGTTCCAGAAGAGCGTCGGATTCGGAAAGAGCGGCTTCACAAAGGCTTGATGTTTCGCCACATCCAGCATTCATGAACCAGCGGTTTCATAGAGGACATCACCGGTGAACGGTTCACCGATGACACACCCCCCGAAAGGAACCCACCATGATGCTGGCCGCCCTCGACCATGCAGCACGTGGGGGCGAACGAGGCCCCCACTTCATCTTCCCCTTCCTCATGCTCCTGCTACTCGCATTCCTCCTGACCAAAGTGGTCCGGCGACGCAAGTACGGCGCAGCGGGAGGCGACTGGCAGCACCCGGGATCCCCCATGCAGACCCTGCACGACCGGTTCGCCCGAGGCGAGATCGACCGAGCCGAATTTGAGCACCGCAAAGCAGTGCTCAACGGCGACGACATGATCCCGCCCGCCCCAAGCCAGGCAGCGCCACCGGCCCCAGCCGGAGCCGCCTTCGTGGCCGGAACAGCTCCATCGGATACCTCCCCATCCGACGAGCCGTCCGAACCAAATGAGTACCCCGACTATGACCTGTGACCTGACCACCCGTTAGCGTTCGGAGGGCCGGCCAACTGGCGGGCCCTCCAACACGCTCATCTGGCCGCACGGGCCCGCCCCACCTCGGCCCCGACCGTCGCACCCACATTCCGTCACACCCGCATTTCGACACACCCACATTCCGCCCCGACCAACCAACGTCAGGCATCACCCACCCAGAAAGGAGCGCACCATGACCCAACGCATCCTCGTCGTCGACGACGAACGCGAAATCCGCCGGCTCGTCGCCTCCTACCTCATCGACGATGACTTCCACGTCGAAGAGCTCGACAACGGCCCCGCCGTCATCGAACGTCTCCAACGCCAACCCGCCATCGACCTCATCGTTCTCGACGTCCGCATGCCCGGCCCCGACGGCATCGACACCCTCCGAGACCTCCGCCGCTTCTCCGACGTCCACGTCATCATGCTCACTGCAGCCGCTGAAGAAACCGACCGCCTCATCGGCCTGTCGGTCGGCGCCGACGACTACATCACCAAACCCTTCTCGCCCCGCGAAGTTGTCGCACGAGTCAAAGCCGTTCTCCGTCGGACCCGCACCAGCACCACCCAACCGCCGGCCGAACCGCTGCGCTTCGACGGCATCACCGTCGACATCGACCGCTACATCGTCACCGTCGACGACCAGCCCGTCGACCTCTCAGCCCTGCAGTTCAACCTGCTTCGAGCACTCGCCGAGAGCCCCGGCCGGGTGTTCGCCCGCCACCAACTCATCGACCGCGTGTGGGGGCGAGACTTCTACGGAGAAGAACGCATCGTCGACGTGCACGTCGGCAACCTCCGCAAAGCGCTCGGCGACTCCGCCACCGAACCCCGATTCATCGAAACCATCCGCAGCGTCGGCTACCGCTTCATCGCATGACCTCCGTCCCGCCCCCGCCGCCGGGCAAGTCCGCCACCGAGGCCACACTCCCGCCTGCGCCAACCGCCGCGCCGCTGCCCGAAGGCAAGAGCCTTCGCCGTCGGCTGTTCGGCTCGCACCTGCTGGTCATGGTTGTCGCGCTCGCCGTGTTGCTGGTGGGCGTGCTCTTCGTCTCCCTGCTGTTCGAGCTCGTCGGCGAAGGCCGTGCATTTGGTCGTGCCTCCCGAGAGAGCGAAGGGCCATTCGGACTTCTCGTTGGCCTCACCGCTGCGGCTGTCGCAGCCGGCCTTGTCTCCTGGCGCATGTCCCGACGGCTCGCCGAACCACTCGAAGCCATCGGTGAAGCCACACGTTCGTTGGCCGCAGGCCGGTACGACGTGCAGGTCCCCGGCGCCGATACCGTCGAGCTCGACGCACTCGCCTCCGACGTCAACGGCCTGGCCCACGAACTGCGCACCACCGAAGAACGGCGGCTCCGCCTCATCGGCGACGTCGCCCACGAACTCCGAAACCCGCTCAGCACTGTCGAAGGCACCATGGAAGCGCTGCTCGACGGTGTCGTGGAACCCAACGACGACACCTTCACCCGAATCGGCCGCGAAGCCGCCCGCCTCCGCCGCCTCGCCGACGACCTCTCCTCACTCTCGTCCGCCGGCGAGCTCGCCAACATCGAGATGTCGCCAGTCGACCTCGGGCCACTCGCCACCCACGTCGTCGCCCAGCTCGAACCACAGGCTGTCGCCACCGGACTGTCGCTCACGGTCACCTCACCTGTCACCGGCCAGGTCATGGGCGACCGTGATCGGCTGACCCAGGTGCTCATGAACGTCATCGGCAACGCGGTCCAATACACCGACTCCGGTTCGGTGGTCGTCAGCGTGGGGGCCGATGGTTCCCACGTCGTGGTCACGGTGCAGGACACCGGCCGCGGCCTGGCACCCGACGACCAGACCCGCATCTTCGAACGCTTCCACCGCGTCGACGACCAGTTCACCGACGGAACCGGCGTGGGCCTGGCCATCTCCAAGCTCATCGTCGAGGCGCACAACGGCACCATCACCGCCAGCAGCCCCGGCCTCGAACAGGGAACCACGCTCCGAATCGAACTTCCCGCCAGCTGAACCACGGGCGAACGAAGCCCAAGAGCGTCGATCAGGTGGGGGAGTGCCTCACGTGGAGGAGTGCGGGTGCAATCGGCGCAGGAACGGGTTGGCGAACACGCCGTCCGGGTCCATTCGTGCCACCGCATCCAGGAAGTCGTCGAGGCGGGGGAAGCGCTCTTCCAGCTCACCCCGACCCATCGCAAAGAGCTTCCCCCAATGTGGTGTGGGAGCGAACGGCGCCAACGCCGCTTCGATGTGGGGCAGGAGTGCGGTCACCTCGGCCACATTCTTCTTCCACGTGAACCCGATCGACAGGCAGTTCCGACCCGTCGCCGGGCTCAACCACAAGTCGTCGGCCGCAACCGTACGAATCTCGCTTCCATGCAGATGCGGGTCGATGCGCTCACCCATGCCCCGCAACACCTGCAGCGCGGCAGCGGCGTCAGCACGGTCCACGAAGTACTCGGTTTGCAGTTCGTCGCCGCCCTTCGACGGCGCTCCGCCCGGCACGAAATGGGCCAGGCGCTCGGACCACGGGCCGGGAACGGTGATGGGCGTGACCCGGCCGGCATCCAGATCCGCCACATCCAGTCGTGTGGCACCCCATCGCTCGTCGGGCACGTCGGGAAGGATCGGTGTGCCCGAAGCGTCGGTCTCCAGCCGCTGCTTCTGCCAGATCGTTCGGGTGTGCGAAGCGGAGAAGTCGGCGTGCAGGTTCACGCTGTAGGCACTGGCAAAGATCTCATCCAGGTTGTCGAGCACGTCGTCCCACGACGCGTCCTTGTACAGGTGCTGACGAACCAGATAGCTCGGTTCCACATCCAGGGTCATCCGCGTGACGATGCCGAACGCACCCACGCCCACCGCCATCGCGGCGAAGTCCGGATGTGTGCGGTCCACGTGCAGGAGCGAACCGTCGGCCGTCACCAGCTCCAGCTCGCAGAGTGCGGCGGCCAACACCTTGTTGGTGTCGCCGGAGCCATGTGTTCCGGTTGCCGTTCCACCCGCAACCGAGATGTGGGGGGAGCGACCCCATGTTGTGCAGGGCCACACCTTTGACTTCCGGGGCTTCGGCCACATCGGCGTAACTCCACGCACCGGGAACCGACGCGGTCATGGCCTCCCGGTTCACCACTGCACCGCCCACATTCAACGCTGCGGTGTTCACCAGGACGCCGCCCGGAGAGTCGGCGACATCGGAGAACGAGTGCCGCGTTCCCAACGCCTTCACCTGCGGGGTTGCAGCGACCACAGCCTGCAACTGATCAATGCTCGTCGGCGAATGCAGGGCAGCGGCCGAGTACCTCAGATTCTCCGACCAGTTCATGCCCGGCGGCACAGTCGCATCCGTCATCCCCCAACCCTGCCATCCGCCGGCCACGCATGCCCGGTTCGTGCCGTTCATCGGTATCGAGGACCGGGGGCATCCTGTTGAGGCAAGGAGGAACTTGCACATCCCGAACGGCGCCTTTAAG
>CAZFBD010000127.1:0-4246 GCA_964517125.1 uncultured Acidimicrobiales bacterium
GGCGGCATCATCGGCTGCAGCATCGCCTACCACCTGACCCGTCGGGGCATCACCGACGTCACCGTGCTCGAGCAGGGCACCCTCACGTGCGGAACGACCTGGCATGCGGCCGGGCTGGTCAGTCAGCTCAAGTCATCACATTCGCTCACCAAATTGGCCACCTACTCGGCCCGGCTCTTCGAGGAGCTCGAGGACGAGACCGGCCAGGCCACGGGGTATCGCACGCCGGGATCGATCTCGGTCGCCGACAACGAGGAACGGTGGGAGGAAATCCTTCGCGGCGCCACAATGGCCGAGGGTGTGGGCGTCGAGACCCGGGTCATCGACCTCGACGAAGCGTCGGAACGGTGGCCGCTCATGCGTACCGACGATCTGGTTGGCGCCCTCTACATTCCCCACGACGGTGTGGCGTCGCCTGTCGACACCACCGTTGCGCTGGCCAAAGGCGCCCGGGCACGCGGGGCGAAGGTCATCGAAGGGGTATCGGTCACCGACCTCACGACGAAGGATGGCGCAATCACCGGTGTGGTGACCGAGCAGGGAACCATCGAAGCCGACGTCGTGGTCCTCGCCACAGGAATGTGGACCCGGCACCTCGCGGCGAAGATCGGTGTCAACGTTCCGTTGCAGGCGTGCGAGCACTTCTACATCGTCACCGAACAGCTCGACGGGATGGAGCTTGGGACACCCACACTGCGCGACCCCGAGAACTACACGTACTTCAAGGAGGAGACCGGCAAGATCATGGCCGGCTTCTTCGAGCCCCGGGGCAAGGTCTGGCGGATGGACGAGATCCCGCGGGACTTCAGCTTCGGCACGTTGCCCGAGGACTGGGAGCACGTCGGGCCCATCTTCGAAAAGGCGATGCACCGTGTGCCTGCGTTGGGTGAAGTGGGCCTGCAGCTGTTCTTCAACGGACCGGAAGCCTTCACCCCCGATGGCGTGTACTACATGGGCGAAACGCCCGAGGTCGACGGCTGCTACGTTGCTGCCGGCTTCAACTCGGTCGGCATCCAAACCGCGGGAGGTGTGGGTTGGGCGTTGGCCGACTGGATCGCCGACAAGCACCCACCCATGGACCTGAACTCGGTCGACATCCGCCGGGCCCAACCGTTCCAGACCGATGAGACGTATCTGCGCGACCGCATCTCGGAGAGCCTCGGCCTGCTGTACGCCATGCACTGGCCGTTCCGTCAGTACGAGTCCGCCCGCGGCATCCGTGTGTCGCCGCTGCACGATCGCATCGAGGCTGCCGGCGCCGTGTTCGGCGAGACCGCCGGCTGGGAGCGGCCCAACTGGTTTACCGAGCCCGGCCAGGCCAAGGAGTACGTGTACTCGTACGGCAAGCAGAACTGGCACGACAACATGGTGCGCGAGTGCACCGGCGTGCGCGAAGCCGTCGGCCTGTTCGACCAGACCTCATTCGCCAAAGCGCGGGTGGAAGGCCCCGACGCACTGGCGGTGCTCAACCACATCTCGGTCGCCCAGATCGATGCGCCGATCGGCAAGGCCGTCTACACCCAGTGGTGCAACCACAAGGGCGGCATCGAAGCCGACCTCACCATCACCCGCATGAGCGAAGACGCCTTCTTCGTCGTGACAGCCGCCGCCGCTGAGAACCGGGACTTCACCTGGCTGCGTCGAGCATGCAAGGGGCACGACGTCACCATCACGAACGTGACCGACAACTTCGTCATGCTCGGGCTCATGGGCCCCAACAGCCGCAAGGTTCTGGCCGAGCTGACCGACGCCGACCTTTCGAATGACAGCTTCCCCTTCGGTTGGAGCAAGCGGACCCAGGTCGCCGGCCACACCGTGCTCGCCCTACGGATGAGCTACGTGGGCGAGCTGGGCTGGGAGCTGTACGTGATGAACGATTCGGCCGGCGCCGTGTTCGACGCAATCGTCGAGACGGGAGCCAACCATGGGCTCGTGCACGCCGGATATCACGCCATGAACTCGCTGCGGCTCGAAGCCGGCATGCGGCACTGGGGCCACGACATCACCGACGAGGACTCGCCGATCGAAGCCGGGCTCGGCTTCGCCATCGACTGGGACAAGCGCGACTTCCTCGGCCGCGACGCCCTCCTCGCCCAGAAGGACGCGCCCCGCAGCAAGCGGCTGATCCAGTTCCGCATCGAGGACCCCGACCTGCTCGCCTATCACGACGAGCCGCTGTATCGGGACGGCGTGATGGTGGGCCGCACGTCATCGGCCATGTGGTCGGCCACGCAGGATCGCTGTTGCGCCATGGGCTACGTGGAACATCCCGACGGTGAGACCGTGACCAAGACGTGGCTCGACGGCGCATCGTGGGAGACCAACATTGGCGGCCGCCGAGTACCGATGTCGGTCTCGATCCGGTCGTGGTACGACCCGCAAAACGAGCGGCCGCATCTGGCCCACTAGGCCGGCAGGCACATCGGATCGTTCAGTCGACGGCTTCGACGATCACTCGTGCGTTGCTGGCGTCGAGGATGACGGAGTCTCCGGTCTCGATCTTCTTGGTCATGCCGCGGGTGTTCGTGATGGATGGCAGTCCAAGCTCGCGCAGGATGATCGACCCGTGCGAGAGGTCGCCGCCGATATCGACGGCGACTCCAGCGACCAGGCCGAAGGTCGGCACCCAGCCCGCGTCCACGCTCCGGGCAATCAACACGGTCGACTCGGTCTCGAAGCCTTCAGGTCGATCGAGCGACGGTGCGTCGAGCACCCAGGCCCGGCCCGCCACCCGACCGGGATGCAGGGGAATGCCCCGACCGTCGGGCTCGCCGCCGCTCTCGATCGCACCGAATCGATTCCGAACTTCGGGTACGTCCATCGCCGCGTACTCGGCAATCGCCTCTCGGCGCGCTGTGATGTCCTCGGGAGAAAGGACCCGCCCCGAGTCCACCTCGGTCAGCTCTTCGATCGACAGATCCCAGACCGCAGCGTCTTCGGGAAGGCGACCATCGGAAACTGCCACCCCGCTCAGACGCAACAACTCCTTGCGATGCGTATGGAACCCTCGCATCGCCCGAGTTCGAAGCTCCTCTCGTGCCACGAGTGCCCGCCGGCCCAGCCACCAGAGCGGAAGCGACGCCGTTGTTCGCCATGAAGTCTCACCAGATGCGCTGGACGATCCCGCGCCACCCAGCGAAGCAGCGAGTCGCAGTGTCTCCTCCGGCGAATCGGAGAAGCGCGGCTGCGACACGTCGCTCTCGAACCGACCCCGGTGACCGTGGGCGGCAAGCCACTCCTCCCAGGCGTCGGCCACCACTGAATCTTCGGGAAGTTGGCCCTCCGAAAGGGCCGCCCGACCGACCGGCTCCGCCGCAGCGAGTTCGGCGAAGGAGCGAAGGTCCCGCATGATGCGGGTGCCCGGTGTGTCCAGATCGGCGAAGTGCGCCGTGAGCACACCGGCCCGTCGAAGCAGCGCCAACGGCACCGCCATGGCGCTGACGAGGTTGCCCATCTCCTCCACGAGCGCGAGGTGATCGTCGGCAAAGGCGGCGGAAGCTTGTGCGAAAGTCGAGTGTCCTGTGGTGGGTCGGCTCAGGCGATCGGCGATTCGACGGCTGCGCCGCACCGCCTTCGACTGATCGGCTCCGAGCCGAAGGAGCTGGGGCAACGACAGCAGCAAGCGCAACGGCTGAACGGGTATGCCCTCGACGTCGTCGCCACCGAGCGATGCGTTGACCAACGCGCTCGGGAGCCCAAGCGAGCGGACGAGATCGCTCGTGATCGACTGGTTGATGTACGGCCGACCGTCGAACATTTCGAAGTAGCCGCGACGGGCCGTCGCCTCGGCGAGCAGACCTCCGGGTCCGGCGAGCCGGCGGCCATTCGACATGATGATGCTGCTCATGAACACCGAAGGAGGGTCCGGAAGGATCTCCCGATGGTTCGCCAGCGTGAAGGTCTCGTCGCGGGTGATGGGCGCCGTGATCGGACGAATCTGCAGGAACCAGCACATCGTCCCGTCATCGGCCCATTCGATGTCCCACGGCTCATCGCCCTCTTCGACGCGGGTGTCCCGGAGCAGTTCCTGCAGGCGGGCCTCCCACGGTGTTGAGGCCGTCGGGCGTTCTCGACGGCGAATCCTCGGCAGTTCGATTCGATCACCGGTCTCTGCCCCCGAAACAAGCTGTTCGCCCTGACCGGAGACGACGTTGACGATGTCGTCCTGCCAGCCCGGTTCGGTGAAGGCCACACCCGCGCGGCGCGCGTCGATCATTGGCATGACAAGAACGTCCCGGCGGATGTC
>CAZFBD010000127.1:4346-6297 GCA_964517125.1 uncultured Acidimicrobiales bacterium
AGCTTCGGGAGCAGTCGGGTGTCGAGCGAAGGCCCAACCGGCGCGTGCAGGATGAAACCATCGGCCCAACCCGTGCGTTGCGCCGCCTGGAGGGCGATGGATCCGCCGATGCCGGTGCCGAAGACGACACGCGGCCGAGGCAACGCTTCGACGGCCGCAATCATGGCCGCGGCGAAGTCGTCAGCCGTCGGCGAAGACCATGGAAGCGGCGCTCCATCGAACCCGGGCAGCGTGATGGCGTGCAGCATCGTGTCCTCGGCGAGAGGATCGGGAAGGAGTTCCCACCGAGCCGGACTTCCGCCATTGCCAGGAACCGCAGCGATGTGCATGCCTCCATCGTCCCATCGGTTGACGGTGACACGAAGGACCGTTTGCGGATCGACCGGTCAGGCGAGTCTGTCCCCGATCTTCGCGCAGGCGTCCAACAGAATCGCCCCCACCTCTTCTTCAGACCGGTCACCGGGGAATCGGTAGTCGGGCCCATACGCATTGAGCGCCGCCACGACCTCGCCGACGCCACTGCGAATCAACGCCGCCACACCCGTGACATCATCGGAAAACTCTTGCAGCGTCCAGACGATCCCGTGCTGTTCCATGCTCCGGAACTTCTCGTCGAGACCCGGCTTTGAGAGCACGGTCGACTCGGTGAAGGCTTCCAGCCCATCGTCCACCAGCGTCTGAATGTCCTCGTCGGGCCACGACGACAGGAGGGCGAGTCCGCCGGATGACGCGTGGTACGGCAGTCGCTCGCCCGTCCAATCACGCACACGAACCGAGCTCTCCGCGACCGCCGTGTCCAGATAGAGGGTGGCGTCGCCATCCTCGATGGTGAGCGACACGTTCTCCTGCAACAGCTCGGCAACGTCGGCCATGTAGGGCCGCGCCACCTCGCGCAGTGCACTCAGCGGCGCGCCGTGATGCGACAGTGCTCCGAGGCCGGGTCCAATCGAGTACCGCCCGGCCAGGTTCTGGACCGCACCCTGTTCCTCGAGCGCAGCCAGCAGCCGCAGCACCGTGGACTTGGGGAGCCCGCTCGCTCGGGTCACATCCGCCAACGAGCTCGTACCGGATCGCCCTGCGAGTGCTCGAAGAACCGTGAACGCTCTCTCGATTGCCTGCATCTCATCGTCTACACTAACTCCCAACAATTGAAACGTTCCACTCAGTGAAACGGTGGTGTCAGACACGACCGAAACCGCGAGTGGTTGAGAGCCAATGGGGGTTCTTCGCTCATGCGAGAAGAAGCACGCGTCGTCATCATCGGGGGTGGCGCCATGGGCGTTGGCCTCGCCTATTTCCTCGCCCACGAGGGCTGGGGACCCGACACGATCCTGGTCGAGAAGGGCGAGCTCACCTCCGGATCCACCTGGCACGCCGCCGGGCTCGTACCGAACTTCATCGGCGACCTGAACATGGCCAAGGTTCACGAAGAAGCCATCCAGCTCTACCCGAAGATCGAAGAAGAGACCGGGCTCTCGGCCGGCTGGCATGGTTGTGGAGCCATCCGCTTCGCCATCACCGACCAGGACGTGCTGTGGCACAAGCAGGTCCACGCCCAGCTGAACCAGCTCGGCATCGAGAGCCACCTCATCGACCGCGAAGAAATCAAACGCCTCAATCCCCTGTTCGAGAACATCGACGATGTGCAACTCGGCTTCTACACACCGAACGATGGCTGGTCAGACCCCACCGGTTCCACCAATGCCATGGCCAAGGGTGCACGGCAGCTCGGGGTGGAGGTCAGCCGCAACAACCCGGTGACCGACATGAACCAGCTGCCCGATGGCCGCTGGGAGGTCATCACCAAGGAAGGCCGCGTCGTGGCAGAGCACGTGGTGAACGCCGCCGGCTGTTACGCCCCCCAGCTCGGCGAAATGATCGGGCTCGAGGTGCCGATCGTCTCGGTGATCCACCAGTACATCATCACCGAACCGCTCGAATCGATGATGGC
>CAZFBD010000128.1:0-6139 GCA_964517125.1 uncultured Acidimicrobiales bacterium
CCGGCGAGGCGCTTGGAGTAGTCGAAGATCTTCGCAAGCTGGTTGTAGAACTCGTTGAACGTCGAGGTCGAGATGGTGGTGGACACGCCGCCGGGCACGAGGGTCGACGGATGCGGGAACTTGCCGAACATCAGCGTGCACATGATGCGACCGATGCGCGTGTACTCGAGCGCTTCGAGGTAGATCTGCCCCTCGAGCGGGTTCATCGCATCCATGATGTCTTTGACGGTCTTGTAGCCGTGGATGTGTGCGTTCTTGGCCGGGGTCTGCTCGGCGAGCGTGACGAGCTCGGGGTTCGTCATGGAGACGAGGGCGGTCGAGTAGTCGGGGCCGGCGAGCAGGCCGAGGTGGATGGGGTGGTCGTAGAACATCTCGGCCACTTCGCCGAGGTTTCGCACGACCACGCCGAGCGGTGGCGGCACGATGCCGAAGGCTTGTTCGATGGCCATCGAGGAGACGGTGGAGTGCACACCGCCGCAGACGCCGCAGGCGCGGGAGCTGATGTCGATGGCATCGCGTGGGTCGCGGCCCTGCAGGATGATCTCGTAGCCACGGAACAACATGGCCTGGCTGTAGGCGTCGACGGCTTTGCGGTTCTCGAGGTCGAGGGTCGTGTGCACGGCGAGGGCACCAGCGACACGGGTGACCGGGTCGATGCTCCATTCCTTCAACCGTGGCGGAGCCGAGCTCGCACCAGACTCGTTGGGGTCGTATTCCCAGATGGGCTTGGTGTCGACGCCGTACGGGTCGGCGACGCCGTCGCGAATCTTGGTTTTACCGTCGGCACCAACGTCGATTGGCAGGTTCGTGAATGTCATGGTTCGACCTAGTTCGTTCCCCACCCGCTGAGGCGGGGTGGTGTGGTGCTGGCGGCAGATCCAGCGTGTTCGCTGGAGGTGGAGACGGTGACGTATTGCTTGATGGGCGTTTCAGACGTGCCGTACGGGTCGCCGGCGGTCTCGAGCAGCTTGGCTTTGCCGTCGCTGTCGAATTCGATGGGAAGGTTCTTGAAGCACATGGCTGCGGCCTAACTGCTCTTGGCTTTGTCAGCGTTGCGGTTGGTCATCGTCTTGTAGAACCGGTGGACGGTCTTCTCGGCCCCGACGGGCTGGCTCTTGTATCGGGCCCAGCCGCTTGGCGATTCATCGCTTTCCCATCGGACGGAGCGCTGCTTGTCGTGCATGGTGAGGTGGCGCATGCGGCGGATGAAGCCGCCCATGACGCGGCTGGTCGTTCCACTGACGAAGGATCCGGGTGGGGCGACGTAGAACGGTGCGAACTTGTCGGGGAAGCCGGGCATGGTGCAGCCGATGCAGATGCCACCCATGTTCATGCAGCCGCCGTGGCCGTCGACGATGCCGCGTTCGGCAATGTTGCACTGCACGACGGGGCCCCAGCAGCCGAGCTCGACGAGGCATTCCTTGTCGCCATATTCCTCGGCGAAGACGCCTTCTTCGTAGTAGCCGGCGCGGGGACAGTGGCGGTGCACGGTTTCGGTGAACAGCCAGGCCGGGCGGCCGAGCTCGTCGAATTCGGGCAGCGGGGCGAGGCCGTTGAGGAAGAGCAGTGCTGCGGCGGCGGTTTCGAGGACGTTGTCGCCAACCGGGGAGCAGCCGGGCACGTTGATGACGGGCAGACCGAGGGTGGAGCGGTAGTCCTTGCCCAGATGGTCCATCACGCCCTTGGCGTTGGTGACGTTGTTCGCTGCGGCCGGGATTCCGCCCCAGGTGGCACAGGTGCCAACGGCGATGGTGGCTGCGGCGAGGGGCGCCATGCGGTCGAGCCATTCGAGGCTGGTGATCTGGCGGCCGGTTTCGCGGTCTTCGCCGAGGCCCATCCAGTAGCCGTCGCCGGAGTAGGTCTCGTCCATGATCGAGCCCTCCCAGCAGATGAGGAAGGGTGCGTCGAGTTCGCCGGCGGCGGCCATGCGAAGGTTCTCGGTCCATTCCGCACCCGATTCGACGGACACGACCGTGTGGATGAGTTCGACCTTGGGGAGGCCGGGGACTCGCCCGAGGAGGAGATCTTCGAGGCGTGGGTGCGTGGCGCCGGTGACGGAGATGGTGCAGCCGTCGCAGGATGCGCCGACGATCCAGAACAGGTAGACCTTTTCGAGCTTGCTGCGGTAGACCTCGTCGCGAGGTGGCAGGAGCTGGCTGCGCATTGCGACCGGTGCAAGCGGGTGGGCCGGGTCGACCGTGAGCGGCATCAGCTCGTTGTCGCTGTGCGAGTGATCGGGCAACTTCGTGTACTGCGCCATACTCTCTCCAGTTGCTGTCCGTGCCTAGGCTAGGTGTAGTATACACACAGCCCAGAGACGTTCTAGCTGGCCGAAAACTTGAGAGTTTTGCATGAACCCTCCCGACGAAAACGCTTCGCTTGTCGCACCGAAGTCGTCAGCGCTCCAGATGCTCTACTGGCGGAGCGAGATCCTTCAGGTCATGTATTGGCTGCGCGGTGAAGGCTTCGGCGACATCGTCGATGCACCGATGGTCGAGCGCTTTCTCGGGGTCGAGGCCCGCAACGGTGTCAGCTACCTGGATCGCCTGGTGGAAGAGGGGTACCTCACCGTCGACGGATCCTTCTATGCGCTGTCCGAGTTCGGCCTGAAGCAGGGCGCGCGCGAGTTCGCCGATTCGTTCAGCGACCTCACCAAGCCCGCCCACGGCGAGTGCAGCGACGACTGCTGGTGCCACGCATCGGTCGACGAGGCCGACGCCTGCATGGCGCATCGCATCGAGCACAACCACGCCATGGACCTGAAGCATGACCCCCACGGCCATACGCACGATCACGGGCATGCGCACATTCACTCCGAGGACGGCCATGACCACTAACAACCCGTCGGTGTTGCCACGGCGCTTCCTGCGGCCGCTGCTGTTTCTGGGTCTCTCCCAGGCAGACCGTTCCTACGGCTACGAGCTGGCCGAGGCTGTCCGCGGCTTCGGGCTGAACATCGACATGGCCGGCGTCTACCGCGAGCTGCGGTCGATGGAACAGAAGGACCTGCTGAGCTCGGAGTGGGAGCCGTCAGACAATGGCCCGGACCGTCGGGTCTACATGGTCACCGATGCCGGCCGCGAAGCACTCGCTCAGGCGGTTGCCGACCTGGAGCTCGCACGAGACCAGCTGTCGGCGGCGCTCGACTCGGTCTCGGTGAACAACGCTGCCGCGAAGACTGCGGAATGAAGCTCGCGGTCGCCGGCAAGGGCGGGGCAGGCAAGACCACGTTCTCTGCCACCGCGTCGCGGTTGCTGGCCCGGTCGGGCCGTGATGTCGTCGCCATCGATGCCGACACCAACCCGAACCTGCACGCCGCGTTGGGGGTGTCGAACGAGGACATCCAGGCGATTCCGTTTCCGCCCACCTCGCTCGTGTCCCGCTCGTTCAACGGGCCGATGCTCAACGAACCGCTGGCCGACGTGCTCGACCGCCATACCTTGGTCGCCCCCGACGGTGTGCGGCTGCTTCGCATGGGTATGCCTGAGCACGCCGACGAGGGCTGTTTGTGTTCGGCCCATGCCGTCGTGTCCGCCCTGCTGGGCGACCTCGATGCGCTACCCGAGACGATCACCCTCATCGACATGGAAGCATCGCCCGAACACCTCAGTCGGGGCACCGCACGAGAGGCGAACGCACTCGTGCTCGTCGCCGAGCCCTACTTTCGTTCGCTCGAAGCCGTGAAGCTGCAAGCCAAGCTCGCCGCCGAAACGAACATCGGCCGTGTTGTTGTGGTGGCGAACAAGTGCCGGTCCGACACCGACTTTGCCGGCATCGCCGAGTTCTGCAACAACTACGACCTCGACCTCATCGGCCGCATCCCGTGGGGCGACGAAGTGCTCGATGCCGATGCGGCAACCACTCCCCTGCTCGACTTCGCACCCGACAGCCCCGTCATCGAAGCTGTGCAGCAGGTCGTCGATCTCCTGACCCAATCCCTACCGACAGAGCAGGCCCACTGATGTGTGTTGGCATTCCAGCCCAAGTTGTCGAGATTCTCCCCGCCGAACGGAAGATGGCCGTCGTCGAGGTCGAGGGTGTGCGCCGTGAGGTCAGCATCGTGATGGTCATCGACGACGGTGTGGCTGTTGGCGACTGGGTGCTGCTGCACGTCGGGTTCGCCATGAGCGTCATCGACGAGGACGAGGCCAGGTCGCAGCTCGACTTCATGCGGATGCTGGGCGAGGCCTACGAGGAAGAGCTCGAGGCATTCAGTGCTCCGGTACCGGGTGCCGAGCCAACAGCGTGACGACGAGCACGCTCCCGGCTGAAGCGCTCGCTCTTGCGCGGATGTTCACGGCGGGCGGACGTCTCATCGTTTCGGCGCTCGACCGGCCCGACCATGCCCGCCACGTTGCGGTGGAGTTCGTGCACCCGGCGATCACCGGAGCCAAGTCGCTCCCCTCGTTCGCGGTTGCGCCGGGCGACCTGGACCATGTCGTGCGCCCCGACGATGCGGTGCTCATCATCGAATCTGCAGACGCCACGCTCGATCGCACGCTGCCCCCCAACGCACAGCTGATGATCACCGGGGCCGACCAGACCGAACCGGAACTGGTGCGCTGGTATCACGTGTTATGGGAGCTCGTGCAGCTTGGACTGGAGCATCCCGGCCTCACCGGCGGGTCGGCCAGCGAAGGCGGCGACCCCACGAACTTCCTGTATCCCTTTCTGGACGCGGCCGAGGACGACGAGCCGGCGCTGTTGGCGTCGATGGCGAGCTCCGAGAGCGCCAAGCACGCCGAATCGACCGAGCTCGCCGCCCAGACGGTCGCCGCCAACGCGGCAGCAGTCGAGGTGATCGTCCAGCAGATCGGCACCGCGGTCGCCGCCGGCGGCACGGTGTTCAGCATCGGCAACGGCGGTAGCGCCTGCGATGCAGCCCAGCTCACTCGGTTGCTTCAGGCCAAGGGTGTACGAGCGATGTCGTTGGCCGAAGACCCGGCGACCCTCACGGCGCTTGCGAACGACCTTGGTGTCGCCCGAATCTTCTCCCGTCAGGTCGACGCTTCGGTCCGGCCGGGCGACGTGGTCGTGCTGTTCAGCACGAGCGGTTCGTCGGCCAACCTGTTGTCGGTGCTCGACCTGCAGGTGGCGTCCGAGCTCATGATCGTTGCGTGCGCCGGATACGGGGGCGGCCCCATGGCGGCGCATGCAAATGCCGACCATCAGCTGATCATCGAATCGTCGTCGGTCCATCGCATCCAAGAGGCACAGGGCGTGCTGATCAACGAGATCTGCGCCCGAATCCACTCGACTGCTTCACCGGAGGTTCACGCATGAAGTTCGTCAGCGAATTCCGAGACCCGGAGGCGGCCAAGATCCTCATCGCCGAGATCGAGGAGCTCGCCGCAGATCAACCGGCTCGCAAGTTCATGGAGGCGTGTGGCGGCCACACCCACGCCATCTATCGCCACGGCATCGAGTCGCTGCTGCCCGAGAGCATCGAGATGGTCCACGGACCCGGTTGCCCCGTGTGCGTGATTCCCATGGGCCGCATCGACGATGCCATTTCGATCGCCGAGCAGGACGGAGTGACCCTGTGTTGCTTCGGCGACCTCATGCGTGTGCCCGGGGGTTCGAGCACGTTGCTCGAAGCCAAGGCCAAGGGCGCCGACATTCGGGTCGTCTACTCCCCACTCGATGCGCTCGCCATCGCCGAGAACGAACCCGACCGCAACGTGGTGTTCTTCGCCGTCGGGTTCGAGACCACGGCTCCCTCCACGGCCATCACCGTCATGCAGGCGCGGGAACGCAACGTGGAGAACTTCTCGATCTTCTGCAACCACGTGACCATCGTTCCGCCAATGAAGGCGATCCTCGATTCGCCCGGCATGGAGCTCGACGGGTTCCTCGGCCCCGGCCACGTGAGCACCGTGATCGGCACCGGCCCGTACGAGTTCGTGTCTCGTGAGTACGGCCTGCCGCTCGTGACCACAGGGTTCGAACCGGTCGACATTCTCCAGGGTGTCGCCATGTTGCTGCGCCAGCTGGCGGAGGGTCGGGCCGAGGTGGAGAACCAGTACAAGCGAGTGGTGCGCGATGGCGGCAACCCTGCGGCGCTCAAGATGCTCGGCGAAGTGTTCGAGCTGCGCCCCCACTTCGAATGGCGGGGCCTTGGCTTCATTGCCCAGTCCGC
>CAZFBD010000129.1:0-5901 GCA_964517125.1 uncultured Acidimicrobiales bacterium
CGAGCACCGACTGAACGTCGAGGCCGCCGTAGACCGAAAGAAACAGATGAAGTCGGCGTCGCTGTTCGGCGAGCACCGGCGGAGCGTATTGATCCATCGCTCCGGACAGCGGCGCCCAGCGGTACGCCGCGTACCCAACGTCCCAGACCCGGGGGCCCGGATGCGCCGTGTCGAAATCGAACAACGCCATGGTCCCGTCTGGCCTGATGGCACAGTTGTACGGAGCAAAGTCCCCATGACAGATGACCTCCGCGGGCTGCCGCGGTGGCAGAAACCACCGGTCTTCTACCCCCGTGGCGAAGCCACTCGTGGCGTCGTGATAGCGGCGAATCAGCTCAGCGGCCGAGACGAGCGCCTCATCGGTTCGAAACAACGGCGGTAGCGGGTAGTCAGCAGTCTCTCCAGGGAGAAACGAGACCGCCTCGGTCCCGTCGGCGATGTCAAGAGACAACGGCACGGGTGCGTCTCGGAATCCGACGTCCACCAGGTGTCGGAGAAGTCGGTGCACCGACGGCGAATGATCTGCAGCAGGTCGAATCACCGCCGAACCGAACCGCCGGACAGCGTTGACCCCTCCTGCTCGCTGTTCTCCATCTTCCATCCACAACAGTGTGCCCGGTAGGAAGATGGCGTCGTGGGCACATCGCTACCGGCGTTCGGAACTCACCATGACGACATCGAGCCCCGATCACGCTGAAGGTGACACCTGAGACGCGACCCCGATCATCCAGTTCCAAGCCCTCTTCGACGGGCAAGCGTCATTGGCTGCAGGATCTCTTGTTCCCTCGACAGTCAGGTCGACATCAGTTTGTACCGATCGGTAGTTGACGGATTCGCACCCACAGAGGAGATCGCACGTTGGCAGCAACCGGGAACATCGTTGAGGACGCGTCAGCAATCAGGGACCTAATTGTTGAGGGCTCGTCGATGGCCTCTCGCGGACTCTGGCCATGGCCGGATAGCGAGTCTCCCCAGGCGTATGAGGTGATGAAGGAAACGTATGGCGTGGTTCCACCAACGGTTTTCGACCTGTACTCGGTGACTCGGTCGTTCGCAGCCGGACAAGTGCTGCTCGCACCGCTAGAAGATGCTGTCTCCTGGAAGGACAAGTTCGACGAGCTCGCCAAAGAATGCGGCCCCGGCTCGGGTTTCTGGCCCTCAGGTGAGATCCTCTGGCTCAATCCTGGACTGGACGAGACAGTCGCACTTCAAGTCGGCGGCGAGGACGATGGCCGCGTGTTCGAGCTTCGATGGGAGGACGGTTTCGAGTGGCGAACGTTGGCATGGAGTTTGACTGATCTCGTTGCTTGTCTGCGGGACCTCCATGAGCAGGGCTGGTTCGCGTGGGAGGCGAACCCCATGCTGCGACATGAACATCCGGTGGACCCTGAATCGCTCGTCGATTCGTTGATGCCGATCGTTGATCGATGGAACTGCAATCCAAGGATCGCCGGTTTCGTCAGTCCGTACGCCCGCGAACCGGAGCGACCAACAGATCGCTAGCCATCGACAGATTCAGTAGGTACCGACCGATGGGATAGAGGAGGGTTCGCTGAGCGGGGCCCCTCCCGAACCTGCAACACAACGCCTAGGCGACAGAAAGGAGAGGACGGCGTGGATGTCTCGATCGGCGCCTTCAACCTCAACTGTGAGGCCCGGCAGCTACTGATAAATCAACGTTGTGGTGGTGAGTCGGCCTGTAGGCGGGAGACATATTGACGTGATTCGGGGGAGTCCTGCGAACTCAACAAACTTGGCCGTACGTATTGAAGAATCAAGGACTGGGGGAAGGTTCAGACCTTTGTCTGCCTGCGCCTAGATGAGGCTGTTTCGGGGTGTCGTGTGTCCGATTTGTGTCCTCGTCTTCCGCCCTCGCCTTCGTCCATCGGCAGGGTCGGCAGTCGATCAAAGCGCTTAGTCGGCTGCACAGCACGAGCAGCTCGCGTCGTCCCAGTCCCGGAGATGAGAGCTGATGGTGGAATTCTCGAATGACCATGTGTAACTGCCAGAGCTCAGCGGCTCGATGCAGGCCAAGAATCCGTCTGCGAACGATTCAAGTGCTTCCACGAGGCGTCGCAGCGCATCGTGCGCGATCTGAGTTACCTGTTCTTCCAGATGGTCGGCGGCTATGTACTTGCTGGTCCCCATCTTCTTTCGCGTGCCAATGACCTTGCCATCTGTGTTCAGCATGTTTTCAAAGCCTGAAGACCCCACGTCGACACCGGCAAGCACTGCGGATTCGAGCCGCCCCCGGTGAAAGTCCCGTCCGCGCTGCTCGACGACGGCACGCCATTCGGTGCTCGCTTCGAGGGACTTCAGAGCACATGCCATCTTCACAGCTGACGGGTGGTCTACGTTGGCGCAGAGCTCCCGAAACCCTTCAGCCTTTCCTTCCGTCAAAGACGCCCAGTTCTCGGGGCTGGTCGAAAATGGAGCCGCGACGATCGCCAAGTTCTTCGTCGTGGTCTTGTTGCGCCACTCAGCTCGAAGAGCGAATGCTCGAAACCCAAGGTTGATCGCCCGGTGCCCCAACTCGAAGACGCGCTGAGCTTCGCTCTCCGCAAAGAATCGTTCGCCGACAATCATCTGCTCCGGCGCACGCCCGTCATTTCGAGCTTGTCGGTGAATCTCGATCTCGATCTCGCATCCAATAGCCAACGTCAGGGACTCGCCGATGCTCCCGAACAGCTGGGCAACTTCCCGCCACGGATCGGCACCAAGCGGAGTAGTCGGGTCCGGTGACGTGACCGACCTGTCGAGCTTCGATCGAATATCCGAGTAGCGGCGTGCGACCGCGTCCGCGCCAGCCAGATCCAGGTCCTTGAATGTCGGGATTCTCTCGGTCGTGTGTGCTGCGAGGCGTGGAGGTTGGAAGTGTTTGGCTTGTGTCGTCATCTGTTCCGAGTTCGGCTGACTTCTATGACCATAGGTGCCGCACGGTGTCAGCGCGGGCGCTCCGCATCACAGTCGGTGGAGCGGAATCGAACTGGGTCAGCAAGAATCATGATGTCGCCGGAAGTGACATAAACCCGCGGAGCAACTCGCCGGACACACGTCTCAGGGTCTGTATCGGGGTATCCGCGATGTGGGGCCAGTACGAGCTGCAGCGGCAATGGCAGCCGCGTCGGAGGATCATCCGCTAGCGCCCGGCCGGCTGCAACCGAGCTCACGGCCCCGGTAACCACCAGGAACAACGCGACGGCCGAGAGGATGGCTGTCGCTGGCGCAAGTTCAATCGAAGCAAACCTCGTCGTGAAATAGACGGCTGCAACAGCGGCAAGGCCACCAAAGGTGACGATCAGTAGGGCGACAAGGAAGTTCAACGACGGGAACAAGACCGCCACCGAGACGTAGAACAGCGATAGCGCAACGATGCCGAACACGTGCTGCCCGAAATGCCCGAAGGACCCCGCCCCGAGCTGGACCGAGCGTGTGATCGAGCGCTGCTGGGCGGACAAGAAGAAATAGCAGAGCGCCGTGAGGGCCGCCCAGAGCACCGCAATGAAGAGATAGTCCTCGGTGCCCAACTCGAGGTCCGCTGGCTGGATACCAGCTGCCCATGCGAACAGAGCGACGTTCAGACGGGCGTAGCCGTACAGGAGCGCCGTGGCCACCGTGCCAGTGAGGAAATCATGGTCCTGCAGCACGGTCGAGATCCGAGTGGGCTGCTCAGACATAGAAATTGACCGCAATCGCGACTGGCTCAAGGGTTTGGCTCTTCGGTGGCAAAGGGTGTTTTAGCTCCTGCTGAGACGCAACCGCAGCTCGGCAACGCCATGCGAAATGGTCTCGGGCTTTATCCCAAGCTGCTTACGAGTGCCCCGTTTGCGATCACCGTTCCGGCTCGCCACGAAACTGCCATCGCTCGTCAAATACACCGAAGTTCCCAGGTAGGCGCCGCTACGAAAATAGCCCTCGGTGCCCACCTCCCACACGACGACGTCGGTCGTCTTAATCCCGCCGAAGAACTTCTGACTTTCTAGCCCTATCAGCCTTCCGTCTGGCCAACCGTTCTCTTCGAGCAACCGTAGAACAACAGGCAAATCCCGTTCGAGGCTCTCAGACATCGATGCCACTTCGGCAAGCCCCTCCCGCGTGTACTTTTCGACGCTCATGCGTTGCTCACTGTCAGCC
Organism: uncultured Acidimicrobiales bacterium; assembly: GCA_964517125.1. Lineage (GTDB taxonomy): Bacteria > Actinomycetota > Acidimicrobiia > Acidimicrobiales > SHLQ01 > SHLQ01. The sequence goes on from CAZFBD010000129.1 coordinate 4,135, forward strand.
GCGTTTTGTTTTCTTCGGTAGAGATCTTCAGCTTTTCCCATAGGACGAGACAATATCGGAGACGGGGGTGATACCCGGCTGTGAGTTGCACATCGACCAGGTTGGACCAGCCCGGAAATGGAGTTCCCACGGCGTTGTGGCGCTCGGCAGCGTGTCCATCCAAGAATTTGGCCGATCTCGCCGCAGCAACGAGCTACGACAAGAGAGTCTGCTTCCCGAGAGAATCGGAGCAGTTGCCGGAAAACCTCATCAGGGACCAGCGAGCGCGTCGGATCACGTTCCAATCAGCCGGTCCCCGCGAATCAGATGGAGTGAATGACGGACGGGTCGGGCCAAACTGGTGTCTCGACGTGACCCCATGAACCGGATCACATTGTCAGGCGACCGTGTTTGTGGCCTCAGCGAACACAGCACCGATCTTCTCGACATCGACTGTTTTCGCAGCGGCCCGAACCAGATCGGCCATCTCGGCATCGAGCTCGACGGAATTCACCACGTCGGCGACAGTCGAGACCCGCCACTGCCCGCCGTTCACCGTGGGGACATCATCAGTGTTCAAACGGTCGGCGATGGCACGGTAGGTCGATCCGAGACGACGTTCGGTAGCGATCCGCGTGCGCACCTGATGGGGGAGGGCGACAGGTCGACCGAGACGCCGCCCACCGGCCTTGAGTGTTTGCAACGCAGCGGACGTGCGCTCGCCGATGACTTTGCGTTCCCACTGCGATACAGCCGTCATCACATTGGCGACGAGCTCACCTGAAGCGGTTGTGGTGTCGATGCCGAGATCCAGAACGATCAGCGCCCAGCCTTCGCTGTCCGCCGTGGCCATAAGCTCACCGAGGTCGACCACCGACCGTGTCAGACGGTCGAGCTTGGCCACAACGAGCGCACCAGCTTCACCAGCAGCCAACATGCGAAGCGCCTCGGCCATTGCCGGGCGATTCAGGTTCTTCGCCGACACCCCGTCGTCGACGAGCTCGAGCCCGATCCAGCCCTTCACGACAGCCATAGCTCGCAGCTTCTCGGTCTGATCGGCGAGACCGAGACCTGATTCTGCCTGATCGTCGGTCGAGACTCGGCTGTAGAGAACCGCTGGAAGCTGCTCGCTGTTTATGCCCATGCGGTCAATTGTTACGAATCTGGTGTGACAGCGAATCCGGCAAACGAACCATTCCCGGAAGAACCTGATCGATTTGTGGGTCTCGAGACCTAGATCCTCCGGGCGGGGTAGGTCTGCTGGCCCATCGCGGCTGTCACACAGCCGTGCCACTCTCGGAAGCATGACAACCAAAGAGCAGTGTGTGATCCTTCCCTACAACGTGTGGCGCAACATCGAGGCGAACGCCTTGAAGCCGGACGACCCGACACACCTGGGCCACTGGCAGAAGCAGCGAAACGTCCTCAACCTGCAGTTGATCGGTTTCGCCCTTGAGGAGTCCACGGTCGGTGATCGACATGGTTACGAGCTGATGGTCGATGCGCCCATGCCCGATCCTCAAGACCCCAACATCGAATTCCTGGATGCCGCTTGGACCCAGATCGTCGCCGATCTCGCCGGCTGAAGTGGAGAAACCTCCAGGCTCGGACCGGCTCAAACGTGTCAACGTCGACCTGGCCAGGCCTCGATCGACTGGATTGCCTTCGATAGAGCCGCGATAGCGGCCACCCAGTCTCGATGTCGACAGCGCCACACAAGGCGCGCCACTCCGAAAATCTAGCCTGCGGCTCTCGCCCGTCTGAATCGAGAAGCGAATCTGCTCTAAG
>CAZFBD010000130.1:0-2597 GCA_964517125.1 uncultured Acidimicrobiales bacterium
CGGCTTCGCAAGAAGCTGCTGCCCGACGAGACCGGCACCGCGCTTCTTCTGCACTGCGCCCAGGAGATGAAACACCTCGCATCGATCCTGCCGGAGCTCCACGCCCGATTCGGCCACGAGTAGCAGCCATGTCCGCGGAGAAGCCCTGCGAGACCTGGGCCCGCGATTTCAGCGACCCACGTGGAGACGACGCGCCCGCTGCTCCACTGAACGGACCAGTGCGTTCACGGTGAGACTGATCAGTCCAGCGATCACGATCAGTGCGTACACCCGTGCTGGTTGGAACGTGCGCTGAGCATCGCCGACAAGTGCGCCGACGCCGTTCACTCCGGTCAGGTACTCCACCAACAGCGTGATGACGAGAGCCACCGGTGTCGCCACCCGCAATCCAAGCAGGACGGATGGAGTCACTGCCGGAAGAAGGACGCTTCGGACGGTGCGACGCCGAGACAGGCGAAGTGACTTGGCCATGTCCAGCCGAACCGGATCGATGTTCCGCACACCGGTTCTCGTGTTGAGCAGGATCGGCCACACCGCAGCGAGCACCACGACCACGACCTTCATGGGTTCATCGAAACCAAGAAGCAGCGTCGCCACCGGCACCATCGCTGCTGGCGGCAGGGCGCGAGCGAATTCGAACATCGGGCCGAAGGCGCGATCCGTCCGCTCCGACACACCGACGCCGATACCGACGGCAACCCCGGTCAGCATGGCGAGGAAGAGGCCGAGGCTGAAGGTTCGTGTCGTATCGATGATTGCCGGAATGATGTCTTCGCCCTGCCCGCGGGTAAACAGCGCTGGCCACCAGGAGGATGGAGCGGGGTAGAACGGAGAGTCGGGCGAACCGACGAGCTCCCAGACAACCAGTACGAGCACCAGTGGAAGCAGGCCCGTAACGATGTCAGATCGCCTGTTCAGCCGACGGCCCTCACGCCGAAGTGATCCGTCCATGGCGGTCACCACAATTGGTCCTCGTCAGATCCCGAGCTGGGCAGCAGAAGGCCGACCGTGGTCCGAAAGAGTGCGTTCAGCGCAACACCAAGCAGACCGGCCACGATCACGTAGACGAACATGAGCGCCGGTTGCAGCGCCTGACGGGCCCGGATGAGGCCGTTGCCCACACCCTCGGGATTTCCGACGATCTCCGCAACGATCGCCAGGACCAGACACAGGGACAGCGCCAACCGGAGACCCACAACAACCGATGGGAGCGCGGCGGGCAGCACAATCTTGCGTACGGTCGCCGTCCGGCTCAGCCGAAGCATGGTGCCGACGTCACGCAGCTGCGATGGGATGGCATGCACCCCGCCAATGGTGTTGACCAACACCGGCCACACGCCCCCGAAGATCACGAGCACGAGCTCCATCCGGAAGGAGAAGCCGAAGATGAGAAGCGCAGCCGGCACGAACGTGATCGGCGGGATGGCTCGGGTGACTTCGAAACTCGTCATGGAGTACCGGTACGCCGTTTTGGACAGGCCCAACACCAGGCCCAGACCGAACCCGATGATGCTGGCGATACCCCAGCCCAGCAACGTGACGCCCAGCGTGTGAAGGATACGCCCGAACAGTTCACCGTCCATCGCCGCCTGTCGAGCCGCCACGGCGATCTCCGACGGGGCGGGCAGGAACTGGACCTCCGCCACCTTTGCTCGGACCAGCACCTCCCAGAGAACTGCCGCGACGACCAGAACCGCAACGCCTGAAGGATTCCATGCGTTCCGTCGTCGGTCGGGCTCAGCGCGTCCCAAAGATCACCTCGTGGACTCGTGACCGGGCCGCCAGAAACTCGGCGGATTCACGCGTACGAATCTGCGCACGAGGCCGGGGGCAGTCAACGCTGATGTCGGCGGCCACCCCGGCCGGTTCGCCGCCGAGCACAACGACACGGTCGCTGAGGTAGACGGCCTCGTCGATGTCGTGCGTGACGAACACGACCGTCATGGAGGTCGCTGCGACAAGCGCCAGCAGCTCGTCCTCGAGGTCCGACTTGGTCAGCGCATCGAGAGCGCCGAACGGCTCATCCATGAGCAGGGCATTGGGGCGGGACGCCAACGCCCTCGCAAGCTGGACTCGTTGCTGCATGCCGCCGGAGAGCTGCGGCGGCCGATCGTTGGCCCGATCAGCCAGGCCCACCATCTCCAATGTCGCCGCGACCCGCTCGCTTCGCTCGGCCTTCGAGAGGTGACCTTCGAGGGGCAGTTCGACGTTTGCCGCGACAGTTCGCCACGGCAGCAAGGCGCTGGTGTAGTCCTGAAACACCAGGCTCACGCCGTCCGGCGGGCCGTCGACCTGGCGTCCTTCGAAGCACACGGTCGAGTCGGCTGAGGGCTGCGACAGTCCGGCCAGTACACGAAGCAAGGTTGTCTTGCCGACACCGCTGCGGCCCATGATCGAGACGAATTCGCCCTTGGCCACGTCGAAGGACACGTCGTCGAGCACGGTCCGGGCCGCACCGTGGGCGCCGACTTCTGCGTTGACTGCTCGACATTCGAAGCTCATGCTGGTTCAGTCAGCAGTCGATTGCTCGGGTGGTGGGGGCGGGCCCGCGGGGGGCCCCCCCCCGGGCGGGGGGGCGCCCCGGGCCGCGGGCGGCC
>CAZFBD010000130.1:2607-5571 GCA_964517125.1 uncultured Acidimicrobiales bacterium
ATTTCTACGCTCTTGGTGTTTCTTTCCGCTGGGGGTTGCGGGGGGGGCCGCGCCGACACGCAGGGTCGACCGCGAGCGTTCGATTCTCAGCCGATGACGAGGCTCGACACATCGATCTCACCTTCGAAGTCTCCCAGCGAGACAAGAACCTCAACCCAACGGGTGAGGTCGTCGGTGCGAATGTCGAGGTTGAACGTCGGCAGCGAAACGTTGGCTGCGACGGGGTCCGGCATGCCGGTGTAGCCCTGCAGAACGGCGCGAGCGTCGGCTTCGTTGGACTCGATGAACGCCTGCGCCTGTTCGAGCGACAGCTTGTACGCAGCCACGACGTCGGGGTTGTTGGCTGCCCATTCGCCGTTGGCGATCCAGAAGTTGGTGGCGAGCGGCAGTCCGATCGAAGCGAACGGATCGCCGATCGACACGTTGCCCTGTCCGATGAGTGCGCCAGCGAATGGTTCGAGCGCTTCAGCTGCGTCGACCTGGCCGGCCGTGAACTGTTCGACCGTGGCCGGCGGCGGCACCTGCACACCCTCTATGGAGTCCGGGTCGATGCCTTCCTGCTGTGCCCAGTAGCGGGTGGCCACGTGGATCACTCCGCTGAGCGTGGGGCTGCTCACTCGCTTGCCCTCGAGATCCGTGACGCTCTCGATGCCGGAGTCGGCCGGGACGATGACACGGACGAAGGGGTTGTCCTCGGTGTCGTTGGTGTTGCCGAGGATCTGAACCACGTCGAGTCCGGAGTCGGCGGCGCGAATCAGGTCGGTCGCTGTACCGAGTGAGATGTCGACCTGTTGGCCGAGCGTCGGGATGATCTCGGAAATGTTCGTTGCCGGTGTGAGCTCGACGGCGAGGCCGTTGTCAGCGAAGAACCCTTGCTCCTGGGCCACGTTGACGAGAAGACCGGTGGTTGCCGGAACGAACACGAGTCGCACGGGGGTCGGTTCCGGAGCAGCGGTGGTGGTCGTCTCTTCCGGTTCAGCTTCGGTGGTCGTGGTCTCTTCGGCTTCGGTGGTCGTCGTTGCTTCAGCCTCGGTGGTGGTTGCTGCTGGCGCCTCAGTCGTTGTTGTGGCGGCATCATCGCTGGAGCTACCGCACGCCGCTGCGATCAGAGCGAAGACGAGCGCAAGTGCGACCATCCCTGCTGTCGAGCTCGAGCTGCGAGTGCCGCTCAACCCTCCATCAACGTTGCGCTTGCCTCTCATCGATGTTCCCCTCCGTCAACGACCGGACACGTTCCGGTCCGCAGCAGACTACCCCCGGTCGAGATTCCGGTTCAAAGGCGGGTTCTGAATCGAGCAGCCAGCTGAGGTGATTGACTCAGGCGCTGTCGGCGATCGCCTCGGCCCGATCGGCCACGCCACCGAGGGCGCCGGTGATCGTCGCAAGCTGCTCGTTGATCCTGGTGACGCTCGGGCCGATTGACGAGCATTGAGTCTCGACGGCCCGGACTCCATAGGTCGACTTGGCCAGGTGTCTTGCAGTTTCGTGCAGGGAAGCCGAAATGCGAATGAGATAGAACGCGAGCACGGCGATCACGAGGACGATCTCGACAACGGTGAGGGTAATCAACAGGTTTCGCATGTCAGGCGTCTCCCCCACTCTCGCCCGGCTCTGAACCGCCCTGTACCGACGCAAGCAGCGCGTCGTGGCGGAGCGCCTCTTCGGTCAGACGGTCGAGACGGACCGTTGTTTGGGTCAACATCCATGTCGTTGCCGTGTTTCGGGCCACCGGCTTGGCCGCTTCCCAAATGGCTTCCGATCCACGCTCGACGCGCTTCACCTGGTTCAGGAACGTCTGCAGGAGGACGACCGCAACGATGGCGACAACCAGGCCCACACCGAGCGTTATCCACCAAAGACCGTGCGTGCTCATGATTGGCCTCCTGCCGATTCGAGATATTCACGGGCTGCTCGAGCCGATGAGGTGATGTCGACCACGTGGCGATTGACCGTGTCGACGTTCCAGAGACCGTCGGTGTGGCCTTCTGCCTCATTGAAGGCTTCGACAATGGACTCCGCCTTGATGGCAGCGTCCCGTGCACCCTTGATCATGAGCAGGAGAAGTGCGACAACGAGCAACACGACAACGAGGAAGATGACCCAGCCAATGACCCATCCTGACGAGACAGCGATGATTGACATGGACGGCTACTTCTCCGTGACCGTGGTCAGCGCGTAGTTGATCAACGTGTCGTTGAGTTCGACGCCGTGCACTTCGCTCGCGTGTGCGGCGACCTTCGCGAGCAGCTCGTCTTTGGTGTCGGCGGTTGTGGCTGCCTTGCAGTCGGTGACACCGACGTGTGCGCAACGAAACTCGAGTGCCATGTGTTAGCTCTCCTGCATCATCGTGGCCGACATCATGCGGCGGGTTCTTCCACTTTTGAGACATCGGCGACCAAGTCGCCAAGCGCTCCCGAAATGGCTCCGAGGTTGGCTTCCATCGACTCGGTGAGCTCGTTGATGGGTTTGGTCTGGTGCGCAATGGCCCGTACGCCAAACGTGATCTTGCCGAGCTGATCGTTCACGTGACGAAGCACCATGATCACCCGCACCAGATAGGCGGCAATGGCCAGGATGAGCACCGTGAACAAGATGATGGAAACGACTGCGGCGGCGGGCATCTATCCGACCATCCTTCGCAGAGCGGTCACGTAGCGCACCGCTTCACCGGTGATCTTGCCGATGGACGCATCGGTTTCGATGAGGGCGGGGACCGGCACGAGGTGCTCGGTGAGGATCACGCCGTGTTCGAGGATGTCGTCAGAGGCGTGCTGAATCTCGACCGCCGGCCGGATCACCCGGTTGGCGAGGAAGATGACGAGGGGGACGACAACGAGAAGGATGAGGGCGTTCCCTATCCACCACAACCACATGTTGGTACCCCCAGGAGCGTGAGACTTCAGGCTCGAATATCACCCGGACTGTAGCCGATGTCACTAGGTGTTGTCTACATGTAGTCGGCCG
>CAZFBD010000131.1:0-5511 GCA_964517125.1 uncultured Acidimicrobiales bacterium
ACGGGACGGATGTTGATGAGCGTCTGCGGCGTGATGGCCTCGACGTCCTGGGTGGTCATGCGCTCACGCACGACACGTTCCATACGAGACAGGCCGATGCGGACCTGGTTCTGGATGAGTTCGCCGACGCTGCGGATACGACGGTTGGCGAAGTGATCCTGATCGTCGAGGCGGTAGCCGGGCTCGCCCTTTGCCAGGTGCAGCAGGTACGAGCAGGTGGCAAGCACCTCGGCCTGGCTGAGCACCGGCTGGTCGATTTCGGGACGCTCGAGGTCGATCTTGAAGAGCTCTTCGAGCTTCTCGATTTCTGGACCGAGCTTGCGGTTGAGCTTGTAGCGACCAACACGGCTGAGGTCGTAGCGACGGCTCTCGAAGAACGCGTTCTTGAAGTAGTTGCGGGCCGACTCTGCCGATGGGGGCTCACCCGGGCGAGCACGCTTGTAGATCTCGATGAGCGCTTCTTCCTGGGTGGGAGCGAGCTCCCGGTCCTTTTCCCACTGGCCCTCGAGGAAGTCGAAGTGGTTGACGAACTTGTCGAGGAAGCCGGGGGCGTTCTCTTCGTCGTACCCGAGGGCACGAAGGAGAACGAACAGGCTGAGGCGACGCTTGCGAGCCACACGGGTTCCGGCGGTGACGTCCTTGCCGGGCTTCTGCTCGACGTCGAACTCGATCCACTCACCGCGGTACGGGTGGATGGTGCCGGTGACGAGCTGGTGCTTGGCGAGGTTACGCAGGCGGTAGCGCTCACCCGGCTGGAAGATGACGCCCGGCGAACGCACGAGCTGCGACACGACGACTCGCTCGGTGCCGTTGATCACGAAGGTGCCGCGATCGGTCATCATGGGGAAGTCACCCATGAAGACGGTCTGTTCCTTGATCTCGCCGGTGTTGGAGTTCATGAACCGAGCGCGCACGAAGATCGGCGCGCTGTAGGTCATGTCCTTCTCTTTGCACTCCTCCACGGAGAACTTTGGCGGTGGCCGCAGGTCCTCGTCGGTGGGGTCAAACTCGAGCTCGAGCTGGAGCGTTTCAGAGAAGTCCTTGATGGGACTGATGTCGCGGAACGTCTCGGCGAGACCTTCTTCGAGCAACCAGACAAAAGACTCCCGCTGAACGGCAATCAGATCGGGGAGTTCGAGGGCCTCGTCAATATTTCCAAACGAGTAGCGGTCGAGGGCAACAGAACGTGAGGACACTTAGGTCTCCTGGCGACGGAGGGCGACGTCGGAACGGTGAAACGTGACGAAACGGAGGTCCCTGAACCACGCACCCCTACGGGCACGCACGACAAAAGACACCAGACGCCACGACAATCTTGCAGCCTAATGGCAAAAGCGGGAAATGAGCAACTCACACGCGCAGGCCAAGGCACACCCGCTGGGCGGGGTGAATGGCCATACGGTAGCGAGTTGCTCCCCCGCGGGTCAAGCGAAGGGCACATGGCCCGGCGCGATGTCGCCCCGGGCCATGCAATCGCCTGCGTAGGGTATTACTTGAGTTCGACGACGCCGCCGGCCTCTTCGATGGAAGCCTTGGCCTTCTCGGCGTCTTCCTTCGAAGCCTTCTCAAGGATGGCCTTGGGTGCTCCGTCAACCATTTCCTTGGCGTCCTTGAGACCGAGTCCGGTGAGCTCGCGCACAACCTTGATGACACCGATCTTCTTGTCGCCAGCGGCGGACAGGATGACGTCGAATTCGCTCTGCTCGTCCTCGGCGGCGGCTTCGCCACCAGCGGCGGGAGCAGCTGCCATTGCGACTGGCGCAGCGGCGGTCACGTCGAACCGATCCTTGAACTCGTCCAAGAGTTCCTTGAACTCAAGAACGGTCATGTTCTCGATGCTCTCGAGAATTTCTTCCTTGGTAGCCATTTCAGCTCTCCTCTTCTTCGGTCTTATTCTTCTTCTGAGGTTTCTTCAGCAGCGTCGGCGGCGTCGCTCGGAGCGGCGTCGTCGGCACTTGCTTCGACTGGCGCAGAGTCGGCGGCATCGCTGCTGTCCGATCCGTTGCCCGCACCGCCGGGCCCGCCCTTGTCGGCGAGTTCCTGCATTGCGTACACAAGCTCGCGGAGCTTGGCGTCGAGGAGGCCGGCGAAATCGCCCAGCATGTACTCCATCGCACCAGCGAATTCGGCGAGCAGCACTTCGCGCGACGGAAGGTCGGCGAGTGCCTTGATTTCTTCGATTCCAAGGGGCTTGCCGTCGAGGACGCCGCCCTTGATGACGAGTGCGTCGTTGGACTTCGCGTAGTCACGAAGCGCCTTGGCAACCGCAGCGGCGTCGCCGCTGGAGCCGTCGGGCTTGTCGCCGACGAATGCCAGAGCCGTGGGGCCGACAAGCATTTCGTCGAGGTCGAGACCGAGCTCGTTTGCCGCAAGCTTGACCAGGGTGTTCTTGTAGATCTTGTACTCGCCACCGGCGGGGGTGAGCGTCTGGCGAAGCTCGGCCATTGCCGGCACGTTGAGACCGCGGTACTCGGTGAGGACAACGCCGTCAGCAGCGTCGAGCTTCTCCTTGACCTCGGCGACCACTGCGACCTTGTCTGCTCGTGGTTCTCCCATGTTCTTCCTTCTTCCTGCTCGTGCGCCCGAAAACTGCGATGGGCGCCCACCGAAGACTCAGCGAACGCCCCGAGGATCTGAATCCTCTTGAGATTCACCTGCTCAGGATTTACCGCTCACGACGTGAGCTACCGGAGGTCTTCGGCAAGATATGCGATTGTGAAACCGCAACAACTCTACGGAGCCCACCCACGAACTCCAACCAGCGCGAAGGTTCAACCCAGGCCGACAAGCTCACCACCCGCTACCGAGTCGCCTGAAAACGGCGAATGCCCGCCCGTTTGGGCGGGCATTCGGTTCGAACGTTGGTGTGCGTCAGACGCGGCTTGGATCGAGCTTGATGCCCGGGCCCATCGTGGACGAGATGACAGCCTTCTTCACGTACTGGCCCTTGGCACCCGCTGGCTTCAGGCGATGCAGTTCCTCGAACACCGAGGCGATGTTGCGCTGCAGATCGTCGGGGTTGAAGCTGACCTTGCCCACGGGTACGTGCACGTTGGCGAACTTGTCGGTGCGGAACTCGACCTTGCCACCCTTGAACTCCTCGACGGCCTTGGCAACGTCGGGGGTGACCGTTCCGGTCTTGGGGTTTGGCATGAGGCTGCGTGGACCGAGCACACGACCAAGCTTGCCGACAAGCGGCATCATGTCGGGCGATGCGATGGTCACATCGAAGTCGAGCATGCCGCCTTCGACCTCGGCGGCGAGGTCCTCGGCACCGACGAACTCGGCGCCAGCGTCACGGGCGGCCTGTGCGGCGTCACCCTGAGCAAAGACGGCAACACGCACGTCCTTGCCGGTGCCTGCTGGCAGTGCCACGGTGCCGCGAATCATCTCGTCGGCCTTGCGAGGGTCGACGCCCAGGCGGACAACGAGGTCAACAGACTCGTCGTACTTGCGCTTCGGGAATGAGGTGACCAGCTGCGCTGCCTCGTCGACTCCGTGCTGACGATCGCGGTCGTATGCCCGCAATGCGTCGTTGTACTTCTTTCCATTCGCCATTTCGGCTCCCTCGTTGGTTGCGTCCGCTGATCGAGGTGAATGCAGCGAGACTGTGGTGTTCCCGTGACGTCGTCACGAGCTTGCTGTCACGATCCGCTACCGGATCGCTTCAGAATCAGACGACCTGGATTCCCATGGAGCGGGCAGTGCCCTCGACCTGGAGAACGGCGCCGTTGAGATCGTTTGCGTTGAGGTCGGGCATCTTGAGCTCCGCGATCTCGGTGACCTGCGCTGCCGTGATGGACCCGGCGACGTCGCGTCCGGGGTTCTCGGCGGCCTTCTCAAGACCAGCTGCCTGACGAATCAGGAAGGCGGTCGGAGGGGTCTTGGTGATGAACGTGAACGAGCGATCCTCGTAGATCGAGATCTCGACCGGGATGATCTGTCCACGCTTGTCTTCTGTTTGCGCGTTGTATGCCTTGCAGAAGTCCATGATGGCCACGCCGTGCGGGCCGAGCGCCGTACCGACAGGCGGTGCGGGCGAAGCCGCGCCAGCGGGGATCTGGATTTTCACGACTGCAGAGACTTGCTTCTTTGCCATTGCGATTCCTCATTGCGGTGTGACCGACTGACTAGTCTGCCGGTGCAGGGCCAATGCCACAACACGCGAACGCGCGTTGCGGGACATTGGCAGGATTGGACGTTCGGGTCAGAGACGGGCGACCTGCGAGAACTCGAGCTCGACCGGGGTCTCACGACCGAAGATGTTCACGAGCACCTTGACCTTGAGCTGGTCCTCGTTGATTTCGACGATCTCGCCGGAGAAGTCCGCAAACGGACCTTCCTTGACACGAATCGTCTCGCCGAGTTCGTACTCCAGGCGGGCCTTGCTGCGCTTGGACGGTGTTGCTGGCGCACCTTCCTCCTTGACCTGGAGGAAGTTCTCGACCTCGCGGCGAATGAGCGGCGAGGGCTTGCCGCCGGAACCGACGAAGTTGACGACCGATGGCGTGTTGCGAATGACGTACCAGGCATCGTCGTCGAGACGGGCCCGAACCAGCAGGTAGCCGGGGAACATCTTCTTTTGCACAACGACCTTCTTGCCGTTGCGGAATTCGACCACGTCTTCCATGGGGATGACGGACTCGTAGATCCGCTCCTCCATGTTCATGGAAGCGGTACGGGCAGCAAGATTCTGCTGCGCCTTCTTCTCGTGGCCGCTCTGCGTGTGCACCACATACCAACGACCAGGACGATCGAATGGGCTCTCGACACGAGGGGCTTCCTCGACCTCGAGGAGTTCGTCCTCGCCAGCCACGTCGAGGTCCTCGACAGCATCGGCCTCGGCGGATGTGTCGTCGGCGACCTCGGCCACGGGGGCCTCAGCAGCGTCGGCGGCGTCAGTCACCTCGGCATCCTCTGCAGGAGCCTCGGCAACAGCGACAGTCTCGACGGCTTCCGCGGCAGGCGCTTCCGCGGTCTCGATGTCTTCGGATGTGGAATCGATATCACTCATGGTTTGAACAGCTCGAGAATGGAGACGGAGAACAGCCAGTCGAGGAGGCCTACGAACACCGTAAGCACCACGACCGTGAAGAACACCACTATGGAGTAGTTGATGACTTCGGTACGTGTCGGCCACGAAACCTTCTTGAGTTCCGACCGGACTTCACGGATGAACTGCCCCGGGCTGGTGCGCTCCTCGGCGGCCGCTGGCTGACGGCGACGGTTGCCGTCACCGGAACCACCGGTGTCCGTGGTGACACGGCTACCGCTGCCAGAACCGCCACCGGCGGTCTTGGTCTTGCGAGGCTTGGTCTCGACGACCTGACCGGCGTCGTTGACCTCCTGGCCCTGCTTCTTCAGCATGCGCCGTTGTTCTCGGTTCATCGGTTGGGACACGTGTGATCCTCCACCTTTGCGTGGGGTGGTTTGCTGCAGCGGGTGCTACAGCCTGTTTGCAGGGCGTGAGGGACTCGAACCCGCAACCCCCGGTTTTGGAGACCGGTGCTC
>CAZFBD010000132.1:0-5490 GCA_964517125.1 uncultured Acidimicrobiales bacterium
ACTAGCAGTAGTATTCGACGATTCATTCGGTACTCCCAGGGCGTCTTGGCGCGGCATGGGCTGTCCCAGGCAGCGTCAATACAGGCCGCCGCCTATCCGCCGAAGGGAAGCTAGCCTGCCCAATCCTCCCGGTCAAACGACTTCGCAATCTATTCATAAATTCTGCAAGCGGGCTCAGCACCAAAACCAATTCGATAGCGGGAGCCCGTTCAATGAGCCGACACTGCCTTGAGTGTCGACGACTGAAGGGTCTGCCGTGGGTATTTGTACCAGGTTTAGCTGCGCGACGATTGCTGCTGTTAGGGTCACTATGGTCTCGTAGTCGATTGGGTCAATCGGACGAGAGACGGGGTTGTCTGCGGCGCAGGTGATAGATGCCAAGAAGTCGTTTGACGTCATCAAATCTCGCTACGAGTGAAGAGCTTGGATCGGGCCGGTCGAGGCGGTCTCGTTCGTTCTTTCGAGCCACAGCAATCCAACACCCACTCGCTATTCGGCCGATCCCGTTAGTGTTCCATCGCCGGATCAGGTATCGGCAATCTCGCAAAGTCTTCCTTACGAAGGACAATCTGAGATAGCTTCTCCAGAGTACTTGGGCTTGGGGCCGTAGTCATTCGGTCCCTCTGTCGATGTGCAGATCGTCAGGGAATTTGTCGACGCAGTAGCCGCAATTCGCGAGCCTGCGAGCGACGCCGTCTTCGCAGTTGTCGTTGACTCGAATCCAAACCTCGTTCGCAGCCCGGTTGGTGCCCGTTCCTGCGCCGAGACTCGTCCCTCCCATCGCCGCAGTGAAACCAAAAGAAATGACGTTTCCGTCGTCGCCGCGAGAATCGAGGTTCCGACTCACGAGGTAGCCGCTTGCTTCGAGGTGTTCGAGTAGTCGTCGGAAGTCGTCGACCTCCACCGGGCCGTCGAACCGCGCTACGCCGCCACCTTGGTGGCCGGTGTCGGCGCAGGTTGGGGGCCAGTTGCTCGGTCGTCGGCTGTCGAAGACGGTGATGGGTCCGTAGCCGTTGGCTTCGATCAGTGTGGCTTCGCTGTGTTCGTCGAACAGCTCGAATGCGTCATTGAGCGCCGCTCGCGTGTCCCAGAGGGGTTTGGAGCTGTCGATGTAGACGAGGGCCATGGCGAAGGTGAAAATCGCCATGAGGGTAAGCGCCGCGTTGTTCGCGCTATACAGCCGGTGACCTGGTGCCTTCCGGCTGAGGCGAAAGGCGAGGGGAAGACAGAACCATATTCCCAGGTATCCGAGAATCTCACCGAACTGCCAATTGGAGAAACCGCCGTAACCCATCATTCGGTTCCTCCGGGGTGCTCAGTCGGTTGGGTGGATTCTTAACGCTGATCAGCTATCGGCAGGTCGCTCACAGGCTTGAACCTCGGGCTGCGCTGTTCATCGTAGGACCGTGAGCTTGAAGGTCGAGCGACTGTACATCGCTCGCGTGGTTCCCCTTCGTTCGCGTTCGTCAGCGAACCATCACGATCAATGCAACACGACCGACATCATTAATGCCAAGGGCCCATGCGGACTTGTAAATACGCCAGTCGGATTTGGTCGGATACTGCAATTCGCCCACAAATCTGCACCATCTACTCCCCGTCAAACCGAGATTGCTTTCGCAAATATCCACGCGCGTCGAGCGCGAGTGCTACAACAATTCACCGCTCCCGGTGGTTGGGGGTTCAAGAGGAGTTGGCATGAGAAGTTCTTTGGTCATGAGCGGCAAGCGTGTGGCCGTGGCGGTTGTTGCTGCGTTGGTGGCGACGGTTGTGCAGGTTGCGCCGGTTCAGGCGCAGGCGGCGGGTGATGTGGAGGGTCTGGTCGCTCCGGACCTGGCGTTCACGGAGCTGAATGAGGCGGTCGAGATCGATGTGATCGCCAATGACGAGGGTGTCGAGCTGTTCGAAGCTGACCCGGTGATCACGGTGACTGGTCAGCCGATTGCGGGCGCTGGCTCGTTCACGGTTGTGCTGGATGCTGAGGATGGCACGCCGATGCTGTTCTTGAGCCCGGAGACGGGTTGGGGCGGCATTGCGCGCGGGTCATACCGGGCGTGTTGGGGCGACCAGTGCGGGTCGGCCGACGTCGAGGTGTACGTGGGTACGTCGGAGTGCACGATCGTGGGCACGTCTGGCCGTGACACGTTGCGTGGCACCAACGGCAACGATGTGATTTGTGCGCTTGGTGGCGCCGACCTGATCAACGCCCGGGGCGGAAGCGACGTCGTGTTCGGCGGCAAGGGTGCCGACGAGATCAACGGTGGCAATGGTGCGGACTCGCTGTATGGCGGTCGTGGTGCCGATGTCATCAATGGCAACGGCGGCGACGATTTTCTGTATGGTCGCCGTGGCAACGACACGCTCGATGGCGGCAACGGTGCCGACGAGTTGCACGGCAACCGTGGGCAGGATCTTCTGCTGGGCGGCAATGGCGCCGATGAGTTGTTCGGCGGTCGCAACGACGACGAGCTCCGGGGACAGGCTGGCAAGGACGTTCTGAAGGGTCGGAAGGGTGCCGACCTTCTGGTGGGCGGCGGCAACGATGACGAGCTGTATGGCAACCGCGGAGCGGACCGTCTGCGCGGGCAGGGCGGCAACGACATTCTCGATGGTGGCCGTGGGTCCGACAATCTGAGCGGAGGCAGTGGCGCGGACACGTGTAGCCGTGGCGAGACGTACGCCGGATGTGAGGAGATCGTGGAGCCGCCGGATGAGGAAGATGCCGACGGCGACGGGGTCCCCGATGCTGAGGATCCGGATGACGACAACGACGGCATCCCCGACGAGCTGGACGAGTTCCCGCTCGACCCGAACGAGAGCAGCGACACCGATGGTGACGGCATCGGCGACAACGCTGACACTGATGACGATGGGGACGGCATTCCAGACGTCGACGACCCCTCGCCAACGGGCGACGATGACTTCTCGCTGCTGATAGCGCAGCCGCTGCCTGGCGAAGCGAGGGGTACGCCCGCCTCGATGAACGTAATCACGTCACGATGCTCCGGTATTGGTTTAGCAACCACACATTCTGGTTGCGCGATGTGTTCGACGAACCCTGCCCACTTCCTCCGCCCGATATAGACCAAGCCTCACCCAAGACCCAGCGGGAAGACGAGCGAGCGGTGCTCGGTGTGCTACTCGGACGGTAGTTCCACGAGGCCGGCGAGCAGGCCGCTCGTCGAGCTTCGGACTTCGATTCGGCTCGCGGTTTCACCCCGTCATGGGCTGAGATCGAAATCACCGATCGCAGAGATCGATCTGGTTCGTGTCGGAGACGCCGAGCAAGACGGCAAACTGCGGACCACCCGGTGGAAGAGGGAACACGACGATGCCCCGCATCGGTGTCTGGACAAAATGCAACTCGTCGTATTCAAGAATCACCCGTGCACACCAAGAAGGGACTCTCGACCGCCGGTTGTTCGAGCACAAACGATCGCTCTCCAACGACAGCCAATGCGTCCACCGAAACCTCGCGAGGCTCAACTTCAATTGGTTCGCTACCGCCCGGCAGTCCTCAATGTTGACACAGACGCATGATGAGCGCCTTGTCATCCAGTTCCATCGCAAGCGTGGAGCATGCCGCAGGCTGGATGTTGCGTTTATTTCGTTTAGAATCTACGGTTGGATACCGAAGGAGGAACCATGGAAACCACTGTTCGCCCAGGCTCTGTCGATCCGGCCGAGATCGATTCGTTCATCGAGGGCCTTGGCGCCGTTGGGCAAACGCCACTTCTTGTGGGACCCGATGGAGCCTCGGTCGAGTTGCCGGTCGAGATCCACGCCGTGCTGCTCCGAATCGCCAGCGAACTCCAGATCGGCAACGGCGTGACCGTCGTTCCTGTCTCCGCGGTGCTGACAACGGCAGAAGCAGCCGAGATGCTCAACGTCAGCCGCCCTCACATCGTCAAGCTCCTCGACCAAGGTGAACTTCCCCACCACATGGCCGGCACACACCGTCGGGTGAAGGTTGCTGACCTCCTCGAGTTCCGCGACCGTCGAGACCACGCCCGGTCGGACGCACTCGCCGAAATGCACCAGATCGGAGATGAATCCGGGATGGACCTCTAACGTCGATTCCCGATGGCCGTCTTCCCCGTCGTTCTGGATGCCAACGTCCTATTCGGTCTGATGACCACCGACATTCTCCTGACGACGGCGGGCCGACGGATGTATCGGGCGCACTGGACAGCTGACATCCTCGATGAAGCTGAGCGCAACATCCTGACAAAGCGACCCGATCTCGCCGCTTCTGCCGTAGCTCGACGGTTCGACGCGATGCGCCGGGCAATGCCAGAAGCCATGCTGGACACACCACCCCAGGAACTCATCGACGCAATGACCAACCATGCCGGCGACCGCCACGTGCTTGCCGCCGCAGTCTCGGCCCGAGCAGAAGTCATCGCCACAGAGAACGGGAAACACTTTCCTCCCGCAGCATGCATTCCGTTCGGAATCGAGACCCGAACCCTTGACGAGTTCATCTGCGACCTCGTTTCGCTCAACGCATCCGATGTCTGGTCGTCGATAGGAGAGATGGCCGAACGGAGAATGCGGCCTCCCCAATCGATCACCGCGGTCTGCGATGTTCTCGAGACGCACATACCTCGCGCTCTTGGCGAACTACGACTCTTGGGGTTCGGTGAATGACACGTCCTCGATGGAAATCGCCACTTCACCCACGTTGATTTCCGCTTGGTCGATACGAAATCGGAGTTCAGCATCGTCGAAGACCGCATGCGCCAAGTACGCCTCGTCGATCTCAAAGGTCAACACCGTGCCTCGTTGCAACGGTCTCGTGAGCTCCGCGAAGTCGGATTGTGGAACGCCTTGCACGTACGTCTGCCGGAAGCTCCGTTCACCGTTGGAGCTCACCACAGACGCGCTCTTCGAGAGAGCGTTCACCGCAGCGAGTCCAGCACCGCACAGCTCGCGCTTCACCCGTTCGTGCTCACCGCGATCACGGCAAGCGTGCAAGATGGTCATTGCTGCTTCGGCGAAGGAGACGCCGTCACTGCCTACCTCAAGCGAAATACCCAATCCGTTGTCAGACACCGAGAACTTCGCACCATCTACCCGAACTGCTATCGATGAACACGAGCCACAGTGCCCCTCGCTGAGCGCCAGACACATCGCCTCAAAGACGAAATTCGTCAAATCCGGACTCGGCCCTACGTACATCCCGGGCCGCTTGCGGACCGCCTCCAAGCTTTCGGAGGTAATGATCTCGCGCTGGGAAGACATCGACGTTTCAGGGTCAGCCATATCATATTGTCACACATCCCCCGTGGTCACGAGGTGGTCACGAGAGATCCGTGATTGCACGAAACTAGCGGGAATCGGACGTGACAATCCGGCACGCCAACCACCGATCTAGCCTTGATAAATCAACGCTTCCTGGGATTCAACGGGACTGTCTGTGATGGGGAGGCCGTCGCTCTTAATCCGCAGGTTCTGGGTTCAAGTCCCAGGGGGCGTACTACGAAAACC
>CAZFBD010000133.1:0-5452 GCA_964517125.1 uncultured Acidimicrobiales bacterium
ATCATCCACCAGGTCGTGCTCGAGAACTACGCCTTCCCCGGCGGCATGATGCTCGGCACCGACAGCCACACCCCGAACGCCGGCGGCCTCGGCATGATCGCCGTGGGGGTCGGTGGCGCCGATGCCGTCGACGTCATGACCGGGTTCCCGTGGAACGTGCGCTGGCCCAAGGCCATCGGCGTGCACCTCACCGGTGAGCTCACCGGCTGGGCGGCTCCCAAGGACGTCATCTTGAAGGTGGCCGAAATACTCACCGTCAAGGGCGGCACCGGCGCAATCGTCGAGTACTTCGGCCCCGGCGCCGAGAGCATGTCCGCCACCGGCAAGGCCACCATCTGCAACATGGGTGCCGAGATCGGGGCAACCACCTCGCTCTTCGCCTACGACGACGCCACCTCCCGGTACCTCAAGTCCACCGGCCGCGAAGACGTCGACGACGCTGCACGCGCTGTGGCGCACCACCTGCGTGCCGATGCCGAGGTGTACGCCAACCCGGGCGACTACTTCGACCAGGTCATCGAGATCGACCTGTCCACCCTGGAGCCGCTCATCAACGGCCCCCACACCCCCGACCTCGCCCGCCCGCTCTCCCAGCTCGGCGCCGACGCCAAGCTCAACGGTTGGCCCGAGGAAATCTCGGCTGCCCTCGTCGGGTCCTGCACGAACTCGTCCTACGAGGACATCTCCCGCGCCGCCTCCATCGCCCGCGACGCTGCGGCGAAGGGCCTCACCGCCAAGGTGCCATTCATGGTCACCCCCGGCTCCGAAGCCACCATGCGTACCATACAGCGCGACGGTTTCCTCGACGAGCTCGAGAAGATCGGTGCCGTCGTGCTCGCAAACGCCTGCGGTCCGTGCATCGGCCAATGGAAGCGTGACGACCGCGACGGCGTCGAGGGCACCATGAACACCGTGGTCACCAGCTACAACCGCAACTTCCCGAAGCGCAACGACGGCGACGCCGCCACCCTGGCCTTCGTGACCTCCCCCGAAACCGTTGTCGCCCTCGCACTCGCCGGAACAGTCGACTTCGACCCCAAGACCGACACCATCACCAACGACGCTGGTGAAGAGGTCATGTTGCACGTGGGCGACGCAATCGAGCTGCCACCAGGCGGTTTCGAGGACGGCGACTCCATGTTCATCGCTCCGCCAGAAGACGCCAGCGACGTCAAGGTCACCGTGAGCCCCACGTCAGACCGACTGCAGCTTCTCACCCCATTCCCCGCATGGGACGGCGACGACTACATCGAACTTCCCGTCCTCGGAAAGGGCATGGGCAAGGTCACAACCGACCACATCTCCATGGCTGGCCCGTGGCTCAAGTACCGCGGCCACCTCGAGAACATCTCGGGCAACCTGTACCTGGGCGTCGTCAACGCCTACACGGGCGAGAGCGAACTTGCCGTCGACCCGTCCGATGGCAGCACCAAGAGTTACCCCGACATCGCAAAGAGCCTGCACGAGAAGGGCATCAACTGGGTGTTCATCGGCGACGAGAACGTCGGCGAAGGTTCCAGCCGTGAGCATGCCGCCATGGAGCCCCGCTTCCGCGGCTGCCACGCCGTGTTCGCAAAGTCGTTCGCTCGTATCCACGAAACGAACCTCAAGAAGCAGGGTGTTCTGGCACTCACCTTCGACGACCCGGCATTCTGGGATCAGATCGGCGAGGGCGACACCATCTCGATCACTGGACTCTCCGGTCTTGCTCCCAACACTCCGGTAGCGTGCGTGCTGCACACCACCGACGGTGAGAGTGTTGAGTTTGCGGCGAACCACACGCTCTCTCCGGAGCAGATCGAATGGTTCCACGCTGGCAGTGCGCTCAACCTGATCCGTCAGCAGACCGCCGGGAGCTGATCCACCCTTCCATGGACCTTCGCCAACTGAACGCACTGATTGCGGTCTCCGAGCATCGGAGCTTCTCTGCGGCTGCCCGAGCGCTTCACACCGTTCAGAGCAATGTGTCCACGCATGTGGCCCGTCTGGAACGGGAGCTCGACGCAATTCTGGTCGATCGCCGAACCGGTGAGATGACTGACGAGGGCGCCGCCGTGGTGCTCCGGGCGTTGCGGATTCGTGCCGAGCTGCAGGCAATTCCGGCCGACGTCTCGGCGCTCCGCGACGACATCAAGGGAACCGTTCGCTTCGGCATCATCGGCACCACCGGCCGATGGCTGGTGCCGGAGCTGCTGACGGCGCTTCGCGAGAGTTACCCCGGCGTGCACCTGGTCGTCGTCGATGCCACAACGACCGGACTGCTCCCGCAGCTCCAGAGTGGGCAGCTGACCATGGCGGTGCTGAACCTGCCGCTACAGGAGCCGGAGCTTGCGTCGGTCCCGTTGTTCGACGAGGAACGCATCCTCATCGTGCCGGCCGACCACCCACTGGCCGAGCACGACCGCATCCCGCTCACCGAGCTCGCCCGCCACCAGATCGTGCTCCCCCCGGAGGGAACCCAGTTCCGCAACGAGGTCGACGAAGCCGCCTCCGAGGCCGGCGTTGTGCTCTCGCCACGGGCTGAGCTTGACGGCATGCGTCTCCTGGCCTCCCTCGCGTTTCAGGGGTTCGCCCCCGCACTCGTGCCGGCAACCGCGGCACCTGCCGACACCGGCGACGGCTGGAGTACCGTGCAGATCGACGGCATGTCCACCCGAAGCGTGGGGCTTGCGTATCGGCGTTGGACCACGCTGGCTGCGCCGGCGAGGGCCGTGCAGCAGGTCATTGCCCAGGTCGTGTCGGCCCGCGGCGAACTCCAACCCGGCCTTCACGTCACGGTCAGCCCCGACGACGTGCTCGAGTCCAGCTGAGGCTCGCTTCACCACCCACCCGGAGCGCTGTCTAGACTCCGGTCGTGGCAGTTACCGATACGACCGATGCAGGCCAAACCTCGCTCACCACCGAGTTCGGATCCGACGGTCGTCGTCGAATCGTCGTCCGTGTCGGCCTTGCCGCTCCCGACGCTCCACTCCGCACCAACGATGCGCTCCTGATCGCCCAGGGAGCACGGCGGGCGCTCGATCAGGGAATCCCCTTTGTCTGCGAGTTTGCTGCAAACGGCCCGTCTGCCGAGGATGAGCTCGCGGTCACGTTCGCCATCGGCGACGCAGCCCAGGCACTCACCGCATGTTCGGGTCAGGTGCCCACCATTGGGGTCCTGCAAGGCGATGCGGTGGCTGGCCCAGCGCTGTTGTTGGGGCTGGTCGATCACGTGGTCGTGGTCGACGGATCCCACGCCTTCGTCAGCGGACCGGCCATGGTCAGCGAGTTCACCGGCGTCGAATTCAACCGCACAGAACTTGGCGGCTCGGTTGCGTTGACCACCCAGGCCGGACTCGCCAGCCTCACAGCGCCCACCATCGAGGACGCCGAACTGCTCATCGACGAGCTGCTCACCGTTCTCCCGTCGTCGGCGAAGGACGCTCCCCCATTTCTAGCGTCGGCCGACCCTGTGGCCCGGCTCACCCCCGAGGCAGCCGACGTCATCCCCGACACGGCGACCGGCGCCTACGACGTGCGCGACATCATCGGCATCGTTGCCGATGACGGCTGGTTCCTGGAGCTGCGGGACCGGTTCGCCACCAACCTCGTGACCGGCTTTGCCACGTTTGGCGGCATGGCGGTCGGTGTTGTTGCGAATCAGCCAATGAGTATCGCTGGCACGCTCGACATTCCGTCCTCGCAGAAGGGCGGCCGGTTCGTTGCGTTCTGCGATGCGTTCAACCTTCCGATCGTCACGTTCGTCGACACGTCCGGCTTCTACCCCGGCAAGGACCTCGAATGGCGAGGCATGATTCGCTACGGCGCACAGCTCGCCTTCGCCTATGCCCGTGCAACGGTTCCTCGAATCAACGTCACCCTCCGCAAGTCGTATGGCGGCGCGTACATCGTCATGGACTCCAAGAACATGGGCAACGACTTCGCCTTTGCCTGGCCGAGCGCCGAGATTGCAGTGATGGGAGCGAAGGGCGCGGTGGAGATCCTGCACCGCCGGGCCGAGGCCGACGAACGTGCGGCCCTCGAGGCCGACTACGAGGACCGGCTCCTGAACCCCTACATCGCTGCACAACGAGGAACGGTCGACGAGGTCATCACGCCCGAGCGGACTCGTTCCTGTATCAGCGACGCCCTGAGCCTGCTGGCGTCCAAACGAGAGATCATGCCTCGGCGGCGCCACGACAACACACCGTTGTGAGTCCAAAGGAATCTCTCCAGTCGGCGTCACAGATTCCGATGACCTTGGTGCGCCCCTGGACGCTCGTTGTACCTATGATGGAAGACGCTGTGCCACTCAATGGGGAGCGGTCGACAACATCCATGAATCGAACCCTGGAGTATTCGTGAGCGAGAGCATCACCATCACTGACAACCGCACCGGCGAGTCGGTGGAAATCCCGATTGAGAACGGCGGGGTCGATGCATCGGCATGGAAGTCGCTGCTGCCCGGCCTGTGGTTCCTCGACCCGGCATTCGGAACCACAGCATCCACCGAGAGCGCCATCACCTTCCTCGACGGCACCAACGGTGTGCTCGAGTACCGCGGCTACCCCATCGAACAGTTGGCCGAAAGCTCCAACCATCTCGAGGTCGCCTACCTGTTGCTCAACGGCGAGCTTCCCACCACCGAGCAGAACGACGAGTGGGTACACGAGATCACGCACCACACGTACCTGCACGAGAACTTCCGCCGTCGCATCTACGACGCGTTCCACTACGACGCCCACCCCATGGGGCTCCTGACCTCCAGCGTTGCCGGTCTCTCCACCTTCTACCCGGAAGCCAAGGAGATCGAAGATCCCGCGAACCGCATGGAACAGATCGTTCGCCTCGTGGCCAAGATGCCGACCATGGCTGCAGCCGCCTACCGGTTCAGCATGGGCCTGCCGTTCGTCTTCCCCCGCAACGATCTGGACTACACCTCCAACTTCCTCTCCATGATGTTCTCCATCGCCGAGGACGACTACGTCCCGGACCCCGCCCTCAAGCGGGCCATGGAAATTCTCTTCATCCTGCATGCCGATCACGAGCAGAACTGCTCCACCACGGCTGCTCGCATCGTCGGATCGGCCCACGCCGATCCGTACGTTTCGGTCAGTGCCGCTTGCGCTGCCCTCTACGGCCCACGCCACGGCGGCGCCAACGAGGCCGTGTTGCGCATGCTCTCCGAGATCGGTAGCTACGACAACGTCGACGCCTACGTCGAACGGGTCAAGAGCGGCGAAGAGCGCCTCATGGGCTTCGGACACCGCGTGTACAAGAACTACGACCCACGGGCCCAGATCATCAAGGACGCCGCCCACGACGTGTTCGCCGTCACTGGCCAGAACCCGCTGCTCGACATTGCGCTCAAGCTCGAGGAAGTTGCCCTCGCCGACCCGTACTTCGTCGACCGCAAACTCTACCCGAACGTCGATTTCTACTCGGGCCTCATCTACCAGAGCATGGGCTTCCC
>CAZFBD010000134.1:0-5212 GCA_964517125.1 uncultured Acidimicrobiales bacterium
GACCCAACAGCACCGACCCGGAAGCGGTCGCCTCGGTACGCACCGATCGGGCCACCGTCATGGCCGCGCTCGACGATGCCGCAGCAATCGATGCGGCCGATATCGCGGGCGATCGTCAGGTGGTGATCGATCTGTTTGCCGGGCTCACGGTGTTCTCGACCGCAGCACTCATCGAGCCCTGACCGGCACAATGGGCGGCTTCAGCCGCTCCACCCGAGACCAAGCACGTTGTACTTGGCCATGGTCGTTCGCGATGGGCGGCAATACAGTTCTCGCCATGACCTCCTGCCTGGTGGAAGCTGACTTCCGGTGACAAGAACGTCGCGTCTTCGAACGGACCTGCTGCCGTTCCAAATCGTCTTGTTCACCTCGTCGGCAGCGGTTGCTGGAGTCATCCCTCTACTGGGCGAACTGCGCGACGTCTTGGGATTCTCGGAGACGTCGATAGGCGTGGTGGTTGCTGCCGGATTCCTGGGCTCCTTCATCTCGCAAGTGGCACTGTCCCGCTTCGCCGATCGGGGCTACGGCCGCCGAATGGTCACCGCCGGTGTCGCTATCGCTGCTCTCGCGCTGTTCCTGATGGGTTTCGCCGAAAACCTCGGACCGTGGATCTTCCTCCGTGGAATGCTCGGGTTTGCGACCGGCCTCATCGTCCCTGGTATCCGTCGTGCCGCTGCCGTTCACGATCCCGGACGCGTCGGGGAGAATCTTGGCCGTCTGGTCGTTGGAGACATGACCGGTTTCCTGCTCGGCCCGGTCGGAGCAGCCTTGGTGGAACGGGCATTCGGGTTCCGCGCACCCTTCTTCGTGTTGGCGATCGTGATCCTGTTGTTCCTTCCGTTCGCTGCCCGACTCCCGGCCGATCGTGGCGCTCTCGACAATTCCGGACGTCGAAACTCCTTCGACCTCCTTCGCCTACGCCGACTGCAAGGCGCGTTGATTCTCGTTCTCGGCTACTTCTCGCTCATCGGAGCCTGGGAATCGGTGATGCCCGTCATGTTTGCCGACCGAGGCGGTTCTCCGCTCGTTACCGGCGTGGCATTCACGCTTCTCGGTATTCCCATGATTCTGTTCAGTGCGCAGGCAGGCCGAACCGCCGACCGGGTCGGACCACCAGCTGTAGCGATGGGTGCGCTTGTCATCATCGCGATTTCCACCATGGCGTATGGCTTCATCGACTCGATTCCGCTTCTGGTTTCCTTCCAAGGCATCCTCGGTGTGGCCGATGCATTCGGTTTCACCGCAACCCAGGTCGCTGTCTCACGGGCGGTACCCCAGGAACGGCAGGCAGCTGCCCTCGGCCTCATGGGAGGAGTACAGGTTCTCGGGGCCGGCGTGTTCGCCTTTCCCGCCGCCGCCCTCTATCAGGAGACCGGTGAGGAGGTCACCTGGGTAGTCGTGGGTCTGGTCATGCTCGTCTTGGTTGCAGCCGGTGCCGTTCGACTTCGAGGAACCCGGCCAGCGGTCACATAACGTTTGGGGCCAGCGATGTGCGCTGCTGCAGAACGGGTCCAGCCAATGCAGGTGATTGGACGTCCGGGTGTTCACCGCCGCACATCCCACCGAGCAAACGCGGCCACGAGTTCACGGATGAACGGCTCGAAGTCTTCGGCGTGGTCGATGAACTGATTCGGCTTGACGCAGATCGTGGAGTAGCCGGCTTCAAGTTGGGCAGGGATCGACACCAGGCCGTCGGCAAGGCTCGATGGCGAATCATCGTCGGGGAAGACCGCTCGGATTCCGCCGACCTTCTCCATGGAGTCGAAGTCTCGTCCCGCTGCGCGCATACGGCTGCGAATCTCGTCGAGTTCCTCGGGTGTCGGTGGCCCCAGCGGATGAAACCCCGAGCCGTGTTCGACGAGTCGGCGGGCGATGGGTTCGCTGAGTCGCTGACCGCCGAACCACAGCGGAGGCCCGCCGGGAGTGAAGCACTTCGGCTCCATGTACAGATCCTCGAACTGGAACAGCTCGCTGTTGTGCGATGCCGGGCTCTGGCTCCACAACTTCTTCCAGATCTCGAGATGCTCATCGAGGATGCGGCCGCGCTGCTCGAACGGCACACCCAGGTGCGCGTACTCGTCGCGGTGCCAGCTGACGGTCGGCTGCACGATCAGACGGCCCTGCGAGATCAGGTCGAGGGTGGCCAGTTGTTTCGCAAGCTGCACGGGGTGACGGAGCGGGGCGATGATCGCTCCGAGAAAGATGCGGAGCGTCGACGTTCGTGCAGCGATGGCGCTCGCGAGAAGAAGTGAGTCCGGCCATGGGGTCGCCGGATCCTGATTGCCGGGAAGCGCATACATACGCGGGTTCGACATGCGGCCCTGGTCCCCAGCGGTGGGGCCAAGGGTGAGGTGATCGCTGAGCATGACGCCGTCGACGCCGAGCGCTTCGGCCTGCTCGGACCAGCGAACAAGTGTTTCGAGGTCGTCCCGATCGACGATGGTCTCGTTCTCGGTGAGGATCAGCATGATCCGTGGTGATGACATCTCCTCTGCCTACTTGACCATTGCCAGCGCCGCCATCACGGCGAGGTCCTCGGCCCGCCCGTTCACGTGGCATGGATGAGCCTCATGCGCTCGAGCAGTTTGGGCTTCTACTTCGACAATCTGTTTGTGAAAGACGGACACGGCGGTGCACCCACCCCGTACCACGAGGACGCCAGCTTTCAGCGAATCCACGGCGCCCATGCCCAGAGCTTCTGGATCGCACTCGATGACATCCCATCGGTCACTGCGCTGCAGTTCCTGGCCGGATCCCACCGACGCGACGAGCCCATCTTCCTCATGAACACCCACTTCGACGAGGAAGCCGAATACGACGCACCGATCAGCCGAGACCGAGTGCCCACGCATCGGCGGATCTGTCGGATGAAGCTGTGCGTACAGCCATCCAATCGAATCGAAGTCCTTGTTTACTGCAAGCCGAACCATGAACGGTTCGTATCATCCAAAAGGGTCGAACGTGACGTTTTTACGCCGTCCACACTCTCCCACCCGGGACGTTGGTCCCTACCGGCAACACCGGAAGTCAACGACGCTCTTCACATGAGCATGAGTCAAGTCCCATTGCCCGAGCCGACCAGTGGAACGGATCGGCCAGCGCCGCCGATTCCCTACCAATCGTGCTTCTCCATGCCGCTGAGCCCCGATGAACTCCGGGAGCACCAGCAGCGGTACCTCAACACACCCACCTACAGGTACGGCATGCCGGCACGTCTGCTCTTCTGGACAGCAGGCAAGGTCTTTCCGCAGGGCCGAAGCTTCGAGTTCTTCGCCTTCGTCGAGCTCGTCGCCCGGGTTCCGTACATGGCCTGGGAGCACGTCGGCCACATCGCCCAGACACAGACCCACAACAATCCCGAGTTCGGACGGAAGATCCAGGACCGGGTGTACCTGGCCCGCGACGAGCAGGACAACGAGTACTGGCACCTGCTCATCATGGAAGAGTTTCTGAAGGCTCGGGACTACAAGCGCCGCTGGTTCTTCGACAAGGTCTTTCCGCAGATCCTGTCGTTCCTCTACTACCAGCTCTCGTGGATGTTGTTCGTGGTCAAACCCGAGTGGTCGTACCGATTGAACAGCGACTTCGAAGACCATGCCATGCGCCAATACGCGGCGTTTGTCGACGAGAACCCGCAGTTCGACGAGATGGAATGGATGTCGGACTACCGCGGTGACTACGGCTTCCACGCAACCGTGGGAGACATGCTTCGTCAGATCGCCGTGGACGAGGAACAGCACAAAGACCACTCGGATGGCTACATCGAACGCGGCGCACGGTTCAGCCGAGAAACCGGCTGAGCGACCCTTGGGGACCTTGGTCCCTACCGACAAACCGACCTGTTCGAAAGGATGAAACCATGACCACAACACTCAACCCACTCACCCACACCCTCACCGGCCGCAGCCCCGCTGTGTCCTCGCCCGTTCCTCCCCGAGACAGCCTCGAGTCACGCAGCGAGCAGCTTGTCGATCAGACCAAGACGCCAAGCGTGCAACGCATCCTGACTTCGACGGTTCTCGCGAGCACGTTGCTCGTCTTTGTCGTCGTCGCAGTGGGCTTCTTCGCCACCGGCTACGGCGCCGGGTACGCACTGGGCCTCGGCTTCTACCTGGCGTTCTGGGTCGGGATGGGCTTCGGCGCCATGGCTGCCGGAGGCCGACTGGCCAACCAGATCCACAACGATCACTGAGACGTCGACCTGAAAGCGGGTTCCGACGTCCTCTCCGAGTCAGCCAAGACCGGCGCTCTACGAGCAGCCAAACTCGTTCGTTGCCAGCCCGGTGAAGACACTTCCTTCAAGGCTCCCGTCCCCGACAAAGACGAGGGCGGGCGAATACGGGTCGTTCCGTACGGCCGCCATCCAACACTGCGACGCGGAGCCTTGTTCGGTGGCTTCCAGCTCGATCCGGAGCAAATCAACCAACCTGCCAGCATTCATGCCCCGAAGGCTGGTCTCATTATCCCAACTCAACGCGTCGGCATCTCTCAGATCGGCCATGACGCTTGTCGCCTCCGGCAACACGTACAGGCGCACGTCACCATACGGATCCACGCGAACCGCATGTCCTCCGGTGGGGAACACATCGCCGACCCGGCCGGTCTCGAAGAACGAGTCCGACATCAGTTTCCGTTCACCCTCACCCCACTCGACGAAGGCGGTTGCGAACCCTTTGTTCCAGAAGTCGAGATCGTGGTCTTCCCCAACGACATAACAACGTGCCTGAGGCATTTCGTCGAACGTCGTGATCCACGCACGGTCACCACGAGCAAGCACACAGCTTGCTTCATCAATCTCGGTCAGGAGATCGCCGAGACCCAGCGCTGCGACACGTTCTGTCCTCGTCGACCACGCCTCTTCAACGGCAACCTCGAACCTCTCGAATTCTTGTTGCCGCAGAGGAGCCGTCTCTTGTTCATGCACCGCAGCCGCCCACATGTGGAGATGAACGAAGTGCCAACGGAAACACGCGTCATGCAGCCAGAGAACCTCGAACGAGTAGTCGTACTCGAACCCATCAGCAGGCAACCCTCGCTCGATGTCCTCCCCACCTCTCTCCATGCACGCGACGAAACGTTCCCAGCCAACCTCGACCGCAAGATCCGTGATACCTTCCGATAGCGCCTGCTCCTGCTCGGGAGAAATCGGACCGGGATTGGCTGAGGTCGACGAACCACTTGACTCCAGCTCGATCTGTTCGTTGATGATGAG
>CAZFBD010000135.1:0-5023 GCA_964517125.1 uncultured Acidimicrobiales bacterium
GAGCGCTACGGAATCGGCATGGTTCCGTACAGCCCCCTGGGCGGCGGCCTCCTGACAGGCAAGTACCGTCGTGACGCTGCGCTTCCGGAATCGGTTCGGGCAGAGGAGAACGCCGAGGTTCGGTTCTCCGACAAGAACTGGGACATCATCGAGGCGCTCGTGGCGGTGGCGGAAGATGCCGGTCAAACGCCGGCCCAGGCGGCGGTGAACTGGCTGCGGTCACGTCCGGGTGTCAGTGCTCCGATCGTTGGAGCGAACACACCCGATCAGCTCCGCAACACCATCGCCGGTCTGGATCAGCCGCTCGATGCCGAGTTCCTTGCGCGGCTGAACGATGCCAGCGACTTCACCCGGAGCCGACCATCACTCGAGACCTGAGCTGTCCACTTTTGACCATATTTGGGTCCGCATCCTGCTCCGGCTGGAGGACGGCAAGATCGTGGAGCACTGGGACAACGCCGAGCCCATTGAGCCTGAAGAGGAGTGGGTCAACTCCGGCAAGTTCTGATCCGAGCCATTCGGAGTGCTCAGGGTCGGGCGAACAAGGGTGCTGTGTCGACGTATTCGTCGATTGCGGTGATGAGACCGTCGTCGTTCACACGGACGACGACACATGCGGCGAGGTCGATGTCGACACCGGCCGGCGTTGTCGATACCACGCGGTGTTCTTCGACGATCGTGTCCTCGCTGAAGGTCCGGCGGACGTCCTGGTACGAATGGTCACCGACAACGCTTCGGAGTCGGGCGATCGCCGAGAGCGCCTCGGCCGCAGGCGAACTCGCTCCGTTCTGTGTGATGACGGCTCCGGGAGCCATCATCTGCGAAACCGAGTCGACGTCGTACAGGGTCAACGCGGCAAAGAGTTTGTCAGCGAGGTCGTCGAGCGTGAGCTGGTCCATGTCCGGAACGTACCCGGTCCCAGACGCAGGCGCCATGCCCTCTCGGGTCGAGGTGGTTTGCGAGCGAATCGGTCGGCGGCGGAGTCTGTTGACGACGACGGCGGCGGGGCCAACAGACAATCCGACCGATTCGCTCATACATAGGTACACGCCAGTGGTCTGATTCGATCCAGGGCATTTCGACTCACGGGCCGTCTGCTCTTCCCGAACGGTCCCTCGGTACCCCGAAAGCTTCAACAGCTCTCGAAAACGCCGCCGAGGCCGCCCTTGGGCGGCCCCGCTACGGACTTTGGCGGAAGGTGAGGGATTCGAACCCTCGGTAACCCGAAGGCTACAACGGCTTTCGAGGCCGCCCCATTCGTCCGCTCTGGCAACCTTCCGCAGATGAGGCTAGTGACCTGCCCGCGACGCGCCAACGTACGCGGGCAGGTTGCTTCTGTGAACGCTCAGTGAGATCAGACTCGCTGCTGTGCACGGCAGCCGCAGGTTCGGCAGGATTGTGGAATGCGCATCATCGAAGACGACCTCACCGGACCGGAGATTCAGGAACTGTTGCGCATCCATGCCGAGGGCATGATGGCGAATTCGCCGGAAGGCTCGTGCCACTTCCTGGATCTGACCGGCCTGCAGGTCCCCGAGGTCACGGTGTGGTCCATATGGGACGCCGATCAGTTGGCCGGGTGTGGGGCGCTTCGAGAGATCGACCCAACCCATGGGGAGCTGAAGTCCATGCGCACGGCAGAGGAACATCTGGGCAAGGGAGTCGGCCGCCTCATGCTCAGCCACATCCTGGACACGGCCCGCGCACGGGGTCACGAGCGGGTGAGCCTGGAGACCGGCTCGACCCCGGCGTTCGACGCAGCCGTACATCTGTATGAGAGTGTGGGTTTCGAACTGTGCGGCCCGTTCGACACCTACGTGGACGATCCGTTCAGCCGCTTCTATTCGCTGGCACTCGACTGAACAGGGGCACCCGCATGGCATACGACGAGGATCTGGCCGACCGGATCCGCGGTGTTCTCGTCGACGAGCCCGATCTGGCGGAGAAGAAGATGTTCGGTGGGCTCTGGTTCATCTTCGAGGGCAACATGGCGGTTGCCGCCAGTAGCCGCGGCGGACTGATGGTGCGGATCGACCCCGCCGATGCACACGCACTGATCGCCCAACCGGGAGCGGAGCGGATGGAAATGAAGGGACGGTCGATGAACGGCTGGCTGCACATCGATGGCTCGGCGCTGGAGTCGGACGACGCGCTTCATGAGTGGGTCATGGTCGGCCTGGACTTCGCCGGCACCCTCCCACCGAAATGACCGATCGGAGAGACGACCTCGTCCGCCTCACGTCAGAGTTCGTGGCTTTTCCCACCGTCAATCCTCCGGGCACCGACCTTGGTGCGTGTCAGGACTGGATCCGGGCGACCCTCAGCTCATTTGGCATCGCGCATGAGACGTTCGATAGTTCGACGAGCGGCGGACCGCACCAGGTCATCGTTGGAACCATCGGCGACTCGGGTCCGGTCATGTACCTGCACGGGCACTACGACGTCGTGCCCGTGTTCGATGATTCGCAGTTCGACACCCGTGAGGTCGACGGCCTCCTCACCGGCCGAGGCACGTGCGACATGAAGGGTGGGCTCATCGCCATGCTCCTCGCGGCAGTCGACCATCGCGATTCGGGCGGGGCGGGACAGCTGCGGTTGGTGTTCGTGCCCGACGAGGAGACCGGTGGCGCCAACGGGTCGGAGCGTCTCGAAGAGCTGGGTGTGATCACCTCGGAGCCTTCGGTTGGCGCGATTGTGGCAGAGCCGAGTCATCCCGACATCTGGTACGCGGCCCGGGCTGCGTTCACCGTGGAGGTCACCGTCGCAGGGCGAGCCGCTCACGTCGGTCTCAGCTACACGGGAGCGAACGCACTCGAGGCGGCCCAGCCTGTGATGACCGAACTGTTCTCCATGGCCGGTCAGGTGGCCGAACATCGAACCGACATGCGGATCGAACCCGAGGCGGCCCGAGCGTCGATCATGCTCATCGGTGGAGCGTCGGGCGGCGGCGCCAACTTCAACATCGTGCCCGACGAGTTCCGCTTCACGATCGACCGCCGGCCGAACCCGGACGAGGACTACGCCGACGTGAAGGCGCAGCTGCTCGGCAGGCTGGACCAACTCGCACAGGACCATCCGATCTCGTGGGTCGTTCTGCAGGACGTCGACCCGGCACGCACTCCGGTCGACTCACCGTTGATCCGCCACACCGAGGCCGCAGTGCACGAGGTGACCGGACGACAGGCTCCGCTGAGCATGTGCCCGGGTTGCCTTGAAACGAGGGTCTACTCGCGCCTCGGCATCGACGCGGTGGCCTACGGACCCGGGCCGATGGCCGTCATGCATGCGCCTGACGAGCACGTGCCGGTGCAGAACCTCGTCGACGCCCACGCCATCTACCGGTCGATCCTGCAGCGCACCCTCGGCTGACGCAGCGGGCGCAAGGACCGCGGCTGCGTGGCCGTCGCCGCCAGCCATCGCCGCCGCGCCTAGCCGATGTGCAGCGTCCACAAACCGTCGACGAACGCTGTCCCGCACACTCGCCGACCAGTCTTCGTAGGCGTCTTCGGGAAGGAACTCGCCCACGTACAGCTCGGTGATTCGCTGGTCGTCGTCCTCGTCGAGCAGTTCGGCCAGGTCGGTGTGAACTTCGGCCAGGTCGAGGGCGATGGTGTCCCGGTCGGCAATCACTCCGTGCCTCCGGTGCCGGTGACCGCCTCGGTGTCACCGCTGCGGAAGGCGACTTCGCCCTCGAGCACCACGACGAGTTCGTCTTCGTCGCGGTGGCAGTGCAGCGGTGGGCCGAACCCCCGCGGAGCGAGAAACTCGACGGCGGTGAGCGCCCCCGACTCTCCGGCCGTGGCCTTGAACGTGACGAGATTGTCGAGCGCATGCATGTGCTCCCCCTCGTCCCGGTCGAGCACGCTGATGTTGTCCTGATGAAGTGTCTTCGTATCCATGGGGACACCCTGACGAACCGGTCTTTCGAAACCCTTTCGAGGTTCGGTTGGAGGTGCGATTCGACTTGTGTATCGAACATGTGTTCGATACAATGATTGACATGTCGATGATGGCGAATTCGGGCGAGGAGTCGGTGGTCGATGACCTTCGTCATGCGCTGAAGCACCTCGCCGACGAGTACCTCCCTGGAATGGATGTGACGGAGCTCGGGGCGCTGAGCGTGGAACTCACCAAATCCCGCCGGCAGCTCGATGGAGTGATCGCAGCTGTCGTTGCCGAAGCCGCCCGGGCCGGCGTTCCTGTGTCGGTCGGTCAACGGACCATGGCCCAGTACATCGCCTCCCGTACCCACGAGCGTCCGGCCGTGATCCGCGCCGACGAACGAGTCGGCCGCTGGGCGGCGTCGCTCCGGCTGATCGAGGAGGCGATGCTCGACGGCCGCCTCTCCCGCCAACACACCGACCACCTTCGCCGGTTGGAGAACATTCGGGTCGCGATGGCGATGCAACGGGACCAGCACCTCTTCGTCGAGTGGGCCCGAGACCTCGAATGGAAATCGTTCGAGAACGCCTGCGCGTACTGGTTGAAGGTGAACGATCAGGACGGCCCCGAGCCAGAAGACGAAGAGGCCGTCAACACGTTCAATGTTCGGCGGCTGCCCGACGGTCGGGTCCGAGGAACGTTCGATCTCGACCCAGTGACGGGCGAGATCGTCATGCAGCAGATCGGCACCGAAGAGAACGCACTGTTTAACGAGGATCAGGAGAACGGCTTCCCCCGCACCGTTCCGCAGCGTCGGGCCAAGGCGTTCGCAAACCTCGTCCGGCGAGGCGCCGGCCGATCGACCGAGTCGGCCAAGCCGCTCATCCATGTGGTCATGTCGCTCAAGGTCCTGCAGAACGCCATCGCCCAGATGGCCAAGGACCCACAGGACCAGGACTTCACCTCGTTGCTCGACCCCACCGACCCCGACGGTCGGTGCGAGCTGATCGACGGCACACCGATTCACCCGAAGTATGCGCTGGTCCTTCTCATGCAGGCTCGGGTCCGGCGCCAGGTGCTCGGAGCCAAGGACGTGACTCTCTCAGCCTCGTACGAGACCCGCCTGTTTCCCGACTGGATG
>CAZFBD010000136.1:0-4754 GCA_964517125.1 uncultured Acidimicrobiales bacterium
CCGAGCACGACGCGGGGGTCGAGTTCGCTGCGGGTGACGAGCATGCCCAGGAGTACCTGACCCAGGAACCCTCCGATCATGGCGATGAACCAGAGACGGAGCCCGGTGACCTGACCCCGCCGTGCAGCGAGCCAGGCACCGATGACCGGGATGATGGCGAGTCCCGAGATGATCCGGTTGCCGAACTCGATGAACGAGTGAAAGCCGGGGGCCTCGAGTTCGGTGTTGACCTCGCAGGTGGGCCAGTCGGTGCACCCAAGACCGGAACCGGTGAGCCGAACCGTCGCGCCCGTGACCGTGATGACCATCATCCAGAGCAGGGTGAACCGAGTCCAGAATCCGAGGCTGCGGCCCCAGGCCGAAGGTGCAACGGAGACGTCCGACATGATCACAACGATAGGGCCACCTCCCGACGGCCCGTCATCGAACGGGCAGGACCTGGTGTGACAGAAGTTCGAATCTTCACCCCAGTGCCCTTGGCAGAAACGCGGAACGGTCCCTAGCCTGAGGGGTGTGACCACCATGGCTGCCAGGCCCATCTCCGCGCGTTCGAAGGTCGCTGCTTACGTCGCGCTGACGAAGCCGCGGATCATCGAGCTTCTGCTCATCACCACGGTGCCCACCATGATCGTCGCCGAACGTGGACTGCCCAGCCTGTGGCTGATCGTGGCCACGGTCATCGGCGGCACGCTCGCCGCCGGCGGCGCCAACTCGGTCAACATGTACGTCGATCGCGACATCGACAAGATCATGAAGCGCACCGAGGGCCGTCCCCTGGTCACCGGCGAGATCGAACCTCGGAATGCCCTGGTGTTCTCGGTTGCCCTGCTTGCCTTGGCGTTCGCCTGGCTCGCCGGCTTCGTCAACGTACTTTCCGCCGTTCTGGCTCTGAGCGCCGCAGCGTTCTACATCTTCGTCTACACCCTGTGGCTCAAGCGCACGTCCCGACAGAACATCGTCATCGGTGGCGCTGCAGGCTGCATGCCCGTGCTGGTGGGCTGGGCGGCCGTCACGAACACCGTCGACTGGGAACCCCTGGTGCTGTTCGGCGTGATCTTCCTGTGGACGCCACCACACTTCTGGGCGCTCGCCGTGAAGTACAAGGACGACTACGCCGCAGCCGACGTGCCGATGATGCCCTCGGTGGTCAGCC
The DNA here is from genome assembly GCA_964517125.1 of uncultured Acidimicrobiales bacterium. Taxonomy (GTDB): domain Bacteria; phylum Actinomycetota; class Acidimicrobiia; order Acidimicrobiales; family SHLQ01; genus SHLQ01. The sequence continues at coordinate 1,154 of CAZFBD010000136.1, forward strand.
TTGAATCCACGTCCCGTCAGATCCTCGTCTACACGGTGCTCGTGTGGGCGCTTGGCGTGGCCTTCACCCCAATTGCGTCCATGGGGACCATCTATTTGGTGTCCGCCATTGTGAGCGGCGGCCTGTTCACGGCCTACGCCGTAGCGCTGCTCCGCGACCCCACTCCAGCCCGCGCCATGAAGCTGTTCCACTTCTCAATCACCTATCTCACGGTACTTTTCGTGGCGATGGCGATCGACCAGCTCGTCTGAGGACAGCTTTGTGCGTGGGTGTGACGTTTTCCCCGAGGTACGTCTTGGGCGGAATCGACACGAAGAAGTAGTGTCCAAAACTGCTGGAATGCGCCTCAAAGCGGCCCGTGCCGCCTACCATCGTGGGGTCCACTGTGTTGGCGCAACCGTCAAAAGTCCGAGGGTGATCACGAGCAGATGACTGCGACCGAAACGCATACAGATTCACACGAAGAATCGTCAGACCAGACCATGAGCGCCTACCCCATGTTCGCGTCGAATGACCACAAGGTCATTGGGCGAATGTGGGTTGGCATGAGCCTGCTGTTCCTGCTTGGCATCAGCATTCTCGCTGTGGTTGCCGGTCTGGAACGCACCGACCCGGGTGGCGTCGACATCTTCGGCAACCTGGCCACCTACTTCCAGTCGTGGACACTCGTCCGCACCGGCGGAATCTTCATGGTCGCCATCCCGCTCGTTGTTGGTGTGGCCACGGCCATCGTGCCCCTGCAGGTCGGCGCCCGCTCGCTGGCGTTCCCCCGCCTGGCAGCCGCGTCGTTCTGGACCTGGCTCGTCGCGTCGGGAATCCACTTGGCGTCGTTCGCCGCCGATGGCGGTCTCGGCCCCGAAGCCGGCACACAGCGCGACGGAACGCTCCTCACCATTGTTTCGCTCGGCGTCATGGTCATGGCGCTGCTCGGCGGCCTGCTGTGCATCGTGACCACGGTGATTGCCCTTCGTCCCGAGGGTATGGGCCTGCGCGATGTCCCAATGCTGTCGTGGTCGATGCTCGTCGCTGGTTCGGTGTGGCTGTTCTCGCTTCCCATCCTTGTGGCCAACCTGTTCTTCGCCTTCGTCGATCTGCAGGGCCGTGACCCCATCTTCTTCGGTGATCCCGATCGGCTCTGGGCCGACCTCGAGTGGGTCTTCATGCAGCCACAGCTCTTCGTGGTCGCCATCCCCGTCCTCGGTGTGGCCGGCGACATCATCCCGGTGTCCACCAAATCCCGCCTCAGCGGCCGCGGCATCATCCAGACCGGCATCGGCCTCTTCGGCGCCATGACCTTCGGCGCCTGGGCCCAGCACAGCTTCTCCCGCGGCGCCGACCCCGCATTCCCCGAGGGTGCACTACTTTACGAAGAGCTCCTGTTTGGCCTGTTCGCACTGCTTGGACTGCTCGGCGGCATCATCGCCGCTGGCGGCATCCTCACCCCGCTCCGTTCCGGTCCCAAGGTGAGTGCCTCGGTCATCGGTGCCATGGGCGGCGTGCTGCTCCTGCTCCTCGGTCTGGTCATCGGTGCGCTCCGCACCCTCAACCAGGTCATTGGCGCATTCTTGACCGTCACCTACGAACTCGACGATGCCGGCGACGTCATGCGTGACGCCGTCACCGGCGAACGCGTGGTCGAAACCCGCGAGTTCCTGGGTCTGTTCGAGGTTTCCTCCGACGAGGTCTTCAACATCCTCCACGACAACAACACGCTGCTTGCCACGAACACAGCACAGTTCTACGTGGTGCTCGCTGCGGTGGTCGCAGCGTCCGCCGGAGCATTGGCCCACTGGGGCCCCAAGCTCTTCGGCGGCTACGTCCGTGATGCCGCAGCGTCGGCAGCTGCAATGACCGCGCTCCTCGGTGGCGGCCTTGCGGGTATCGCCTACACCGTCAGCGCCTTCATGGGCCAGGCCGACATCTCGGTCAGCGCCGTCGACGGCGACATCGAACTCATGAACTGGCTTGGCCTCGCTGGCCTGGCGCTCCTGGTGCTCAGCGCACTGTCCATGTTCGGCGCCGTGGCAGGCGCATCTCGCACCGACGAGGTCCTGCCCGACGACCCATGGGACGGATTCACCCTGGAATGGGCGACGCCGTCACCTCCCCCGATTGGGAACTTCATCGAACCCATCGGCCCCATCACCTCAGCAGAACCCCTGCTCGACGAGCTTGAGGAGGTCGGCTGATGGAAGCTGACATCATGAACCCACCTGCAGCCGAGGTCGGCCGCAGCCGCACCCTGGTCATCGGTTCTGCCCTCGCAGCAGCATCGGTCCTGATGTTCTTCGTTGGACTGTTCGGCGTGTACATCGCCATCCGCCAGAACAACGAATACCTCGTCGAGAACGGCCTCCAGGGCGGAACGCTCTGGTTCCCAGAGCTCGCCGTGCAGATCGCCCCCGGCACCATGATGTTGTTCACCACATGGTTCAGTGCCTTCACCATGGCGTGGGCGGTTCAGGCCATCAAGAACGACGATCGGCGAAACGCCTACGTGGCCATCTTCCTCACGATCCTGCTTGGCGCAGCGGTCATCAACCAGATGGTGTTCGCCATCAGCGACTTCGCCGTTCCGGTCGACCGGTCGGTTCCCTCGCTGCTGCTCTACACCCTGTACGGCGCATACATCGCCTTCCTCGCAGCAGCCATCATCTACGTGCTGCTCATGGGCATTCGTGCGCTCGCTGGCCAGTTCAACTCCACCAACGCCGACGGAATCCAGGCAGCAGCAATGTTCTGGTACACGACCGTGATCGTGTACGCGCCGCTCTGGTACCTCATCACGATCACGAAGTGAGACTCGCATGATCCCAACAGGCTTCAAGCTCTATTTCGGAATCGCCATGGCAGCAGTCGCTGCCGCTCTCGTTGGCGGTTGGTCCTCAGGTGGCGGCCTCGTCGGCCCCATCGCTGGCGGCTACAAGGGTGGCATTGGCGACTGGGCCAGCTACTCCATCCTGCTCGGTGTCGCCCTCGTCGCCCTCGTGGTCGGCGGACTCCTCACCTACTTCCGTGACGCCGACGCCGAAGCTGTCGCCGACTCCATGGGCCTCGGCACGGTTCCGGCCGGTCAGCAGCCGGCCGCCGACTCCATCTGGCCCATCGTTGCTGCAATCGGCATGGGTTGCGCCACCGTCGGACTCGCACTGAGTCCGCTCCTCATGGGCACCGGCATCGTGATTCTGCTCATCGTTGCCTTCGAGTGGACCATGACCGCCTGGGCCGACCGCGCCACTGGCGACCGGGCCACCAACGCTGCATTGCGTGACCAGATCATGGGCCCCTTCGAAATTCCGCTGCTCGGCCTTCTTGGCGGCGGTGTGCTCGTGCTCGCGATGTCCCGCATCCTCATGGCCTCCGGCGTCACCGGCGCCGTCGTGGTGGGCGGCATTGTGTCGGTCGTGATCTTCGGCCTCGCCATCCTGTTCACCCAGAAGGACGACCTGCCTCGCGGCGTGGTCGGCGCTCTGGTCAGCGTTGTTGTCGTCGGCGTGCTCGCTGGCGGCGTCTGGGGTGCGATTGTTGGCCCCGCCGAACATCACGAACACGAAGAACACAGCGAAGATCATTCCGACGAGGAACACTCCGACGAGGAACA
>CAZFBD010000137.1:0-4617 GCA_964517125.1 uncultured Acidimicrobiales bacterium
TGGCGGCCGCCGTGAAGGCCGCCGGTTCCACGCTGGAGATCACGTACCACACGCCTACAAGTCACTTCGATCAGCTGAACTACGCCGGCGAGGAGTGGCTTGACTTCATCGCTCCCGAAACTGGGCATGGCCAGAATGCCGCTGAGACCGAGGCCGAGTTGATTGCGGCGGCCAACGCCTATCAAATTCCGGTGTGGCAGGGAGAGCCCCGCTATTTCAACATCAACTTCAACTGGGTGAACGCCGCCTTCCGCGACCCGGGCGTCGACGAGGTCGAAGCCGATGCCCAGGCTGCGAGGAACGCCGGAGTCGGCGGCTACGTGTATGGCGACGCCGGTCGCTGGAACTGGTGTCAGGGCTGGGGAGACTCCAGCCCATGCGACCCCGACGAGATCGCCGATTCGTTCGGCGCTGGCGAGGCTGCGGTGATCGCCGTCTTTGCCAACCCCGCGTGCGGCGGACAGCCGTGTGTCGACGGCGACGGTGTCGGAGGTTCGGTCAGTTACGGCACGCCTCCGCAGTCCGGCTGGGGCGGTTTCGAAGTGAGCGAAGGGGTCTCGGGCGTGGGAGAAGGACTTTCGCCTGGATGGGGGCTGGGCGTCACCCAGGACCTTGGCGGCGACGGCACAGACGTGTGGGTGAATAACCACGCGCTGCAGTCCGAAGCGATCATCGACGCCGGCACGGCAGAGCAGGCCATCGGCCTCGCGGCCGACTACGGCGCATCACCGTTCGTCGACACGCACGGCGTGGCGTTCGGCGACATCGACGGCGACGGCGATGAGGACCTTCTGGAGATCTCGGGCAGGAACTCGCCCAACCGGCTGTTCCGAAACGACGGCGGCACACTGGTGCCGCTGGAACCTGGCCCACTCCAGGACTTTCTGGCAATCGGTCAGCAGGCAGTCTTCGTGGACTTCGACGGCGACGGCGACATGGATGTGGTGACCGTCAACCAGGACTTGCGGGAACCGCCCGTGAACCTGACATTCAACGCCCCGTCGGCTGTGTATCTGAACGACGGGACAGGAACAGAGTGGACGAAGCTGGATGACCCGAATGGGCTGCTTTCGAACGGAAACCGCAGCCTGACGCAGCTCACCAGCACCGGTCCTGGAACTGACGCCATCGTGCTCACCCACAACGAGTCCACCATCGGCTTGGACTCGTTCGCGACGGGATCGGCGCTCACGGCGTCCGCCACTCCGGCGACGCAGCGGTCTTCCACCCACGTGAACGAGGTGATCGTGGCCGACTTCGACAACGATCTTCACCCCGAACTGCTGGTGGTACGAGGCGACGACACCGATGTCTCGGGCGACTGGCCGCTGCAACTGTTCGACATTGTGCAAGATGGCTCTCCGGTTGCCGTACCCGAGCTTCCCGTCGACCCGCTCATCGACAACTGCCGTTCGGCTGCTGCCGCAGACTTCGACAACGATGGCGACATCGACATTCTGGCTGGCTGTGCCCACCGTCAACAGGGGCAGCTGCGCAACATCGTGCTCGTCAACGACGGCGGCGGACAGTTCTCCATCGGTGGTGTGGAGCTGCTGGAGGCAACGAGTGCCGAGACGCCAGCAGCCATGGTCACGGCCGACCTGAACGACGATGGGTGGGTCGATGCATGGGTCTCGAACGGATACGACTTCGACAATGCTCGCGACCAGGTGCTCGGCAACCGCGGTGGCACGAACAACTGGCTCACGCTGGACCTGGTGGGGTCGAACCCGGATGCCGTTGGTGCGCAAGTGTTCGTAGGCACGGACGTCTGGCAGGTTCGCGAGACCGGCCACCGGTTCCACCGCAATCAGGACATGCGAGACCTGCACTTCGGGCTTGGCGACGCTTCGGCCGTGGCGAACCTGCTGGTTCGTTGGCCCGATGGATCCTTCGAGACATGCGCTCCACCTGCCATCAACCAGCGGCTACGGCTCGAGCAGGGCGCGAACGGCTGCACGACGATGGAGCAGGCTGAGTTTCTTGCGGCGCTCGCTGTGGCGCCCCGCGACCCCGAACCTTCAGTCGTCATCAACGAGATCCACTACAGCCCGGCTGCCGGGGGAGTGGAGTTCATCGAGCTCCACAACATCGGCAACGCCAGCGTGGACCTGCAGGGGTTCGAACTGGCCGGCATCCACACCTTCGTTACCGGATCCTCCGTTGCCGTCGACGGTTTCGTCGTCGTCACCGCAGATCTAGCTCTGTTTCAGACGCTCTATCCGGGTGTCCCTGCACTCGAGTGGGACCAAGGTGTTCTTCTGGAAGACGACGGGCAACGAATCGTTCTCACGTCGGCTGCGGGACTGATCGTGGACGAAGTCAGCTACGGCGACGGCGTCAACGACCCGATCGTTGACGATGCTGACGAACCCGTTGCGAACGCGTACACGGTGGCACAGGTCATTGACGGCACGATCGGTGCTGGGGACGGAGCGAACCCGAACGAACAGTCGCCGATGGGGCTTCACGACGCTCCGCTGTACTTGCCGCAGGGCTGGGACTGGGCCCAGGGCTCCATTCGAAACAACGAGTGGGGCACGTTGGGAACCGGCAGTTCCAACTATGTGGAGTTCCGCTGCGCCGTGTTCCCAGAGCTGAACCATGAACCATCGGTTCCGTTCCGAATCAACGTACGAAACGCTGCCTACTGGCAGTTCGGCGATGCGGGTTGGACCAAGGGGTTCGACGTGGACCTGCAACCCGGCAATGGCGCCTACCTGGGAACTCCTGGAGAATTGGGTAACCCCTTCAATGGGCCGGGCCACGGCACGATTCAATGGCGTCAGGAAGCCGACGGCAGTTTCTCGGCGCCATGGAACGCGGACGCTCTCATGATGCACTTCTGGGCCGACGAGCGGCAGGCCCCCTCGACAGGACAGACTGCCGAGTTCACCACGAGCGAGGTCCGTCTCCAACAACCCGACGGACAGACGGTCGACCTGAGCTCGGTTCGCGTCCTCTTTCAGTGCGGCGTCGACTACTACGAAACGACAGGTGGCCAGGGTAACGCGGTTCCCGGTCCCGGAATTGGCACGTACCACCTCGCAACATCGCAATGGTCTCCCAGCTTGTGGGTCACGTTGCCACCGGGTGCTGCGGCTGAGTCAGTCGGGGACTTCGAGTTCTGGCTGCAGGCCAATCTGCCACCGGGGGTTGAAGGGTGAGGGGTGCGTGTTCTGTGACGATCGAGTTCTGGGCTACCTTTGGGGAGTGGGCGAAGTGAAGATGGTGGGTATGGCCGGTCGGCGGACAGTGGCGGCAACAGCCGTTGTGATGACACTTGTGTGCGCAGTGACGCTGGGTTGGGCGAGCGCATCTGGCGCCTTCCAGCTGGATGTGCCGAACGTCGTGATCAACGAGGTGCACTACGAACCAGCCGCGGGCGGCGTTGAGTTCATCGAGCTCCTCAACCCCACCGATGCCGACATTGACATATCGCTCATGGAGATCGACGCCGTCGGCGAACCCTACGTGATCCCGAGCGGCACAACCCTCCCCGCCGGAGGCACGGGCATCTTCACAAACAGCCTCGCCAACTTCCAATCGCAGTATCCGAACGCAGCTCCGGCGTTCACGCTCGAATATCCGGGAAGCTTGGACCCCGAAGGCGAGCTTGTCCAGCTAGCGCTGGCCGATGGCACCGAAGTCGACTCCGCCCCGTACCTCTCCGAAGATCCATGGCCGACTGCACCTAATGGCACGGGCCCATCGCTTTCGCTCTTCGACCCAACACTCGACAACGAATTCCATGAGTCCTGGGGTGTCTCGGCGAATCCTGGCGGAACTCCCGGGGCAGCCAACGACACGATTGAAGAACCCCTTGATCCTGTTCCGAACATCGTGATCAACGAGATCCACTACAACCCAGGCCCTACTGGTGTGGAGTTCATCGAGTTGTACAACCTTGAGGCAAGACAAGTGGATATCTCGTCCTTTGATCTTGAGATCCTCGATTTCCCCACGGGCACGTCGATAGCAGGGAATGGCTATCTGGTCGTCACTGCGAGTCTGGACAAATTCAATGCTGTCTATCCGGGTGTGCCTGCTCTCGAGTGGGACCTCACCGCAGATCTAGACGACAACGGAGGGGTTCTTGGACTGACTTCAGCTGATGGGAGAGTTGTAGATTCCGTGCCTTATGGCAACACAGACGGTTGGCCGACCACCCCGAATGGCTCCGGTCGTTCTGCCGAGCTGGAGAACCCGTCGCTATCGAATGAGGTGGGCAGTAACTGGAACCCCTCGGCTCGTGCCGGAGGGACACCAGGCATTGCGAACGGTTCGGCGGATTCTTTGGGTCCGGTGTTTGCGATTGATTCTCCGCAGGAGGGTGATGTTGCGCAGCCGGGTTCAGTTGTTGTTGCTGGGACTGCAGAGGATTCGGGTTCTGGGGTGGACTCTATTTCGGTGGTGATTCGGGAGTCTTCTTCGCTTCAGTACTGGAATGGTGTGGACTTTCAGACTGCGTGGGCTCGGGTTGATGTGGCAGTGGTTGGCGGCTTGTGGGCTGTTGATGTTGATGTGGTTGGTGGGGAGGAGTATCGGGTTGTTGTGTACGGTCGAGATTTGGTTGGGAACTTGACCCGGTCGACTGCGACTACGCCTGTACGATTC
>CAZFBD010000138.1:0-4077 GCA_964517125.1 uncultured Acidimicrobiales bacterium
CGAATTCAAGGATTTCGCAAATCCACCGATCAAAGCTTGAGCGGAACGACCGAAAGCACCTAGGTTCGGATCATCGATGTGCGAGCGGTCTCTCAACGATCAATCCTCTAGGTGACCGCAGGTCGCAGAATCGAAACAGACGTGCACAAGGCGGGACTTTCACAACCGGGCATTCGACGTACCCGCGTCCGGAATCGACAGTTGGCCACGACGTTTGTCGTTGCCATCACCATGATCTCGTCCGTACTCACGGGGACCGCCGGAGCGCAGACTCCGACGTGCAACGGGCTCGACGCCACCATCGTCGGGACGAGCGGAAGCGACCGCATCTACGGCACCGATGGCAACGATGTCATCGTTGCGCTCGGCGGCGTCGACATCATTCGCTCGGGTGACGGCAACGACACCATCTGCGGTGGCGAAGGCCGAGACCGCGTCTACAGCGGACGAGGCGCCGACACGATCCTGGGCGAAGAAGGCAACGACCGGATTCTCGGTCAGGCCGGCACGGACACCATCTTCGGTGGACCCGGGCGCGACACGATTCTCGGCGGAGGCGGAAACGACTCGATTGCCGCAGGGGGCGGCAACGACAAGCGGATCGAAGGCGGTCCGGGTACCGACATCATCAACGGCGGTTCCGGCAATGACCGTTGCGACGTGCCTGCCGAGGACACCATCAAGCGCTGTGAGTACAACATCGATGGCGTCGTCCTGGACGGTGGCGGCAACAACGACAACGGTGGCAATGCCGACCCCGATCTTGTGCAGCTCTACGCCACGATCAACGACTCCATCGTGGCCAACTACGGTCCGAACAACACCTGGATCATCGACGCCTGGAACTACATCGATGCCAACGGCACAGTCGGCGTCGATCAACAGTTCCCCGGTGGCTACGTCCAGACGTCGTGCCAGACCACGTCGTTTCAGACATTCACCACGTGTGTTGCCGTCAGCATGAACATCGGCGTGAACGCCATGGTCGCCGACGTGATCATCCACGAACTCGCCCACGTGTACGAACGCACCACGGACCTGCCCGGAAACCGATCGGCCCTTTCCATCGCATTGTTGTATTTGGAGGAGACCTACCCGAACTCCACGTGCCCGGCCCCAGAGCTCATCGCCGACGCCATGCTCTACAGCGCCAAGCCAAACGCCTACCTGTCGTACTGGCAGGGCTGCGGCGGTGTGCCCAGCGCTCCGACCGCCGCGGACATGACGGTGATCAATACTGCGCTCGCTGGCAACGACCCGGCATGGTTTGCCTCGACGTATGCGAATGGTGCGCAGGCATGGAGTGCCATCGTGGCCTCGCCCGACAAGTACGAGCTCGCCGGTGCGCTCAACGAATTCTTCGGTGGCTACTGCTCCACGCAGCACACGAACGAGGTCCTGTTCGGGTACACGACCGACAACAACCCCTACGCCGACGGCGGCTGCTGACCGGCCGCTCGGCTACTTCTGCGTGGCGCTGGCGTATTTGCGCACGGAGAGCGGGGCGAAGATCGCCACGATCACGATCGACCAGATGATCGTGTAGAGCACCGGGTTCTGGAGCGCCCACGACTCGGGCTCGGGTGTTCCCTCCGGGAGGTTCCCGAACAGCTCGCGAGATGCCTGCGTCACCGACGACACCGGGTTCCATTCGGCAAACGCTTGAAGTGGGCCGGGGAGGGCGGTGGCCTGCACGAATGTGTTCGCAATGAACGTGAGCGGGAAGATCACGAGGAAGGACGCGTTCTGGATCACCTCGACGCTCGGCACGTTCAACGCCACGTACGCCATGATCCACGAGAGCGAGTAGGCGAACACGAGCAGCAGGAGGAATGCCCCCGCTGCCTCGAGCAGCGATCCACGAATTCGCCAGCCGACGAGCAGACCGGTGAGCGACATGATTGCGAGTGACAGGAAGTTGTAGATCACGTCGCTCAGCGTTCGGCCTGCCAAGAAGGCGACCGGGGACATTGGGAGTGATCGGAACCGGTTGATGATGCCCTTCTGCATGTCCTCGGCGATTCCGGCACCGGTGAATGTGGCGCCGAAGGTGACGGTCTGGGCGAAGATGCCGGCGATGAGGAATTCTCGATAGCTGCCCCCGGGAATCTCGATCGAATCGCCGAACACGTAGGCGAACAGCAGCACGAACATGATGGGGGAGAGGAGCACGAAGACCAGGACTTCGGGCACCCGACCGATTTTGATGATGTTGCGCCGAGCGACGACGGCGATGTCCGAGACGGTTCGGCCCAGACCGGACTTCGCAGGAATGGTGATGGCGGGGGTCTGGTCGCTCATGTGATTGCATCCTGGGGATCGGTGTCGGAATCGGTCGTGTCATGGCCGGTCAGGGTGAGGAAGACGTCGTCGAGTGTCGGCCGGCGCAGGCCAATGTCGGTCACGGTGAGGTCGGCGTCTCGGAGGTCGTCGAGGACGGCGGCCATGGTGGCGATGCCGCCCGAGACGGGTGCGAGCAACGTGCGGGTGGCGGGTCGGACTTCGATGTCGGCGGCGTCGCCGCTTGCCGTGTGTGGGGTGACCAGGGCCAGCGCCCGGTCCAGTCCTTCGGGCGTCACCGTGGTGATTTCCAGGCGTTCGCCGCCAAGCTGGGCCTTGAGCTCGTCGGACGTGCCTTGGGCAATGGCCATGCCCTTGTCGATGACCACGATCTCGTCGGCCAGCTGATCGGCTTCCTCGAGATACTGGGTTGTCAGCAGCAAGGTGGACCCTTCGGCAACGAGTTCCCGGATGACGTCCCAGAGCTCGATGCGACTGCGGGGATCCAGCCCGGTGGTCGGCTCGTCCAGAAAGAGAACCGGAGGCGAGGCCACGAGCGCGGCCGCCAGGTCGAGGCGACGACGCATGCCACCTGAGAAGCCCTTGACCGGGCGGTGGGCCGCTTCGTCGAGCCGAAACCGATCCAGAAGTGCGTCGGCACGGTCGCGAGCCGTGGACTTGTTCAACCCGTAGAGCCGGCCGACCATGACCAGGTTCTCGGTTGCGGTGAGGATTTCGTCGACCGCCGCATACTGGCCGGACAGGCCGATGCGTTGGCGGACGAGCTCGGGTTGCGTGCGCAGGTTGGCGCCGGCAATGACCGCTTCGCCGGCGTCGGGCTTTAGCAGCGTGGTGAGGATGGAGACTGCCGTGGTCTTTCCGGCTCCGTTGGGGCCAAGGAGTCCGAGGACTCCGCCCGTGGGTACGGACAGATCCAGGCCGGCCAGGGCCTCGACGTCGCCGAAGCGCTTCGCCAAGCCGGTCGCCTCGATGGCAAGGGGTGTGGTCGTCATGTGGGAAACCCTAGTGAGCCATGCGGACAGAATCTGTCCGCAATGTCGCGTACGCTCGAAAAATGTCGACTCCCGAGGAACTCGAACTCGCCGACCCAACCGGGCGGGTCCTGCGCCTCCTGTCGCTCCTGCAGACACATCGCCGGTGGAGTAGCGACGAACTCGCCGACGAACTGCGGGTCACGGCGCGGACGGTGCGCCGCGACATCGACCGGCTCCGCACGCTCGGCTATGACGTCGACGCTCTCTCCGGTCCCGAGGGCGGCTACCGGCTGGCGGCAGGCAGCCACCTTCCGCCGCTGATGATCGACAACGACGAAGCGGTTGCGATCGCGGTCGGCTTGTGGTCGGCCACGGCCACTCCGTTGGAGGGCATCGAGGAAACGGCGCTCCGTGCCCTCGCCAAGATCGAGGCGCTACTTCCCGACCATGTGCGTCGACGCACGCAGGCGATCACCACCAACATGTCCGCCCATCGTTGGTACGGCGAGAAGGTCGCGATCAACATGGAATCGATCGCCGTGCTCACGGACACCTGCCGAGACTCTGAGCAACTGCGATTCGACTACGTCGACAAAGAAGGTGCTGCCACACGGCGCCTGGTCGAACCGCATCATCTCGTCGCCATGGATGAGCGCTGGTATCTGCTGGCGTGGGACGTGCGACGCGACGATTGGCGCACGTTCAGACTCGACCGGCTCAAGGAGCCGCGGCGGGCCGGCGCGCGCTTTGAACGGCGGCCCATTCCGCAGGACGATCCTGCAGCCTTCGTAGCCGAGAACCT
>CAZFBD010000139.1:0-1545 GCA_964517125.1 uncultured Acidimicrobiales bacterium
GATCCGGCTTCGTGGTCACGAGGTGGTCACGAGAGATCCGTGATTCGACGAAACTGGCGGGAATCGGACGTGGCAATCCGGTACGCCAACCACCCATTGAGGCCTGATAAGTCAACGATTTCCGGGACTTGACGGGATTCGCTGGGATGGGGAGGCCGTCGCTCTTAATCCGCAGGTTCTGGGTTCAAGTCCCAGGGGGCGTACTACGAAATTCCCTTGGTCTCTCAGCGTTCTGAGAGGTCAGGGGTTCTTTCGTTTTCAGCCGGTCGTCATCGAGCGCTCGGCGGGCGTGCTCTGACGAATAGGGTACGCAGATGTCGAAGTTCCCTGAGCTCGGTTTCTACACACTCGCTGGGGCGGCCGAGACGCCACGCGTACTCGTCGATGAGGTGCGCCAGGCCGAGGAACTCGGGCTGGGTGCGTGTTTCATCTCGGAGCGCTTCAACGTGAAGGAGGCGGTCACGTTGAGCGGTGCGGCTGGTGCGGTTTCTGACGAGATCCGCATCATCACCGCGGCAACCAACCACAACACCCGGCACCCGATGGTCACCGCCTCATACGCAACCACGATGCACTTCTTGACTGGCGGAAGGTTCACGCTCGGGCTCGGACGCGGCATCGCTCCGCTGCAGGACGCCTATGGCATGGACCGCATCACCACCGCGCAGATGGAGGACTTTGCCGGCCTGATGCGTCGTCTCTGGAAAGGTGAGCGGGTGATGGGCCACGATGGCCCGGCCGGCTCGTGGCCGATACTTCACCTCGACGCCGACTACGACGAAGACATTCCGCTCGGACTTGTCGCCTTCGGCGAGAGAACACTCGATCTCGCGGGTCGGAAGTTCGACGACGTGATCCTGCACACGTTCTTCACCGACGAGACCCTGGCGCGGTGTGTCGCCACAGTGAAGCGTGCCGCCGAACAGGGCGGCCGCGACCCTGAATCGGTGCGGGTGTGGTCGTGCTTTGCCACGATCGGCGACCACGTAGCCGAGCCGCTCCGCGTGAAGAAGCTCGTCGGCCGCCTTGCCACTTACCTGCAGGCGTATGGCGATCTGATGGTCTCGGTCAACGGTTGGGATCCAGCGGTGCTCGATGCGTTCAGAGCTGACGCCTTCGTCTCGAGCTTTCGGGGAGCGATCGACGGCAAGGCCACCGACGACGAGTTGGATCATGTCGCCACGCTGATCCCCGACGAGTGGTTGGCACCTGCGGCCACAGGCACGCCTGAACAGTGTGCTGCGGCGGTCCAGGGCCAGCTCGATCTTGGCGCCGATGGGGTCATCCTTCACGGTTCCACCCCGACGGAACTGGCACCGATCGTCGCGGCATACGACGCAGCCTGAAGCCGAGCTCCCCACTTGTGGGCGCGGTCGACGGGCACATCACGATTCGATTGCCACAGAACCGAGTGGTCACTGCATTTATGTGTATGACCTCCTTCACCGCCCAGGACGCCAGCGATCTGTTCCGCCAACGACCCGATCGTTGGATCGAAACTCGGCCCGGCACCGAGGTTGCGTACCGCAAGGTCGGAACGGGACC
>CAZFBD010000139.1:1645-4053 GCA_964517125.1 uncultured Acidimicrobiales bacterium
CCTCGTCTGGGGAGACGACGACCCGTTCTTCCCATTGGAGCGGACTCGGGCGATGATGTCGGGCTTCAGAGGTCCGGTAGGCCTCACCGTGATCGAGGGCGGCAGGCTGTTCCACCACGAGGAGTTCCCAGATCAGGTCGCCGCCGCGCTACTGCCAGTTCTGACAGCTGATTGAGTCCGGTCGGGGCCTACGGCTGTTCGTTTAGAGCCGGCGTCCCGGTATCGCGGACCCGGTTCATTGCTGCCACGAGTTCCCGCCGAATGCCTGGTTCGCTCGATGAGTGCCCCTCGTCGGGCACGATGACGTAGCTGGCTTCAGGCCACACAGCCTGCAAGTCGAGCGCGTTCTTCACCGGGCAGACCATGTCGTATCGTCCGTGGACCACGAACGACGGGAGATGCCGGATGGTGTCGATCTGGTGGAGAAGCAGGTCTCGTGGCTCGAACTGGCCAGTGGCGAAGTAGTGACTCTCCAACATGGCCACGCTTCGGGCCACGTCCGGATCGTCGAAGTGCGCTGAGAACGATGGGTTCGGAAGCAGCGTGCAGCAGGCCGCCTCGTACGTCGCCCAGTGTTTCGCCGCAGCGTCAACGATCTGGGGATCGCCGGACGCAAGGCGCGATCTATAGGCCGACAGAAGGTCACCGCGCTCCCCTTCAGGGATGTGGCCAGCGAAGGTCTCCCACGTCTCGGGAAGCACGAAACGCAGGGTGTAGAGCCACCATTCGAGCTCCTCATCGCGAAGCAGCCAGATTCCCCGCAACACCAAACTCCGGACAGCCTCGGGGTGGCACTGTGCGTAGTACAGCGACAGCGTGCTTCCCCAGGAGCCTCCGAACACGTGCCAGGTCTCGATTCCGAGCTCGCGACGCAGTGCCTCAATGTCCTTGACGAGGTCATCGATCGTGTTATTCGACAGCTCGCCGATCGGCGTTGACCGGCCGCACCCCCGCTGGTCGAACAGCACGACGCGGAAGTGCTCGGGATCGAAGAACTGTCGATCCGACGGTGTCGCCCCGGCGCCGGGCCCTCCGTGCAGGAAGACAACCGGTTCACCGTCCGGGTTCCCCACCTGCTCCCAGTAGAGCTGATGCGGCGCTTCCACGGACAGGGTTCCGGTTTCGAACGGTTCGATCGCTGGCCAGTCGCTCACGGCGCCAACCTAACCGTGCGATTCCAGTTGCGATCAACCTGGTTCGGCTTCATGGGCCAACTCTCTCCGAGCCGGTGAAGCAGGCTCACCGGCGCGAGGATGTTCGAAGGACGCACGAGAAGGGGCCATCGACAGATGACGGAAACCGCGCCGCAGGTCGTGCTGCCATGTGATCAGCTGGAGACCACCATCGACTGGTTTGCTGCTGCTGGCTTCCGCATGCTCCTCCTGCGTCCGGCCGACGACCCCTCGGTGGCTCTACTCGAGGGTCATGGGCTCACGCTTCGGCTCGACAGCGCTGCTCCATCGGCAGACATCACGCTGCGGATTCCCGTCGAGCACGTACCCACACCGCCCACGCAAACTGCTCCGAACGGAACGGTGCTGCTGTTCGTTCCATCCACCCAGCCCGACTCGCTCCCGCTGAACGACCCCGCATTCGTCCACGACCGACATGTCGAGTCCACAGCAGGTCGCGGTCGCGCTGGCATGCACTACCGCGATCTCATTCCCGACCGTCAGGGGGGACGATGGATCGCGAGCCACATCTCCATTCCCGTCGGCGGACCGGTCGCCGACTACGTGCACCACCACCACATCCGGTTCCAGATGATCTTCTGCCATGCCGGATGGGCCGACCTCGTCTACGAGGACCAGGGCGAGCCGTTCCGGTTTGAAGCTGGTGATTGTGTGCTTCAGCCGCCGCACATCCGACATCAGGTTCTGCGCACCTCCGACGACTTCGACGTCGTCGAAGTCAGCTCGCCGGCCGAACACGACACCCTGCGCGACCACGAACTGACGCTTCCCACCGGCGTCATCGATGCCCGTCGAGACTTCAACGGTCAGCGTTTCGCATGGCACCGAGCCTCCACGGCCACCTGGCTCCCGTGGCACACCGCAGGCTTCACCGCATCCGACTTCGACTTCGAGACCTCCACCAATGGGCTCGCCCAAGTCTGTGTTGTGCGGTCGTCGCCCGGAGCTTCGCTCATCGACCATGTCGCCGCCGGCGAGTTCACGCTGTGGTTCGTTCGTTCGGGCACCGGCACACTGCGTCGCAACGGCGAGTCCCACCCAATCTGTGAGCTCGACAGCCTGGTCCTGGTCGAGGGTGAGCGCTACGACCTGACCGACCTGTCAGACGGGTTCGAGTTCCTCGAGGTCCGCGCCACGCACCCGTGAGCCACCGGCGCCAGTGGCAGCCGGGACGTGGTTGCTGACATGATCACAAGGTGACCGACACACCTCGCC
>CAZFBD010000140.1:0-3844 GCA_964517125.1 uncultured Acidimicrobiales bacterium
TGGTGGGCACTCCCCTGCTCTCCAGGTAGAAGCGCTGGTCTTCGTCGATTTCGCCAACGGTCGATGCGTGACTGCACGACACCTGGTTCTGTTCGATTTCCAGGTTGGGCACCGAGTAGGCCCATGCATCGTCGCTGAGCTTGAGGTTTCGGTTGGTCTGGAAGGCGTTGGTGCCGGGTGCGTCCTCGGAGACTCTGATAAGACCGCTGTAGACGGACTGGGCCTTGCCGGTGACGGCACCCTTGAAGAGCAGGGTCGAGGTGGTGTCGGGAGCAGCGTGTTCCTGGAACGTGCGGAAGTCCAGCATCTGGTCGCCGTCGCCGAAGTAGGCCGACAGCAGGTCGCCGCTGGCTCCCCGCCCGATCAGCCGGAAATCGGCTCGGGTGCGTGCGTAGGAGCCACCGAAGGCGGCAACCGAAGACACAACGTGCGCCTGTTGGCCGGCCTGCGAGGTGTGTGCCTCGAGGGAGATTGTGTTCCGACCCAGTTCCTGCACGACCAGGTAGCCGACCCGGGCGTCGGGTGCGGCGTCGATTTCAACCACGGGGATGACGAGCTGGTTGGCATCGCCGGAGCGGCGGCGTTCGAGAACGGTGACCGAGGACCCGGCTGCGGCACGGATGATGGTGTGGGGGCAGGTGAGGCCGCCGTCGGCGTCGGCCCAGGTGTCGATGACAACCAGGTTGGCGACGTGTTTGCCGCGTGGCACATCGATGACGACCGCATCGGCGAGGTTTGCGTCGTGTAACAGTCCAATGGTGTCGGCGTCGCCGCGTGTGGCGCCGTAGAGCTCGGCACCGTCGGCGTGGTCGACCAGCGACTGCACGGTGGCTCCGTCGAGCTCGCCGCCACTGATGGAAACGATGTGTCCGTCGACGATGTCGACAACGGCGGCACCGTCTGGTGTGTCACCAAGAGCGGGGCGGCTGGCCGTGGACGCCGTGGCGGCGTAGGACGACAGATCGACGTCGTTGATACGGCTATAGCGCCATATCTCTTCTTCGTCGGTTGGGGGCGAGGAGTTGCCGAACTCAGCGAGCGCTGTGGCTCGAAGGTCGGACAGCCAGGAGGGCGTGGTTTCGGCTGCGGGCATAGGCGGACATCCTACCGGCGAGCCAGCCGAGTCAATTGCTGGAATGGCGGGTTCAGCGGGGCTTGCGACGCTTGTCGAAAAAGCTCTTCAGGCGACCCTTCGGCTGGTTGGCAGCGGCCTGTTCCGCTTCGACCTCGGAGCGGATGGACGGCCCGGCGTTGTTCACGATGTCTTCGGCGGCGTCGAGCAGGGCAGCGATGCTGTCGTCGTTGCCCAGGCTGTCGGGTTCGTCGGGCGTCTTGGGGGTGATGAGCGTGCCGTGGCTCCAGTTCACGTCGGCCATGCGGCGTTCGTACTTGGGGCAGTCGGCCGGGCACCGCCATGGCGCTTCGGGCGCCAGATCCAGATCACACTTGCGCACGGTGTCACCGCTTGGGTAGCTGCGGCTCTCGAAATACTTGCAGTCCTGACGCATGGGCATGAGTCGATTGTGCCTCAACTTGGACTCAGAAGTGATGCGTCTTACGGACTCTTCATCGTTCTTTGATGTTCTCAGGCGCCTTGTGACGACCCTTGGGCCATGGTCGTAACGGTCCGCAGGAGATACAGCAGGTCGCCGCGAAGCGTGATGTTCTGGACGTACTCGGCGTCAGCGTCGAGCCCATCGCGGAGGTCGCCCCCAAGGCGAAGGTCCGAGGTCTGGTACGGCCCCGTCATGCCCGGACGGACACTGTGACGGGGGTGGTCCAGGTAGCCACGTTCGATGGCGACCGACTCGATCTCGGGCCGGGGCCCCACCAGGCTCATGTCGCCTTTGAGCACATTCCACAGTTGTGGGAGCTCATCCAGGCTCAGTTTGCGCAGGAGTCGACCGAACCGGGTGTGCCGGGGGTCGTTCTCGACCTTGTGGCTCTTGCGCCGGTCGATGTCGTTGAACGTTTGCTGGGCCTGACGTCGGTCGGGCTGCATGGTACGGAACTTCCAGATGGTGAATGGCTCGCCATCGAGACCAACCCGCTGCTGGCTGTAGAAGACGCCGGCGCCAAGACGCCTTCGCACGCCGAGAGCAACGAGCAGCACGATGGGCAGTGCCGCAATGCTCAGGACCAGACCGAGGGAAAGGTCGAGGGCGCGTTTGCACCGCCGTTCGTACAGTCCGCGCGGACGCACGAGTTCGAGGTGCGTTTCGGTGCCTCCGAGGGCGTGCGTGGGAAGGGGGGCGTCAGTCATTGGTTCCTGGGCCCGCCAGTTGCGTTCACACGAAAATGGTACGCGCCACGCAGAGTGTAGACATGAGGACGAAGGACCACACGATTGTGCGGCTCAGACCTGTGTTCTGGGCCCGAAGGCCCAGGAAATCAGCCGACAGAGCCTTCCATCTGCAACTCGATCAGGCGGCTCCACTCCACTGCGTACTCCATGGGGAGCGTGCGGGTGATGGGTTCGATGAAGCCGTTGACGATCATGCCCATGGCCTGCTCTTCCGACAGCCCGCGGCTGCGGAGGTAGAAGAGCTGCTCGTCGGCAACCTTTGACACGGTTGCTTCGTGGCCGATGATGGCGTCGCGGCTGCCGATCTCCATGTAGGGGTAGGTATCGCTGATGGAGTCCTCGTCGAGGATCAGTGCATCACATTCCACATGGCTCTTGCAGCCGTAGGCGTCTTCATCGACGTGGACAAGACCGCGGTAGCTGGTGCGGCCGCCGTCGGAGCTGATGGACTTGCTCACGATCTTCGATGTGGTTTCCGGAGCAGCGTGCACCATCTTGGCGCCTGCGTCCTGGTGCTGACCGTTTCCGGCGTACGCCACGGAAAGCACCTCGCCGGAAGCCTTCGGACCAACCATGACAACGGCCGGGTACTTCATGGTGAGGCGGCTGCCGATGTTGCCATCGATCCATTCCATGTGGCCCTCGGCGTAGACCTTGGCCCGCTTGGTGACCAGGTTGAACACGTTGTTCGACCAGTTCTGGATGGTCGTGTAGGTGACGCGTGCGCTGTCCTTCACGATGATCTCGACCACAGCGGAGTGCAGCGAGTCGCTCGTGTAGACGGGAGCGGAGCAACCTTCGATGTAGTGCACCGAGGAGCCCTCGTCAGCAATGATGAGGGTGCGCTCGAACTGACCCATGTTTTCGGCGTTGATGCGGAAGTAGGCCTGCAGGGGCTGGTCGACGTGCACGCCGGGCGGCACGTAGATGAAGCTTCCGCCCGACCACACGGCCGAGTTCAGCGAGGAGAACTTGTTGTCGTTCGGCGGGATGACCGTGCCGAAGTATTCCTTGACCAGTTCGGGGTGCTCGCGAAGCGCGGTGTCCATGTCGCAGAAGATGACACCGAGCTGTTCCAGGTCTTCACGGTTGCGGTGGTACACAACCTCGGACTCGTACTGGGCGGTGACGCCGGCCAGGTACTTGCGCTCGGCTTCGGGGATGCCGAGCTTTTCGTAGGTGTCCTTGATGGCGTCGGGGATGTCGTCCCAGTCGTCCTTCACCGATTCGGTGGGCTTGATGTAATAGAAGATGTCGTCGAAGTAGATCTCGGACATGTCTCCGCCCCAGCTGGGCATTGGGCGCTTCTCGAAGCGCTTGTAGGACTTCAGGCGGAAGTCCCGCATCCATGCGGGTTCACCCTTCATCCACGACATCTCATTGATGATGTCGGTGTTCAGGCCCTTCTTGGGCTTGTAGATGTAATCCTCAGCGTCTGACCATCCGAGGTCGTACTTGCTGAGGTCGACTCCGATGTCTGCAGTGGTCATGCACCAAGTGTACGGGGTGCTGTCAAGAAACTCGGGTCGAGTGGGCGTT
>CAZFBD010000141.1:0-3831 GCA_964517125.1 uncultured Acidimicrobiales bacterium
GTGCCTGCTATGAAGTTGGTTACGGGGTTTTCTGATGTCGTGCTGGTGTTCCCGGAGGTGTCTTTGACGTTCATCACGATCCGGTAGCTTCCGTTCGGATCGGTTGTGACGTCCGGTATCGCCCAGGCGCCGTTGGCGTCGAGGCTTACGTTGAGGAAGAAGGATGTTGTTTGCCACTCGTCACCGTTCCAATACTCCCGCGGGAGAACATCACGGCGCTGTATTCGCACGAGGGTCTGCGATATTTGCGAGTCTGCGTCGGTCGCTGTTCCGGTGACAGTGATGTCGCCTATCGGCACTGTTCCGTTGTTGGCAGGGAAGGTAACCGCCCCCAACGGATCCGTCGTGTCAAGAATGGTCGCCCCGAGGTTGAATTGGCTACCTGCGATGGCCGGCAGCCCAAGCAGCTCCAGTGCAAGGTTGCCGGCGTCGTGACCACGGATCGGCTCGGTGGTTGCACCGCCAGCGTTGGGAACTCGTGCGGTGCCGGGATCGGTGCGCACACCGGCTTCGTCGACGTACATGTCGACGCCAACGCCGACCGTCGGGCCCCAGTACATCAAGGGAATGGTGTAGTTCTCTGCAACGGCCGGGTCGTCGTGCTCATCGTCGCCGTCGATGCCACCGTGATCGGCGGTGAGCACGATTGCCGTGGTGCCGGCAAGTGTGGCGTTGCCCTCGATGGCGTCGAGCAGCTGACCCACGAGTGCGTCGGCTTCCTGCACCGCAAGCAAGTATTCGGCCGAGCCCCAGTTGAAGTCCTGGCCGGCGATGTTCGGGTTGCGAATGTGGACGAACGTGTACTCGGTGCCAAAGTCGACAAGATCGGTGACGACCGTGTCCATGATGACGGTCGGTTCCTTGCGGGCCCAGTTGTCGATCTTGTCGGTGCCATCGTCGGCCCCCGTGACATCGGGGGCGCCGTTGTCGCTCCACGACAGGTCGATCATGTTGAGCTTCGAGCTGGACACGAAGCCAGCCGTGCGGAAGCCATGGTCGTGCACGACATCGAAGACCGATGCGACGTACTCGCCAGCCTCGTCGTGCACCGTGTTGGTGTCGACGCCGGTTGTCCACGCATCAAAGTCCACGCCATGCCCGTCGGCTCCATTGACCGTCCGGCCGGTGAGCTGGCTGAAGTGGTTGGGCATGGTGAGGGTGCCGTCGTGGTCAGTGCGAGCGTTCAGGGTCGAGGTGCCCTCGCTGATGAGGCGCATGAGGTTGGGGGAGTTGGCCTGCGTGACGTACTGGCTGGCCAGACCATCGATGCTCACGTGAACGACCCGCTCGACCGTTCCGGCGGCGGGGATGAGGTCGGGTGCCGTCCACGGGTTCAGCGCCAAGCTGAATCCGACGGCCTTGTTCGTGACAGAGTCGGCCAAGCCAAGCGCTGCGTCGGAAGATCCGGTCTGCACCGACGTTTCCTGCGAGAGTGCGGCCACGACACGTCCATTGCCGGTGCCCACGGAAAGCGCGAGGAGGTCTTCGTCGCCCGGAACGACAAAGTCGTTCGTGTTGCTCGTCTTGTCGGCCCAGTAGTGCAGGACCGTGGAGTCGTCGGCAAAGGTGAGTGCAGGTGCCTGATGTCCGGCCCGCTGTTCGGTCTCGATGACCTTGTTGATGGCCAGAACCGGGTTCTCGGTGTTCACGCCCCGGTACACGGCGATGATGAGGTCGCCCTTGTGCTGACCGCCAACAGTCGTCGTGAACGTGGCGGCAGTGCCCGCATCGTCGGGGCCAACCACTGTGGCGTAGACCCGGGTGTGAAGCGAGGAAACGCTCCCTTCGTCGAGCAGTTGCCAACCTTCTGGAGGTTCGACGGTCAGGTTCTCGTCGCTGATGGAAAGGAAGGCGAAGGCGACGTCGTTCGTGGCGGACCCCGCAGGGAACACGCCGGTGTAGGTGGTGGAGTTCGCCGAGACCGTGTCGACGCCAACCAGCTGTGCGGGAAGCGAAAGTGTGCCAACCACGACCTCTTCGGTCACGTTGGTGGCCGCTCCCAGGGTGTCGGCCACCGTGAGCGTGACCTGATGGGCGGTGTCGTTGGCAAGCGTGACTGCTGCTGGGCTGGCGCCGGTTGCCGTCTGACCGTCGCCGAAGTCCCAGCTGTAGCTGGCGATCGTGCCGTCGTCGGATGAGGTACTGGCGTCGAAGGTGCAGACCGTGCCGGCACACGTCGCCGTGAAGCGGGCCTCGGGAGCCTTGTTGCCACGGCCGTCGCCGTCGAAGACAGCGAAGTGGCTCTGGAAGAGGCCAGGGAAGAATCGTTCTGGAGTGGCGCCGTTACTGAACGGCGAACCGATCTTGGTGAAGTCGCCACCAACAAGAAGGCCAGTGGGTCCGACCTCGAGCGCCCAGATCCCATCCACGCTGTTCGCGGTTGGGTCCCAAGGAAGGAGAGCGCCGGTGAGCGGGTCGAACGCGCTCAGCTTGTCCCGTCGGGTTGCGTTGCCGTTGTCGTCACTTTCGACGTAGCCGTTCGCAGGGAAGGCCGGGTTGGTGTCGTCGTCGGGGTCGAAGATGCCGTCGTTGTTCTGATCGTCGAACTCGCCGTCGCCGTCGGCATCGATGTACTTGTTCACCGTGAAGACGAAGTTGCCGTGACTACCGGCGTAAACCGCATCCTCGGTTGCAGCAACTGCCTGCACGTCGCCCGCGTTCACCCGACGCCAGACCACATCGCCTGCTGCATTCACGCCGCGCAGCGAGTTTCCGCCGCCAGCTTTGGGGCCAGCACCAGCGAGGAAGATCATGGAGCCGTCGTCCAACGCGTCCATCTCGTAGATGCGGAACATTGCTGGTGGGTTCCAGTCGGCGACGGTGGCGTCGACGGGGTCGGGGACCACAACACCTGTCGCGATCGGCACGCGGGCTGCCTTGTCAACGATGAGGGCATTCGTGAAGTCCAGGTTGCCGTCGCCCTCGAACGTGCCGTCGCCATCGGGATCCTCGTCGTCATCGTCGGTGATGGCGACGCCATTGTTGTCCTTGTTGGAGCCGATGAAGTTGAAGTTGCCAACCGCGTACACGTCGGAGCCGACAATCTGAATGTCGAGGACGTCGTTACTGGTGAAGGTGTTCCACGTGGGGTCGAGCAGTCCGGTGTTCGGGTCGAGTTTGACGAAGTGCGGAGCGGGCTGGCCGTTCATGTCGAGGAACACGCCACCGGCCCACAGCGAGGTGCCGTCGGTTTCGATCGCTTCGACGACTGCGCTGGCGTTCGGGTCGAACGTTGGGTCGACCTCGCCGGTGATGGCGTCGAGTTTGGCAATTCGACTGCGCCACTCGTCGTCGATCTTGGTGAAGTAGCCGCCCACGAAGAGGTCCTGGCCATCGGGCGAGATTGCGAGCGAGGTCACGCCCCGCTTCTCCAGGTCGGCACCGTCGGACAGCACAACGGGCCGGAAGTTCTGATCGAGACGTCCGGTCGTGACCTCGATGGCGGCCAGATACGCCTGCGGCTCGCCAGCGACGGTCGTGAAGTTGCCGCCCACGTAGTAGCGGCCGTTTGCTTCGAGGACCGCCCAAACAGGGGTTGAGAGGAGCGGGTCGGCTTCGACATCGGTGAACTCGTCGATTGCGGCCGTGGGGCGAACGTCGACTGGAGCAACGTCGGCCTGCACCAACTGGATGCCGCCAAGCACCATGCCCGTGGCAAGGGCCGCAGCCATGACCACGGCAACAACGAACCGCTGAGATTTGAAAGACATGTTCATGATTCCACCTGAAGTCTCTCTGGGTGGGCGAAAGACCACAGAAGACCGCTCTCGCAATTGTACTTCACGACCTGGCCGCATGGAGATAGGAGGAAGGACCCATCTGTTCACACGC
>CAZFBD010000142.1:0-3508 GCA_964517125.1 uncultured Acidimicrobiales bacterium
GCCGCGCCAAGACGCCCTGGGAGTACCGAATGAATCGTCGAATACTACTGCTAGTACTGGTATCGCTGCTAGCCGTACAGTCGCTGACCGGTACCGGGGCAAGTGCCGCTGAGCCGCAGTCAGTGCTGGTGGCAGCGGATTCGGAAGATCCTGAGGTCCGTTATTGGGCGTCCTTGCGCTCGATGCTCAACTTCCGGGAGATGAGCGAGGCTCGTTTACGTCAGCTTGCGCAGACGGACCAGGGTCTGGAGGCAATCGAGTTGTTCTCGGTACCTCTGACAGCGGCAGAAGAGAGGCTGCTAGTTGTGCGTGACCGACTTGCAGAAGAAGGCGGAGAACTTGAGGATCTCGTTCTTCTGACTAGGGAAGGGTATGGGGGCATGTACATCGATCATGCGCGTCATGGCCTCGTGGTTCAGTTCACCTTTCGACTCGATGGAGCCCACCGGCGGGAGCTCTTGTCGCACTTCACGGACGGCCGTCGGGTGTTCTTTGAGGTCGTCGAACACTCGCTCATAGAGCTACGTGAGTCGGCTATCGAGTTGTCCTTGGCGCCCGATCGGCCATCGAGTTTCGTGGGCGCCAGCGTCGATGTGAGCGAGAACGCATTGCGAATCGATGTTCTAGACGTCGGCGCTACGGCACCGAGTGACGCTGGCTCATCGATCGATGAATTCCTGAACAGTCAGCGCAGAACCGCGCTGCCGATCGTGCGTCGCACAGTTCCAGGGCCGAGTAGGGCAAATCTCTGCACAAGCCGACTCTACTGCAGCAATCCGCTTCGCGGCGGAACTCGAATCAACGTGACGAACCCCATCTATAACGGGACATGGCAGTCGATATGCACTAGTGGGTTCAACGCTACCGATAGCAGCGGTACTGAGTTTGTTCTCACGGCAGGACACTGCTCGGTTGATGGGTTGGCGAGAGCAACGATTTCTCCGTACGTTCAACAGATCGGCGGATACAGTTCGTCGGA
This sequence comes from uncultured Acidimicrobiales bacterium, assembly GCA_964517125.1. Taxonomy (GTDB): domain Bacteria; phylum Actinomycetota; class Acidimicrobiia; order Acidimicrobiales; family SHLQ01; genus SHLQ01. The sequence continues at coordinate 980 of CAZFBD010000142.1, forward strand.
GACCATCTTCGTTGGGCCGAACGGCTTGTCCAACGGAACCGACGCAATCAAACTTAAGATCCCTGAGTCCCAGAAGTCACATCACATCTATCGCCGCGACTCCCAAAACTATTGGAGCGTGAACGTAGTCAAGCGAACTGGATTCGTCGAGGACCAACTCGTCTGTATCTCTTCGCCCAACCTAGGCTACCGATGCGGACCTGTGACCGATGCCTACAAACCGAATGTCCAACAATTGGTGCTCGGCCCTCTAGCCACACAGACGCACGTTCTCGGCTACGCTGTGGAGTACCAGGTAACTTATCCGCAATGGGGCTTGGACTGCGGTTTCCCCGGTGGAGACAGCGGGGCACCAGTAATGTTTCGTCACCGAGCCTACGGAATACACATTGGCTGCGTCGATACGGAGAATGTCGGACAGATGTTCACTGGGGCCACAGAGTTCACCTTGACGTTTACGGCTGCGAAGCAGGCTGAGCTGGCCACCGGTACGACGATACGGACGTCTTCCTGATGAAGCGATTAGGACTCGCCTTGCTGCTTGTGAGCGTTCTTGCTGCATGCGGCGACTCCGATGAGACACAGACGTTTGTGTCACCGAGCGAATCTCACTGGGAGGTTGTCTCGGTAGAGGGCTTCAGTGACGACATTGTGCGCCCCGGGAGTTTCGTCCTCTTTGAAAGAGCCATCGACGGCGAGCTTCGCCTAGTGGCATGGAACGGCACTGGAGGCCTGGTCGCTGCGGTTGAATGGGCGGAGGACACGATACGCCTGAGCCGGGACGCCAACGGCCAGTTCGGAGGTCCCGGCGGGGTCCCACCTGCAGATGGGTCGAGCGGCGACTACATCTCGGTGTTCAGCCCGTCTCGAACTCTCTCCTACGATTTTCAGGGCGACTCGATGACGATCGTCGACTCGACCGGGCGGAGAGTCCACTTGGAGCCGTGGGTCGAGGGAACAACTTCGCGGCCGGTAGTAGTTGCAGAGTAGGCCCTACCGGGGAATCAAGATCTGATGGCTGTGTGTACGAACGAGATGAGTGGGTCGGTCAGCGTTCCGTTGCGCCTTGTCGACGGGTTCACAACTCGAGGCATGGCACACCGGGCATCACACTCGGAACCCCGCCACTCCGCGGCACTTCCTGTCCGCACCTCTCTGACCGAAACATAATTAACTCGGATTATGCACGCTAGCTGGGTTCAACCTCTCTCAGAACGGTGGATAGCCACCAGGAACACAGCTCGTCCGTCCCCGAACACGGTTTCAGCCCGGTCGTACGACCTGAACGCGATTGCCAAGCTCCTCCCGGCCGGCTCTCTGGAGGACTTGTCGTTGCAGGACGTAGCTCTAGCCAGCTTGGAGACTGCGTTCGCTGGGTACGCGTCGACGCACGCCGCGAGCTCAACGAGTCGTGTGATGTCGACTTGGAAGCAGTTCTGCCTCTGGCTCGTTCGGGAGGGCCTCCTGGAGTCGAACCCGATGGACATGATTGACGGTCCAAAGAAGACACCATGGGTTCCCAAGCCACTCCAGCCCGAAGACCTAGGGGCAGTCGCGGAAACATCAAGCTTCCCGGCAGCCACCACAAGGGACCCTTGGCCGGAGCGCGATGAAGCGATGTTTGCTCTGCTCATCGCAGGCGGACTCAGAATCGGTGAGGTGATCAGTCTGGAGATAGGTGACTGCTACCTCGACGACGACCCACCCAGACTCCGTGTCAACGGCAAGGGCGGCAAGATCAGAGTCGTACCGATTCCCCCAGAAGCTGTAGCGCGACTCAACGTCTACCTCGAAACACGCGACCTTCGGAGCCCACGGCACTCCGACGAACCGCTACTCCTCCGACCTGACGGTCGATCGATGACGCGGTCGGCCGCAGACTATGCGATCCGCGGATGGTTCCGTCGAGCCGGTCGCACTCCCCCGAAGGGTGCGCTCGCACATAGCTTCCGCCACACGTACGCCACGATGCTCATCGACAACGGCGCATCACTCCCCGAAGTTCAACAGCTTCTCGGGCACGCAGATCTAGCCACTACGCAGGCGTACCTCGGAGTAACAGCGAAGGGTCTCACCGACGCAGCCCTTTCCAACCCGGCTCGAAGGCTGCTATAGCTTCTTCCGGGAAGAGGCCGGGTCGCACGCTTGGACCGTTCCCGGCCGAATCCGTTCAAAGGTTCGTGCCGCTGCAATTCGCGGCGCCAGTTACGTGGTCCTTTTTGTGTGTGGTGCCACAAGTGAAGCGACAAACAAACGTCTCTGGATACTGGCACCGTTCGAAATCGGCCACGACAATACCAGTAATTCGAGGTTTTCCCTCAACCTAGACAGGAAGAACTCTGACGTACTCAAGTACGACATAGAAGGTGGCGACGACCCGGGACACCATTGTATCGAGAGTCAGTGACAGCCAATCTGCACCAGGACTACTCGCTACCTATCTCCGTATCGTCGTCTCAAGCTACCAATATCGCTAGATGCGTGTCGGTAGGGGGGCACAATCGGCTCTGCCATCTTGACACCAAAGCG
>CAZFBD010000143.1:0-3471 GCA_964517125.1 uncultured Acidimicrobiales bacterium
ACCTCGGTCTGGTCAGACAACAGCGCCGGCATCAGGTGTCCTCGACGTTGACGATGGGGATTCCGAGGTCAAGCGCAAGCGCTCGGAGATTCCGGGCAGTGATCCCGATCGTCGGCCACGTGATGTCGTCGATCGCCAGACGTGAATCGGTCTTCTCTTCGCCCATTTCGATCCGGACCGAAGACATCGGATGGCTTTCGATCCGGTCACCGATCTGTGTTGCGAAGCGTCCCATTCGGTGCACGTCGACCCGATCGTGACGAAAGGCCACGAGCAGCGGTTCGCCGGTATGGCTGCGCTCCAGTGCAGCTGCCTCGACCGGCAGGAAGAGGCGGCGGGCGCGTAGCGCGACCACGGGGACGACGGCCAGGACCACCGAGGCGAGGTTTCCGAAGACCGGCCAGAGCAGGCCGAAAAGAGCGAAAGTCGCAACCATCTCAACCACAGCGAATGTCCGACCTTTCTCGGTCGGAACTTCGGCCTGTCCGATCCGCAGGGCGGCCAACACGTCTCCGTCCAGGTCGCGCTTCACCATTTGGGTGAGGGGCAGGTTGTTCTGGGGATCCGTCATCATCCTTCCGCCGCGGCGAGCTGCATTGTGAGGTCATGCAGTTCGGAGATCAGTGTTGCCAGGCGCTCCTCTCCAAATCGTTTCTCCATAGAGACATATATTCGCTCGGACTCTGGCGCGACGATTGCGATCAGAATTTGTCCGTCTCGTGAAAGCGAGATGACTGACCGCCGCTGATCCTCTGGGGAGATGGCGCGTTTGATCAGTTCGCGCTCTTCGAGATTCACGAGAATCCGGCTCACGCTTGGAGCAAGGAGATTTGTCGCCAGAACGAGGTTTCCGACATCGACCGGTCCCTCCGATGCACTCAGCGCACGAAGCACCCGCCACTGCTGCTCGGTCAGGTCGTGCGCAGCAAGCAGCGGTCGGAAGTGCTGCATCGCTGCCTCTCTCGCCGCGAGCAGCGCCATCGGCAGCGAGGCATCGAACCCCCGCAGTTCACTCATGGTTGCTCGCAGCTCACTGGGGCTCGGGAGCAACGTGGTTGTTTCCATCCGGGAACTCGTCCACGACAGTGTTCCGCAGTGTTCCGAGCTCGGGGACGCTCACCTCGATGACGTCGCCGGGCTCCAGCCAGATCGGCGGGTCGAATCGGGCACCCGCGCCGGTTGGCGTACCGCTGAAGATGATGTCGCCGGGTCGCAGCGTGGTGAAGGTGCTCAGGTAGTGAACCTGGTAGTCGATCGAGTACTTCATCGTTGCGGGGTGATCGTCCTGACGCAGCTCGCCGTTCACGTGCGTGGTGAGGTGCAGCTCTTCGAAGTCGTCGATTTCGTCGATGGTGACGAGGTGCGGGCCGTAGGAGCCGGTGGACTCCCAGTTCTTTCCCTGCGTCACGTTGAACTTGGCGTGACGGACCCAGTCCCGAATGGTGCCTTCGTTGCCCAACGTCAGTCCGGCGATGTGGTTGCGGGCGTTCTCCATGGGGATGCGGCGCCCGGCCTTGCCGATGACGACGACGATCTCGCCCTCGTAGTCGAGCTGGGGGCTTTCTGGCGGCCGTACGAGTGACTGGTCGTGGCCGGTGAACGAGTCGGGAAAGCGAACGAAGACGGAGGGGTAGGCGGCGTCGCTCTTGTCGGCGTATTCGGCGGCTCGTCCGCCGTAGTTCACGCCGATGCAGAAGATCTTGCCGGGCCACGGCAGCAGGCGTTCGTACTGCACATCGGCCAGCAGATGGTCTGCGGCGTCGCTCAAGAATCCTGCCGCCTCCGCCAGACGCTCCTGGGAGATGAGGTCGCCGAGGTCTCGCACGTCTGTCATTCGGGTGCCGAGGTCGATGACGCCGAGGCCGTCGGTAGCCACCAGACCGAAGCTCGATTGGTCGTTGACAGAGTAGGTGAGCAGTCGCATATGCTACACATGTTAAGCATCTTCGACCGAGGACGACAAGCACATGGCCGGATCCAGTCACACCTTCGAGGAGAACCTCGCTGCCGCGGAGGAGCATCTCGCCCGATTCCGCAACGCGCCGCTCCAGCATCTGATTGCGGGCCAAGCCGTTCCGAGCGCATCCGGCGAGACGTTCGCCAACCGGTCGCCCATCGACGGAAGCCACCTCGGCGATGTTGCCGCCGGCGACGCGGCGGAGATCGATCAGGCCGCCACGGCAGCAAGCGAAGCCTTCGGCGTGTGGGGCTCGATGCCGGGCACCAAGCGCAAGGCGATCCTCCACGATGTCGCCGACCTCATCGAAGAACGCGCCCACCAGATCGCAACCACCGAATGTGTGGACACCGGACAGACCATGCGCTTCATGGGTGCGGCCGCACTGAGGGGTGCAGCAAACTTCCGCTTCTTCGCCGATCAGGCACCGAGCGCGGCCGACGGTCTCTCCCTTCCCTCCGGTGAGCACATCAACTACACGACCCGCAAGGCCATCGGCCCGGTCGGCGTGATCACCCCGTGGAACACGCCGTTCATGCTCAGCACGTGGAAGATCGCCCCCGCGCTCGCCGCCGGTTGCACGGTGGTGCACAAGCCGGCCGAGTGGAGTCCCTACACCGCCCATCTGCTCGCCGAGATCGCCGGCGAAGCCGGGCTGCCCGACGGCGCACTCAACGTCGTCCACGGCATGGGCGAAACCGCTGGCAAGTCGCTCACCGAGCATCCCGACATCAAGGCCATCGCCTTCGTGGGGGAGAGCTCCACCGGCTCGATGATCCAGGCCCAGGGCGCGCCCACGCTCAAGCGGGTTCACTTCGAGCTCGGTGGCAAGAACCCGGTCATCGTGTTCGACGATGCCGACTTGGACCGCGCCGTCGACGCCGTCGTCTTCATGATCTACAGCCTCAACGGTGAACGCTGCACCAGCTCCAGTCGGGTGCTCATCCAAGACACGATCTACGACGAGTTCACCGAACGCATCGCAGAGAAGATGAAACGTGTGCCCGTCGGGCATCCGCTCGACCCGAGCTCGGTCATCGGTCCGCTCATCCACCCCCGCCATCACGACAAGGTCTGCAGCTACAAGGGCATCGCCGAGGACGACGGCGCCACCGTCATCGAAGGAACGCCGTGGGCCGAAGCGCCCGAGGGTGGTCAGTGGGTCACCCCGATGCTCTTCACGAACGCCCGCAACGACATGCGCATCGCCCAGGAGGAGATCTTCGGGCCGGTCCTCACCGCCATCCCGTTCACGGACGAGGCGGACGCTGTGAAGATCGGCAACGACATCGACTACGGACTCGCCGGCTACCTCTGGACCCGGGATGTCGGTCGGGCGCACCGTGTGGCCGAAGCGCTCGACGCCGGGATGATCTGGGTCAACAGCCAGAACGTCCGGCACCTGCCCGCCCCCTTCGGCGGCACCAAGGCCAGCGGCATCGGCCGCGACGGCGGCGATTGGAGCTTCGACTTCTACATGGAAACAAAGAACATCTCCGTCGCCCTCGACACAC
>CAZFBD010000144.1:0-3341 GCA_964517125.1 uncultured Acidimicrobiales bacterium
CTAAGACGAGCTCGTCAGCGGACGGCACAGGCCATCGTCCACCTGCTGTGCATCTGCGTAGCGGGATTGGAGCACATCGGCGTGGGTGTCGTCGCGAGGCTCGGTCGTGGTGGTCGCCTGCAGCCCCCAGCGGTCGGCAAGTGTGTCAAACGACGTGTCCGTCGCTGTCGCAGCGGCCTGAAGCGCCGCCCCGACGGCAACGGCCTCGTCATTGACGGGCACATGCACGGTTCGACCCGTCAGGTCGGCAAGTCGTTGTCGATAGGCACCGGATCGTGCCCCACCGCCCACCAGGAGCAGCCGTCCATCAACCGTGGAACCCGCCTCCTCGAGCGCACGCAGACCCGCGAGGAGCCCCATGAGGACCCCATCGTGAGCCACCCGCGCGATCTCTTCGCGGGTGATTGCATTGTTGAGGCCCACGATCGTGCCACGCGCATCGGGGCGGTTCGGGGTGCGTTCACCGTCGAACCATGGGATCAGAGTCGCTTCGATGACGTCGGTGCCGGCCTGCAATGCGAGGTCAGAGAGCCCGGCCGCATCGGTACCCAGCCAGGCGGCAACCGTATCGGTCACCTTGGTGGCATTGAGCGTGCACACCAGCGGAAGGTACCCCCCCGTAGCGTCACAGAAGCCGGCCACCGCTCCAGACGTGTCGTGCGCCCGTTCCGTGGTGCGCGCATACACGGTTCCCGAGGTTCCCAGAGAGATCACGGCATCGCCTTCGGCGAGGCCAAGCCCGAGCGCTGCACCCATGTTGTCGCCGGTGCCGGGGCCAACCACCACATCCGATGGCAGGCCCAACTCGGCTGCCACCTCCGGCAGAAGAACGCCTGCGGAATCGGTCGGCTGCAACACACGAGGCGCCTTCGCTGCCCAGACTTCGGGGTCCATTCCCAGCCGTGCAAACGGTTCACGCAGCACAAGGTCATGGGTGGCGTCGTACCAACCAGAGCCCGAAGCATCGCCACGATCGGTGACGTGCGCGCCAGTCAGCTTCCACGTGAGCCAGTCGTGCGGCAGCATCAGTTTGTCGATTCGGGCAATCAGGTCCGGCTCATTCTCGATGACCCACGCAAGCTTGGTGATGGTGAAGGCGGCGACCGGAACCACGCCGGCCCAATCCGCCCACCAATCAGCTCCGATCTCAGCAACGAGGCGCTCCGCCTGGGGCGCCGACTGGGTGTCGTTCCAGAGTTTCGCTGGCCGCAGGACGTCGCCATCGGAGTCGAGCAGAACCAGACCGTGCTGTTGGCCAGCGACGGAAATGGCGACGACCTCGTCCCGACGGTCACCCAGGGCCGTGATGGCCTCAACCAACGCCTCCCACCAAGCGCCCGGATCCTGTTCAGAAACGGGCGGGCTTGTCGGCGGATGGGTCCCCCGACCGGTGGCGATGAGCTCACCGGTTTCGAGGTGGCGGAGTTCGGCTTTTGTCGACTGCGTGGAGGAGTCGACGCCAACAACGAGTGGCATGTGAGAAGTGTCCCTTGGATCGCAACGTGTCCTTGCAGTCTTGCGCAGACGCGCCGTCCATGTAGCGTTCGGAAATGCCCTACGAGCACGGAACACCGGTCGACGATCCCGATGCCGTCGACGTGAACGACGCAGCCACGGTCATGATCGTGCGTGACCACGACGGCCTCGAAGTGCTCATGGTGCAACGCGGAGCACGGCTCGCGTTCGGAGCCCGCGCCTGGGTCTTCCCAGGCGGCCGAGTCGACACCACGGACCGAGTCGACCTTTCCGATGTGGCGCATGGTCTTTCCGATGCCGACGCCTCCCACCATCTTGAACTCGATTCCGGAGGGTTGGCCTGGTGGCTTGCTGCCTGCCGCGAGACGCTCGAGGAAGCCGGGTTGCTCCTGAGCAACAACGATGCGCCGACCCAGACTCTTCAATCGATTCGTGACGCGATCGAGACCGACCCAACCTCCTTCGTCCCGTCGCTGCGGAACGCCGGCCTACAGCTCGACCTCGACTCGCTCGTTGACGTTGCTCGCTTCATCACTCCGGTCGGTCCACCCCGGCGGTTTGATACACGCTTCTTTCTTGCCGAGGCGCCAGCCGGCCAGGTTGCCGTTCACGACGACGGCGAGATGGTGGACCTCACCTGGATCCGTCCGCAAGAAGCCATCGATCGTTGGCGGGCCGGCGAGCACCCGCTCATGTCGGTCACCCACCGGATGCTTGCATGCCTTGCACCATTCGATTCGGTGAAGGACGTCATGACCCTCGCCCGTTCCCGACCCGAGTCCAGGCGAGTTCGGGTCAACGATCCCCACGGCGAGTACGTGGTGTTGCTGCCGGGAGAACCCGGATACGAAACCGCCGAGCTCGAGATCGAGCACGGGTGGGTTCGTCTGTGGCAGGAGTCAGCCGACCCGCAGTGACTGGTCGGCGTTGAACACCGAACCGGGAACGGGCGGGAGACCCAGGAGGTCGAGCGCGAGGTTCGCAACCTCGTGCGTGCGGATGGGCTGAATCCCATCGTTGTCGACCCGACTGTTGCCGGGGTTCGCCCGAAGGCTGGCGTTGAGTTGGTACAGGTCAGCCCCGGGTTGCACCCCGGGCCCCCAGACGATGAAGGGGACCACGTAGTTGTCCACGTTGAGGTAGTCCTCATGGACAAGGCCGAACTCCGGTCCGCCGTGATCGGCGGTCACGATGATGGCCGTCGAGCCGTTCAGTGCACCGTCGGAGCGGATGCCGTCCGTGAGTTCCTGAAGGATCGCGTTCGCCTCGCTCACGGCGGTGAGATATTCGACGCTCGACCAGCCGTATGCATGTCCGGCCGAGTCCGGCAGGCGGATGTGGAAGAACGTGAACCCGGGCCCATCGCCAGATCGAAGCTGTGAAAGTGCATCATCCACGAGGTCGCCAGGCGGGGCCTTCTCGTAGTCATCGATCGAGTCCTGCCAGCTCCGTCGAATGAACTGAAACTTGTCCTTGCCAACGAACATGGCGGTGTCGCCGTTGTTGTTGTCGACCACGTCGAAGACCGAGGAGACATACGACCCGGCAGCGTCATGGACGGTCTCGCCGTTGTCGCTGTTGAACGACACCCGATGCCTGATGGTTCCGTACAACGGCCGACCGGTGAACTGCGACGTGTGGTTCGGCAGGGTCTTGGTGACGTGGTAGTCGGTGCGAGCATTGAGGGTTGAGGCACCCTCGTTGCGCAACTCCACGAGCGCCGGCATGTTGCGCGACGTCACCACGTCGGCCCGCAATCCGTCGATACTCACGTGGACCACGCGTCCCACCGTCGGCGACGGTGACGGATCCCCCGGATCACCGATTGTGCAGGTGGTGTCGATCCGGTCGCCGGCAACCCAACG
>CAZFBD010000145.1:0-3282 GCA_964517125.1 uncultured Acidimicrobiales bacterium
CGAGAGCCTTCTTCGATCTAGCATGCCGCGCTCGCCCGGTGCTCGCGCGACTAAGGTCAGCCAAGTGTCTGATACCCCGACGCCGCCCGCAGACTTTGCCTTCTTCGTTTCGCCCATCGGCGAGAAGGGCTCTGGCGAAAGGAAGCGTGCCGACGAAGTGCTGGAGTTCGTTATTGAACCTGCGTGCAACGAAGTTCGGCTCTTAGTTGTACGCGCTGATCAGATGAACTCCCCTGGCCGAATCACCGAGCAGATCGTTCAAGCAATTGCAGCCTGCCGGGTGCTGCTAGCCGATGTATCCGGTCGCAATCCAAATGTTCACTATGAGCTTGGTATCGCGCACACCCTGAACAAACCTGTCATCATGATCGCCGACTCAACCGACTCCCTGATATTCGATACCAAGGACGAGAGAACCATCATCCTTGGAGACGACGGCAAGCTCGGTGCCAAAGATGCCGAAGAAGGGCGCGGCAGGCTCCGTAGTGTTCTGGATGCTGTCCTTGATGCCGATTATGTCCCGGACAGCATGGTCACCAGAGCAGCTGGCACGCAGACACTCGCAGCGTTGGCTTCCGACGAAGACCCGGTAGCCTCGGCGATCGATCGCTTGGAGGGCAGGATTTCCGTGGCGATCGACTGGCGACTGGCCAATGAAGTCGACGTTGATCGCCTCCGGGGCCTCATCCGAGTCGCAGCACTGCGACGACACATTCACCCCGACGATGTCGAGTCGCTGGTCGACGGCCTTACTTCCCCCGACCATGATCGATGGGTGCGCGGAATACAGGCAGAACTCCGGGAGCCTGCCCCCGCCCCGCAGTACGATATGGACGAGGAACCCTTCTAAGGCTCGCGAGGGAGCTGGCTCCCTTCAACTCGTTTCTGGAAACTTGTGCGGCGGGTACAGCTGGCCGGTGGCTGCCAGCCCGAAGTAGTTCACCCACCGCTCGGCAAAATCTGGCGGTTCGTCGAGAACGACTGAGGAGATAGGGCGCGCGAGCATGATTCGGCCTAGGTGACCTTGGACCGCGCCGACGACACGAGACTCCCACGGGGGCATGCTGAATGGCTCATAGGGGACATCGCCGGTGTCCGTCCCGAAGAGCATGAAAGCGAGTTCACACCAGCTGTACGTGTCACCCGTGTGGTTGCAGAACCAGAAGGAATGGCTACGTCCTTGGCCCCCGAGGTTTCGCACGGTGATGTCGGCGCAGGCGATCACGTCAAAGGGAAGGCCCGGCAAACGCCTGGACACGTCACTCGGTGCTGGCAGTTTCAAACTTGCTCCATTGAGAGCCACCTCGAATCCAACTGAACGCGGTTCTCGTGTCGTGCCGTTCCCTCCCCGATAGATGATCTCCGCCTCGCTGGCACCTTGTTTGATCAACGTGAGAATCGAGTTCTGGAGTTCGTTCCACTTGTCCTCCGCCACCAGGAAGAGGGTTTCTCGACGGTCGGTTTCGACTCGTCGAGTGTTCTCCGCAAGCTCCTCGGCAACCTTACGTTCGCTTGCTTCGCTGTTGGCTTGTGCGAGCGCCCCACCGAGAACTGTCGCTGGAGCGGACTCGATACCGTCAAGCCGCTCGAGCAGTTGACCGGCCGTTGGCCGGGCTTCTGGGGCCTTGAGGAGGCAATCCGACACGAAGGTGGTGAATTCGATCGGTACACCATTGAGATCCGGCGCTGAGGACAGGTGCTGCTCTACGTAGTCGTCGAAGGTCGGGCCGGGGAATGGCCGGTGGCCGGCCCAAATCTCCACTGCCAGCACGCCAAATGCATAGATGTCAGAAGCGGGCGTCGCTCGCTCTAGTCTCCATCGCTCTGGCGCGGCGTACGCGGCGGTCGCCACCATCTTCTGTGTGTGCGACGCCGTAGTTGCGTCAGCAACGCGGCTCGCCCCGAAGTCGGTGAGCTTCCAGCGTCCGTCGTGCAACAAGATGTTGGCAGGCTTCAGGTCTCTGTGGACGACTGTCGGCTCGATATCTGCGAGCCCGGCTAAGACCTGGCTGAGCACGTCAACGGGAGACTCCACGAGATTCTGTTCAATTGCATCCGCCAGCGAAGTCTCGGCGAGCGGCATCGCGACGACCAAGTAGCCGTTGTGCTCGCCTGAGTCGAGAACCGGCATCACGTGAGGTGAATCGGGAAACGCGGCCAGCAGAAGCTCGCGATCAGCCGCCGCGGAAGCGTCGACGAACTTGAGCGCAACTGTCTCACCGTCAGTCGACACGCCGTAGTGGACTGCACCGAAGCCACCGCCACCCAACCGCTCTCGCAGCTCCCAAGACTCTCCTTCGAGCACAATCGTCTCGCCGACGCTGAGATCGATTTCCATGGTCTCATCCTATGGACTGAGTGAGACATAGATGTCACTGCTCTTCCAAGCGCACTCAGTGAAGACGTTGACATCAGCGCGAAGCCTGTTCGAATCCGGAACCCAGACACGATCTAGAATCTCGTTGGGATTCTCTTCGGCTCCTGGCCGCCGTCTATTCGTCATTGAAAGAGCGGCTGCCCCAGATTACGCCGCAGTGCGATCCCTTGATTGACGCTGATAGCGCTACCAATCGAAGCCCTGACGGAGCGGAACCAGCGAGGGACACCGTCGGATGTTGGACGAGTCGGAGACAGCAACCATCATGAAGATTGGTCCGGTGAACTAGCCGATGGCTCCTAGCCAGGACTGCGGCTCTTCGATCCAGCTGTGTAGACCTATGGTGGCTCTTCGGATTTCAGGGTTGATCGGTCATAGTGTGATCGTGTCGAGGAGCGCCCAGTTCGGCTTTCCGGCGTAGAGCAGGCATCGGATCCGGTGATGCGTGAAGTTGGTTAGCCCGAAGGCGACCCGCTTGATCCGTTTCGCCAGGTTGTTGACGGCTTCGGTTGGTCCGTTCGACACATGCGACCGATGCCAAGCCACAATCTGGTCCCTCCACTTGCCGATCGTCCGGCCGAGCCGGCGAACCTCGGGCGGCATCGATTCATCCACGAAATCGGCGATCAGTGCGTCCACCCACTGTTCCGCCAGCTCAACATCCGTGTGCTCATAGATCTGACGGACGACTTCCTTCGCCGCGTAGGCGTAGCCGACCTCTGAACGTGGGTCCCCGGCACGAACCAGGCCAGCCACCCGCTCCGCCTGCGCGTCGGTTAGCCGTTCCCGGGCGAGGAGGAGGCGTCTCCGGGCCCGATAGAGCGGGTCGTGTTTGCGGCCCCGATGGCCGAGCGTTTCGTTCTGGACCCGCCGCCGGACCTCGTCAAGCATCCGGTTCGCCAACT
>CAZFBD010000146.1:0-3270 GCA_964517125.1 uncultured Acidimicrobiales bacterium
GGTTTGCCACCCTACGGCAATCTTCTTCCGATCGAAGTAGTCGCCCCACGTAGTCGCTGCGGGCTCTGTACCAACGATGCGAAGCCTTCGCATCAATGTGGCTACACCAATGGGGTCGTTGTCAAGAGTCGCTCCGAACACAGGGAAGTACCTAGCGGACACGAGAAAACAAATAGCCCTTGAACATCGTCTTCGATCAGCACGAAAGGTCGAGGAATTTCCCGGCCGAAACAGCTGACTTCTTCCGCCGCTTCGAGAGAAACACAGCCAGACACCATCACAGTGCGGTCAACAAAGAGCTGAAAGCTGACCTCCTCATCAGTCGTCCTTCCGATGTTCATGACCTCCCAGTCCTCGGGAAGCTCGGTCCAGTCGACACCGCGATCGTTGATCAAGGTCAGAAGCTGGTCGCGGGTAGCGCCCTGTTGGTCTTCCGAGAAGACACCACCGAAGGCGCACGAAGTCGTGAATAGCAGCACCCCCAGGAAAACCATCGACGCCCCTTTAGCAATCATCGAAGACGCCCGACGACTCAGTTGACGATAGAGATACAAAGTGACCACCATCCATATGCCTGACAAGCGCTGGTTCAACGCCCAAATCCTCCAGAGTTGAACCGATGAGATCGTCGGTGCCCTTCACAACGCAGATCCGCGACGAATCGACCACTGGTCGTGCGTTGCCGATACTGACGCCTAGTCCATCTCGCTCAATGGGACATCCGGAGTGCAGCCGGAACAAGAAGTCAGCGATGATATTCTCCGACCTGGTCCTGAAGGGCTTCGACTCATCTGATGGTTCAGTCGACTCAGCGCAAGATATTATGAGGTATCCGGACATGGCGTCTGCGTACGAATCTACGCCGAAACGCTGAAAGACCGAGTCCGAAGACCGCCCGACCACTGATAACGCTTCGCTCCGACCTAGCTCCGTCGAGTCAGTGGAGAGAAGAGAGCGCAAGACTTCCGAATTGCCTTGTGGGTCATAGGCAAGACCATAAACCGCAGCGGCGAAATCCGTAGCGGTTAGCGTAACGCTTCTTTCTTCGATCGAGGCCGGCAGACTCTCTCTCAACTGGTTGCCACAATCATCCTCGATGCAGCCCGTAAAGTTAGCTATTCGGTCCGCTCTTGCCGATATTTCCTGTCCAAGAGAGCGAGACATCGCGGGCACGACGGCTATGAATCGTTCCACCGATCGCTCAGATAGGTGGAGAAGTGTTGCCGATCGCCTGAACCCGTAGGACCAAGCCAATACCTCCACTTCAGCCTCTGCGGGCAGCGACGCGATGAAGTCCCGCTGGGCGAGTTGGTGGATGCGGTGGTTGTCAAACTCAGAGGAGCATGACCGAGCCCAGCCCTCTTCGAACCGACGTCCGGCTCGCACTGCGTTCAGTGAGTCTTGCGTCGAAGTTCGACACATTTCAGACAGGCCATGTTGGTGCCAGAATTCAGACAAGGCTAGAAGCACAGCTTCGTCAGCATAAACCTCGCTACTTCGGATCGCGGCAAGCTGATTGCTGACCACCTCACTGCTCGCTCCTGGGCCCCCAAAATCGATGATCACGAACTTTGTCGGCTCGACCTGATCAATCAAACCGCTGGCGTAGCCGATCTGGTTCCCATCTGCATCACTTACGCATTGGATCCCGCGCGCTACCTCGAATTCAGCACTACAATCGCCGCTAATCACCGCAGGAGACAACGCTGGTGTCGGTGCAGCGTCTTCCCGAAGGAACACGATTGCACCAACACCGAAAAGCATAACAATGATCGTAGCGGTGAGCATTCTTATGCTGCGTGGCCAGCGCATAGGCGACAAGTCTAGCGCACCCAAGCGTTGACGGCGTCCCACTCGTCGAAGTTGAACGACTGACCAAACCGAGCGCGTAGAACATGAGCGAACGACGGGTATGTCCGTTCCTGCTTGAGATCGTACTGGATCATGAGCTCAATGGACTTGCTCTGCCCTGGGCCGCAGGTGAAGACACAGTCGTGTTCGACAACGAATCCGGTGCGGCCGTTAGTGAATGAGATGTCCGATCCACTCAAGCAATAGAACGGAAACTCCAGATACGGTGATGTGACCGTGACCGATGACCTGCATGTGTGTTCGGTCGGCTCCCAACGCGTGATCTGGATGTCTCGAGCGCGTGTGACTGAAGTGGCTACCGCCTGCAGCTCAAGGGATCTGACATAGTGGTCAAAAATTGGCTCCCGATCCGGAATCGCCGTTGCCCAACTGTTCAGAACATAGAAGTCACGGGTTCGACTACCGTCATCATCACGGCGATTGTACGGCTTACGGCCGTTTCCATTGGCCGATCCGTCCTTGAAGCTCGACACGTTGCACGTCACGACCATATCGTCGCTACCCACTGCGTGCACCTCAACGCATCGCGATAGTCGATCTTCTCGCCATACCGCTGAACCTGGACCTACCGGCAGCGACAGCGCCAGCTCATCGAACTCGACGGCGAGGTCAGCTGATACGTTAGATTCCAGAATCGCGTCCGCTGTCTCGTCTGGATGTCCGTCAGCGTTCTTGATCTCGAGTGAAGTCGAAATCGAGAGGACCTCAACATCCTCATGTCCAACGACGGTGGTGCCATCTGGGGCTGAAAGCTCCCGAACCTCGCGGACGTCAACGAATTCACCTGACCTCGCTGACCGATCCAGGAAGTCACCAACTCGCTCTGAGGACGAGGCATCGGCCAGCTCTTCAAGTTGCGCGCCTGCGATTACTCTTTCACCTTTGAAACCGATCAGAGCGCTCGTCTCGTCGAGCTTGAGGAGACGTTCTGACTTACGGTCTATTGTCCTGTTGAGTGTCCGTTCCTCGCGAAGTAGCGTTCGCCGCTGTTGGCGAACATCTCGTCTTTCCGCTTTGCTCGACGCATCCTCAAGCATATCCGCGACTCGATCGAGGCTCGCCTGGACAGTCGCCAACTCTTCTCCGAGCGACTGTATCTCGTTCCGAACATTTTCCATTCGCTGTTCGATCCGCTCGGAACGGTTCGATTCAGGTCGAGCAGACACCTCAGTCGCACCGGACGGAGCCGCAAACACCGCGGGAATAGACATACACACAACGAGCAGGATAGAGACGAGAGGCCATCTACGACCCCGGCGAGCAATTGACACAGTAATTATCTCCCAGTTTTCAAGATCGCTGCACCCAAACTGAGCGTTCAGCGCACGATCGAATCCGCCATTTTGAAGCCGTAGCACGGCTGTAGATTGGAACCTAACTTGTGGTCTAACTCAATGC
>CAZFBD010000147.1:0-3138 GCA_964517125.1 uncultured Acidimicrobiales bacterium
CGCTTTACCTCGCCATGGACCGTCCGCAACAGGCGTTGCGATCGATGCGTCGCATGGTCGACCACTGCGATCGCGAGCTGCTGCACGATCGTCTAATGATCTGGTCCGGTCCACCGGACGCAAGTGTCGTTCAACAACCCACGCTGCTCGCCGAGTATGCGAAGTCTGTCGACGCCAGCGCGATTGTCATAGACAGCCTGAAGGACCTAGTCCCTGGCCTCAGCGATGACACAGTCGGAAGCGCTGTCAACAATGCTGTCCAGCATGCGATCGCAGCTGGAATCGAGGTAACTCGCTCTACATCACGTGCGAAAGAGCCCAAGCGACAGCGGTTCGAAGCGAACAATTGACGACATCTATGGGTCGACATGGCTTACCAGCGGGATGGGATCAGTGCTGCTCCTGGATGGCGCCCCCGGTGCCGAACAGATTCGCGCAAGCCATGTCAAACAGCCTGCGGACCAGGTCGGCCCGCTGAAGCTGACGCACGACCACGAGATGGGTGAGACATCTGTTGAGCAGGAGAAGGACCCATTGAAAGCCCTGCGGGGCTTCGAAGACTGGGTGTCCGCCAAAGAGTTCGCCTACGTACTCTTCGCTAGTGCTGATCGCAGTGATATCGAGAAGGCCCGCAGAAAGCTGCAGATTCTCGAGGAGGATGGGTTCGCAGAAAGGCGGAAGGACGGTACGGGCTACAGAGCCACAGAATCACGAGGTGGCCGGTGAGCGCTCACGTCGCCTGCACGGACAACATCTTGGTGCCTGTACGAGACGTCGCATGCGTGCACACGAGACTTCCGATAACCCTTGCGAGTCAATGCACGGGAGCTCACACGCACTTGCACGCCCCAACCACCATCCATTCCACGAGTTCACCCCTCCCCAAAGAGGGGTGAACGTGCGTGGAACGCGAGCTCTTGCGCCAGCGGAAACCTCACCTCGCGTGGATCGGTCGGTGCGACCTCGATCAGAAGGTGAAGGAGAGCGGAGTGTCTGGAGAAAGCCAGTCACGGCGCCGTGCGCGCAAGACTGGCCTGGCATTGGCACGAGATGAGTACGGAGGCACCCCTCGATGGCTGACACACCAGCCGAACCCGACTGGGACACGCTCGATTGCGAACCGTGGGAACAGCTCCCTGCGGAGACTGCGAAAGCGTTCGCTTTGTTCACCGTGTACCGCGACCTCGACCCTGCAGATCGGTCGCTTCGAGCGATGGCGCGACAGTTGGACAGATCAGGGACGAACCTTGGACGCTATTCGGCCTCCTGGTGGTGGCAAGAACGCTGCCGACGGTGGGATCGTCACCTCGACCGGATCGCCCAACGTCGCCTCGAAGAGCTCCGAGCGGACCGGGTCGAAGCACACCAGAAGATCGCCGCCCAAGCTCTGCATGTGATCACCCAACGGCTCGTCGGCGATGACGCTGCGGGGGTCGTGGCGATCGACCCGAACGACATAACGATCAGCGAGCTGATTCGTTGCCTTGATGTGGCCACGCGGGTCGAGCGCACAGCGTTGGGTGAACCCGACCAGAAGGTCGAGCATTCGGGGCCTGAGGGAGGACCGATCTCTGTTGAAGTTGAGCCGGATCCTCAGGTGTCCGCGGCCTTGGCGTCGCTGCTCGAGACAGCCCGGCAGCCGGCCCCCGATGATCTGCCTGCCGAGAACGAACCGTGTAAGCGTGCCCCAGCGAAGAAGGCTGGGGCGAAGAAGAAGCGGGCCGGGTAGTGAGCGCCCTGCATTGGACGAGAATACGGGTGGCCACTTGGGGTGTCGCGGTCCTCTAGAGGCGCAGCACGGAGGGAATGCACTCTTTGCCCGATGCGGCGTCGCTCGATTCTGCGGTGCTCAAACGACGTGCTGTATGGTCGCAGTGGTGACGATGAACTCGAGGGTGGTGACGGCTCCGACGAACTCCGCGGGAACAAAGGCAGCGATCTGCTCCGCGGTGGTCGCGGCGCCGATGCTCTTTACGGAGGGCGCGGGCAAGATTTGCTTCGAGGCGGCGCCGGAGTCGATCGGGGCGACGGCGGGCGAGGACACGACACCTGCAACAGCGTCGAGATAGCAGCCTCATGCCGATGACCTGCGCTACGCAATGCCAGCGGAACCTCAGGCTGTTCACGCCCGTCATTGTCTGCGTAGCCGTGCTGTTTGTGTCCTCGTGTTCATCAGGCAGCGATTGGTCCGAGAACGTTCGACTGGCCGAACCAGTTGTCAGTGACCTCGACGGTCTAGAAACAGCGATTCGGACAGAGCGCAACGTGGTCGAGCCTCGTGCGGCGAACGCTCTGCCTGGTTCAGGCCACAGTGGTCTGGTTCGGCAGTTGTACGAGCCACGGCCAGGCTCGACGCAAGAAGACGTCGTCAACGAACTTGCAGCGATCATGACAGCCGAGGGCTGGGAGATGACTGACGACGTCCACTTTCTATGTTTTCTTCGCGACCGTGACGCCGCAACAGGGCTGCGGAGCGCTTGGGTGTCACAAGACAGGGACGGAACTGTAGTCCGTCTTCTTCTTGACACCACTCAAATCTGTCTCGAATAGTCCATCAACAAACTTCTGGAGATAGCGCTGCGGCAAGTCAGGAACTCTCGAATGGGTTCGAAAGAGATCGCACTTCCTCCGCCAAGCTGCTCTTTCGAACACGCTTCCTGGAAGACCCGAGCCAGCCAGCTCGGGTCTTTTTGTTGCGTGGTGTGGATCTGTCAGATCATCTGTGTAGCGGGCCGTGATGGTGTTCATTGAATGTGGTTAGCGATCCGGGATTGCCCCAGGTTTAGTGGCTCTTCGGAAATGAGGGTTGATCGGTAGGTCCGGGGCGCGAGACAGGGGCCCTGCGAATCTGGAGATGTTCAACGTCTTCAAATCGAGGAGCCCCTGTGATCACTGATGCTACGCGCATGTGCGCTGTCTTGGTAGGTCTGCCCGAACACGCCCGCATCCTGGGTGTGTCACCACTGTTGCGATGGCTCGAAGTTCACGTCCGTCTCGTCGCTCACCCGGTCGTGTGCACGTGTCGTCGGGCGATGGTCCGCAACGGCACCCGAGCCGTGCGTCTGGTTGATCTGCCGTCGTTTGGTCAGCCGGTGCGGCTGGTGTGGCACAAGCAACGATGGCTCTGCCAGACGTGCG
>CAZFBD010000148.1:0-3033 GCA_964517125.1 uncultured Acidimicrobiales bacterium
GGCAACGGCATCGACCTCTGCCTGGGTGTGGTCTCGTCGAACAGTTGCGAGCGCTGAGGACAGTTGCGGGCGATCAGCCCTGGAACTCGTATGCGCCGACGTCGACGGCTTCACCAATGAGTCTTGGGTTGCCAGCGAAGTCCACGGTCAGTACTTCAGCGAAGTCGTTTCGTCCGACGTCTTGAACATCCGTTGATCCCAAGAGCGAGAAGTCGGCGGTTGCCGGGTCGATGCTTGCGACGGTAACGATTCCGTCGATGATGTCGGGCGATGTGGGCGAGATCTGGATGTTGTCTCCTCCGACGCCGGCGTCGTCGGCCACGAGCACGTTGTTGACGAAGATGATTCCGTCGCTCGACTGCTGTCGTGCGGCCTGCTGACCTTCTGACGGAATGACCAGGTTGTTCACGAAGCTGCTGTCGCTCGACTGATAGGCCATGATTTCGGCGTTGGAGCCTTCGAGGTCGGTGCTGGTGAGGTTCTGGTAGAGCGTGTTATTCACCACATCGGCGTGGGCCGAGTCGTGGATGTTCACACCGCGGCCGCCGTTGTTGAAACACACGTTGTTGGCGATGAGCATGCGGCCGTTGTATCCGGTGAGGTTGCTTTGGTCCAGAATCACGCAGTTGCCATCGGTGATGCCGCTTTCGCCAGGCACGGTGTTTTTGTTGTCGTAGACGATGTTGTTGACGACATAGTTTGAGTAGCCGTTGGCGTCATCGTCGATGCCGAGGTTTTCGGGTCGCCAGAACGAGATTCCGCTGTGTTGGGTCGGGTGGAAGCGAGCGTTCCCGAAGACTTCGTTTCCGGCGACAGTGATGTGTGAGCTTCCGGTGACGTTGATGCCGCCTGCGGGGAAACCGTGGACCCGGTTGTTGAGTACGAGGATGTGGTGCGACGGGGTCTCGATGTGCACGCCGGCGCCGAGCTTGTCGTCACCGGTGCCAATGAGCTCCAGGTTGGAGAGCTCCAGGTATTCGGCTCCTTCCAGCTTGAACGCATTGCGCTCGGTGCCGCGCACCACGACGTTGTGGCCGGGGTAGGCGGCGATACGGATCCAGGCATCGGCGGTTCCCTTGGCGTCGATGTACACCGCAGTGTCGGTTCGGAAGTCCTCGTCGTAGTCGCCCTCGAGTACGAGGAGTTCATCGCCGGGCTGCAGCGTGGTCACGGCGTGGTTCAACGTGCGGAAGGCAAGCGAGGGGAGGGAGCCGTCGTTGTCGTCATCTCCTGCGGGGCCGACGTACAGGACTCCTTGTTCGGCGGTTCGCCCGAGGTCGGCTGGGTTGGCTGTCGTGGTGGTCTCGATGGAAGCCGGGGGCGAGGTGGTGCTGGTGGTGGTTGTGTCGTCGGTTGCGGTCAGTTCCTCCTCGGGAACGCCATCGGCGTCGGTCGCGTTCGCAGCGGTGGTTGGCGCAAGGTCAACGTCGTCGTATGTGGGTTCACTGCAACCGCTCAGCGCAGTGGCCACAACGAAGGCCATCAGGGCAAGCGCAGAGAGTGTTCGACGTTTCATTGGTTCTCACAAGAAGTGGTGAAATGGTTCAAGGTCAGCATAGGACATGACGTTGATGTCATGAAATCGTCACAAACGTCGGTTTCTCTCGGAATTTGTTGAGGAAAGTATGACATTCGCATGAAGGCGCCTGTTAAGGTACCGCCAATGACAAAACCACGCCGTCTTGCTAAGACTGCGACCATAGCCTTGTGCACGATCATTGTGGGGTTCAGCCTCGTGGCGGCCGGTGCAGCGCAACAGCTGCCAGGGATTGGTCGAAGTCTTTTCTCGCCTGTCGAAACGGCGGACGAAAGCGCGGCGCGGGCTCTGACCGAGCCCAGCTCTGGCGCTGAGCTGGCTCCTTCGGCGTTGGCTTCTCGTGAACCTGGAACGGCCGTTCCAGCTGCCAGCCCGGCTACGGCGTACTCGCCCACGGCCCCCACCACCGCTGCACCCGCCGCCGAGGCATCCACGGCCGGTGCGGCTGAACCAGCTGCGACGGCTGCGCCGACATCGGCAGCACCCACGACGACGACCACCGCTGTAGCGGCGCCGGCGCCTGCTCCGGCTCCTCGATCAAACGTGGCATCTGCGGCGGTTGCGCCCAAGGTGACTGCCACCACTGCACCGCCCGCCCCCGCCACCACGCGTGCTCCGGCTACCACGACAACCACAGCGGCACCCACCACGACCACGACAACCACTGCGGCTCCGACCACCACAACCACCAAGGCGCCGTCTGGCCCATCGCTCCTGTCCGTCAATTTCTCC
This sequence comes from uncultured Acidimicrobiales bacterium, assembly GCA_964517125.1. GTDB lineage: Bacteria > Actinomycetota > Acidimicrobiia > Acidimicrobiales > SHLQ01 > SHLQ01. The sequence goes on from CAZFBD010000148.1 coordinate 2,270, forward strand.
AACAATGGCACGGGTGGTTACTCCGAGTCCGACGTCAGAAACGACTTCGGGGCCATCGAGTGGGCTCGTACTTCACGTGCGTCCATTCGTGACGACGGTGGAAACAAGTACCTGAGGGTCGAGTACCCGGCTGGCTCGGTTGGACCCGACGAGGGTGGAGCTGGCTTCACCGCCGATTTCAACCGATCCATCGGCGCTCACGATGAGCTGTACATCTCGTACAAGGTGCGCTTCGGAAGCGGCTTCGACTGGAAACTCGGTGGCAAGCTGCCTGGGCTCGCTGGCGGTTCGGTCAACAGCGGCGGCGACAAGCCTTCGGGTTGGGACGGCTGGTCTGCTCGAATGATGTGGCGTCAGGGCGGCGACGCAACCCAGTACGTGTATCACCCCAACCAGCCCAACAGCTATGGCGAGGGAATGTATTGGAATGGTGCGTCATTCAGCGTCGGCTCTTGGACCACGGTCGAGACCCGAATCAAGCTGAACACACCTGGTGAGAGCAATGGGCTGATTCAGGGTTGGATGAACGGTCAGTTGGTCTTCGAGCGGTACAACATGCGCTTCCGTGACACTGACGATCTTCAGATCGACAAGCTCAGCTTCTCCACATTCTTTGGTGGGAGCGATTCCAGCTGGGCAGCCAGTCGCGATGAGCACATCGACTTCGACGACTTTGTCGTGTCGCAGTTCCCCATTACGCACTGAACCTACCCACATGCGACCCGGGCGTTCGTCGGCTCGCACCATTTGGTGGCTTGCCTTAG
>CAZFBD010000149.1:0-3018 GCA_964517125.1 uncultured Acidimicrobiales bacterium
ATTGGTCCCTACTCGACACCATCACTCCAAAACCCCGCTGAGATCCGAAGAACCAGAATAGATGTCATAGATCGGAGATCTGTTTCATGCTGTGTTCAGTGGTGGGGGTGACCTGGCGGGACATTTGAGGTGCGGTACCGTAGGTCAACATGGCGGGTACTTGGCGAGACTCTGGCGGCACCCTTCTCTTCCTGGCTTGCATGGCGGTTCTGCTTTCAGCAGCGGGTTGCAGCAGCGATCCAGAGGTTGTGATTCAGCAAGGGGCGGATGACGCTGTCGGTGCGGACCAGGCGCCGGCTCCGAGCGCCGAACTCTTCGAGTTGCTTCGGGGAACTGCATGGACGGTCGAAACTGTGGACTCGCTCCCCTCCGTCGGTTTGCCAACCACAGTCACCTTTCATGCAAGCGGTACAGCTCTGGAGATGTCGCTTGCAGATCAATGTGCTTCGAGTGGCGTGACGTTTGATGCCACTGTCTCGACTGTCCTCGATACCAATGGAGTAGGCGGGCTCTGCAACGAGGCGTACGGCGAGCTCTTCACCATGAACGCCGCTCTTGTGGTCACCGTGGATGGGCAACTCCGTATCGTCGGCAACGGCCATGAGATGGTTGCCCAACATTTCACGTCCGTGTCGCAGACGGGCCCTGTCAATCGACCCACGATGCGTACTTCAGCGACTCCCCCGGAGTATGCGCCGTCGGAGGATTCGAGCTTGTCGGGTGTCTGGACGATTGTCGGGCTGTGGGCTGACGATGGCGCGGTCAATCTGGAAGACCTGTCGGGGCGGTCGCCTACTCTTCGGATTCTTGGCCGCCAGCTCGGCGGGAACGATGGGTGCAATGGTCATGGTGGCGGTACGTTTCATGCCCGCCCTGATGGCACGGTCAGCATTTCCCAGGGGCACTCAACCGCCATCGGCTGCCCGGACAACGCCGCTCGCAGCGCAGCGAATTCCGCAATGCTGCAGGCGACGCAGTGGGGACGGACATCGGCCGGCAACCTCGTTCTGACCGATGGAAACGTGGTCGCGGAGCTCGAGCGCACCGAGCAAGCGCCCTTGTCACCAATTGTCGGTGTGGGAGCACCGCTCAATCAGATCTGGACGAGCGACGCGATCGACGACTCCGAGACTGTTCCGAACACCGTGGGAGTGACCTGGATTGACGTTGGTGAAGAGCTCGTCGTCCTCGAGATGCCGGAGTGTGGCTTTAGCGTCTCCTACGAACCGACATTTGGCGGTGCCTCCGAGGGCCCAATTTCGCTTACACGAACAGACTCTCCGGCATCGGAGTGCCATCGTTTCGCGGAACTCGCAATCGATGCACTGAGCCGCGCCGACTATTTCGTTTCGGGAGAAGGGACCATCATGTTCTGGGAGGGAGCGGCACCGCTCGCGGTGTTCGGCCACGTAAGTTGAGCCTCATCCCGATCGGCTACCAGTAGTTCTGCATCAACTCGCCGATCCAGCTCGGTTGGATCACTTCGGTCCGTGGGCCGAATTCCACGACATGCGGCTTGATGTCGACCACTGGCGTGCCATCGATTGCATCGAGGCCCCGAACCGTGACATTCAGACTTTCAACGGAGACGAGTTCGCAGGTCGTCACTCCGAGACGGTTGGGGCGCCCCTTTGCCCGTTGCGCGAAGATCCCAACGAGCGGCCAGTCTTCCCGGTTCCGGGGATGCCGAGCACCGAGGTTGACCTTCGATTTGTCGACCTGGTCAAAGACGAACACAACATCGACGTGCGAGAAGTCGGACAACCCGGCGAGCACGTCAGGCCCGAATTGTTCCGCGTCGAGAGCGATGGTGCTCACGACGTCTCCCCAGTCGTCATCGAGGGGCTCGGTCCGTTCGCAATCGACCGTCCCGATTGCCGTGAGTGTGTGGGTGGTGGCCATGGTGTCACGGTACTGGAGCGGGTGGATCGGCTGCCTCGATCTTGCGTTCAGCCTGATGCTTCGTTCATCGCCAGCCGAACTTTGCGGTCTCGGTTGCTTCGATGACGCGTTTGAGGTTTCGGCCGTCGAGCGTTGAGACTTCGGACATCGCCACAGCCTTCTGCGGGTCGGCAAATGAACAGGCGAGCTGCAACAGGAATCGCTCTCCCCTCGAGCACTGCACATCGGTCGCAACGACGCTGGCGGCGTCCCAATCGATGGCCACTCCCCCGTCGGCTGCGCGCAGAGCCCGCTCGATGAACTCTGCACGGCTGAGCCAAAAGCCCGTCTCGATCAGCAGCTCAACTGCGGCCTCGACTCCCCGACTTCCGGACGCCCAGCGGCCAAGCTGCTCTTCGAGTTCTTCCACAGAGTCGGACATCCTTCAGGTCACCGGTCCCGTCTCGCCGCACGTTTCGCACGCAGGATAGCTCCGGTGGCCCCGGTCCAGAGACCTTCATACTCCGTACAGTGATCTGGCATGTTCTTTGACCTCATCGTTGTCGGCGGCGGTGCCGCAGGCTTCTTCTCCGCCATCACGTGTGGAGAGAACTCGGACAAGTCGGTTCTCATTCTGGAGAAGACGTCCACGCTTTTGCAGAAGGTTCGGATCTCGGGTGGCGGCCGGTGCAATGTGACGCACGCGTGCTTTGACGCCCGGGAGCTCAGCGCCAACTATCCGCGTGGCGAGAAGTCCCTCATCGGCCCATTTCACCGATTCGCTGCCGGCGACACGGTCGAATGGTTTGAAGACCGTGGCGTCGCATTGAAGACCGAAGACGACGGCCGCATGTTCCCCACAAGCGACGACTCTCAAACCATCGTCGATGCGCTGCTGAGCGCAGCGGAGAGCGCCGGCGTGAGCATCCGCACTGGAGACGGCGTCAGTTCGATCTCACGCGTCAGCGCCGGCTTCGAAGTCACCACCGACGCCGGTGTCTCGTACACGGCCGCGCACGTGCTCCTGGCCACGGGAGGAACCCGAAGTGCATCGGGCGCCAAACTTGCGGCCACACTGGGGCACGGTCTGCAACCCGCCACGCCATCGCTCTTCACGTTCAAGATCGACGACGAACG
>CAZFBD010000150.1:0-3000 GCA_964517125.1 uncultured Acidimicrobiales bacterium
TTGGTCCCTACTCGACACCATCACTCCAAAACCCCGCTGAGATCCGAAGAACCAGGTTACCACACTCGTCCCGAGCCGTCAGTGATCTGGCTGAACCTCGCAGTGGCCGGGAAGAGCTGGGTCATCGGTCACCACCAATCCTCAACAGGCTTGCGTGAGACCGGGTCAACTCCAGCGAACTCAAATCCTCAACAGGTTAGCGAACTCAGGACGATGTCGAGTTCGCCACGTTCGACGACGACATCGACAGTTTCAACAACGTCGGACCTGTTACTTGGCGCACAAATCAGCGGCCAGACTCCTTCGCTGAACGCGTGTCAAGTCCGCTTCACCGTAGCTAGCTGAACGGCCGGCAGATGGGGTCCCGATCTGCCGTTGTCAAGATGAGTTCAATGCCGCCGCTGGTAAAGGTGATGGTTGTATCATCCAGGCGTGTGATTGTTCCTTCAACACTCTGATCTTGCCATTCGACCGGTGCGAACGGGCTCTCATCAGCTACGGAGTAGCCATCGATTTCGGCATCGTTGCCACATTCAGTGCCTACGTTGATCGAAACGATGTCGCCTGTCTCCAAACTGGTGCCACACGCCGTGATGAGAATCCCCATCGCGGCTACTGCCCATAAACCGACGATAGTCTTAATTCCTACCATAGGAGCAGAATAGCTGAGCGGTTGCTCGATGACGGGTCGACCTGTTCCAACGATGTGGCGGTCCTGCCCATCGGGACTGCTGTCTGAGGATGGCTCCTATTCGGTGGCTTGGCGGTGACGGGCGATTTCGGTCATCCATTGATCGATTGTTGCCGGTTCGAGCTGAGCGATGAGCTGAGCGACGTGTTCGGTCGTCATGGTTCGGGATTCGATCCGCCATGCTGGCGGACCAATGATCTCGAAGATGAGCTGACCGGAGCTGCTTCCGGTCACGTCGAGCTGAGTGCCATCGTCAAGCGTCAAACCGACATCGCACGGTCCCGCAACGATCACCCATCTGCGTTCACGACTGTCAGGAACGGGGAACTCGACCTCTGCGAACGTCCCGTCCTCATGGATGACCTCCAGGAGCGGTGCTCTGAAGATGCGCCCTCGCCTGTATGCGTAGGAATGGATGGCGTGCAGCTGCCATGGACCGCTGCCGCCGAGCGTCGCCAGATCGGCCGAATCGCGTTCCAGCGCAGCTCGCTCCTGATTTGCAGCGTGACTGTCTTCATTGATCGGGCCCAAGATGGCGACGGCGAGAAGTCCGAGGCCAGCGGCGGCGGTGATGATCGACGCTCGAATCCGGTTCCGGTCGGACGCAACGGAGCTGACCCATGCGACATAGGAGGCCCCGGCTATCAACATCGCCGGCAGCGAGACAAGGCGGATCCATCCGGCGGCAACATCAACTCTGTTGAGACCTTCTCGATCTCGTTTCCTTCATTCTTCATGTTCATGATCCTTCCCAGGCCACGGCATCAAGCCGCGGACCGAAGTCAGATCACCGATCGTTTACACACGCTTCGCATCAGTCCCCTGAGCTGATTTCGTGCAGCGAAGCCATCGACGACACACCGTCGGGCACGTTGCTGCACTCGATCATGGCCGGCATCGCCGAGTTCTACTCCAAGAACCTCGCCCAAGAAGTCAAGAAAGGCCTCCACCAGAGAGTCAAAAACGGCGGCACCCCCAGTCTCGCGCCGCCCGGCTACCTCAACGTCAGCCAACGAGTCAACGGCCACGAAGTCCGCAGCGTTGAACCCGACCCCGAACGAGCACCCCACATCAAGTGGATGTTCTCGGCCTACGCCAGCGGCGACTACACGCTCTCCCAGTTGGCCGCCGCGATGGACGAGCGGGGTTGCCATTCACGACCAACCGCCAAGAAACCGTCCAAGCCCTACTCACGCAGCCAGCTCCACCGCTATCTGTCCAACCCGTACTACGTCGGCATCGTCCGCTACGACGGCGCCGAATACGAAGGCAACCACGAACCACTCATCGACCTGCCCACCTTCCGGCAAGTCCAACACATGCTCACGACCAAACGCACCGCCGGCGATCGCAGCTACCGGCACACCCACTACCTCAAAGGCAGCCTCTACTGCGGACACTGCGGCGCCAAGATGGCACTCACACACTCCAAGGGCCGAACCCACACGTACAGCTACTTCTACTGCCTCGGTCGCAACAAGAACCCCGACACCTGCCCCCAGCCCTACATAGCCGTCTCCCTGGCCGAAGCAGCCGTCGGTGACTACTACCGACACGTTGAACTCCACCCCCAAGAGCTCGACGGCGTCCGTGCCGACGTCCGAGACCACATCGAACTCACACGTCGCATCAACACCAAACACCTCGACCAACAACAACAGCGACTCGACAAACTCACTGACGAGCGACGAAAGCTCCTTGAAGCCCACTACGCCGGAGCCATACCCCTCGACCTACTCACCGAAGAACAACAACGCATCGGTCGCCCAAGCCGAGCACATCATCGCCGCCTGCACAGCCGAATACGAACACCTCGACCAAAGTCTCGACGAAGCCCTCGCCACCATCGACAACTGCCACCTCAGCTACCAACTCTCCACCGACGAAGGCCGACGAAACCTCAACCAATCCCTCTTCGACCGGCTTTTCATCCAAGACGACCGCATCGCCGGAGTGGACCTCGCCGCACCCTTCCACCAACTCCTCGACAACGACCTCACCGAACGCATCAACCACGAACAACAACAAACCCCCGTACCCATGCCAGAGCACGTCAACGTCCGCTACCACCGGACCGCACCCGACACAGACGACGAAACCGTCCAAGGACTACTTGCAACAATCAACTGGCACGAAATAGAGCGGCCCAACGGGCCGCTCCCTGTCGATCACCGAAACCCCACCGCCTACAAACAGCGACGCGGTTCGAACTTGACTCTTTTGGCGGAGGAGGTGGGATTCGAACCCACGGTGAGTTTCCCCACACACGCTTTCCAAGCGTGCCGATTCGGCCGCTCTCGCACTCCTCC
>CAZFBD010000151.1:0-2981 GCA_964517125.1 uncultured Acidimicrobiales bacterium
CCGGCCGTTGCGGAGCCTCTACTCCGATTGTCGAAGCTTGGCCTCCAGAGCGGGCAGGGCGACGATGTCCTTCGGGCGTCCTGCGGCTCGCTTTGAGGCGACGACGTCGGCGAGAGACGCAACCGGTACATGGACCGCTGAGACCTCGATTGTCACCGAGTTCTCAATGAGGCTCACGAAGCCCGCGGTGAACCCAGCTGGCCGGAAGCATAAATCCAATGGGCCATTCGTCGTAACGAGCGTCATCGTTGTCACATGTCGCAGCGTGTCCACGTGAGCATCGAAGGGTATGCCCTCAGGATCACCTTCGACCCGAAGCCGGGCGTTGAGTTCACGTAGTGCGGTGGCGAGCCGTGCGAGGTTCTCTTCGTCGCTCGACGGACATACATCGATGTCGATAGTGGCATGGCCTGTGTCGTGTAGTCGCGCTGCAACGCCTCCGATGACCACGAACTTGACCTGATGCCCGATGAGTATTTGGCAGATGCGGGCTACGTGGTCGTCGCTCAGCTCAGGCGACTTCGCTCACCAGCCGGTAGCCCTGCTTCCGCAGCCGTGCGCGAGAGGCCTCGTCAAGCGAGGTCTCCCACTCGGCGAGTACATCGTCGTGCTTGTCATGCTCGATGACTTCAAGCCGAAGATCGAAGCCCGCCTTGCGCAACAGGCCAAGCAGCATGGGAAGAGTGGGCTGACGTCGTCCCGACTCGTAAGCGGACAGTGTCGGCTGAGCAACATCGACCAAGTCTGCGAACGCCCGTTGCGACAAACCCGAGCGGATCCGGGCACTGCGCAACAACGCTCCGGCGAGCTGTTCTTCAATAGCCGTCATAGCTGATAGCGTATCGTCTATCAAGTTGCGAAGCAATCGGCTCGCCCGCTGTATCGCACTACGCTCGGGGCGTCGTGAGTGGTAGCGCAGAGGATCAGGTCGAAGAGGCGCAGCCGCACATCGGCACGCTGAACGAGGGGTCCTTGCACGCGGCCTTGAAAGAGCATTACGCGCTGCCGGGGGATCGGTTCGAGGTGCCGTTGGAGCGCTTCGTGATCGACATCTGGCGGCCCGATCTGCTCATCGAGATTCAGACGGGTTCGTTCGCGGCCATGGGCAACAAGCTGGATCGTCTGCTTCCGGAGCATCGCTTGTTGTTGGTGCATCCGATTGCGGTGGCGAGCTGGTTGCAGCGGCCGGGGGCGAAGCCCCGGAAGTCGCCGAAGCGGGCGTCGGTGCTGTCGGTGTTCGAGCAGTTGGTGAGCATCCCGACGTTGCTGGACCATCCGAATCTGACGTTGGATGTGGTCCTGTGTTCGGTGACGAAGGTACAGGTGGAGGATCCCAAGGCGCGGCGGGGCCGTGGTGGGTTCCGGACGGCGGATCGGGTGTTGCGGGAGATCCACGAGACGCATCGGTTCGAGTGTCCGCAGGATCTGTTGCGGCTGGTGCCCGATGGCCTGCCGGATCGTTTCACGACGGCGGACCTTGCGAGCCTGGGCGGGTTCTCGCGTGATGATGCGCAGCGGATGGCGTACTGCCTGCGCACGGTCGGCTTATTTGAAGAGCATGACCGTACACGAGCCGGCATCAACTATTCGTTGTCGCCGCTCAGCTGACCAGTGCGGTGACGACCCCGATGATGTTTGCGGCGATGGCTCCGGCGAACAGGCGCTGTGTGTTGACCTGAAGGTCGGCGAGGCGTGTGTCTACGCTTGCGCTCAGCGCTGCTATTTCACTGCGCATCTCTGCCCGGAACTCGGCCATCTCACCGCGCATCTCGCCTCGGAGCTCCGCCATTTCTCCGCGCAGCATCTGGGTGTTGGCGTGCATGTCCTCGCGGGTGACGAGTTGTGCTGCTGGTTGGTGAGGGATGAGTTGCATGAGGTTGTTGGCGACGTTCTGCCCGTGGACGGCTTCGAGGCTGTCGAAGATGTCTCGGCGGTCGGATTCAGCGAGTGCCATGTCTATTGTCCCAGAGGTTTGAGGACGCGTCGAGCGCCCCTGGTGAAGCGAAGGCGCTGTACGTGTCCGCGCCTCGAGGACAACTCGCAACCTATGCACACGGTGTGACAGTCGCAGGTCCTGGAACGGTCAGTGCTCGCCAACGGCGTGCCGGAGCGTCTGCTCGATTGTGGCGACGTCCTTGTCTGATTCGGCGATGCAAATGATCATGTCGACGATGGTGTCGTCGGAGATGTGGGTGACGGTGATGCCGTTGAGCTCGAGGAAGACGGCTGTTGCGAGCCAGCCGAGCCGTTTGTTGCCGTCGATGAGGGCGTGGTTGCCGACGATGGATTGCAGGAGGGCGGCTGCTTTGGTCCAGAGGTCGGGGTAGGCGTCCTCGCCGAAGGCAGATGTTTGCGGACGGGCTGCAGCTGCTCCGAGCAGGCCGATGTCTCGAATGGGTGGCGGCTCTCCCATGAGCAGAATGGTGAGCTCGACCAGGTCGTCCAGGTCGAGGTATTCGATTGGTCCGCTGGGGGCGTTCACTCGCCCAGGCGGCGGAGCGCGTCGGCGTGGGCTCGGGTGACGCGTTCTGCCGCGAGTGCGACCCGTTCCCGATGCCCGGTCTGGGCGACGAACTCGCGCACGGCTCGACGTGCCGCTTCCTGCATGGAAATGCCTTCTGCTTCAGCCCGAGCGCGTAGCGCCTGTTGCTCGTCGTCGGTCAACCGCAGAGTCATCGCCATTCGACAACTCTAGCAACCCGGTATCAAATTGATACCGATCGCCGGCTGTGATCGAGTAGTTGGGTGGTGCGGGTGATTGGTTCGGGAGTAGCTCGGTGCTCCGCGTCGTGAGGAAGGTGCTTGCTGCAACGCCCGTTCCGCACGTGCGTGTTGAATCCCTATTGAGTTCCAAGACGACATATCGACTGTGATGCAAATGCGAAACCTCTGTATCCATCATTGCGATAAAGGGGCGACTTTCGACATCCACCTTTCAGTTTGATGTCCGAACTACGGTCTGGAGTGCGGCATGGTTTTCG
>CAZFBD010000152.1:0-2975 GCA_964517125.1 uncultured Acidimicrobiales bacterium
CGTCCCCGGCGGATACCCCCGACTAACTCACACCCCGCTCAAATCCGAAGCACCATGTTGCTGCTGGTGCTATGGGAATCCTCTCTCCCATGCGGTCTATCGCCGAGACGGCCGCGAAGCGCTACGACAAGATGTTCCCGAACTACGGCCTTCAGGATCTCCCTGACTCGCCTCGCTTCGTGTTCTGCGCAACAAACCTTGGCACGGGTTCGGTGCTTCGCTTCTCCAAGCCTTACACCGCCGACTATCGCGTAGGTGTCCGGTTCAACCTTGACCTTCCGATTTCAACGGTTCTAGCCGCATCTGCGGCGTTTCCACCTGTCTTGTCTCCGCTGCGAATAGCGCTCGAACAGGACCAGGAGCTCGTGCAGCAATTCGAGGACCAGACGGTTGGTTCGGGCACCGCCGATCGAAGCACAAAGCCGGATCTGGCTGACACCGAATACGCAAAGCGACTCGAACTCGCAGACGGCGGCGTCTACGACAATATTGGCCTTCAGCCGTTGAACAAGTTCCACACGGTACTTGTCAGCGACGGTGGCGGACCATTCAAATACGAGCCCAAAGTCAAGACCAATTGGCTGCAGCACATGATCCGCAACTGGCTCGTCACCGACAACCAGGTTCGGTCACTGCGCCGTAGTGAACTCATTGCTGCCTTCAACGCCAAACGGCGAAATGGCACCTTCTGGGGGATTGGCACCGCCTACAGCGACTACCCGGCATCCGTCATCCCAGTCCATGATGGCTGGGCCGACTACCTCAAAGCGATACCCACACGTCTGCATCCCTTCGATGACCAGACGCGGCGACAACTGATCGCGTTCTCGTATGCGCTCACTGACGCTGCGTTGCGTTCATTCTGTGTCCCGGAGGGTGCCACCATCGCCGATCCTGTCTTGCCGTTCGACAGGGTGGATCTCGCTGGCCCACCTCCCAAGACCAGGTACGAGGCGCCTCCGATATGGAAGCTATGGAAGTGAACAGCCGCAGTGCCAACGCTGGAGGGCCGTGCCGTGAATCCTGATCATGGCGTAGCAGAAACAGATATGCGGCAGGTCTCCCGTCACGGCCCGAACGCCTATTCGATCAAGAGCGACGGCGGCTTTTCTTCCTCGCCTGTCGGCGAAGGCGCGATCGATCTAACGGTCATGTTCGAACGTCTCAGTGAACCGGACGGCGCCGACGTCGCTAGGGCGTATGTCAAACGCAGCGGTGCTTCGCCAGAGCCGCAGAAACCTCAGATCACGCGAATCCGGAAAGGGTCCAAAGCCCCGGCGCCGGATGATGCAGGCACGACGGATGACGGCGAGGTAGAGACCCGGTCCGAAATCCAATCTCCTGGATCGGAGACGCACGCCCCCACAGCCGATGTTCTGGCCGAGCCCAAGTCGCACGACGGGCCACAAGACTCGCGCGTTTCCCCGACCTTGAAGATGACGATCGCTGTCCGTCAGGAACCGAACGGCACCAAGGCCCTTCTGCTACAAGCCCCCGTTCCCTCGGACCGATTGCTGCCGGGCCCACGCTCCCACCGGTTTCATCTTGTCGACATTGACAGCGACAGCAGACACGCCGGAGATCCCGTCGACCTGACCGCACCAGAGGCCAGCGGCAGCGCGGCCGACGAGCATTGGGTGTTTGTCGACTGGTTCGCTGGTGCGGACTGGGCGGAGTTGAAGAACGACTTCGACTTCCACGCCCAACAGCTCTACGCAGTCGCCGCTCGCACGCTCGGGTTGTTCGAGCTCCACCTCGGTCGACGCGTTCCCTGGCCCTTCGATTCCGCGCAGTTGTTCTTGGTACCTCGAGAGTTCAAGGGGGTGAACGCCTACTACTCACGTGATCACAAAGCCGTCGTCTGCGGCTACCTCCCCGCGACCGGGAAGTTCGAAGCCCTATACACCTGTTTGTCCCATGACGTCGTGGTCCATGAAGTTACCCACGCAATTCTCGACGGGTTGCGTCCACGACTACTCAACCCTGGACTTCCCGACCAGCCAGCATTCCACGAAGGTCTCGCTGACATCGTTGCCCTACTCATGGTCGCTTCGTTTCAAGAAGCAATCGGCTCGGGCATGTTCGAGAAGCACACTTCCAGAATCCCGAAGAAGATGTGCACCGTGGAAGCTCTGCGCGATGGCGAGGTGTTTGCTCTCGCACCCGGCCTGTCGTCACGTGTTGACAAACGCGATGAGGACGTTGTCCGCCGGTCGATTCTGATTCAACCCGATACAAAGTGGATCGAGGACGCCGAATGGCTCCCCCCACACAAACGCGCAGAGATTCTTGTGGCTGCAGTGCTCCACACCTTCACGGACGTTTGGGCGCGGCGCCTTGCGCCGTTCACCACCAACGCAGGTGTCGACCGGACGGTCTTCGACCGCGAGGGAGCCAAGTCGGCACGCCACGTTCTCGGCATGTGTATTCGAGCCCTTGATTGGTTGCCGCCGGTTGATGTGTCATATGAGGACTACCTCCGAGCGATCCTGAGTGCTGACGAACAACTCGTCCCGGAAGACACCCATGGATATCGATCGTCGTTCGCCCAGTCTTTTGCTGCGTTTGGCATCGACGCAGGGCGACCTCAGGACAAGGAGAACGACGAACGTCCGTTGTACAACCGAATCAATGTCCATGCGCTGAGGAGCGACCCAGAGGAGAGTGCGAGATTCATATGGCACAACGCCCACGTACTCGGCATCGACCTCCGCTACCAAACGGAAATTGACCGAGTCGTCCGGTCGCTCCGCACCGGGCCGGACGGATTGGTCATTGAGTCTGTGCACGTTGACTATTCGCAACGCGCCCGGGTACCACTCGACGACGTCCGCGGATGGGCCGAGCACCTCGACCCTGACGCCATCCTTAGGAACGGGGTTATCGCAAACGGCCCAGGCCATATCGAGGTAGACCTGTGGGGAGGTGGGGTCTTGATCTTTGACCAATTCGCGAGATTGCACGCCCACATAGCG
>CAZFBD010000153.1:0-2855 GCA_964517125.1 uncultured Acidimicrobiales bacterium
TAGTACGCCCCCTGGGACTTGAACCCGGAACCTGTGGATTAAGAGCGACGGCCTCGCCATCCCAGCGAATCCTGTCGAGTCCCAGAAAGTGTTGATTTGTCAGGGCTCAATGGGTGGTTGGCGTACCGGATTGTCACGTCCGATTCCCGCTAGTTTCGTCGAATCACGGATCTCTCGTGACCACCTCGTGACCACGAAGCCGGATCGTGAGACGATGAACGCGTGTCCTACAGCTTTACGATGCTCGACCTACCCCAGGAACTTGCGGAGTGGCGCGACTCATTGAGGAACATCTTTGACGTCGTGCAACACCAGCGGTTTCTTGATGCTGTCGAGCCGTACAGCTTTCATCTGAACATGGCGGGCGTGGGTCTGTGCCGGACGAGAATGGCCGAGCTTGGGATGCTCGCTCGCGGAAAACCGGGGCCGTTCCCCGAGTACCCATCATGGAATCGCAGCTTGTACAGCTCGGAGGCGGAGCATCGTGCTGCGAACCCAGGAGTCTGGATGGCGTATGCGGACGCCGAGCTGTCGGCTTCGTCTCAGCGTGGCCAGGGCTCGGGCATTCCAGGGTTCAAGCTCGAATCCAACGGGCCGTGGATTGTCCTCGAGGAAGAAGTGTGTGCTGCGCTGGCGGCCCTCGATCGCAGCGACCCCGCTACCTCGGTTCGGGGTCCAGATGTCTGGATTACGTGGGTCGATTGGTTGAGGCGTTCGTCGGCGGGCTTCGAAGTCTCGTGATGACGATCGCGCCGGTGTGAGAGTGTGCCGTCGCCTCGCCGATCTGTCGCCGGCGAACTCCCGAGTTTCCTGAGCGGTGATCATCGAACGCGATCTCCGAGACGAGTTCGCAGTTCGTGCAAGGTGTCGACGCTGCGGGTCCTTGCGGCGACCTCGTCGACCAGGGACCAGTCGATTCGGGCTGCAAGGAGGTTCAGCATTTCGGTGCAAGTCGATTCAGAGATCGGCCAGACCGGCCAGTTTCTCACGAGGTCGAATGCGGTCTGCTCCGGGCTGGTGGCCCATCCGTCGCCAAGGTCTGTCGAAATGCGGACGGTGTCGAGCTTCTTGGTGTCGCGCATGCTGAAGTGGATCGGCCCGTACGGGGTCTCGCGTCGAGCCCGTTGCCTGGGCACCGCGACGAATGCTCCTCCCAATGCACGGGGATAGCAGCCGTGTGCCCGGGCAGCCGACGGCCCGACGAGGGCCACTGAGCCGATCTCGAACATCGCTACAGCGACCCCGAGCGCCGCGCCCTCGAGACTTGGACGCCACGACGTTCCAACGCCACGCTGCCCCTCCGGTACCAGGGCATAGAAGCCACGCGCAACGCGAACGAGCGCTCCAGCGTCAGTAAGGCGGCGAAGCTCCGATTTCGGGTGCCTAACGTCGAAATCAGACGCCGCGGCTACCCGGAAGTCGGCCCGAGCAAGCGAATCGAGAACACGAGACATGCGGATACTTTAGCTGTTTAGGGGGTTTCTGGACCCCTTATGCCGGTAGAGTTTGTTCTGGCCTAGGCTTCCACAGAGTTCTCGTCGCTTGGAACTAGCCTTCTCGAAGCCTGGCTCTCGGCCGGTACGTGAACCAGCCGCCCCGCCCCCGGCGCCGCATCCACCACCATCGATGCGGCCCGAAGCGTGGCGGTGAGTCTTTCCAGTACTCGCTTGGCTTGAAGGTCCCAAGGCTGTTGCCTTCGGTGTCGAACGCGGTCATCTCCGGCTCACGGTTACCGTAGCTAAGAAACACGATGCGGCCGTGATGCGGCGCCCTCTTCGGATCGCGATCGGAGTACCGAAGCTCTGCAACCTCGCTCGCCAACGTCAAGTAGACGGTGTTCGAGCCGCCACGGCGAATCCCTCGCGATCCGCCTCCGACGACACCGAACGGACAGTTCTTCCACTGAGCACGTCCCCGTTGCAAGGCTGCTGCCTCAGCAAGACTTGGCCGCCAGTCGAGATCTTGCCCTGGACTGCTGCTTCCACCACCGAGAACGGTCCATTGACCACCTTCTCGCTCGAGACGCACAGTTTCATCGGTGGGCTCACCGCTCTGTCCGCGGCGCACGACCCACACAGTTGCGATCCGGTCATCCAAGAAGTCGGCGTCCAGCACGATCGAGCGGTTCCGTCGACTCAAGCGAAGTGGCTGAGTCGGTACCGCGCCTGAGCGAGCCACGTGAAGCGCCTGCTCGAGGTGAGCCTGCCGCCGCCATTCCGTCATGCGCCAACGGTAGCCGCATCGGAGCTGACGGCTCGCTCAGGTGATCCTCGCTGCGCAAGCTAAGCCGACTCAGTTCAGAAGATCGGTTTGCGTAGAGGTGACTTCCAATCGCCCTGGATAGTCGGCTCGAACTTCAGGACGGAGACCCCGTCGACCAGCAGTTGCACCTTCCCGAAGACACTCGAGAGTGCGTCAATAGCAATGTCCAGGTTGTCGTAGGTGACCGGTTCGAGGCCGTCCAGTTCTGCGTCGATGTGGGCGATCGTCTTCGTTGAGTAGGCTCGGACGGCTTGGCATGATTCGTCCAGCTCTCTGGTCCACTCGGTCAGTAGGTCGATGCGAAGTTCGTCACCCTGGCCAAAGTTCGCGTCGTAGATCTGTGTGGCATCTCCTCGGAAGTAGGCGAGATCATCGGCCGGTTTCCCGCGGACGTACATCTCGATGTACCGATCGCGACGCAGCACCGCTGGGTTCTTTCGGATCTGTTCGATCACGCCGCCCAGCGAGATCGTTCGGCTCTCATGTCGCGGATCTGCGATACGACGGATGGCCATCGCTTGGTAGGTGCTGTAGAGGCGCGCATAGTGCGCAAGAAAGAAGGCTGGTTCATCGTCGCGATAGGTCTCAAGGAG
>CAZFBD010000154.1:0-2830 GCA_964517125.1 uncultured Acidimicrobiales bacterium
TGGACCAGCTTATTGGTCGCGACATGTTGCCCGATGACGTCGCACTTCAACGCCGCCGTCCATCTGGTTAGACATCAATGTGCGTGTGTCGTTGACAGCGGAGGACCGCTCGCCTAGGTTGCGCCGCTGGCGTGGTTGACGGTGGAAAAACCCCTTGGGAGATAATCGAATGAAACGTATATTGGCGGTATTTCTGCTGATCTTTGGCCTGCTCGCGGCCGGGCTTGGCGGGCCAGCGTCGGCAGAACCGCCTCAGCCGGTTTTGCAAGAGACTTTCGACTCGGAGATCGAAGTTGACCAGACCCGAGAGGAGCAGTACGCCGAGTCGTTCGGTCTACCCCTCCAGGAGGCGAAACGTAGGTTGAAGCGCCTCGAGCAGATCCAGACTCGCATCGAACGCATCGTTGAAGGCGAGGGCGATCGCGTCGCCGGTTGGGGCGTCCATCATGAGCCCGAACTTCACGGATGGGTGACGCTCGCAGGCGACGAGCAGCCAACGAAGAAGACACGAAGGATTGACCGACGAACCTCAGATCTCACGGTAACCGTCGGCGAAGCCCATACATACGACGAACTACGTGAAGCAGTCGATGATGACGCTGTTCTCGTCAGCCTCGGTAGCGGCTTGATCGAACAGATCGTCTGGACGGATCTGGATCTCGAGGAGAACGCGGTAATCCTCGCGCTCGATGAGAATATGCCGCAGATCGCCTCGGATTCGATTCCGGGCATGCGTGGCTTCGTTGAACCCATGGATGCGGCTATGGCGAGGACCGCAGCCGAACGGGTTCTGGAAGAAGCCTCAGACGGAATCGACTTCGTGATCGTCGCGGGTGCGCGGACTACTTCCGACGAGGACAGCAGCGTGGGGCTTGTCGACGGAGCTCTTGTCGGCCCGGCACTTCAAGCCACCACCCACTTCTACGGCGGCCAGGTGGTCACTAACAACCGCGGCCGATGCACATCAGCCTTCGCAGTCTCGTGGCCGAACGGCTATGTCGGCATGCTGACTGCCGGGCACTGCGGCAACCCAAACCAGGATCCTGATCACGACAGCGGGCCACGCACGCTCGTAAGGCACTGGGGGAACTCAACCAACAACACTGGCGCCTCGTTCGCTATCGCCCCTCCGCCAACAAACAGTATCGTGAACCCCGACGATGGTGACGCAATGATCTACTTCGCCGCTGATCCGAACGGCCCCAACCAGTTCAGGGACGATTTTCACAAGACGCGGCAGAACCGCAACGACGTCCGAAACATGAAAGGGCGCAAGCCTCAGAAGGACGATTTTGCCTGTCATTACGGGTTCAAGTCGTTCAAGAGCTGTGGGATCGTCACGTCGGTGGACTTCGATCCCGACTACGAGAGATGCGGCTGGCTTGGCTGCAAGAACCAGTTCGGCAAGATTGAGGGTCCCACCCTCAAGGCATGCAACGGGGACAGTGGCGGACCTGTCTTTGCGAATCGAACGGCGTACGGAATCCACAGCGGTTCCGCCAGCGCTGGCGGAGACAGCTGCACCAGCCCCGTTAACTTCACGTTCTACACTCCAGTCGGTATTGCTCTAAGGGAGACCGGGGCAACCCTCCTCACCCGATAGATCGGTGGAATCTGTGACGTTTTTGCGATGGCTGACCATCGTCCTATTGGTGGGCCTTTTCAGCTCCTGCGGTGGGGTGCAGACCCGTATCCAGATGGAGACTACGGGCGAGGTTTGGATTGTCACGGACGCTGAGGGACATGACCCGGATCGATACAACTTCGTCCCGAACGTAGAAGAGCTCCGGTTCGGGACGAACATCGATCCTCAGATTTCAGTGTTCGATGGGTGCAACGAATGGAATGCCGATATCGACTGGAGCGACACAGGGTTCGTTCACCGCCCGGACTCGGAGGGCATTACCACGAACATGGATTGCTTCAAGCCATCGAGCTTCGGTCTCAAAGCATTGATCGCCGACAGTGCCGAAGTTGAAGTCACGGTCGTCGACGGCACCCTGGTAATGGACAACGGAACGGTCACCGTTACCGCAGTCCTCCAACAGGCTTTGCACGGGGGGTAGCAACGTCCGACCTCCTTCCGACTGTGCGGACAGCAAAGAGTCCACTGCTGTCCGCACAGCGCCACCCTCTCGGCGAATGATGTATCGGGCCCGCGTCTGTCGAATCGAGGCGAGTTCGATTGGCGTGAGATCGAGGTTTCGCTGTGGCATCCGGAGCGAGGCGACAGCTCAAAGACAGCCGATCGGCTCTGCGTCGTCTGCCCGGTTCGAGAGAAATGCGCTGCTGTAGGCGCCAGCGAGAAGTTCGGGATTTGGGGCGGCCTGAGGGTCTCGGAGAGGCGCAAGAACCGGCGGCCGGACCAGTTTCGGCGGGCCTCGTCGAGCATCGAAACCGGCGACTAGGTTCTGACGATGGTGTCCACGCTGATCCGGTACTTCATCGCTCTGATGGTGTGGGCTGCGGCAGCCTTCCTTGCGGTTGTCGTCGGTATCAGCCAGGGAGGCGACGATGACATCGTCACTATTGCTGGTGCCATCCTGGCGCTCGCCATTCTTGTGTTCTCGACACTGCTTATCCAGATGGTGGTCCACGAGCGGGTTCTGGTGGCGATCACGGCCGGAGCTTTGCTGATCAGCTTTGCGCTCGGGGGTGTGTGGTGGTCGGAGAGCAGCGGCGACGAGTCACCGTTCTTGGTTGCGTCGGCGTTGGCCTTGTTCGTCGTTGGACCGGCTTGCTTCTACTCGGCCATCTTCCACTGTTCGCCGGACGTTCGAGAGAGAAGCGACGTTCGCTATCTGGACCTGAATCGGCGCCAACGTCTTAG
>CAZFBD010000155.1:0-2764 GCA_964517125.1 uncultured Acidimicrobiales bacterium
GCCCACATAGCGAAACCGATCGAAGATGTCGCCCGCCACGAACGACGCTTCATCCACCTCGACCGTTTGGGCCGTCTTGGCGATCGGAGCATCAGCGTCGCCGAGCTCCTCGGTGAGATGCACGGCCGTACAGCTGATCGATCAGAGCAATGGTGAACAGGCCCACCGATGTGCGGGTAAGGGCGTACAACGTTGGCTTCGGAGACTGCGTCCTCATCACATTCATCTATGACAACGGTGATGACCGCCACATGCTCATCGACTGTGGCTCCACCAAGCGTTCACCCGATGGGCCAGACACCACTGAAGTCGCAGATCACATCCGCTCTACTCTGAACGGGAAACCGATCGACGTGGCGGTCGTTACCCACCGTCACCGCGACCACGTATCCGGCTTCGGAAACAACGCAAGCGCCAGCATCTTCAACGACATCCAACCTCGCCTACTCGTTCGGCCGTGGACTGATCATCCCGACGTCGGCGACGCTGCCGTCAGCCTGGATGGCATTGACCCAGACTCTCGACGCTTCGCTTTGTCGCTCCGCACCCTCGAAGACATCGCCGAACCGCTCCAGAGACTCTCCGCAAGAATCCGTAGCGCGCATGCCGACGAACTCGAAGACCTTCTCGCGATGCAGGTCAAGAATGCAAAGGCCGTTGCCACCTTGCAGCACTGGTCGGTCCTGACAGATCAAACAGAAACCCAATACTGCAAGGCTGGCGACCAGATTCGTTTGGCCGACTACATACCGGGCGTCGTTGCCCGTGCGCTCGGGCCGCCGACGATCGAACAGGAACCAGCGATCAAGACTGCCGGTGTTGATGAGGACGAGTTCTGGCTTCGCAGCCCCGTTCTCGCTTCCTTGCCCGGCCGCGAAGCAGACATCGTCCTCGAAGCGGAGGCGATTCGACGGGTCGCCGAACCCCATCAGTTGGGTGCGGCCCGCGAGCTCCTCAACGACTTGTCTGAATACGGCGTCGAACGGGCCCTCCAACTGGTACGAACCGTCGACCACTCGCTCAACAACACAAGCGTTGTCATCCTGATTGAGGTCGGTGAGCACACCATGCTGTTCTCCGGCGACGCACAGATCGAGAATTGGAGGTACATCCTGAGGCGCGCCCGTACCGAACCGAAGTTCCGGAAGAAGCTTGCAGACCTCTCGCTGTACAAGATCGGCCATCATGGCAGCCGGAACGCTACTCCCCGGACCTTCTACAGGTACATCACGGAACAGAGATCAGCAGGACTACCCCCAATCACGACACTGATGTCAACGCTGCATGGCTTCCATGGCAAGACCGCCATCACGGCCGTGCCCTCGTCCAATCTCGTGGTGGCGTCTCGAGAACTCGGGCAGTACACCACTACCGAAGATGTCAATGGACACGTCGATCTCAACGCAACGACGGCTGTGCGCTCCGAATGGACGGAGAGCTCGGACGGCTGGGCCACCTGACCGCAGCAGACAGTCAAAGCACCCCAGAGCAACTGTTTGGACAAGTTCGGGATATGTCCAATGGGCCCCGATCGGCGCAGCCTCCTCAGTCCCAGTCAGGCTTCACGTCTGTCTGGAAAGACTTGGTATGACTTCCCGTCCCGTCAGACCAACTCACAACCCCGCTGATCGATCCAACGTTGAGTTCAAGTTCTGGGGGGTCAAGCCCTATGCTTCGGCCAGCCTGAAGCTCCTCGATGGCGGGACACTCGATCAGGTCCTTGAGGCGGTGACTGTCTGCATGAGAAATCTGAAGCACGACCCTTTTCGCCACGGCCCTTCCAGAGTTCTCTACGTACGGGCCGGTGTTCGAAGCCGCACCAACCGACACCTCCGCGCTTCTGCTCGCGAAGTGCCTTTCACGCTCCCCACGAACATCTTTCGGTAGCCAGTCTGGAAACTCGTCGACGAGTCTTGTCCAGCGACGGTGCATAAGAGTGCCTGTTCGTTTGTAGTCCAAGACGACGGCGACCGAGAAAACCCAGAGTCCCAGGGCCAACCAGGCAACACTGCTGTCCTCGCCCCCAAAGGCCCAACTCGTCGACGCAACCGCCCCGACGAGAAGTGGGAACACCATCGAAAAGCGCAGCAACTGCTCCGACTGCAGCGCTGCGAATTCCGAATCGTCAGGGAGGGACCTCAGATAGAGGTCAACGTTGTGCTTGAACCCCGGACCGTCTTCCTCATAGTTCCAGCGGTCAAGATCGGGATTGTTCTCGACGAAGTGCTTAACCAACGGCCGGAACTCCCCAGCTCCGCTGCGACGCAAGCTGTCAGCACGATCGAGGGGACTGTACGCGTTCTCCATGTGCTGCCGCCTCAGCCACTGCATCAGCCGGTCCATGAGACGAACGAGGCCTGAGCCGAGCAGAGTGGCAACAAAGGCAAACGCAGCGACCCCAGCTACGTCCGGGACATCTGCGAGGAGTCGACGAAATAGCAACTCGACCGCGGTCTGTTCCGCGTCGAGGCCTCTGACGTCAGCGATCGTCCAGAGGAGGACCAGCCAGGTCGCTCCAACCGCCAAAGGATTGCGAATCTCACGTACGGAGGGCAGGAGTCGCCCGACAATGTCCGCCATTTACCGAAATGTAGCAAACAAGGACACTTGTCGCCGGCGCGCCGTTGAATCAGCATCCACCCCGTCCCATTCGGAGGGGCCTGGTGATTCGAACGTGCATCCATGCTCACAGGTGGATGGGGTCATCTGGGTTTGCCACCCTACGGCAATCTTCTTCCGATCGAAGTAGTCGCCCCACGTAGTC
>CAZFBD010000156.1:0-2642 GCA_964517125.1 uncultured Acidimicrobiales bacterium
GGACCGGAACAGCCGGTCGAAACAAGCCCACGAGGAGCACATCATGAGCAAGCATCAGCCAATCACCGCAACCGTCGAGCGCACGATTCCAGCGTCGCCCGAGGCCCTCTACGACATCGTCACCGATGTTGGCCGAATCGGCGAGCTGAGCCCGGAGTGCCGGGGAGCCGAATGGGTCGGAAAGACCGCTGGCCCCGAGGTCGGGGCACGGTTCAAGGGCGAGAACGAGCTCGGCAAGAGCAAGTGGACGACCAAGCCAACGGTCACCGCCGCCGAGCGCGGCCAGGTCTTCGAGTTCAAGGTGCCCATGGGCTTTGGTCCGACGTGGCGCTACGAGTTCCATGCAGTCGAGGGCGGCACCCGAGTCGTCGAGTCCGTCCGTCAGGACAAGGCGTCGCCCTGGTTCATCCGCCGGGCACAGCAGAAGGCCGGCGTCACCGACCGGGCAGCCAACATCACCAACGGCATGGAAATCACCCTCGACAACCTTGAGCGCCTCGCCACTGCGTAAGCACCGTCCACCCCAACCAACAAGTCTTCAACCACAAACCACCAACGACTAGCGTCGTTGACCAAACAGAAAGAAAACACAATGGAATACATGATCCTTCTTCACTCCGACGAAAGCGCTGCTCCGGACTTTGCGCCGGGAACACCAGAGTTCGACGAGATGATGGGCGAATGGATGGCCTTCAATGCGGAGCTCGCCGAGGGCGGCCACATGATTGGCGGCGCCAGCCTTGCCCCCACGGCCACAGCGACCACGCTTCACAAGTCGCCTCAGGGCAACACGATGACCGACGGCCCATACGCCGAGACCAAGGAACAGCTCGGCGGGTACTACGTCATCGAAGCTGCCGACCTTGACGAGGCACTGGCCATCGCCGCCAAGGTTCCAATCCCCTACGGCTCGTTCGAAGTTCGACCAATCGCCTTCCGTCCCGAGGCCTGATCGAACACTTCGAGATGGACAACATCGACGCTGCACTCGCCCAGTTGGTACGCCACGATGCACCTCGTGTGCTGGCGCTACTGGCTGGGCGATTCAGCGATTTGCACCTCGCCGACGACGCCGTTGCTGATGCGCTGGCCGAGGCCACCACGCAATGGCCCACCCAAGGCGTGCCCGCCAACCCGGGAGCGTGGCTCAATCGGGTGGCGAGCCGAAGGGCCATCGATCGTGTCCGACGCCTCGATGTCGAGCGCCGGAGAACACGGGCCGCCGCCCCCGAGCTGCATGCTGATCCAAACGAGACCACCACGATGCACGACACCTTCCTCATAGATGATCCGACCACCGATCCGAACCTGTCGGAAGATCAGCTCCGCCTGATGTTCTTGTGCTGTCACCCGGCACTTGGCACCGACAGCCAGGTTGCGTTGACGCTGCGACTCATTGCTGGCCTGACCACCGACGAGATCGCAGGCGCCTACCTGATCCCCACACCGACCCTGGCCCAACGCATCTCGCGGGCCAAAGCCAAGATCCGCGACGCCGCGATACCGCTCCACATGCCTGAACATCTCGAGCACCGACTCGATGCAGTCCTGAGTGTGCTCTACCTCGTGTTCAACGAGGGCTACCTCGGCCGAGGCGAAGATCCCGAGCCGATGCGTGTCGATCTGTGTGAAGAGGCGTTGCGACTGACGCGATCGCTTCTCGACCTGCTGCCCGACCACGCCGAGATACACGGCCTTCTCGCACTCGAGCTGTTCCACCACGCTCGTAGCGGCGCTCGCCTCGATAGCAACGCCGACCTTGTGCTGTTGCCCGACCAAGATCGCACTCGCTGGTATCCCGCCGACATTGAGAACGGGAATGCCGCTCTGCGTGAGGCGATGGCCCTGCAGGCTCCGGGCCGCTACCAGATGCAGGCGATGATCGCTGGCTATCACACCAATGCCCGCGACGCAGCAGACACCAACTGGGAACGCATCGCTGCCTTGTATGACCGCCTGGTCACGATCGACCCATCGCCGATTGTGGCCCTGAACCGGGCCGTGGCAATCGGCATGGCCGAGACTCCACAAGCCGGCCTGGCTGCCCTGCCCCAACGCGACGACCTCGCCGACTACCACCTGTTCCACGCCGCCCATGCCGAGCTCCAACTACTGGCTGGCAACGTCGAAGCCGCGAGGGCTGCATTCGCCGAAGCGCGGCGCCTGGCCCGCAACCCCGCCGAGATCCGTCACCTCGATCGACGTCTCGCCGACACAAACTGAAGCTCGAGATCAGGTTTCCTCGCGTCCTGTCCTAGCTGTCGGTGCGGGCAACGTAGATCCAGGCTTGGATCGCCGTGTCATCGCTGAGCGTCACCGAAACGACCTGACGCTCGAAACCATCGCCGTGGAAGTCGTCGACCGATCGCCAGTTCTTTTCCAAACGATCTGAGATCAGAACGCTGACCGGCACGGCGTTGCCGCTGTCGTCAGCGAGGAAGCCCTCGTACCCTTCGGCCGGCCCCCAGGTGATGTCGAACTGGAAGCCGCGGACGACGCCGTCCACCCAATCTCCGCCAAGACCTCGGACGACCCAATGGTTCTCCCCGCCCGGCATGAGCGATCGGTACACTGCCAACGCAGCCACGTCGTCAGTCACAGTGAAAACGCTCGTTGTCGGCGAGTTCTGCCAGGACATTTCC
>CAZFBD010000157.1:0-2522 GCA_964517125.1 uncultured Acidimicrobiales bacterium
CGTTGAACTTAATCGAATTGCCTGACGCTGGATCGTTCTCTTCGGTGGCGCGTTTTCCGCTTCCTGCGGTGGTTTTGCTGGCTTCCTGCCAACTGTCTTCTTCTTGAATCGTGCCCGTTCTTGAGGGGCCGGTTGTAGCGAACGTTTCGAACGAATCGACTTGCGCTTTGCTTAATTCGGTGCATGCTGAATCTCTCCACCACGATTGACACTTCAACAGAGAGAGAAATTCAACATGTCGCCTTACGAAAAACACAACTCCAAAATCTGCAAACGCCTCGCACAAGACATGCGCATTCGTAACTTCGCTCGAAACACCATCGACGCGTACGTCTACCACATCGATAAGTTTGAGCGGTTTCTTGCACCCAAGAACATCACCGATGTAACCCCCAAAGACGTTCGATCCTTTCAGGTGCACTTAATCGAAGTGCGAAAAGTTGGCTTCAGTAGCTTCAACCAAGCTGTTTGTGCGCTACGGTTACTTTATCGCGTCACGCTCCCACGCGATTGGCCGGTCGTCATGATCCCGTTTGGAAAACGCAAGCGAACTCTGCCGACGGTCCTCTCTGCCGATGAAGCTGCCGAGTTGCTCAAGTGCACACCCAATCTGAAACACCGAACATTCTTGACGACGCTCTACGCGGCCGGACTGCGGATCAACGAAGCGCTGCACTTGAAGATCGCCGACATCGATTCACAGCGAATGATGATCAGCGTTCGGCACGGCAAAGGCAGCAAGCAACGAAGCGTGCCACTCTCGCCGAGACTATTGGACGCGCTGAGAGTTTACTGGAAACAGTATCGTCCGGCCTCGCTGATGTTTCCCGGCAAGACGCCCGAAATTCCTTATGTGGCCACGTCGATTCAGAAGGCCACGCGCGACGCGGCCAACAAAGCAGGGATCAAGAAACGCGTCACACCGCACACTTTGCGACACTCTTACGCGACAGGATTGCTCGAAGCGGGAGTGGATATTTTGACGATCAGTCGGCTATTGGGGCACGCGAGTTTTCAAACCACGATGGTGTATCTGCACGTCCGGCGCACTCATCTGCTCAGGACGCCCAGCCCGCTGGACTGGTTACCGACTCGGCAATTGCCCAAGTGGGACGACCCGAGCACGCAGGCTTAAACCGCAAGCTAACCGTTGCTGAAATACTCAAGCGCAGCGCGGCCGTCTACGTCGATCGCCACAGTCCGCCGCCCCAAGTCCAAAGCACATTGGCGAAGTTGTCGCTGTGTCGAACGCCAGCCTTGGGCGGCCGACACTATCGCTGCGGTGGCTGTGCGAGTGAATGTGTCGTCTACAATTCTTGCGGTGATCGACACTGTCCAACTTGTAGCGGTGCGCGGCGAAGTGATTGGCTTGACAGCGCCAGTGAGTTGATTCTTGACGGCGTAGATTATTTTCAAGTCGTGTTTACGTTGCCGAGTGAACTGTCACGATTGGCACTTGGTAACCGGCGCGAGATTTACGATCTGCTGTTCGCATCGGCTTGGAAGGCGCTGCGGCAAACCGTTCAAGACGAACAAGGCTACGATCCGGCGGCGCTGATGGTGCTGCATACTTGGAATCAAAAGCTTGACGCGCATGGGCATGTTCACGCGGTGGTTCCCGGTAGCGGGCCAAGTCTTAACGGATACCATTGGCAGGTCGCTTCGAGAGACAACGACGCGTCGACGGTGGGTCGGTACCTCGTTGATGCGGATGACTTGCGCAATGCGTATCGCGAAGCATTCTTGTCAGGCCTGGAGGATTTGCACGCTCGCGACGAACTGAAGCTCGAAGGCGACTTCGCGCACCTGCAAGATGCTGACGCATGGCAATCGCTGCTCGATGAACTTCGCACGGTGACTTGGGTCAGCTACATCGAGCCACCACCTCAAGGCTGTGACAGCGATCATGTCTTGAAATACTTGGCACGCTATCTGACGGGCGGCCCGATTTCGGACAGTCGCATCATCGCAGCGGACGATAACGAAGTGACGTTCTTGGCACGCGCTGGCACGACAAGCGGCGGCGATTCGCGGCAAGTTCCGATCACTCTGAGCAGGACGGAGTTCACGCGCCGCTGGAGCCTGCACATTCTGCCGCGCGGCTACACCAAGACACGTCGCTATGGCGGTTGGAGCAACACCCGTCGCGACCAGTATTTAGAGCGCTGTAGCAAACAACTCGCCGCGTTCGATGCGCCCCTATCGTCCGGTGCGACGGAGTTCGGGCCATTGGATCCAACGGAGTCGTCGGACTTTTCAGCGGATCAAAGCACGGATGCCGCACACTCTTGCATCCACTGCAACGGTCCGATGATTCTGCAAGCGATTCAAGACAAACCAGGTTGGGCTCACATCATGAGTTCTCCGCACCGTCCGAGTTGGTACGAAGCCTAAAGTTGGCACCGAGTGCCAAACATCGCTACCATAAGTCCTTCCCACTCTGTCGAAACACTCGACAAAGTTCAACGCACGATCTATCCGTCAGCATCCTCCCAACGGATAGATCGCAATTCGTTATCCGA
>CAZFBD010000158.1:0-2514 GCA_964517125.1 uncultured Acidimicrobiales bacterium
CACCCGGCGCTTACTGGCTGACCTTCACCACCCAGCTCGCCATCGCCGGCCGCATCCAAACGTCCAACTACGGACTGTCGAATCGTGGCCGCCTCAACACCGACACCGAAGCCCACCTCGCCACCGCCCGAGACCTACAACCAATCAAAGTCGGCCACTTCGTACCCCACTGGTTCAGCCTCGGCCGGATCGGCCGCCACTACCTCGCCGCCGAAAACCGGCTCTTCGCAGATGAGGGTTGGTAGGTAGTCCGGGGCGCGAGACTGGTGACTAACGGATCTGGAGACGATTGAGCTTCGTGGCCGGATCGGGATGCAAATCGCCTCCACTCTTGGGTACACCAACACGGGAGCACCCAATGACCATCGTCCTGCTGCTTGCACAAATACCTAACCCCGCACCATCCAACGACTTTCCCGGCGGAGACATCGCACTCGAAGCACTTGGATGGCTCAAATGGCTGGGACTTGCCGGATCTCTCGCAGCGTTCTTCATCGGCGGCGCCGTTTGGGGGCTCTCCCAAGCGGGAGGGAACTCCTTTGCTGCATCCCGGGGCAAAAGCTACGCACTCGGCGGCGCCGCAGGAGCCATCGTTGTCGGACTTGGATCCACACTCGTCAACGAACTCTCCGGACTCGCATGAACCGGAAACACGTCGGCGCCGCCGTCGCCCTCATCCTGTTCTTCGCCGGCATCCACATCACCACCCACGACAACAGGACGGCCGCACAATCGGCCGGCACCGGGGACCTCCCCTCCGACCCCGGTGCCGGCGCCAGACCCACAACCTCCACATCCGAAACAACACCGCACACCACGACGGTGTCGGCCGGCCCCGATCCAATCACGGTCGCCCACCAGGCGGCGGACATCGCCCGCAACGCGCCCACAGCCGTCGACGCGGCCATCGGCTTCCTCGAGCTCGCCGAACATGCCGTTCAACTGCCACCCGTCGACGCCGCACAACTTCAACGCGCCATCACCACCCCTGCGAACGCCGACCGCATCGCCGCCGACACGCACACCCGGGTGGCAGCCCTCCAGCAATCCGCCCCAGATGGCATCCGCCTCTGGATCGCACCCGTCGCCACGGACACCCAACCCCAGACCGACCAACACATTCGGGTGCGCGTGTGGAACGTGCGAATAATCGCCTTCGGTAACGAACACATCACCGCCGAATGGGTCACCACCACCTACACGCTCGAACACGGCGACGACGGATGGCTCATCAACACCATCGACTCCGAACCCGGACCCACCCCCAACCCGGGAAGCCGCCATCCGGACCGCGCCAGCGACATCCTCCACACCATCGGCCGCTGGCAACCACTCCAATGAGTCGACCCGTCATCGCCATGGACATCCCGATCATCGACAACGTCATCGGCGAAGCAGAAGACCTCGTCACCGACGCAGTCGGAGGAGCCGCCGAATCCGCCGCCGACGCTGCCATCAACGCCATGATCCTCTACACCTTCGACGCGGTCACCGGAGCCATCGAAACCCTCACCGGCGCACTCATCGACGCCATGCAAACCACAAGCACGCTCGACCTCAACAGCCCCCAATTCGCTGGACTCGACAGCATCCGCAACACCGTCCTCACACTCTCCTTGTTTCTCGTTCTCGGGTTCTTCCTCATCAACGTGCTCTCCGCTCTCACTCGCGGCGAACCCGGCCCCATCATCCGCGCCGCCGCCGTCGACCTCCCCGCCGCCATCCTCCTCACCACCCTCTACA
The DNA here is from genome assembly GCA_964517125.1 of uncultured Acidimicrobiales bacterium. GTDB lineage: Bacteria > Actinomycetota > Acidimicrobiia > Acidimicrobiales > SHLQ01 > SHLQ01. Next base: position 1,744 of record CAZFBD010000158.1, read on the forward strand.
CGTCGTTCACCTGGGCACTCATCCAAATCGTCGACGCAACCTCCAACCAGATCCTCGGCGACATGCCCACCGCCATCGGCAACATCGCTGGCACCATCACCGTCGCCGCCAGCACCACCACCGAACCCGCCGACACCGCCGGAACCCTCCTCACCCTTCTCTTCGGCTTCCTCTGGATCGCGGCAGCCCTCCTCGTCTGGGCCCAACTCCTCATCCGGTCCGCGCTCATCCTCATCGTGATCGTGATGGCACCCCTCGGCTACGCCTCCCGCGCCTCCGCCGGAAGCCGCCAACTCGCCCGCCGAACGACCGAAGTGCTCGTCGCGCTCATCGCCTCCAAACTCGGAATCGCCCTCGCCTTCGGCATCGGCTCCACGCTCATCAACAACAGCGTCACCGTCGACGACACCGTCGCCGTGCAACTCGGCCCCATGTTCACCGGCTGCATCGTCCTCCTCCTCGCCGCGTTCATGCCATGGATGCTCCTCAAAGCCATCCCCATCATGGAAACCGCAAGCCTCCAAGGCGGCTCTGAACGCTCCCCGCTCAAAGCAGCGAGCGTCGGCGCCGGCGTGGCGCTCACGGCCATGAACCTCGGACGCATGTCCGGACGGGTGGGTGGAGAGGCCATGCGAGCCGGGTCGGGCACGGCGCGACCCGGCGCTGGAATCGCAGGCCCACGGCTCGGAGACCGACGATGATGTCTTACGGGTTCGTGGTGCCGAATTTCTGAAATTTGGCCTTTGCGAGGTTGGCCCAGGCGGTGAGCGT